>CAZSGD010000015.1:0-74422 GCA_964606155.1 uncultured Chitinophaga sp. | reverse complement strand
TCTTTAAAATCAGACCATTTTTTACACTCTGCTGTCAATGCAAAAATGCCGCAGGTGGGTATGTTGTCAATACGGGCATCGGTGAGTTGATTGGCAAAATCGGTGATCCCGGGGTTATGGGAGAAGATGGCAATATTGTCAAATTTATTATCGGTATGGCTGATCACGTTATAAAAAACATCTTCCGCGGCGCCATACAATTCATCGTGAATAATTATATCCTCCTTTACGATCTTATATTCTTTGGCAAAAACGGCAGCGGTTTTCCGGGCCCTTTTGGCGGGGCTGGAGATGATCGCATCCAGCCTGACTTTTTTATCGAGAAGCCGGTGCGCCATCTTGGGAGCATCATTTTTACCCCGCTCATTGAGCGGACGTTCAAAATCGCTGAGCGTGGCATCGGCCCAATCGCTTTTGGCATGACGGATAAGGAAGACTGTCTTCATTCCTTAAAAATAAAAATGAATTCTTAATATCCCCGCACATTTTTGCCTTCCATATAATTCATAAAGGCTTTATTCACCACTTTGTTTCCACCGGGGGTGGGATAGTTTCCGGTAAAGTACCAGTCGCCCAGGTTATTCGGGCAGGATTCATGTAATGATTCGATGCTCTGGAATATAACATCAACGGGTATGTCTAATCCGGCCGGCGTAATGAGCTGTGCTATTTTTGCTGAAATTTCTTCGGTCGTGAATTGTTTATACAACTGCTTTACCACATTTTCGGTATGTAATTGATTGTTGCGGTTCAATTCCCTGCATCTTTCCAGCATATCTTTCAAACACTGCATCTTTCCCCTCTCTTTCATCAGTTCCACGGCCGCATTGAATGCAATGAAATCCCCCATCTTGCTCATATCAATACCATAGCAATCGGGGTAGCGTATCTGGGGTGAGGAAGAAACGATAATGATCTTCTTCGGCTTCAGCCTCGCCAACATCCGGATGATACTTTCTTTTAGGGTGGTGCCCCTTACAATCGAATCATCGATCACCACGATATTATCCTGTCCGGAACGCACTGTTCCATAGGTGATATCATATACGTGCTGCACCATTTCATTGCGGCCCACATCTTCTGTAATAAAGGTCCGCATCTTCACATCCTTGATGGCGATCTTTTCGATCCGGATCTTACGGTTGATCATTTCACTCAGCTTTTCTTCATCAAAATCTTTATTCCAGCTGAGTATCCGTTCGATCTTTATTTTGTTCAGGTAATCTTCCATGCCTTTCAGCATACCATAAAATGCTGTTTCGGCCGTATTGGGAATAAAAGAGAAAATGGTATTGCGCAGGTCGTGATCGATCCGGTTCAATACGGGTTCGCTGAGATGATAGCCCAATGCATTTCTTTCGCGGTAGATCTTTTCATCACTTCCTCTCGAGAAATAGATCCGTTCAAAGCTGCAGGCCTTTCTTTCTTTGGGTGGCAGTATCTGTGCGATCTCGTACTCCCCTTTTTCATTCACGATCAGTGCCTGCCCCGGCATCAGTTCTTTTACTTCATTCTCGCCCACGTTGAAGGCAGTACGTATAGCCGCTCTCTCCGATGCTGCCACGATCACTTCTTCATTGATATAATAATAGGAAGGGCGTATGCCATGTGCGTCGCGGAAAACAAAGCCAATACCATTACCGGTCATTCCCCCCACATGAAAACCGCCGTCGAGAAGCGATAATGTTTTGGCCAGCACTTTTTTGATATCCATATGACCCGGCGATACCTCATCTTCCTTGCAAAGAAATGTATGCATCAGTTCGATCATCGCCGCCAGGTCGCTGAAGCGGACGGTGGGGTGCGGCTCTTTGCCAATAAGGGCAAATAATTCATCGGAATTAACGATATTGAAATTTCCGGCCAATGCCAGGTTTCGGGAAGGGACCGTATGCCGGTTGATAAAGGGATGGCAATATTCCAGTTTATTTTTTCCCTGGGTGCCATAGCGAAGATGACCTAATAATAATTCGCCGAGAAAACTCACATGTCCTTTCATCAATCCCGGGTGGCTTTTAATGTCCGGGTGATATTTTTCCAGCTCATCCACCTCTTTTCCGATCTGTTGAAAGATATCGGCAATAGCCTGTGGTGCATTGCTGCGGATGCGGTGCATAAAAGGATAACCGGGCTCCACATTCAGCTTTACTGCTGCCACACCTGCACCATCCTGTCCCCTGTTGTGCTGCTTTTCCATGAGCAGGTACAGCTTGTTGAGTCCCCACATAACAGTGCCATACTGTTGCTGGTAGTAAGAGAAAGGTTTCCGGAGTCTGATGAATGCAAGTCCGCATTCGTGTTTAATCGGGTCGCTCATGGAAGGCGCAAAGGTACGGCATAAAACTTTACCTAATTGCTAAATCCGTTCTGTTATTCACGGTCAAAGGGGATGATGACCGTTACGGCACAACCCCTGCCCGGGGCTGCATCGATCTCCATTTTACCATTGAAAAGTGTGGCCCTGTTGCTGATGTTGCTGAAACCCAGTCCCTTCCGGTAGGTCACCGGATCGAAGCCTTCTCCGTCGTCGGCAATGGTCAGGATCACGTATTCGGCATCCGACTGCAGCCGGATCTGTATGTTTTTTGCGTGCGCATGACGGATAATATTATTCACCTGCTCCTGCACGATCCGGAACAACATCAGTTTCATATTGCCCGGCATTTTTTCTTCGCTGAAATGACGGTATAAAAATTCAATATTGAAAGGATAGCCTCTTTTCAATGAATCGCAGAGGTCATGGATGGATTCCACCAACCCCAGGTCACCCAATGTAGGTGGCACCAGCGATTGCGACAGCTGCCGGATCTCGTCCACAATGGAGATCAGGTTTTTGTGGGAGAGATGGATCATTTCCAGCACTTCCCCCGATGCTTTTTCCCGGGCCACTTCCAAATAGAGCCGGGTGGTATTGAGGTGCTGGTTGATATTATCATGCAGTTCTTTCCCTATCTCCTGTCTTTCTTTTTCCTGTCCATCGATCGTGGCCTGTGTGAGCTGTTTTTGTTTTTGTATCTCCTGTTCGATCAGCGCCTGGGATAATTTTTTCTGCTCGGTAATATCGGTATAAGAACAGATCACATTCAACAGGTCGCCATGATGGTCCAGTACCGGTTCAGCATTGACCAATAACCATACCCTGTCGCCGGTAACAGGTCTCCATACTCCCATCACCACATCCCGAACAGGTTTTTTTGTTTCAAAAGCAATATTAGCGGGATGCAGAGAAGGCGTGAAAGAACGGCCATCTTCATGAATGATATTCCATCCCGGACCGATCGGGGATTGACCGATCAGCTGGTCCTCTGTTACGCCCAGCATATCCAACGCAGCCTGGTTACAAACGATCATCCTCCCGTCTGCTCCCTGCAAAATGATCCCCTGCTTGAGATTAAAAATCAGGTTGCGGAAATGCTGTTCGCTTTGCCGGAGCTTATCTTCCGCTTCCTTTCTTTTACTATCATCGGCAAAATAGATCACCATCGATTTTACCACCGGGTTGTCCAGCAGGTTATGCCCCCTTACGGTACACCATACCGGCAAACCACTGGAATGCATCAGCCGCAACACCATATAGTTTACGACTGATTGCTTGCTGATCTCTGCCTGGAAAGCATCCACGGCCACCGGAATATCATCGGGGTGAACGAATTCGAAAAGATGATGGCCCAGGAGCTGGCTGGGTTCATACCCTGAAAGTTTTGTTACAGAGGGCCCGCAATACGTAATAAGGCCCCCGGCATCTGTCATCACAATTCCATCTAATGAATAAGAAATAAGGCTGCGGTAAAATAATTCACTCTCCTGTAATTTGGCCTGTGCTTTTTTTCTTTCCGTAATATCTCTTCCCACTCCCAGCAAACCGATATTATTTCCTTCGGCGTCGTGCAACATGGAAATGGTATGCAGCAGGTGCTTTTTTTCTCCTCCCGCACCAACAATATTCATTTCTCCTTTCCAGATCCCTTCCCGGAAAACGATCTCCGCCACCTGGTCATGTGTATAAGGGGAAAAATCAGCATGAACAATTTGCCTGAATAATTTTCCCACCGCTTCTTCTTCGGGGATGCCGGTCAGTTTTTCAATTACTTTATTCCAGGAAGTGATCACCCGGTCCAGGTCGGTGGTGATGATCACATCGGTTACATTGGTCAGAATATTGGCCTGTATCCTGGACCTTTTTTCACTGTCGATCAGCGCCTGCTCCGTTTGCTTGCGCATGGTATCATCATAGAAGTATACCAGGATGCCCTGCACATAGGGGTTCTGCATCAGGTTATGTCCCCTTACGATACACCAGATCCACTCTCCCTGTTTATTCCGGAGCCGTATGGATATGAACTTTCTTACGGGTACTTCTTTTACTTCATCCATAAATGCGGAAACAGCCAGCTGGCGATCGTCGGGATGGGCAAAATCAAAAGTGAGTTTCCCGATCAGCTCGTCCACTTCATAACCTAATATTTGTGTAACGGAGGCGGATGCGAACGTGATCATTCCTGTTTGGTCAGTGATCAGCAATCCATCCAACGAGTTGGAGAAAAGGTTCCGATAAAACAGTTCGCTTTGCTGCAGGCGTTGTTCTGCTTTTTTCTGTATGGTGATATCCTGTTGCGTACCCCAAATCCTGAGCAGTACCCCATTCTCCACCACGCCCGTCATATTATTCCGGAAATAAACGGTATTGCCTTCCTTATCTTTTTCTGTTGACTCAAATCCTTTTGCTTCAAATCCATTGCGGATGAACTGGTGTACCCGTCTCAGCAATTCCGGGTCTGTAAAATCCATGAAATCATCCGGTTTGCTGCCCATTATTTCCCGGGGTTCGTCAAATCCGTACATACGGGCCAGCGTCATATTACAGTCAGCTATATACGCATGTTCTCTCCAATGTGCAATGATCTCTTCAGCAGTTTTATTGATCTCCACCGGTTCATCCAGTTCAAACATCCATAACCCTTCTGCACTTTGTTCGTATGCCTTATACCGCTCCGGAAGTTTACCGGGCAGCCGGGTGGCCTTATGCTGTATCTCTTCGCCGTGTATCAGCACCCCAACGGCCTGCACATATTCTGCGCTCCCATCCGGTTCCGGGTTGGCGCTGAATTCCCATTTTATTTTACAAAGTATATTATCTGCAGAACGGGTCACAATTTCTGCGTGCAGGGTTACTCCGGGATTATTAAAACATTCCTCTGTAACAGAACGGATGCCCGCCGTATAATCCTCGAAAACAGTAGTGGCGGCCTGGCCGGGAACATCGGGGGAAGAATGATAAAAGGTATCGGTGAAAAGGGGATTAACATAGGCTATACGGAAAGACCTGTCAATAAGTACAAAAAAGAATTGCTCTGACCTGGCAAAATAGTCTTTCAGGCTTTGGATATGGTAGGAAAGGAGCATATATATAGCACGCTGATTCCATTAAATTATCCGGTAAAAATAGTCATTATCCATTTTTTATTCACCGTTATTTTACATGCCTTTTTTACGTTTCGGCCGCTGCTGGTAAGAGAAAAGCCGTTACAGTTGTAACGGCTTACACTTAGACGGTTCAATTCGCTCAGAACCCTTTGGATTCGGTGGAGAACTTATTCAGCTGCGGGCACTCGAGCGCCGCATCCGGGTCTACCATAATATAATAGGTGGCCAGTTTATTCTTCAGCCATTTGTCCAGCACTTTACTTTTCTTTTCTTCCAGTGCGATCTGGGCAATTTTATTATAGTCATCATGCATGTTCATACGATGAGGTTCTGAACGGGATTTCAGAAAAATGATCCTTACTCCTTTCTTACCGCTTTGCTCATCAGCAAAGGGCTCCGGCAGGGAAATATCTCCCACTTTTATTTTACTGATCACATTCACCATATCCTTATCCAGCATGTCGATCATCACATAGGGAGCGCCATCCCTGTTCAGCACAAAGGGACCGGCATACTTAGCCGACTCATCATCACTGTATTTGGAAGCCGCTTCATTAAAACTCATGGTACCGGCAATGATCTTTGCCCGAACAGTGTCCAGTTTATCTCTGGCGATCTTTATTTCATCTTCGGTTACGGGAGGGATACGCAGTATATGACGCACCACCGCATCGTCCCCATTCTTTTCCACCATCTGGATAAGGTGATAACCGAATTTAGATTTTACCGGGCTGGATATTTCGCCTTCCTTTAACCGGAATGCAGTGGACATGAACACTGGGTCCCAGTTCTTTTCATTTCTGTTGATACTGTATTTACCGCCATTCTCCCGGCTGCCCGGGTCTTCTGATACTTTCCTTGCTAATTGATCAAACGTAGTGAGTTTGGATTCGATCTGGCGTTTATAATTGTTCATCTCATCCACGATATATTCTTCAATACTCCTGGATGCTTTGGGATAAATAATGATCTGCCCCACTTCCAGTTCAGATTCAAAGAAGGGTAAACTGTCGGCGGGTATTTTATCAAAGAAAGCTTTTACCTCGTTAGGTGTCATGCGCACATTCTCCACGATCTTTCTTTGCATGGCGGAGGCCAGTTTTTGTTCTTTCACAGATTCCCTCGCATCATCTTTGATCTGGTAGATCGTTTTACCGGCCACTTCTTCCAATTGTTCCCTTCCGCCAAACTGGTTGATATAAACCCGTATCCTGTTGTCCAGGTCGGCTTCCACATCTTCATCTGTTACCGGTAAAGAATCTTTTTCTGCCTGCAGCATCAGCACTTTTGAAATAACGGCCTGTTCCATCAGGAGGCATTCCCCATTCTCCGGCACCTGTCCGCCCTGGCGGGCAATATCTGCTAAAGAGTTTTTGATCTCCGACAGCAGGATGATCCTGTCGCCAACGATAGCGATAATTTTATCTGCCACGACTTTTTTAGGCTGTGCATTCACAGTAACTGTGATAACAGAAAGCAGGAAGCAGACAGTCAGGGTTCTTTTAAGAGTAAGCATAGGCTCAAAAGTACTTTTCACTTTAAAAACCGGGTACAGGCCGGGGAGTATTTAACAAATCTTTCTGGTTGCTGGTTGCTGGTTGCTGGTTATTAGTTGCTGGTTAAAACCCTAAAGCAGGGAGTTTGCCTACCGGTAATGACTCTGCCCGCTTTAATGAACCAGCGACCTGCAACCAGAAACCAGCAACTAGAGTGTTCTCTTTACTTCTTCTTCTTCGTAGGCTTCCACCACATCGCCCACTTTTATATCGCTGAAGTTCTTGATGGTCAATCCGCATTCCATACCGGATACCACTTCCTTGGCGTCGTCTTTGAATCGTTTCAATGATGCCAGTTCGGCCACATTGCCGGCGGTGGGGTAGATCACGATACCATCCCGGATAAGGCGTATTTTGGAGTCGCGTTTGATCTTGCCATCCAGCACATAACAACCTGCCACCGTAGCTTTATCGAATTTGAATACTTCCCTTATTTCCACATTGGCCGTGATCTTTTCCTGCACTTTGGGTTCCAGCATTCCCTCCATGGCGCTCTTCACTTCTTCGATGGCATTATAAATGATCGAGTACATCTTGATCTCGATACCGGCATTTTCTGCCAGCCTGGAGGCCTGTAATGAAGGGCGAACGTTGAAGGCGATCACGATGGCGTCAGATGCTTCGGCCAGTACGATATCGCTTTCATTGATCTGTCCCACCCCTTTATGGATCACACTCACCAATATTTCCTGTGTAGATAATTTCTGTAAGGAGTCACTCAGGGCTTCCACAGATCCGTCCACATCACCTTTGATGATCACTTTCAGTTCTTTGAAGCTGCCGAGTGCCAAACGACGACCGATCTCATCCAGGGTAATGTGTTTTTTGGTACGAATACCCTGTTCTCTCAATATCTGTGCACGACGGTAGGCGATTTCTTTTGCTTCAGATTCATCTTCATACACTTTGAATTTTTCACCGGCCTGTGGTGCACCGTTCAATCCCAGGATAACCGCCGGTGCGGAAGGGCCTGCTTTTTCTTCCCGTTTGTTCCTTTCATTGAACATCGCTTTCACACGACCAAAGTATTGTCCGCTCACGATCAGGTCGCCTGGGTTCAGTGTACCATTTTCCACCAGCAGGGTGGCCACATAACCGCGGCCTTTATCCAGAGAGGCTTCAATGATGGTACCGGAAGCTTCCCGGTCAGGATTAGCTTTGAGGTCCAGCAACTCTGCTTCGAGTAATATTTTTTCCAGCAGCTTATCTATATTCAATCCTTTTTTCGCTGCTATTTCCTGGCTTTGGTATTTACCACCCCATTCTTCCACGAGCAAATTCATTTGTGAAAGCTGCTCGTATATCTTTTGCGGGTTGGCGCCATCTTTATCGATCTTGTTGATAGCAAAGATCATGGGTACACCGGCAGCCTGTGCATGGCTGATCGCCTCTCTTGTTTGCGGCATCACTGCATCATCGGCTGCTATCACGATCACGGCAATATCCGTAACCTTGGCACCGCGGGCCCTCATGGCGGTAAAGGCTTCGTGACCGGGTGTATCGAGGAAAGTAATTTCTTTTCCATTGGGAAGTTCCACCTGGTAAGCACCAATGTGCTGGGTGATACCGCCGGCCTCACCTGCCACCACATTCGCACTGCGGATATAATCGAGCAAGGATGTTTTACCGTGGTCCACGTGGCCCATGATGGTAACGATCGGGGAGCGGTGTTGTAATTCTTCCTCATCATCCTCGTCATCGTCTTCCTCCATCTCCATTTGTTTTTCCATATCGATGAACTCCACATCGAACCCAAATTCGCTGGCCACCAATTCTATCACTTCCGCATCGAGGCGTTGGTTAATAGACACCATGATACCCAGGCTCATACATTTACTGATCACTTCGGCAAAACTTACATCCATCAGGTTAGCGAGTTCGCTTACACTGATAAACTCTGTTAATTGCAGTTTGTTATCCGCTTCCTCCTGTCCTTGCGCATCGGCCATTTCCTGTCTTTTCTCCCGGCGAAGTTTGGCTTTGAGGCTTTTTCCTCTTCCACCGCCACCAGCCAGTTTGGCCTGTGTTTCCTTGATCTTTTCCTGTATCTCTTTTTCGTCAATCAGTTTATCTTCCCGGCGGGTACCACGATTGTCCCTGCGGCCGGGGCCACCACCTCTTCCACGGTTGTCCCTGTTGAATCCGCCTCCACCACCTTGCTTTTTATCCCCTTCTTTATTGATGAACACATCCCGCTTCACTTCTTTTTTCTCGATCGGGATACGTTTTCTCTTTCTCTTTTCGTCTTTTACAGGTCTTGTATCATTGGTCACGGGCAGGTCGATCTTACCCAGGATCTTGGGCCCTGATAATTTTTCGACCTCTATATTCTCCACCACCGGTGGTTCTTCTTTTACCGGCTCTTCCTTTACAGGTGTTTCTATTTTTGCTTCCACCACCTCTTCCGTCTTGCCTTTTTTTGCTTTGCCTTTTACCGGCTTCACTTCTTCTGCCGGCTGCTCTTCTTCTTTTTTTGCTTTGGCGCCTTTCTTCGGACGGGTGGATGAATCGATAGCGGAGAGGTCGATCTTTTTCACCACTTTGGGGCCTTCCAGTTCGGGGCTCTCCACTCTCACCACTTCTTCGGTCTTTACTTCCTCTTCTTTTGTCTTTGCTTTTGCTGCTATGGCCGGCGCCGGTTCTTCGGCTGGTTTCGGCTCTTCTTCTTTTTCTTTCTTTGTTGTTTTGGCAGCGGGTTTTTCATCTTTCTTAAAGCTGATCTCCTCTTCTTCTTTCTTCTTTTTTGCTTCAGCCTGCGACCCTTTTGGCAGTTCGAGCTGGTCGCTTTTCATTTTGGCGGCCTTATCTCCCTGGAATTCCTGTTGCAGGGAACGGTACATGTCCTCCGTTAGTTTTGACGTGGGCTTAAGGTCATCTTTTGCAAAACCTTTTCCTATCAAAAAGTCAATAAGTGTGTCCTGGCCAACGTTGAATTCCTTGGCGGCACCTAATAATCTTGGAAGTTTTAATTCTGCCATTCAGTGTTTTTATTTGTCAATTTGTGAGTGGCCAATAGTGAATAGAACAGGTCGTTTACTGACCATTCACTATTGACTATTCACTTTATTATTCTTTTTCAAATTCTTCTTTCAGGATCTTCCTTACTTCGTCGATGGTTTCTTTTTCGAGGTCGGTCCTTCTTTCTAATTCTTCGGGTGTAAGCGCCAGCACACTTCTTCCGGTATCACAGCCTACTCTTTTCAGTTCGTCGATCACCCATGTTTCGATCTCGTCGCTGAATTCTTCCAGGTCGATATCAAATTCATCTTCCTGGCCTTCATTATCGCGGTAAACATCGATCTCATATCCTGTCAATTCGCAGGCCAGTTTAATATTCACACCGCGGCGACCGATTGCCAGCGAAACCTGGTCGGGTTTCAGGTAAACATTGGCGTGTTTAGCTTCCTGGTCCAGTTCCATACTGGTGATCTTGGCGGGTGTCAATGAACGCTGGATCAGTAATTGGATATTATTGGTCCAGTTGATCACGTCGATGTTCTCATTTTTGAGTTCACGAACGATACCATGGATACGGCTTCCCTTCATACCCACACAGGCGCCCACGGGGTCGATACGGTCGTCGTAGGATTCCACCGCAACTTTAGCTCTTTCTCCCGGATCACGCACAATTTTCTTTATCACGATCAGTCCGTCAAAGATCTCAGGCACTTCAATTTCCAGCAATTTCGCCAGGAAATCGGGCGATGTGCGGGAAAGAATGATGACCGGATTATTATTTTTCATGTCCACTTTCTTTACCACGGCACGGATATTCTCTCCTTTTTTGAAGTAATCCTGTGGTATCTGTTCGCTCTTGGGGAGTATCAGTTCATTTCCTTCTTCATCCAGCAGCAAAATTTCTTTTTTCCATACCTGGTACACTTCGGCACTGATGATCTCACCGGTCCTGTCGCCATATTTTTTTGCAAGAACATTCTTTTTCAGGTCGCTGATACGGCTGGCCAGGGTTTGTTTGGCAGCCAGGATAGCACGGCGGCCAAAGTCCAGCAGGTCGATCTCTTCATATAATTCTTCGCCCACTTCAAAGTCAGGCTCGATCTTTACGGCATCAGAATAGGCTACCTGTGACAGCGGGTCGTCCACTTGTCCGTCTTCCACGATCATACGGCGGCGGATGATCTCCAGGTCACCTTTTTCCGCATTCACGATCACGTCAAAGTTATCGTCGCTGGTATATTTTTTACGAAGCAGTGTTTTAAATACGTCTTCCACCACTTTCATCATGGTGGGGCGGTCGATGTTCTCAGCTTCTTTAAAATCCTGGAACGCCTCTATCAGGTTGATACTTGCCATAACACAAAATTTTGTAAGCCCTTGTGGTTAAAATTTAATTTGAATTTTTGTTGTTTTTATACTGTCAAATGGGATGCTGTGGGTCAGCATTTCCAGCTTTTTTCCTTTGCCCCTTTGTTCTTCCAGCACGATTTCCTGATCGGTTACCTGCACCAGTTTGCCTTCTATTTTCTGTCCTTCTTTATCGGTAACCTCTACAAACCGTCCGGTATTTTTCAGGTACTGGCGGTGGAGTTTTACCGGTTCATCCAGGCCCGGGGAGGATACTTCCAGCGAAAAATCGCCGTTGGGGAATATCCCTTCTTCCTCCAGTTGTTTGTACAGGCGGCGGTTAAACTGCACCAGCCTTTCTATGCTAACTCCCTGATCTCCATCAATAAACACTTTAATATTATTGGTGGGTTTGATCCTCACTTCCACCAAAAAAAGGTCGGGTTCGGTGCTGATCAGGCTATTGACCTTGTGCTCTAATGACTGTACCAATGACTGTGTTTGCGGATCCATGTTCAGGTAGTAGAAAAGAAGAAGGGAACGGTCTTCGTTCCCTTCTTTCAGCTTTTTCCGATGCAAAGGTAGGGTAAATGTATAATACCATCCAAATAGTGGCTGGGGGTGGTGGTTTTGTATTACATAAGGCCAAAGAAGGGGGATGGGCAAAAGTACAGGGCCACAAAGGGCACGAAGAAGACACAACGGACACAATGGATGCCTGCATGACATTGTGCACTTTGTACACCCTTTGTGTTTGTCGTGTTCCTGTATTTATTCCACCGGAAGTAGCAGGTAAACGCCCTGTTAAACTCGGTGAGGTTTCCGGGCCCGCGCTTAACTTTACAGCGTGAAATACATTTTATTTGGCATATTGATCTACATTGGCCTGGTATTCATTTTCCGGATTGTGATACCGGTATTTATTGCATCCAGAAAAATTAAGAAGGGGTTCCGTGAAATGCAGGGCCGGATGGAAGAACAGATGTGCCAACAACAGCAGCAACAAGGTTATACACCACAAGAGCCCGGTCCGCAAAAGCCAAAAGAAAAGGCGGGGGATTATATAGATTTTGAAGAAGTGAAGTAGGCGGAATTACGTGCCGCCTTAACGCTCATTTTGTTATTTTGGTTGGACAAGTTCCCATTTTGGCTTCAATACAGAAAATCTGCCTCTGATTGCTGTCTCACCCTTTCCTTTTGATGTGTATAATGTAATCGTATCATACCTGATTACTTGCATAACACCAGATACTCTGACCATCTTGTTTAAATACTTTTCATCCCAACGAGGTACTCCTTTTAAAAAATAATACTCCCCACTGATAGTCATTAGAAACGCATTAGTGGGTTCATTTTTGGCGATTCCAGTTACAGTAACCCTTTTTGATGAACACCCGGGTAAAATAATGCCATAAAAACATCCTATCATTAGAAAAATTAAAACTTTGAATTGCATAATGTATTGTTTGTTTCCCAGATTTTGTTTGTGAGTCCCGAGCCGTGGCCTTGGATACTACGCTGAGTCCACTGCGAGAGACTCCTTTGGAAGGGATTTTCAAAAATTTCCTTTTCCCTTCGGTATGCATTATTTTATTAATTCCTTGACCTTATTATTATTATAATAATTATTCATATCGTTTTAGTGATTTCAATCATAAAATCCTTTTGGATAAACAACTAAAAATTATTACAACAAAAACTTCCTCCAATTAGAACAATTATTAAATCTGTTTTCATAACACTTTATTTCTGCTTTGTTTGCGTTACAAGTTCTAAGGTAGTGGGCCTGATAGACAGAAAGGATATTCCTCCTAGCATCTTTTACTATTCAATATGCTATTCAGTTTTTCTTTATAATCGTTTGCATTATGAAATTTTTCATCGGGGTTCGTATCAAATCCTATATTTTCACTATCAATCTCTGAGAAACCAATATAGTCTTCGAACTGAAAAACATAGAATCTATCATTATGCCAGACATCTAACATTATTGCGCCTGAAGGAAAACTCCTATACTCATGCCTTATAGACATCTGCTCGAGTAATTTGAGAGTGTACTTAAAAAGTTCTTGAATGTTTTCCATATCAATTTTTATAGAACAATTCCCCTGTTTTCCTATCAAAGATACTGAAACTACCATTGGCTTGAATTTCAATTCTATGCCCCCTAGTTAGTGCTGTTACACTACCGTTACTATGATATGTCACAAATTTATCGTCCAGTATTCCAAACATCCTATCACTAGCTCCTGCATACTTGCTTTCAATATCATCCAATGTCTTATTAATTAATTTCAAAGCATCCTTAGGATTGGTCGGTTTCGCAGCCTTAGATAAATTGTCTTTGAATTTTGATAACCGCTCTACTCTTGTAAGTACCGTCTTAGAAGTCCCGGCTATTACTTTCTTTTTTGGCGCTTTTGTTATCTTCAAGCTCTTGGCACTCGGAGTTTCACCAACAGCATATGATAAAAGTATCTCCCCAAATGTTCTACCAGCTTCACTTATTCCTTTCCATTCATCTCTAACCATCTGTATGTATCCCATCAAAGCTTTAACATTGTCTTCTTTAGAAACTCCGGGGAAGCACAATATTTCATGCGCTTTCCCTATCAGCTCTTTCCCATTAAACCACATTGCCAAAAAGGTGAATTCAGCGTCCCAATACTTGATATTTTCAATGTTTTGCCTTTTGATATCATCTGATTCACCATTATCATTCATAATGGAGATGTTGACATCTAGATAACTTTGATGCACTGGGGTTAGCGAACCATAGCTTAAAAAGATCTCTTCTCGCATTGTCATTGTTTCAATAGTAACTAATGATAAGACTGCAGCAAGATGCACTTGATCCCACGTTACACTTTCCTCAGGGGTTTCCCCAGTCATTGATTCCATTGACATACCATTAGCCATAGTATTATTTATGTTACTTAGCATGGCATTTCCAACAACCGATAATAAAGATGCAGCTTTTGCAACTGCGGTTAGTACAGAGCTTAATGTGCTTGCAGTAGTGCTTACACTAGAATTTAATCCAAGTAAGCATTGACGCATTCCTGGAGGAGGCCAGCTTAAGACAATTCCACCGGTTGGATCCGTATTATTCACTGGGTCCATCCCCATAGCGCTGTATGGGCTTGCAAACTGATCATAAGGATCAGGTGTCGTCCACCTTCCTATCTGCGGATCATAAGTACGGTAGAAGAATTCTATATAATTCAGTTCAAACTCTGCAACTTCTTCAGCAAATGCCCCCTGGTACCCTCGCTTCACAAAATCTTTATTCAAAGAACTACTTACACTCTTGCTGCTGATCGCAGCAATCTTTAAGCCGTAAGCATAATAATGATCTTCCCCTATCAACTGCCCCCGCTCATGGCTCACGCTAAAGTTATCAAAATATACCGGTTCACTGCTTTCATTGCTCAGGTACACATATACATAGCCGTTCTTTATCGCTTTGATCTCATCAGTTACTATCGGCGCCGCTCCATCACCCGCCTGGCTCACCCGCTTAAAGCCCGATACCTGCTGCACAAAGTTGAACTGCTCGTCAAAAAATATCCAGTTCAAATAAGCCCTCGGGGCATTGGGGTTAGCATCCGGTGTGGCCGGGTTGGTAAAGAAATTTCCCAATGCCGGGTTTCCTGTAAGCCCTCCGCTTATGGCTGCTTCCTGCCCGTGTGTAGCGGCAGCGGTTCTGCCCCCGGCCAGTGAGGTGATAAAGCTGCTCACCATAGCATTCAATCCCTGGCTATTGCTGCTGCCGGGGTCCTGCACGTAATAATAATCTGTCATGGCCCGTATCTTATCCCCTGCCATTACTTTCAGCAGGGCGTTGGGGCCCGTTTTGGGCACATTGTTCAAAGCTTCCAGCTTGCTTACCCGGTTACTGCTGTTGGCCTGCCATAGTCCTGGCCGGTTCACCCTGGTACCATTCACTTCATTTCCTGCACCCGGGTTTCCAAAAGTTGCTTCTTCATTCTGTTTAATGGTGGCATTGGCATCTTCCATGGTACACACTCCCGCCGCCTTATTGATCTCTTCAGTAATGGTGGCCCGCACATTGGCCAGGTTGTCCAGGATGAAATAATCAAACACGCCCTGCTTGCCTCCGGGCATACTGATACCTCCGCTCAGCAGGTTTCCAGGATCACTTGCATTAATATAGGGAGTAATGATGCGAATTCGGCCTTCTTCATGTCCAATCATTTGCAGCCCCCCATCTCCGCCAGCCGGCGGAGGAGCAGTTGAATTCTGCACATACACAAAAGCGCCAATGTAGGTAGTGGTGGTGATTACGGTTTGATTGCCGTTGGCAGGTGTTGGATTCTCCGTTACAATTTTTTGAAGCTTGCTTCCTCCTGCGCTGTAAATGTATTTGATGGTGCCGCCTCCTGCCCCTCCTGCCGGTGCGGCAATGGTCATGAGTTCGGGTTTATCCAAATAGTTGTAGGTAATAGCAGAAATACGTTTGTTGTTATCCGTTACCATATTCCCGTTAGCATCATAGCTATAATCTGCATTGCTGCCATTACCGCCATCCTTGAAATCGCCCTGTTTCCCGTTGCCGGGATTTCCACCAATATCGGATACGCTGAATAGTTTATTACTCTTTGTATTGTACAGATAATTGAGCTTGTCCAGGAATATTGGCGCTGTGCCTCCCGGCAGCACTCCCATTTGCGTCAGCGTAAGCAAATTGCCATTTTCATCGTAGGTAATTTCCTTACTGCTGAAGTCCACCTTTGTATTATTCCACGAGCCATCGCTGAATTGTTTGAAATTAGCGGCGATTAAGCGGTTGGCATTATCATACACGTAATCATATCGCCGTGCAATATTATCCCCCTGGCTTTTCCATTGCACCCCTGTGGCCTGCCCGTTCACCTGTGCCGCAGCAAACTTGCCGTCCCTGTTATCATAACCGATATACATGCCAAAATAATGCTCCCACTGGTTGCCATTGTTTTCTGCCAGTGCGTAATCTTTGTTGATGCCGGTCAGCCATCCCCGTATGTTATAAGAAAAATCAATTGTTTCAAGTCCCGCTCCGCTATTATAGTTTGGTGACAGGGTTTTTTTCACCACTTGCCCCAGTTCATTGTATTTGTATTTATTAATGACCTTGAACTTCTCATCTTTTTCCTCTTGTATATCCGGCATATTGACGCTCTGCTGCAGGTCTGTGTAATTTACCTGCAGGTTAGTTCCAAGTTTTTTGCCAATACCCGTAACCCTGCCTATCTTATCAAACTTATACTTGGTTACAGTGGAGAAATTCGTATAGACAGTGCCGGGGTTATTATGTGTTTCCACCTTACTGAGCGCCCTGCCATCCCAATGATATTGTACAGATGAAATATCTGTTCCCCCTTTTATGTTATCAGCGAGGGACTGTATCGCTCTTCCTTCTTCATCATAATAAATTGTTGAGGACAGATATTGAGTAGCCGCATCAGTTAGCACTCTTGTTTTTCCACCTGTTGGCATACCGGTGGTCCGTCTCGTATTATACCATTCCTCCAGGTTAGAAAGATAACCGGTGGTTTTATAAGGCAATTTGTTGTTTTCCGAAAGATCTATATCTTTTTTACCTGAAAAAGTATAATCATCATAATAGCTAAACGTGAGTAGAGTGAACAGGGCAGTGTTATTGATCTCGGTAGAAGTAAATGAACAATAATTTACTTTGAACGTGCCACCATTTGTTGCACTCAGTGTGACCATATTGGCCCCAATGCCATCATATACGGTCTGCATTTGAGTTTGTGTAGCAGCCGATTTATATATTCCCGTCATTACCGGCCGGTTTAGCTGATCATAAAATACTGTCAGCCACTCGCCTTTTACCCTTGCATTGGCATCCTGTGTAAATACGGGTCGTTGCCGCCTGTCGTAAACAATATATTCTACTCCCTTTCCTGGTGTTTTCTTAGCTCTCGCCCTGCCCTGTTCATCATAATCGTACCAGAAGCAAAGTTCATCGGTTATAGTTTGTGTCAATACCCAATTATTTTCTTTTGCTTCTTTTACAGCTTTGGGGGTAATGGTGAAGCGCAATTGATTAAAATCGTCATACACATAGTAGGTGCAAAGCCAGCCATCGTGATGGGAAGTTAATTGCGCTCCTTCTGCCAGTTGAACTTTTTTCAGTACCACATTTCCATTGATGTCGGTATACGTAATTACTTTCTTTCCTTTTTCATCCAGCGCCCACGATTTTATCAATCCTGCATAAGGATATGCACTGGTGGATACAGGTACTTCCCCCTCATTATACCCTACGGTCCATTTTCTTACCAGGTCATTGGCAGCCACATACACTTCCACATTACCGGATACACCGGTATTATTCCCTGCCCAGCTATCACCGGGTGCATATACTTTTAGAATATTGTCGAAGGGGCTTCCGTCAAAATCAACCTTTGAATACGCATTGCCCTCACCAAACTTACTTTGATAATAAGCCGGCTGCGCCGTGGCCACATTTGTTTTGAATTTACCCGGGTTATCTGTAGTGGGATAGGGTAACAGGGCTTTATCCACTCTGCCACCAGCCACATAGGTAACCGAATGGACCATATCATACCACTGGCTGTTGTTTTCATCGTAATGTGTTCCCTTACCCACCGTTTGTATGGGCCGGGACAGCCCATCCAGGAACGTTGTGACCTGGATCTTCTTTTCGGTGACCAGGGCGTCGGCATCTTCCCAATGGGCCACATTTTTCACCAATACTGTATTTTCCCGTATATAATTCCGGTTCTCAAAATCTGCCGTTTGATAATGGGTGGTGAAAGTGATCTCATTTGAGTATGCTGTGGTATACTCAGCCGGTACAGAATAGCCCGCCGGAACACTTGCAGATATGGTAATTTTTCTCCTGATCCTAGTATTGGAATAGCGGATAGCATAATTTGGATAGGCCTGGCCGTAACCAAATTCTGTCCAGGAACCTCCATTTATAGAATATTCCCATGCGTAGGTGTAGCTGGCGCCTGCCGGAGTATACCCACCATTGGATGCAGTTTGCGTAACTACCGGGATTGTATTAAAGGCAAAATCCGTGACGGCACATGAAATAATACCGCCATCTGGCTTTTCTAATTGTATGCTCATTGCAGAACCGGTACAGCTGTAAGTGGGCCCTCCATTCGTATAGCTGCTTACCAGGCGATACATCACCCATGGGCGAGTGAGTGAAGCCGGTTGGTAAGTAACGATGTGTGTTGGCTGGTTAGCAGTTGTAACTGAGCCGGCAATATCTGTCCACATAGGGTTTGTCGCATACACGTCGAACTGCTGCCACTTGAATGTATAAGACCAACCATTCATGCCGGTACAGGAAGACACCGATTGAACCAGGCAGGGTGTTTGACCAAAATAAAGTTTTTGCAATGGGGGATATGACATTCCGGAAACCGGTATCACATATATATTCAGCAAATCAAATTGCTTAGTTTCCATATCATATAAAGCAATAAAATGAGCTGCCGATGTGTTATTCCAGACCACATCTGCATATAATGTG
Organism: uncultured Chitinophaga sp.; assembly: GCA_964606155.1. Taxonomy (GTDB): domain Bacteria; phylum Bacteroidota; class Bacteroidia; order Chitinophagales; family Chitinophagaceae; genus JJ008. The sequence continues at coordinate 55,597 of CAZSGD010000015.1, read as the reverse complement.
CCCGAAGATGGATTAGTATTTTGCGAAATAATGGTTCCTCCGTTTGCTATCCACTTAATGCTACCGACAGTGGTACCCGGGGTAAAATAAAAACTTCCTGTATAATGCATGGAACTGCCGGTATAAGGGAAAGGCATGACCGCCTGCCCGTTAATGACGGCGCCCGGTCTATACCCGGCCGGAAGCACTGATGGAACATAACTTCGCTGCTCCGGTGGCAGGCCGGCATTCTGCGCCTGGTCGATCAGCAGGGCTGCATCTTCAAAAGAGACCTGGGGTGACAGGTTTACAACTGAATCCAATCCATGAAAATTACTTGTGGAGATATAACTGTTAATCGTACTATCATCCATGAAGGGAATGAATGCCGGTTTAATAGTTGTGTCAATAATGCCAAGACTATCCTTCAGAAGAAGTTGCTGGATATTATCCTCCAGGGTATCCGACAGAATGGCGTTCACATCAGATTGCTCAAGTCCCGTATACACTTCATTGAAGGGAGATAGTTCAAGTTTTTGCCTGGCCTTAATATCTAATGAATCCAATGTGGGGTTGGGTGCTGGCCTGTTGTTGGCAACACTATCACTATAAATGGTAAAAAGGCCTGGAAGATTTGCAATACCCGCCTGGGTGAGCAAGGTATCAATACTGTTTTGCGGGTTTATGGGATATACTGGCGGCGGTGTGTTTATCTTAAACAGAACAGGGTTGGTATATGCAAAAATTGTATCTGAAGTTGCTTTTCTTCGAAAATACCTGGCCGATGTAAGCGGGGTGGTATAGGTAAGATTCTGGTTTGTGGCACCGGATATATCTGTGTATACGTAACCATCCGTCGAGATCTGCCATTTATAGGTAAAGACATCGCTGATCCCGTTTGAAGCCGGCGTTGCGTTAATTGCAGGAGGGGCGGTATTTGAATTGATAAACTGGCTGGGAGTTGTTATAACCCCGCCATTCATTGGCGGGATAAGAAATACTCCCACGCTTGCGGTATACATGGTATCCGTACTACAAATCACCTTTCTTCGAAACCAGGTTGACCGGCTTATCTCCCCTCCCAAAACCAATGAATCGCCGACTGTACTGCTGTCAATATCCCAATACAGCGTATCGTTGTAAGAATATTGCCATTGATACTGGAAGTTGCTACTGCAATTCCCTCCTGTTGCGGAGGTGGCAAACAAATTACCCGGGATCATTTCTGATGTTACAGTCTGGCTACCGGTTAATATTTGGCCTGCCGAAAATGGATAATAATCCCCTAACAATCTCACTTCGTAAGAAGCCTGCAAGGTATCGCCAGCGTTAAATAGTTTAATAACCGCTGTATTGCAATTAGCATTTCCGAACAAAATGGTAATAAGATCGTCATAATATTCCTGGACGGAACCACAGCTTACATACCACCAAAAACCCTGGTGAGCCCTTGGCACCAGGGTATATCCTTGCTTGCTTGCCCTGTCGGCCTCGGCCGGTCCATCAATTTGATATGGTTTACCTTCCTGCCCTTCTTCGCTTTCTGAGGAGCCATTCCCGTTTGCTTCCCTTCGTATTCTTGATGCCTCTATGACCGCTGAATCAATATACCGGGCATTGGCCTTTTCCGCAGGAGTAGCTACGATCTGTGCATTCAAATCCATGCTAAACAGGAGCAGACCAGTCATTCCGATTATAGCACTCAACCAGGATCTTTTTACAAAAGTCATATACAATGAATTAGTTGGTTTGTAATGTGTGGATGATGTTCTGACCGATTGTACTACCGCTTAAAATTGTATTCATAGGTTTTAATAATATTCCTGTTTTGATCACGCATCAGCTTCAACCTGCCCAGCGCGTCATATTCGTAGTAAACAAGCCTGTTATTTACATCACATTCAGTAGACTTCCCCACACCATCTTTAAAGGTTACTGTACTCATCAATGTTCCTTTTGGATAAAGCCGTAGTTCATCAATGACAGCATCCCCGGTTATCGTAACCTGGGTTACCCCGGTAACTTCGCGTTTATACAATGTCCAACCGGTTGACTGCTGGGTAAATAAATACTCCCCAGATTGACCGTTTATGTAAGCGTAATCGGGCTCAACGTTTTGAAGCCAATAAGTAACTACATAGGTCTTGCTGGCATCAAGCCCCGTTCTTGTAATAGTAGAAGTCTGTCCTACGCCGGCATCGTACCCCAATCTAAAGGCTCTTGATCCAGATATACTGGCATTGGTCTTAATAAAAGCTGAATTAAAATTCCACCCCCCTTTTCCATCTGCCTCGAAACTGGTATAAGAAATATCCGTATAAGATGCTCCCGATACAGCTGCAACCACTGTTCTGTTCTTATAGTCGTTTATAAAACTAGTAGGGGTTTCATTAACGTCATTCTGTACGAGATTACCGTCATTATCATACATCATTACTGATTCCACTCTGAAAAACTGGGGTTGGCGGATCAGCACATTTCGTGAATGCGTGCCTATCTGACTCTGAGGGATGGGTGTTTTTGATTTAAGTTTCCATACTTGTAATGGCTTTACTTCGACCCTTGTTCCAAAAGTATATTTTTGATACTCAGTTATTGTTGCATCTACCAGGAACATTCCTGTTGGTTTGAGCAACCAGGTTTCTGTTGCTATTGGCGTATGTATAGCATTCAATTCAACCATTTTTGCCATAGCACTATTAGGGATAGTATAATCAGTTGGGTAATATGTAAGTTGTATTACTAATGAGCCTGCATCCTTATGTATTATCCTCCCCTTTTGAAGTAAAGTCATTGGATCAACAATCGTATTAGCCACATTTGCGAAGTATTGCTGACCATTTGTAAACTCTTTTGTTACAGAAGAAGCCAAATCCGTTCTTCCTGTGTATGTGAAATAATCGTATGGGCTCATCCAATGTACCTGGTTACGGGTAAAATATGCTTTATAATATCTTTCCCACTCATTTCCTTTCAATTCTCTTTTATTCAATGTGGCACATTTGCAACTTTGGTTATTTGAGTTTGCGCTCTTAGAAACTATATAATTGTAGAAATTCTCTGACTCTTTTACTGGCAAATCATTTTTATCATACACTGTGACCTTTTTAGGCAATCCATACACCCAGGAAGCCAATCTTTGTTCGGGTACAAACGGCCATTTAAACTGGGGCGTCAGGGCAGGATAATCTTTAAGGCTGGTAAACTCATACACCGTTTTGCCATTATACCCTGATGAAGAATAGCTTTTTACTTGCACTGCTGAATAACTTCCGGGTATTGGGTTTGAAAGGATCGTATTCTTGTTACTTAATGTGAATCGGTGAAATTCTATAGAGGCAGTCATCGTTGAAATCAGCTTAACCAGCTGAACAACAGTTATCACTACACCAGCTATAATATTATATGGCGGAGGAAGCATCCCTATCAGATATTTGGTGACTTCGCCGATGGCATAGCCTTTGGCAATACTCAACACCATTTTCAGGTAATCGGTACTTACCGCAGCCTCTGGATAGCTCAGGCCGGGTTTATTCCATACAATTTTCCCCAGTAGTATTTTATTATATTCTGTCCAGCTTAAATTATAGTATTCAGGTCTTTCATCTCCCCAACGCGATAATTGGCCCTGGATATTCTTATATTCAATATCGTTAACAATATCTTTTGAATGGTCTTCTCCATCAAAAACAACTGTTTTAACTACTGAAACCCCTCCCGCTAGCTGCTCATATTGGGCCGGCAAAATATTGCCTGAAGGTCTGTTTTGATCATAGGTATACTCTATACTTCCACCTGTTGGGAAAGCAACAGCTTTTAATAACCCGTTCTTGGCATACCCTGTCTTGGCATTTTTATTCTTTGCAAGAACTGTTTTAAAGTACTGGGAAGTTTCCTGGCTAAGAAAATCATGGTCTTCCGTTAACGATAGCCTGCTATTGCTACCATTATAATAACCCCAGTGGTCCTGTGCCAGGAAATTACGGGCCGGAATGATATCATCGGCAGATTGAGTTGACCCGGTATAATATGAAAACTTATATGGAGGCTCTGTGGCATCATCTTCTCCATTACCCATTTTTTGAATACTCAAAAGACACAAACGGGCAAATTTCGTTTCATACCCGGAAAAATTGGTGTTATATGGCCGGATATTATTTTTAAAGAAATAGCCATAAGTGAGATTGTATGACCTTGCCTGTGTGCCATTAATTGTGTAAGATATTTTTTCCAGCGCATTCTCGCCCTGCAGATCGGCCCTGGTGGTCGTGCTATATGTAAAACTTATTCCTCCTCCGTTTGGAAGTGTTATAGAGGTCAGTCTTTTCGACAGGGTAACAGAGCGGTTATAGAAAACTGAAGTGGGCCCCGCCTTGAATTTATTAAGCAGATTTTCATCCCAACTCACACTGATCGCTGTTTCAGGGTTTTGCAACCAGTGAAAAGCATCCCTCCCGGATTTGGTATACTTTTTTGGCTTGTTTACGCCGCCCTTATTCAAGGTTCGGCTGTGGTCAACTGATGTGGCGCTAATAACATCAGTTTGAATGTCCTGGTAGTTGAAGATTATTTTTTGTCCTGTGTTAGGATTTTCAATTTCACTGAGGAACCATGTATTTACAATGTAGGGACGTTCATCAGGATCCAGTTTGTATCCCCAAAACCTGTTTATTGCGTAACTACCATCATCAGGATCTCCTTCTATGGGATACCATTCTCCGTTTTTATTTCTTGTCGAATATTTATACCTGCAAATGTGGGTTAGCCCAAGTTTATCAAACGTGTATTTAATGCCATCTTCTGTTGTAACAGTGAATTTATTGATCCGGGTTCTGATTCCCTGCCCAGTCATATCGGTTGTTGTGAGGTCAATATTTATCCTGGCATCACCCAGTGTAGTAGCTTTTAGATCTTTTCCTATTACAAATACCCCCGAACGGCCATTCATGTTGAAATAGAATTTATCCTGCTCCATATCTGAAGCCACTACATTTAATTCCTTATATACTTTCTGTTTAGAAAATACCGGGTAATAGTTCAAGCCGGCATTACATCCCATGCCAGTATAGGGGTTATATAGAAACCCATTAGGATAGTTCTTTAATACCTGCCTAACTGCCGAAGCATAATCCTTATCCGCTGAGAACGAACTTCCTGGCGGCTCATATTTCATCTGGTCGTCTGGTTCACCATTCTGCATACGGGTAATAAAACCTCCTGCTCCAAGATTCCAACCTGCACCCACATTAGAAGCGATATCGTTGACCAGAAGTCCGCCGCCACTGGAATAATTCAGTGTAACGTTCATTGATAAACCCGCCTTTCCATCTACATAGCTAATGAGAGGCAAATTTTGCTCCGCTGACCCCGATTGAAAATTTACTTGGCATAAAGAATAATTTTGAAAAGTCAAAAGGACAACCAGTACAATAAATCCTAAACGCATATAGATATGTTTTAAAATGTATTTTATAATCCAAACCCCACCCTGAATAAAATGGAACTGGTTTTAGGTATTTTGGTTTGTGAAAGGAAATCATAGAGTATTTTCATTTCACCCTTCTTCTTTTTGCCAACATTGTACTTCTTGCTTACACCAGCAAGGGCGCTCGACTTCCAGGCAGAATATTCCCTTAACTGGGCAATATTGCGGATCTCTGAAAAATAATTTTGCTCATACCCTGTACTTAAATAAAATCCGCCTTTAATCCTCCAGTCCAGGAATGACCGAATCCCCACACCCTGATGAGATATCCTGATATTGCTGAAACTGGTTCCCCAACCGACACGATAAGAACCTCCTAAACCTGAAATAATTCTGTCGTTGGGTTTAAAACCCACAGAAAAACCGATATCGCTACTTAATGGAAATCCTGAGTTATGCCTTGTACTTTGAATATTGGCAGCCAGTTCAATTTTTTGAAGAAATTTTTTTGAGCGCTGTGAGTTGGGTTTGAAATCCGGTATATCAAAATCACTTCCAGCACCTCCGAATTTTGCTACCTCCTGCTTTAGTTGGTTTAGCTGGCCCTGGGCTATTTGCATCGCTTGCTGGATCGCCTGTTGCGTACCCACCTGTCCGGCAGGCAGGCTTGAACCGGCACCACCAACCTGTCTCAGCAGAGAAGCCTGAACCATTGCCCTTGATTGTAACAAACCGATCGTTCCATTGGGGTTACCTGCCAATCCTGGGGATCCGAACAATGAAGCCAGGAGGGAATTTTTCTCCATGAAATCGTTAAATGCAGGGATCTTTTTTAATAACTTCAATGCAAGCTCTTCTGCTTTTTTAGAATCAGAAAATACCTGCTTATAATTTCTCAGTGCTTCGAAGTAGTAAAAAGCTTGTTTGTTGATCTTTTGGAGATACTTGCTTTGCCCAAGATATTGAGCAGCTTGTTGCATCAGTAATTTTTTTCTCTCTTTTATCAATTTCTGCAAAGCCTCCGTATTTGCAAGCTGTTCATTCAGTTTACCGACCTTTTCCCTTGCAGTTTCTAAGGGCTTTATAGCTGTCGCATTTAATTTTTGTTTTTTTTCATCCAGGTATTTAAGGGTGGTATTGAGTTTATCTCTGTATTGATCGTAAGATAATATATAACCCTCTGTCGCGACCACCCCTTCCTTATACTTTTGCAAAAGGCTTTTAAAAGTGACCTGACTATTGCTAAACAACTTTGCTGCTGCTTCGGGGTTTATTTTTTCTAACAATGATTTTATTTTTTCTTCCCATTTTACCAGCTTTTCTAATGTTTTTTCTGTTTTGGAGGTAACCTCCTTAAAGTACTTGTCTGCTTTAGAAGAAATTTCATTGAAATACTTTGAAGGGACCTGAGACAACTGATTCGCTATAGTATCTGTTTGTACTCCCTGTGAGAATAAGCGGGATGATGTGATACACAAAATTGTGAGAATAAAAAGCAGTTGTTTGCGCATAAAAGCTGATTCCTATATGATAGTATTAACAATCCATTCTTTTATATAACCTCTCTGATTATTTCGCATAGTTAATTCTGCGGGTTTAAGGATAAAGGTTTCCCTTTGCCCCAATACAATTATTGACACATTCTTCTTATTTAATAAACAATAAGACACCTGAACAAAGCCGCGAAAGCGCAGCCATTGCCCCTGGGAAAAACAATGTTTAAAATATTTCCCATCCTGGCTGTTACTACAACAACCGGTTAATTATGCTTTGAGGAAAATTGCTGAATAAACTATCCGTCCACAACCATTCAGCATTATACCGCAATTTATGGTTCGTCGCAATACAAGTCAATACCATTTTTATGGTATTTTATTAAAATGAGCAGAAACACCTATTCATAAATTTTTAATGCCAGAAAATTATTTGCCTGTAAACTACACGACAGCGTGAATAAATAAAACCCCAATTATTTATTGTATTTGCCAAAAGAAACCGTTGGGAACTAAACCACCCCATCAGCGTGGCCGATGAGGTAGTTACCATTAATGAGTAAGACAGTCGTTTTATTTATATAAATGCGGAACGGGGTTCCGCAGGGCTATTTCAAACTGAAATCCGCCACTTTCACATCTTCGCTGTTGCCACCAATGAATACTTTGAAATCCCCCGCCTCATATTTATACTCCAGTTTCTCATTATAAAACCGAAGATCATCGGCTGTAATGGAAAATCTTATTTCTTTTGCCTCCCCTTTTTTGATCAATACTTTTTGAAATTTCTTCAATTCCTTCACCGGCCTTACCACCGAACCCGTAATATCCCTTATATATAATTGCACCACTTCCTCCCCGTCATAATTACCCGTATTGCGGACGGAGATAATGGCATCCATTTCCTCTCCCGGTTTTATTTCCTTTTTACTCAGCCGGATATCACTGTACTCAAATTGCGTATAGCTCAACCCATATCCAAAAGGATATCGCGGACTATTCACCAAATCAATATAAGCAGATACATAGTTCAGGTCGCTGTCATTCCTCGCAGGGCGTCCGGTAAAATAATGATTGTAGTAGATCGGGATTTGTCCTTCGGTACGCGGAAAGGTCATGGGCAATTTGCCAGCAGGGTTATAATCACCAAACAATACATCCGCAATAGCATTACCCGCCTCCGTGCCCAGCCACCAGGTATAAAGAATAGCGGAGGCATTTTCGGCCGTCCAGTTAAATATCAAGGGCCGACCCGCACTGATCAGCACCACCACCGGTTTGCCTGCAGCCATCACTGCTTTGATCAGCTCTTCCTGCACACCCGGCAAGTGAATATTACTGCGGCTCTTTGCTTCGCCGGTCATATCTCGCGCCTCTCCCACCGTTACTATCACCACTTCCGCCTGGCTGGCCACATTCATGGCTTCTGCAAAACCAGCCCGGGACGTATCTTTTATATCACACCCTTTTGCATATAACAATTGTGTGCCGATACCCAGTTTTTTCTGCATAGCATTCCACAGCGATACGATGCGAGCGGTATCATCCGGCCAGTCATAACTCCAGAAACCCAGGTTGTCACTCACCGCTTTACCAAAGGGACCGATGACCGCTATTTTTTTCGCTGTTGTTTTACTGAGCGGCAGCAGGTTGTTGCTGTTCTTCATCAACACAATACTTTTCTTTGCCATATCCCGGGCAGCTGCAATATGTTGCTGATTATTCCATTGTTCTTTCTCCCTTGCTTCATTGCAATACCGGAACGGGTCATCAAACAGCCCCATTTCAAATTTCTTTTTCAGTATCCTTCTCACGGCATCATCGATCACCGTCATCTTCACTTTTCCTTCCTTCACTAGCTGTGCAAGGTTTTGGATATAACTCCGGCTTTCCATATCCATATCGCTGCCGGCATTGGTGGCCTGCATCGCCGCTTCCTTATTATCTTTTGAATAACCATGATTGATCATTTCTCCCACACTACCCCAATCGCTCACCACAAATCCTTTGAACTTCCATTCCCCTTTCAGCAAATCACGCTGCAAATAGCGGTTACCCGTGGCCGGTATACCGTTCAGGTCATTGAAAGAGTTCATAAAGGTGGCAATACCTGCTTCTGCTGCTGCTTTAAAAGGGGGCAGGTACACTTCATGCAGCTGACGCAAGCTCATATCAACAGAATTATAATCCCGTCCGCCCACGGCAGCACCATAGGCCGCAAAATGTTTGGCGCAGGCCATCACTGCATCCGTATTACCCAATCCCTTTCCCTGGAATCCCTTTACTCTCGCTACAGCGATCAACGAACCGAGATAAGGATCTTCGCCCGCACCTTCCATCACCCTTCCCCAGCGGGGATCACGGCCAATATCCACCATGGGCGCAAAGGTCCAGTGCACCCCTGCTGCAGATACTTCCGTAGCAGCCATTCTTGCACTGCGTTCAATGGCTTCTATATCCCAGCTGGCTGCCTCCGCCAATGGAATGGGGAATATAGTTCTGTACCCATGTATCACATCCTGTCCAAACAACAGCGGGATCTTTAATCTCGATTGCATGGCGATCTCCTGCAGCGTACGGGTATGATCCACTCCCGTTACATTCAGCATACTGCCCAGCATGCCTTTGCGGATCTGATTTTGCTTATCGCCATCTTTGGTAATAGGCCCGGTGGCCGCCCAATCGCCATTGTACTGGTTCATTTGCCCCACCTTCTCTTCCAGCGTCATCAGTTTTAAAACAGAGTCCACTTTCTGATCGATGGTCTTTTTTTGTGCTGTTACAGATAAGGTCAGCAGCAGCGCTATACAAAGCGATATATATTTCATGATATTTATTTAACTGTTAGTTTTAATAAAAATCCACCCCCGGGAGCGAGGTGAATATCCAGTTTTTCATTTTTATTCACTGACCTTTTTTGTATCTCATAATCCGCCGCATAATTATGCGCATTCACACCGTCTTTACACAGTGTCATGTTATAACTATCATTATTCAGAAAATCCATCGTTACAGAAATATCTTTAGCGGTAGCCCCGTTCAATCCTGCTACAAACCAATCGCTTCCTTTTCTCTTCGCCGAAATAATATACTCACCAATTTTTCCCTGTATATACTTTGTTTCATCCCAGGTGGTGGGCACGCTGCCGAGCAATTTCATGAATTCCGGCTCCTTCATACCCTGGCTGGGATTACCACTGAATATTTGTAAAGGACTTTCATACACGGCAAACATCGCCAGCTGGTGACATCTCGTACCCTGGCTCATCGGGTTTTTGCCAATGGGCCTGAACAGGTCTTTTTGTGCATTTAATAATAAACCGGGTTCATAATCCAGCGGACCAGCCGGCATTCTTACATAAGCTATCGCTACATTATGTTCCGGTGTGGCCAGCTCACTCCAGATATTCCATTCAGCCCCCAGCACACCTTCATGTGTGAGCACATTGGGCCAGGTACGGTTAAATCCCTTGGGGGGAAAAGCACCATGGAACATAATGGATATTTGATGATCAGCACAGGCTTTGGCAATACGGTGATAGAAGTTCACCATCTTTTGATCGTCGCGGTCCATGAAGTCTGTCATGATAGAGGCTATACCCCATTGGCTGAATTGTTTCAACGCACTGTCGAGCTGTTTATCCAGTGTGGCACAGAGCGTCCATAACATCAGCCGCACATTATTCTTTTTGGCATAAGTGGCCAGTTCGTTCATGTCGATATCCGGGTTGATCTTAAAAAGATCTTTGGTATCACTCCACCCGGCATCCAGCATCACCTGGTCGAAACCGAAACGTTTGGCAAAATCGATATAATATTTATAGGTGGCGGTGTTGATACCGGCTACAAAGGGCACATTGAATAAGTTAATGCCAATGATCCATTCGTCTGTTCCCTTGCCATATTTGATCCAGGATACATCACTGAACTTAGGTTTATCCCCGAGCAGGTACACCATATCGTTAGCGGGCAGGTCCACATCATTCTTAGCTACCAATACAGCCCGCCAGGGAAATGATCTCGTTCCGTTTGTTTTAGCAATATAGTTTTCCCTTTCGGTGACCACATATTGCGGAAATTCTCCCTCCATTAATTTTTCCTGTTTAGCCACCGGTGCAAAAACACCCTGCAAACCCTTTGCTGTTATCCCGATGAACATTCCCGGGTAGTCATACAGGTTAGCATCGGTAAAAGAAAGATGATAACCACTGGGCAGGGATACAGTGACGGGGGCAAAAGTAAGCATGGTATCTGCAATGTCGGATAATGCCTGCTTTTTGTAAATGGCTTCAAAACTGGTATGGTAACGGTCCACATGCTGTCGCTTATCCATATTGGCAAACCAAACAAAGGAGCCCGGGTCCACATCAAAAGAAACATTCTCTTTCTCCACCGTGACCGAATCTTTGAACCTTGTATCAATACGATAAGCCATACCATTATTATATAGCCTGAATTCAATGCCAAATGGTTCTTTAAATGCCAGTTTGAGCTGATGATAGTTATCGGTGATCGTTTTGCTCTTGTAGGGTATAGGCATGGTCACTGTTTCGCTGACCTTGTTATTTGCTCTTTTAGCGACAGCTATTTTTTCTGAAAACTGCTTGCCTCCTGCTAATTGAAGATTCACGGATGATGTGCTGACGAGTAGTTGGGATCCGGCCCATAATTCATACGACAACAAGCCTCCTACTTTAACGGACAGGCGCAATGATGAGTCGGGTGAAAAGAGCTCATACCCATATACGGGCATCCGCTGTGCCGGGCTTTGCAAAAAAAATCCCGTAGCAATCAGGAAGGCAAGTATTTGTTTCATACAGTTTTTATGAAATGAATGCAGGATCACAAAGGGCACAAATAAAACACATCACGAAGTACACGAAGGGTTTCTCGCGTTGATCGCAACGAGGCGGCGGCGCTGCGATCGTGGCTCCGCTGTGCCCGCTGCGTGAAACTCTTTACTGTAAATACAGGACCACAGAGAACTCAAAGGAGGCACAAAGAACAAAAAGTTTTGGTACCCTCTGCGTAAACTCCCTGTCCTCCTTTCCCTGCCTACCGGCAGGCAGGTCTGCGGTGAAATTCTCTCGTAAAGCCGCAAAGCGTTTACCCGCTTTATTGACTGCCAACTATAAACCTGCCTGCGGCAGGCAGGCCATAAACCTCAAACCATAAACTGCTTACTTACTCCAATTCACCTTCGCCAGTTTCACATCTTTGGAATTGCCGCCGATCATAATATGAAACTCTCCCGGTTCCCAATCGTATTTCAGGTCATAATTATAAAATTTCAGGTCTTCCGGTGTAATGGTGAATGAAACCGTTTTACTTTCTCCCGGTTGTAATTCAATTTTCTGGAACCCTTTCAATTCTTTTACAGGCCTTGTTACACTGCCCACCACATCACGGATATACAGCTGCACCACCTCTTTACCCGTAAATTTTCCGGTATTCGTTACTGTTACACTCGCTGTCAAAGTTTTATTTCCTTTTAACGTGGGACTGCTGACCGATACATCGCTATAGCTGAAACTGGTATAGCTTAGTCCATATCCAAAGGGATATTGCGGGTCATTGCTTACATCCAAATAATTGCTGCGGAATTTGGAGAACCATTTTCCTTCTTCCAGCGGACGACCTGTATTTTTATGGGCATAGAACAAAGGCACCTGACCTACATTCTGCGGCCAGGTGGTGCTTAACTTACCGGAAGGGTTCACATCGCCAAATAATACATCAGCAATAGCATAACCCGCTTCGCTGCCGCCAAACCAAACATTCAAAATGGCTGGTATATTCTCACTTTCCCATTTAATTGCCAATGGTCTTCCTGTAAACAATACCAGCACCACAGGTTTCCCGGTTTTCAATAATGCTTTTAATAAATCCCTTTGCGCTTCCGGTACTTCAATATTGCTGCGGCTGGATGATTCGCCGGTCATTTCTGCAGATTCTCCCAATGCAGCCACTATCACATCGGCCTGATTGGCCACGCTTACCGCTTCTGCAATGATATCAGCGGCAGGGCGATTATCTCTTTTCAGGTCTTTTCCAAACATTCCTGCCCTTTCTTCAAAAGCTGCATCAGCGTCGAGATTGGAGCCTTTTGCATATAATATCTTCACTTTATCACCCACCACTTCTTTCAAACCGGTGAGTACAGAAGTGGCTTTTTGAAAATTAGCAGCCACGCTCCAGGTGCCGGGCATGTTTTCTTTATTATCGGCCAGCGGTCCCACCAATGCAATGGTGCCGCTTTTTTTCAGGGGCAGGATATTTCCCTGGTTTTTCATCAGCACAAAACTTTGTGCGGCGATACTCCTGGCTTCCCTGCGATGTGCATCGGTGAATACTTCTGTTTTGGCGCGGTTTTCATCACAATACCTGTACGGGTCATCAAACAAACCCAGTTTGTATTTTGCCTCGAGTACCCTTCTGCAGGCCGCATCAATTTGCGCCAGGGTTACTTTTCCTTCTTTCAATGATTTTTGTGTGGTGGTCAGTATGCCTTCACCCACCATATCCATATCAATACCCGCCATGAGTGCACGGGCCGATACGGTTTGCAGGTCGCCGATACCATGATCGATCATTTCATTGATACCTGTATAATCTGTTACCAGGAATCCTTTAAATCCCCATTGCTTGCGCAACACATCTGTCAATAACCATTTATTAGCAGTGGCCGGAACGCCATCTATTTCATTGAAGGATGCCATCACGCTTCCCACCCCTGCATCCACCGCTGCTTTATAAGGAGGAAAATAATCATTATACATACGCTGGTGGCTCATGTCCACTGTACCATAATCCCTTCCTGCTTCGGCAGCACCATACAATGCATAGTGTTTCACACAACTCATGATGGTATTATTTTTTGAAAGATCATTGCCCTGGTATCCTTTTACCATGGCCCTGGCAATTTGTGAACCCAGGTAAGGGTCTTCCCCATTTCCTTCAGCGATACGGCCCCATCTTGCATCCCGGGCTATATCCACCATGGGAGAAAATGTCCAGTTAATACCATCTGCACTGGCTTCCACAGCAGCGATCCTTGCACTTTGCTCCACCAACGCCATATCCCAGGAGCAACTTAATCCTAACGGTATCGGGAACACGGTTTCATATCCATGTATCACATCCATACCAAAAATGAGCGGGATCTTCAGCCGGCTTTCTTCCACCGCCACTTTTTGCACATCCCTGATTTTGGCCACCGACTTAATATTAAATAAGCCGCCCACTTTTCCTTCTCTTATCTTTTTACCAATATCTGAGCTTTTTGCCTGACCAGTCACAATATCACCGGAGCCCGGCAGGTTCAGCTGGCCGATCTTTTCTTCCAATGTCATTTTTTTCATCAGGGCGTCGATGAAGGTTTTCATCTTAGCATCCTGCGTGGTTTGTGCTGAAACATTCAACGCAGCTACCACCAGGAGCCCTGTCATCCATCTTTGTAATGATCTCATGTGATTTTGATTTATTATTTCAGTAAATGGGGTTCTATTAATTTTTGCCAGATCGCATATCCTTTTTTATTCATGTGCAGTTTATCCCCCAGGAAAATATCCGGCATCGGCTCTCCTTTCTCATTCAGCATGGCATGGTACACATCAATGAATTTTGTTTTCTTTTTTGTTCTCAAAAAGTTTTTGATCATCACATTCGTCACATTAAACTTTGGCATCAGGAATTGCCGGGAAGGACTTGGCTTGAGCGAAATAAAAACAATGGGTACCTTTTTATATTTTTCCCGGATAAGGCTGAAGAGTTTTTCAAATCGCTCCGCCACCTGCGCAGGATAAAGGGTTGTATCTCCCGCCAGGTCATTTTCGCCACAGTATATGACGATTTGTTTCGGATCATAAGGAAAGATCACATCCTCTATGTAACGGATCAAATCGGGTAAAGAAGAACCCCCAAAGCCGCGGTTGATGATCGTATGCCCCGGGAAATAATCTTTAACATCTCTCCACATGGTAAAGGAAGAACTGCCGACAAATAAAATGGCGTTCCTCGGGGGGGCGGAAATAGAGTCCTGCTTTTTAAATGCTTTGATATCGTCCGCAAAAGGTTGTGAATACAGTACCGTGCTAACGAGAAACAGCAGAAGCAGGGCGCCTGTTCGAATAATATGTTTGTTGCTGCTCATTTAACCTCCATTACTTTTGTTTTTTCACTTACACCGTTTTCATTTATAGCCTCTATGGCGAAATAATAGGTCTGCATTTTATCCATGGCTTTGAACCAGTACTCGTTAAAATCATGTATCATGATACAACTGTATAATTTATCCGGGCTGGTGCCATAATACAAATTATACGCAAAAGCATTATCCACGGGCGTCCATTTGATATAAGCGCTTCGTTTATCTTTTTCTGTTCTTAATACGATCAGGCTCCTCACCGCATCAGGCTTTGTACCATTGCCGTTACCAAATACACGCAAGCCGCTGACAGCAAATTTACCGGTAGGCATGTGGATATTTTCCAGTTTGATATACCGGGCCTGTACCGGTGTGGCCAGCTCCACATAATCATGCGGCACATCTGTTTTATTATTACTCTTATCAATCAGTATAGTCCATTTCTTTCCATCCAGTGAATAATATATTTTATACTGGTGAAAGATATGGGTTTGCTTGCCAATGAACTCAGCATCCTGGTCGGCATAGTTGATCTGTATGGCATTTACAGTTGACACACTTCCTAAATCGCTTTGTATCCACTCTCCTTTATTGGCTGTGGCAGCGCTCCAGTAGGTTTTGATGCTTTCATCCACCGCATTATTGGCATAAAAACTACCAAGCGTGGAAGAAACCGTGATGGGTTTTTTATAATTCAATAAATACCAGCCGGCAAAACCGCCGTGTTCCTTTCCTTTTACATCGGGCAGGTAATGGGGGTAATCTCCAAAAACAGTATTGCACCACATTACATCTTCCTTATCAAAACCCGCAGGCCAGATACCCATGCGGCGTTCCCAGGTATTCTTGACACAAATGATGCTGGTGGATACATGCCAGTAGTCGCCATCATTATCCTGGAAAGTGGCGCCATGTCCCGCACCCCTTGAAAAACCACCTGCTTTAAAACTCATCGGGTCGCTTTGCTCAAAAGTCTGGCGCCCATCAAAGAGTGGTGCATCGCTTACCACCACACCATCTGCATAACCGCTCATCTCCGTACCCGGCGCCCCATATTGAAAATAATACTTACCATTATGTTTGGTCATCCATGCGCCTTCGATAAAAGGATCTAAAAACGTATTATCCATGTTCTCTCCAAACCGCTGCCAGCCATAACGCCAATCCTGTAATAAATACATGGCCGTGCGTGTCCCTTTTGGACGGAATGTTTTTCTATCCAGTTCCACACCATATACAGGATAGTTATTACTGCTGCCATTGTACATATAAAAACGGCCATCATCATCTGTAAAAAAAGCAGGGTCCCATCCACCGATCTCAAAAGAATCCACCAATGGAAACCAATTATTGCCTTTGGGATCAGTACTGCCCCATAAAGTAAAGGTACTGGTGTAAGTGGAACCAAATACCACCATCGTATCTCCAATGATACCTACAGCGGGAGCACATAATTCATCCAGCGTTTTATTCCATGGCCTTAAAAAGCGTCGTGAGATATAATTCCAGGTGCTCATATCCTTACTCCACCAATAACCCCATTGATTGGTGCTGAATAAATAATAATCGCCTTTATAATTAACGATCACCGGATCGGCTGTGGCCCGGTGCTTACCCCACTCTGTAAAACTGGGATGGGGGGTGTAGCCATAATCTACATTCACCGGGTTGCAATATGTTTTTTGCTGCGCATACATCGTGAGGAATTGCACACTTAGTATAACCGTAACAAGTAATCGTTTCATTATTATAGGTTTCCTTTTTTTAATTCTTCTATAGCATGGTTTACCGCCCTTGCCGTAAACGCCATATATAATATAGAGGGGCTCTGGCTGCCGGTACTGGTCATACAGGCCCCGTCTGTAACAAAAACATTTTTACAGGCATGTAACTGGTTCCATTCGTTAAGCAACGATGTTTTAGGGTCACGGCCCATGCGTACGCCGCCCATCTCATGTATATCCAGGCCGGGCGGCTGCTTCGTATCGTATGTATTCACTTCTTTCACCCCGGCTGCTTCCATCATGGCCGTACCCTGTTCCAGGAAATCCTTCACCATCTTTTCATCATTATCATCATAGCCCACTGAGGTGATCAGCAAGGGAATGCCCCATTGATCTTTTTTATCCTTACTCAACCTTACGTGATTCGATTCTTTAGCGATCGTTTCTCCCTGCATATACATATACACAGTCCAGCGGCCGGGCACCGACAATGCCTCTTTGAAGGAGGCACCAACAGGCTCCGGTGCTTTATAGTCACTTAGTTTTTCCCGGCTGGCGCCTGAATAAATAACATAACCTCCATAAAAATCCGTATCCCTTTTTTCCACATTCCTGAAATTGGCAATGATACATTCCGCAGGTTTCGATACTTTATAATACCATTCTTCAAATCCCTCTACATAACCCCACATGCTGCCGCGGTAATTATGAAAGCAAATGTATTTTCCCAGTAAGCCGCTATCGTTCCCTAAACCATTCGGAAAACGCTCAGAGGTGGAGTTCAGTAAAATCAAATTGCTGTTCAGTGCCGATGCATTTACAAATATGATGTCGGCAAAGAATTCAATCGCTTTATTTGTATTGGCATCTATTACCCGTACGCCCACTGCTTTTTGCTTTTTTTCGTCGTAAATGATGGAATGCACCACCGAATGCGGACGTATGGTCAGGTTGCCTGTTTTAGCAGCCCAGGGCAGTGTGGATGAATTAGAACTGAAGTAACCACCCAGCGGGCAACCCCGCATGCACAGATTGCGGTTCATACATTGAACACGGCCCTGGTCCAAATGTATTTGTTTAAGGTCAGTAATATGCGCCCAGCGGCCCGACACATAATGCCGGTTGAATTTTTCTTTGATCACTTTCTGAAAATGCTTTTCCACTGCATTTAATTCATAGGCCGTTAAGAATTCCCCGTCGGGCATGGAAGGTATATTGTCATAACTACCACATACGCCCATAAATTTTTCAACATGACCGTACCAGTCTTTCATTTCACCATACCCAACGGGAAATGATTCACCATATCCATATCGCTGAGGTGCGGTAAAATCGTATTCACTCCATCTGGCACAGGCACGGCCCCAGGTAAGCGATTTTCCTCCCACCTGGTAACCTCTCACCCATTGAAAAGGTTTTTCCTGCACATAAGGGTGGTCTGCATCCTTTACAAAAAAATGCTGTGTGGTTTCATCATAACCTGCTGCCCGGCTGATGAGCGGGTTGTTTCGTTTTGTTTCCTCGGTTATCCACCCGCGATGCGGTAATTCCCAACGGGAAAGGTTAGCCGTAGGATAATCTTTGATATGCTGAACATCACGGCCACGTTCCAATACAAGGGTCTTCAGTCCTTTCTCGCATAATTCTTTGGCAGCCCAGCCTCCACTGATACCGCTTCCAATAACGATTGCCTGGAATGTATTGGCTTCTTTGCCTTTTGAATTAATATTTACCTGCGTGGTATCGGGCATTCGATCGTTCAGCTTTTATTTTTTGATAACAAGTGGTCCATACTAACGGGGCCTGCACCTGTAAAAAAGAACACCAAACCCAGCAGCACGAATAAGAAGGGATGTTGGTCATTGTTCCATACAATGCCATTGCCGAGTTTGAATGCAATGAAAAGCATAGTGCCGATCGTGAATAAAGCGGCGATCCTTGTCAGCCACCCCAGCATAAATAAAACACCGGCCACCAGCTCTGCCCCTTTTCCCGCATACACCAGCAATTTTCCATTGGATGAACTTTTAAAAGCATCCCATGTGGTATACTCGTTGATCTTGGCTTCATTAAAAACCTCCCATCCGTGATAGACAAGAAAGATACCCAAAGTCCATCGAACAAGAGTGAGTCCTGCGGTTTGCCATAAGGGGCCGGCTGAAAAAAACTTTTTCATGCATCGTTAGTTTAAAAATGTGCTGTCAAATCTTTCACCTCCTTTCAGCACCTGGTACGCCTGGCCCATCCTGTCTGCTTCTGCTTCAAAATCCCGTACATCAGCCGTATTGAAGGTGAACATATCATAATGACAGGGAATTACACATTTTACCCCTAAGACCTTCCCGAGTTTCGCGGCTTCTGCACAGTTTAAATTTCCTGCCACTTTTCTTGCCGGGTCGTTGCCATTGACCGGCAACAGGGCCACATCAATTTTAAAGGGTTTCAGCAGGTCTTCCATTTCATCAAACCACAGCGTATCACCGCTATGATATATTGTGTACCCGCCAAAACTGATCACATAGCCCATGTATTTGCAATGGCCCTTCTCATCCCTTTCAATTTCATTATGCTTCGCAGGAATGCCATAAATGCTAAATCCATCCTGCCTTCTGAATTGAAGATCACTCAACCCTTTTGGATAATCCCGGTTGCATTTTACTCTTTCGGCCACAAAATCCCGGTTGGCCTCCGGAATGATAAATGTGATGCCGGGATTATTTTTTAAAACAGGTATTAACGTTTCCGCATCCAGGTGATCGGTATGGTTATGACTGGAAGTAACGATAGAAATATTGCTGAGCAATTCCGGGTCCATCACTCTTTCACTCATCCGGGTGTGCGGTTTTTCAGTGGCTGCATATTTTTCTGTCAGCGAGTCGCTCAGATAGGGATCGATGAGCACTCGTTTCCCTTTCCATTGCAGCAAAAAACCGCTCTGGCCCAGCCACCAGAGATGAAAAATATTTTCCTCCGTGATGAGCGCATCCATTTCCTTTACCAGTTCATGGTCCTTCTTCACCGCCTTGATCAGTTCTTCTGTCATTTTACATTTGTTTTCAGCTCCGATGCCGCATCCTGATCGATCACCAGGATACCATTCGCATGTTTTCGCATAAGGGTGGCAGGGAAATGCGTGCCTATCTCATCTTCCATGCATTTTTTTATCACCGGTGCTTTCTTTTTGCCGTTAGCGATCATTAATAATATGCCTGCCCCCATGAGCTGTTTTAACCCAACTGTTATTCCTTTCCCGATCGGAGCTTCTCTTTCAAAATATTTTTTGCCCACTGTTTTGGTGGTATCGTCCAGCACAGCCACATGTGCGCCTGATCCTTCCTCCGTACCCGGTTCATTGAAACCAATATGCCCGTTCATGCCCACACCCACCACTGCTAAATCGATACCCCCTTTCTCTTCCACCAATTTGTTTATTCTCTCACATTCTGCATTTTCATTTTTTGTGAGCCCGTCAAATAAAAAAACCTGTCCCGGGCCAGCTCCAAGAGGTAAAAAAAGGTAATGCTGTAAAAAATAATGACAGCTTCCGGTATTGCCAGGCGGAATACCCAGCCATTCATCCAATCCCAGGAACGTACACCGGCTGAAATCCACTTTTCCTTGTTTTATTTTTTCGGCTGCCAACTGGTAGGTGCGTTTGGGCGTATCGCCGGAAGCAAAACAGATCAAAGCGCCGGGTTTACGTTTTATCATACCCACGATCGCTTCTGCCGCTGCCTGCGACATAGCTTCATAATTATCGTATACTTTTAGGTCCATATTATTATAAGCTTTCTCTTACTTTTTTAGCACCCTTTACCATACTCACCAGTTTTTGCCGGGATGCCCAGCGGGCCGTTTGGCTTAAACCGCAATCAGGCGCCACGGATAATTTTTCTGCCGGTACATATTTCAAACATTTATGGATCCTTTCCACCACATCATCCACCGTTTCGATATAATAGTTCTTTACATCAATGATACCCACCGCCACATTCATTTTTTCAGCGAATGGTTTCAACAATTCTATCTCGGCAAATTCCCGGTTGGCCATTTCAATATGTATCTCATCCACCGTCATATCCAAAAAATCAGGCAGCATGGGTTTGATGCTGCGATAACCTACGGGCCTTCCCTTGAAGTTGCCAAAGCACAAATGTGTGCTGAGATTGCATTTGCCCACTACGGGCTTTACCGTACGATTGAAAATATCCACAAACCGTTTGGTGTCTTCTTTATAAGCATAGCAACTCATCGAAGGTTCATCCACAGTTATCTCCGTACAGCCTGCCGCCACCAATGCCTCCAGTTCTTTACTAACAATCGGCAATAATGCCTCTGTGATCGCATAACGGTCTTTGTATCGATCGTTAGGCAGTAATCTTCCGCTTAAGGTATACGGTCCCGGTACACTTGCTTTTAAAGTGTGCCCGGCAGGCGCCAGTTTTCTTAACCGTTGAAATTCTTTCACAGTGCCCAATCCATTCGGCGCTTTTAATTCTTCTGTAATATTATTCTTGCCCCGCTGATCGTGCGCAGGAGGACCGAATTTTCTTGTTTCTGTTTCGTTGTTCTCTATTCCTTTAATAAATCCATAAAAGGAAAGGTTGAAATCAAGCCTGGTTTGCTCTCCGTCGGTGATCACATCCAGTCCTGCGCTTACCTGGTCATGAATAGCTGCAATGACAGCATCTTCAATCATTTCTTCAATATCGGCTGCGCCAAACCTGTTTAAATTCTGCGAAGCAAATTCCAGCCAGCCCGGAAAGGGATAGCTGCCTACTACAGTGGTTCTGATCGGGACCTGGTTCATACTTTATTAGTTTGCCTGTTTCGTTTAAGATTTTCCTGCATTCTTATATAATTCTGCCATCCGGTGAGCATGTTCATCATAAGCTGCTTCAAACAGTGCTGTGGCTTTTTCCTTTCCCACTATCGAGGGCGCTGTCAGTACTTTTGGCGGATGACCTGCCTTTGTCAAGAGTTCAGCTACCGCTGCTTTGATACTATTGACAAGAAGTATCCCGCCAACGGTGGAGCCGGGTGATACCGGTGTTTCTAACCCGTCAATGTAAATCATCGAATCGCCCACCGGTGCCCCGCTGTCCAGAATAATATCCGCAAAGTCGGATAGCTTTTTACCATCCACTCTTTTGCTATTGCTTTGAGCTGAATGTTCTTTGGTGATCAGCGCCACTACTTTAATTTTTTTTTGCCGAAACAATTCAGCCATTTCCACCGGTACTATATTGGTGCCGCTGGAGGAGATGATAAAAGCGCAATCCTTTTCTGATAACCCGAAGTTGCGCAGTATCCTTTCCGATAATCCTGGTACATTTTCCAGGAACATAGCTTGTCTTTGTCCGTTGGCACCTACCACATTATTGTGATAGGTAAGTGATAATTCCACAATAGGATTAAATCCCGGAAAGGAGCCATACCTTGGCCACATTTCTTCCACCATAATGCGGCTATGGCCCGAACCAAATACATGCACCATCCTTCCGGCCAATATGCTATCCGCAAACCAGCCGGCTGTTTGTTGTATCTCTTTCTCCTGTGCTCTTATTCGCTGAATAATCTTTTCGCTTTTCTGTAAATAGTCGTCTATAATCGTTATTTTTTCATTCATTAAATGAGTTGTTTTATAGTTGTATAATCAAATTATGTGTTGCTATACATGAAACTGCACAAAGCTCATACACTACGCATCCTTTACTTTCTTTTTTTCTGCTGTACGGCTTCCTGGCTTCCCCTGCTCGCTGATTTTTGTAAGAACAATGGTCTTTCCGGCACACAGATCAGTCTTATTCTCAGCATCACACCGGTCATGATGTTTGTTGTACAACCGCTCTATGGCATGATGGCCGATAAGATAGGTTATAAAAAAACCATGCTCACCTCTTCTTTCTTTGCTTCTATCAGTTATCTTGGCTATTTGCATAACCAGAGTTTTGGCTGGCTGATATTTGTTACTGTCACCATGTCCCTTTTTTATAACACGATCCAGCCTGTACTCGATAGTTTATCCTTACAATTGGTCAAAACAGATAAACGTTTCTCTTACGGCTCTCTCCGTATTGCAGGCGCTGCCGGCTGGTCGGTTACCGGTATTATTACCGGGCAGGTGATCGATGCCATTCATATCAATGTTATCTTCGTTGTATCTGCCATCAGCATGTTCCTGGTCTTTTTATTTTCCTGGCTTCTTCAAAAGCATGTTACTGAAAAAAACCATGAAGAAAATAGCTTTAAATATGTCAGGAACGTAGTCAATGACCGTTCTCTGTTGTTTCTCCTTCTTTGTGTCTTTCTCGTTTCCACCAGCGCCACCACCATCTGGAATTTCTACTCCATATATATGAAGGAAAATGGAGCTTCTGCTTCCCTGGTGGGTTTTGGCCTATCGTTCCAGGGCCTCTGCGAATTGCCTTTGTTCTATTTCTCCGCCAGGATCATTGCCAGGCTGGGACTAAAAACCACACTCGTGATAACTGTATTAGCCACTACGTTAAGGCTAATATTATACAGCGTAGTCAATAATCCTGCAGCCGCCATTCCTATCGAGGTACTGCACGGCCTGTCCTGGTCTTTGTTCTGGGTGGCCTGTGTAGAATACGTTAACAGGCTGGTGGATGAAAAATGGATGGCCACCGGTCAGTCCTTATTATATGCCTCTTATTTTGGGGCGGGCGCCATCGCAGGCAATTACTGGACGGGTTATCTTTCCGATCACATGCGGATCGCCGATATCTTTTTGCTCAACTCAGCGATCGTAGCGGTGGTTGCTATCCTGTTGTTCTTCTTTATGAAGAAGCCCAGGAACAGTACTGCATAATGTTGTTTAAATACAGGACCACAAAGTGCACAAAGTAATTCATTATAATACGACATCCTGTGCTCTCTGGCCATTCACTCTATGGTCTTTGTGGTAAAAAGTCCACAAAGCCTTTTTCAAAGAACTTATTTAATATTTTATTCTTCTTCCAAACCTTCTTTCATCCTGTCCATATACCAATCGATATATCTTACCACGTCATTCTCCACCGGTGCATAAGGCCCCGGTTGGTAATGACTGCTTTCAATCCCTTTAAAATTATTTTCGCACAGGGCCCAATCCTGTTCACCGGTGATCTTCCAAAATTCAACCAGGCGATCAATCGTATAATCTTTTCCTTCTTTTGCATTTTTATCCACCAGCCAGGCGAGGTCCAGCACAGTACAGGATGGGCTGGTTGCCGTGAGGCGCATGGTCCACATATAATCACTCACGGCATCCATCCAGAAATTAGGATATACCACCATGCCCAGCACACCGGCATCGTAATCTGCGTGCTCGCCCATGGGCTTTGCTACTTTTTTTCCATCCAGGCTATAACTTTCCACACCCGGACGCAGGGGATAACGGATGGCAAAATGAAAAGAGTTATCCGTAAAATCCACGGTTTCCGTGGCCAGACCTTTTTCTTTCCAAATAGTTTTCTTTTCGGCCAATACCTCTTCTGCAGATTCTTTCATATTGGCGCCAATCACAGCGCTGCAATACTCCGGGTGTGCAGGGCCGCAGTGATAACATTCCCTGAAATTTTCAGCCACCAGTTTCCAGTTGGTGCGTAAGGTGTATTGTTTGCGGAAAGCCACTTTGGCTTCATCAAT
Organism: uncultured Chitinophaga sp.; assembly: GCA_964606155.1. GTDB lineage: Bacteria > Bacteroidota > Bacteroidia > Chitinophagales > Chitinophagaceae > JJ008. The sequence goes on along the minus strand of CAZSGD010000015.1, from coordinate 31,177 downwards.
ATGGAATGGTTTCAAAAATGGCAAATAGTCTTCCTCCAGTTCTGAAATATCTGGCGGGTTTTGTGCGAGGGAAATAAATATGAATCCACTCACCACTTTCACATGGGCCGGATGCAAACCATATTCAGATCTGTCAAAATCATCGGGCATCAGTCTTGCTTTGAATAAACTCCCGTCTTTATCAAACACCCATTGGTGATATGGGCAAACCAGTTTAGGGGTATGCCCTCTTTCCTCCAGGCAAATTAAGGAGCCGCGGTGGCGGCAGGTATTATAATGCGCATATACTTCGCCGTTATTACCCCGGATGATGATGATAGAATCGGGGTGCAGGTTGTACACAAAATAATCCCCGGGCTTAGGAATATCGGCTGTGGTGCCGGCAAAGAGCCAGTATTTTTTCCAGATATGTTTCCATTCAAAATGGAATATCGCTTCGCTGGTATAGAAAGGTTGTTCAAGGCTGTGGCCCTGCCGGTACCTGTTCACCCATTGTTGAATTGATGCGCTCATAGTGATCCATTTTAGGGATACATTTGACTCAATGCAAAGCTGGCAGCGCCTACTGTGCCCGCCAGGTCTCCATAGGTTGCTTTTACTATTTCCACCTGATGACCATTTGCCCTCCATTCATATTGTGCGATATATTCGTTCAGGGGATCAAATAATGCCGCCCCCGCTTCTGCAATACCCCCACCGATCACGATCACTTCAGGTGAAAGGATATTGGTGATAGAAGCCAGGCCGATCGCCAGCCTTCTCACCGATTGCAGCCATACTTCTTTCGCATACTCGTCGCCGTTATGGCATGCTTTCAGCATTTCGTGTGTGGAAGTAAACCGGCCCTTACTTCTTTTTTCAATGGTACAGTTGCCGATACATTCTTCCAGGCTGCCCGGCATGCCGGTAACATCACAATCACTTTCATCATTGATCACCATATGGCCGATATGTCCCGCTTTATTAAATGCCCCCTGGTATGGTTTACCATCGATCAGTATGGCCCCGCCCACTCCAGTTCCCAATGTCAGCATCACCACATGCTTTTTATTTTTGGCTGCCCCAAATTTTGCTTCAGCCATCATGGCTGCCACTGCATCATTGAGTACATAAGTAGGGCGATGCAGGAATTCATGCCAGGTAAAATTTTCCAGGCCCTGCATACGGCCCGGCATACAGGCAATGGCTGTATTGGCGGGGTCGGGCAAACCGGGTGCAGAAATACCAATAACTGCAGCATCCCCATTCACTTTTTGTATCAACTCACTAACGGTATCGGCTACTGCATGTTTCCATACAGCCCCATCCCCGTCATTAGTGGGAGTATAGAGCGTATGCAGCATATTTCCCTCTGCATCCACGGCCACCCCTTTGATGCGGGTGCCCCCTAAGTCTATACCGATTGCTGTTCTCATTTATAATAATGTGTTCCTGTAATTATTTACCCGTTTGTGGGGGTGTTTGTCCTTCAGAAATTCCCCAGCCCCCATCCACTGCCACCACCTGCCCGGTGGTGAATTTTGAATGGTCGCTCATAAAATATATAGCCAAGCCGTCCAGGTCTTCCGGCCGACCGATCCTTCCTCCATCCAACGGTTGTTTGGTTTTAATAAAAGCCAGTATGGATTCATCGTTCGCCGCTCTTTCTGCCATGGGCGTTTCCACCAATGCCGGTGCGATCACATTCACCCGTATACTATTCTTTGCATAATACGCGGCCACCGATTTACTAAATCCGATAATCGCAGCTTTGGCCGCCGCATACGCATGTGTTGAAAAAAATTGTGGCGAGGGTGAATAGCCCAATACCGATCCCATATTCAATATGGTGCCGGGCCTATTCAGCTCCAGAAATTTTTTAATGGCCGCCTGGTTGGATAACATCAGCGAGGTTAAATTCAACTCCATGGTTTTATTCCACCCATCCAGCGACAATTCATGCAGGGGCCCATCTCCCATTTTTCTGCCACTACCGCCTGCCACATGATAAAGTCCGTCAAAATCACCGAATTTTTTTATACAAAGGCCGATAGCCTGTGATGCCGTATCCGGGTCGGTGGCATCGGCACTGGTTACTTCCACATTTTGTTTGAACATCTTCCTGGCGGCTGCCACACTCTCTTCATTCCTTCCCACCGCAATTACTTTGGAGCCTTCATTAATGAATGCCTTTACTGCGGAAAGACCAATACCCGTGGTCCCGCCGATCACAACCAGTTTTTTATCTTTCAGCCAGCTCATGTTATCTTTTCTCTATCGATCCGGTTTTTTTATTCTTCACGATCACTTTCTTTTCCCCCGATGGTAATATTTCTTCTTTAATCAAATAATGGTGCTCATCATAGCTTGTTAATCCATGCTTGATCTTCGCTTCATCCGTACCTCTCCAATCTTCGATCTTCACGGGCTCCCATTGTTTTGTTTTGGCAGAGAGATAGGCGGCGTCCAGTATGGTATTCACAATATAACCATCATAAAATGTTTCCTGTGGCTGTTTGTTTTTATCTATCGAATCAAACATATCGGTGAACATGTGACTATAACCCAGTTCATGCACCTCATCGCCTACCGGGAACAACCAGCCGCTGCTGGTTTCTGCTTTCTCGGCCACATAAGCACCTGTATTACCCGTAGAAAACATTTCAAAACCTGTCCGTAAAAAATTATTTGCCCAGATAGTCCCTTCGGTACCCATCACTTCATCACGCAGGTCCATACCGCCCCGAAAACTCCAGCTCACTTCAAATTGCCCTATTGCTCCATTGGAATACTTTACCAATCCCACCGCATTATCTTCCGCATCTATAGGATGCATCCTTGTATCGGCCCAGCACATTACTTCCACCGGCCGTATATCCTTCCCTATAAAGTTGCGACTAATTTCCACGCAATGGCACCCCAGGTCAATAATAGCCCCGCCGCCTGCTTTTTCTTTGTCCCAAAACCAATCACTATGCGGACCGGGATGTGTTTCCCGGCTTTTGGTCCATATCACTTCCCCTATGGCGCCACTTTGTATGGAGGCTAATGATTTAAGGAATTTGGGTGTATAACAAAGGTCTTCGAGATAACCTCCTGTAACACCGGCTTGTTCCACGGCCTTCAACATGGCCAAAGCTTCTTTTGCATTACGGCCGAGGGGTTTGGTGCAGAGCACATGTTTTTTGGCTTTTGTGCTGGCCAGCACGGCATCGAGGTGTTTATCGTTGGACAAAGCGATGATCACTGCCTCCACGTCGGGGTGTGATACAGCTTTCTCCAATTCGCCGGAGAAATGGGGTACCCCATAATCTGTGGCAAATTTTTTTGCCTTGACCGCATCTCTGCCATAGATCATGGTGACCACATCCTTCCGCCGTTGCGCCACCAGCGCTTCTGCATAAAAGCGTGCGATAAAGCCTGTACCCAAGATAGCTAGTTTCATATTCTTTTTATTTCAAGTCTTTTCTAATATTCAGGGATTACAATGCTCTAAAGAAATTTCAATCATAAAACACCCGTAACCACAACCCGTAACTCGTAACCCAACTACACCATCGGCCACGGAAACTTACTCTTCAGTTTTATTCTTGTTCCGGTTGCCTGCGATTTCCGGGCTGCTTCAATTACTTCCAGCACATGCAATGCATGTTCCACATTGATCCTCGGCTCTGTACCTTTGATGATCGACTCACCAATTTTTGTAGCGCCTTCCTGCCAGGAGTAACCGCCCTTGTCTGTACTGACCAGTTTCGGAGGCTCTGTCCACGAAGTGTCGAGCATGACACCATTGGTTTCCCAGTCATACCCGATCAGGCGCATATTACCATAATCACCATAGATCTGAATGGAATGTAATGATTGATTGCCGGCTTCATGACCATGCGGATCAAAATAACAGAATCCGCACATCACGTGACTGATCACATTCTTATCATGTTCCATCAGGATATGTGCATTATCCTCTGCCTGTACTTTAATCTTTCCTTTATCATCCACCGTACGTTCAGGGTTCACAATACTGAGCATGGCCGTTACGCTTTTTGCAGGACCAAGTAACCCTGTCAGCGTTGCAATATTATATACACCCAGGTCAGGCATGCTGCCCCCCAGTTTTTCATAAAAGAAAGCGCTCCAGGTGGGGCCGGTATGGCCATATTGTCCGTGTGCACTGGATACACGTCCCAGTTTTCCTTCTTGTATCGTTTTACTCATGAACTCAAATTGCGGGCTGTTGACCACAGCGGGCGCTCCCCATATTCTCAGTTTTTTGCTTTTGGCCAGGTCCAGCAGCGCTTTCCCCTCGGCATACGTGTTGGCCATGGGTTTTTCGCTCCACACATGTTTTCCGGCCATCAATGCTTTTTTATTAAGATCGCCATGTACCTGCATGTCTGTTAATGTCACCATCATATCAAAAGGCACGCCTTTGAGCAGGGCATCGATATGCGGGTACGTTTGTGCATTCACGTTATATTGCTTGTTCTGTGCCACGGCCCTTTCCGGCTTAATATCGCAGAGGCTCACGATCTCTATCAGCGAAGACGTTTGCAGGTGTGGTATATAACGGTTACTCACACTGCCACAACCGATAATGGCCACCTTTAATTTTTTTTCTGCTGTTTCCAATGCAAATCCTTCCAAAGAAGAAAGTAATACGGCGGCGCCGGTGGCGGCTGTGTATTCCAGGAATTTTTTCCTGCTGATGCTGTTATCCATACAATCAAATTTTAAAAGTTGATGTTATTTATTCAATCCTTACCGGCTTCGGCCAGTTTTTTTAAGCCGTTTTGTATGTCCGGGTTTTTCATAAACAGCTTCCATATCAAACCCGTCCTGTAATTTTCAATCATCACGGTCATGGGCGCCTGGTTCAATCCCATATAAATTTCCGAACACCAGTTATAAGCGGGGCTGAAAGCGTCCCTGAAACCATATTCCCCCCATAAAAATTTTCCGTGGTTGTAGTAATAATTCTTCAGCGCTTTCATGGATTCTTCCGGTGTGTAAGGAAAAGAACTGATCGCACCGGTGGGGGTGATCTTTCCATTGTCCTGCCAGGTCACCGGTTCATCGGCTGAGTATTGAAAGGGCCCGTCGCTGGCCGTCAATCCCCATGCACTATCGCCATATCCTTTGAAGTTTTTGGGGTTTTTTACGCAATAATGATAATTGATCAGTGCAATATTTCTGTTATTGTTAAAATAGTTGGTGTATTTATCGGTGAGGGCATGCGGGTCAAAGCCCATGTAGGAATAATGTGTAAAGAACAAAGGCCCTCCATTGGAAACACCCACATCCAATTTTATTCCGTAATAAGTATTACCATTGGTGTACATCGAACCTTCTTTGGTTTGTCCCCATCCTTCCCGGTATTGCCGGCCCCTTGTATCCTGGTTTGCCCAGCCACTGTAATACATACTGGCCGGCACTGCATAAGTGGGAGATGACATAGCCAGCAGATAAACGATCATGGTTTCATTCCAACCTATCAATGGGTGATTGATGACCCAGGCCTGGTCGGGCGACCAATGCCAGTATAAAAACTTGCTATCCGGAAATTGTTTGAACCAGCTCCATTCTGTTTTCTTCCAGATATCATCGATCTTATTCCGGATCAGTGTTTCATCCGGATCATTGCCATCGAAATATTGTCTGGCCGCCAGCAATCCCTGCATTAAGAAAGCCGTTTCCACCAAATCAGCACCATTATCCCTTGAACCAAAAAATGGTTCCACTTTACCTGTAGGCTCGTCGATGAAATGCGGGTATACCCCATGAAAACGATCTGCTTTTTCCAGGAAGCTGACAATTTTTACAAATCGTTCCACTGATTCTTTCCGGGTAATAAATTTTCGTTCTGTGCCGGCAATTAAAGCCATCATACCAAATCCCGAAGCGCCGGTAGCGATCATATTATGTCTGCCGTGCAGGTTCTCTCTTGCTAAACCACTTACAGGCTCTGCCGCCTCCCAATAATAACGGAAGGATGCCTCCTGCACCATCGTCATCAATTCATCATCTGTCATGGTCCTTGTGGCTCCCTGTACAACCGGTGATCTTTTTGTTTCCTTGTAATGGTTGTCCAGAAAAGAGATGGCATATAGAAATTTCTGACCGGTTGCCATCACATAATCTGTATACCGGTTCATATAGGCCGGCTGCAGGCCCGCCCAATACCAGCGTTCTCCATTAACACTGCGATAGATCTTTACAAAGCGTATGTTCTTATCCGTTATTTTGTTCCAGGTAATATCCACATGCTTTGCATATTTATCGGAAGCGGAAGTAATCACCGGTTTTTCGGTAATGGGACCGGCATCAACGGGATTGGTAAATTCAATATCATCGATATACAATACATGCCGCATGGATTCCCCGCCTCCTTCATAAGAAAACACCACCCCGATATATTCCTGCAGGTTATTGGGGTCAACACCCGGAATCGTATTCAGGGGTATAATTATTTGCCTCCATTGATTATATTTTCCCCTTCCCATAGAAACAGCGGAAGTTAAACTGCTGTCACTTTTCATCAACTGCAGTTTTGGCATCTCGACCAGCAAGGGGGGATAAAAATCTTTGAACATCCAGAAAGATAGGACCGTAGCTTTTTTAAAATGGTCCATCCCTCTTTTTTCCTTACGGAAAATAGCAGCACTCCACTTTCCGCCGGGTGCATTTTTATATTCCAGTATCAATGCATTTCCGGCTGTATGCCAGTTTGATGTGGTCAGCGGCAAGCGGTTGTTTTGATTTCTGATTGCAGCTCCGCCACTGGCTGAAGTGCGGCTGAAGAAATAATCATCAGGCATGATACTATTGGTAAAAAAAGTATAATGGTATTCATGCTCCTGCGCATTGCACAGCAGGCCGGTGAAAAGAAAGACAACAAGCAACCGGTTTTTCAGCATACTCTGATTATTTATTCATCCAGGGACTTCTGAATCCCAGTTTTTTTAACCCATTTTGTATATCGGATATCTGCATGAATAATTTCCATAATAATCCTGTTCGGTAGTTCTCAATCATCACCACGATAGGCCCCTGGTCGATGGCCAGGTGCGATTTAGCATACCAGTTGTGATGGATGCTGAACCCATCCACAAAACCATATTTGCTCCATATTTTATCTCCCAGGTCGTAATAGAAATGCCGCAATGCTTCCATGCTTTCTCTGGGGGTATAAGGCATGGATGAAATAGCTGCTGTGGGCTGGATCACACCCCTGTCGTTCACCGGGCTGTGCGCCAGGTAACCTTTATAACTATCGCCTGCCGTAAGTCCCCAGCATTTTTCGCTATAGCCTTTGAACTTATTCGGGTTATCGATACAGAAAGCCCTGTTGATAAGCGTGTGGTTCTTGCCCTGCAGGAAATAATCATTTCCTAAAGAGTCCACCAGCCCGTTGGGGTCAATGCCCTGGAAAGTATATTGCTCAAAGAACAAGGGGCCGCCCATGTCTTTGTCATAATTACCTAACGGTAATAGATAACCGTAATATTCCTTGCCGCATTTAAATCCGAGGCTGCCTACCCAGGTACCATCATAGGCCGCTTTGGGTATGCCTTTATAGGGTGATGATGCCGCCATGATATAGGTGATCAGGCATTCATTATATCCCCACACCGGGAAGTTCATATCAAATCCATTGTTGGGGCTCCAGTGCCAGTATAGTTTGTTCTCTTTGTTCGTATGCCAGTTCCAGTTGGCAGCGCCCCAGATCTGGTTGATCCGTTTGCGCAGGTACACTTCCCGGGGCGTGTCTTTATTAAAATATTCCCTCGCACATAACAAGCCCATGATCAGGTAAGAAGTTTCTACAATATCCGCTCCATCATCAAGGCGGTCGAACTTGATGGTCTTGCCAGTTCTTCCATCCATAAAGTGCGGGTAGATGCCATGGTAACAATCGGCATTGATCAGGAAATCGGTGATTTTGCTCAACCTTCTAACGGCCGTATCTCTTCCAATCCATCCTCTTTCCACGGCCACTACCGTACTCATAATGCCAAACCCTGTACCGCCGATAGCGCCGGCATCGGGACCAAATTTTGTTTTGCTGAAATTAGGTTCATCCCAGGCTTCGTTGATATAATCCCAGTAATGTTCTGCTAAAACAGTATTACTTCTTTCCAATGCCAGCCCGCTGACGGGATGTGCGCCATGCCAGAAGAACCGAAAGGTTTGTTTCTGTACCTGCTCCAGCAATTGATCATCGGTTAACCCTTTGATGATGCCGGATGGCGCAATGGTATCGGGCCCATCACCGTATTTTCCCTTTTTATTAATGCCTTGTGCCATCAACCCAGTAAGAAAACAGGAAAGCAGGATCGTTATCAGCAATCTTTTCATGACAATTTCATTTATGGTTCTTTATTGATTGTAATAGTAGCCAGGATAGGAAAATGGTCTGAAGGGTATTTTAGATCATAGGAATCTGTCAGCGTAGCAAATTTGCTGACGCCGATTCTTTTGTCATTAGATACAAAAACATAATCGATACATCCGTTGGGCTTTTCATGGAACTTAAATCCATTCCAGGTGTCTGCTCCGCCATAAACCAGTTTACTGATACTTCTTGTATCCTGCATCTGGCTGATGATATACTGTGCCGGTGGCTCATCGGGCCTTGAATTAAAATCGCCCGAGAGCACCACAGGATAATTCTTTGTATTCAGTTCTTTTATTTTTCTAACGATCAGCTTTGCTGATTCCAGCCGGGCCGTATCACCTATATGATCAAAATGCGTATTAAAGACCCAGACAAATTGTTTTGTTTTGTTGTCTTTGAATAACCCATAGGTACAAACGCGGTTCAAGGCGGCATCCCATCCTTTTGAAATGGAATCGGGTGTGGGGGATAACCAGAAAGTGGATTGTTGTACGACTGTGTATTTGTTCTTCTTATAAAAAATACAGGAGTATTCGCCGGCTTCTTTGCCATCATCACGCCCCACGCCTATATAACTGTAACCATTAAGGTGGGTGGCGAGGTACTGCAATTGATGATGCAATACTTCCTGTGCCCCGATGAAGTCCGCTTCATAATAATTCATCAGGCTGGCTACTTTTTCTTTTCGCTTATCCCATTGGTTTTCTCCGTCTGATTTCACATCCAGCCGGATATTATAGCTCATCACTTTTATTTCCTGCTGGGAAAGTAAAAGCAAGGGCAAAGCTGTGATCCATAAGAAGAATAATGACCGGGCAAACAATCTCATGTTCTTTATTTTTTCAGCCAGGGGCTTTGAAAGCCCAATTTTTTCAATCCCATTTGTATCTCAGGGCAACTCATGAATAATTTCCAGATAAGGCCACTGCGGTAATTTTCAATCATGGCCACAATCGGTCCCTGGTCAATAGCCAGGTGCGATTTGGCATACCAGTTCTTTGTTTCATTGAATGCATCTACAAATCCGTACTCACTCCATATCTTATCACCCAAATCATAATAAAAATGTTTTAAGGCCTGCATGGAATATTCGGGTGTATAGGGAAAAGCGCTTAAGGCGGCTGTGGGAGAAATGGTACCCAGGTCTTCCGTGGGTGAATGGCCTGCATATCCGTTATAGGTATCACTTGAAGTTAAGCCCCAGCAGTTTTCGCCGTATCCTTTATATTTATTCGGGTTCACGATGCAATGCTGGCGGTTTATTAACGTATGATTCCTGTTCTGTTCCCAGTAATCGGCATAGCGGTCTTTCAACCCCCTGGGATCTAATCCTAAAAATGAATATTGTGAGAAGAACAAGGGCCCGCCATAATCAAACCCGAGCGGTAATTTGATGCCGTAGAACTCTTTTCCATTTTTAAAAAAATCGCTGGTGGCCCAACCACGGTGATACACAGCCGAAGGCACCTGGTATCTTTCATTGGGTGAAGAAGCGGCCAGGATATACATGATCAGGCATTCATTGAAACCCCGTACCGGGAAATTCATGGCCCATCCGTTATTGGGACTCCAGTGCCAGTATAAAACTTCCTGCCCTCCCTGTGTGAACCAACTCCACTCTATATCACTCCATAACCAGTGTATTCTTTGCCTTAGTCCGCGTTCCACCGGGTTATCCGCATTAAAATATTGACGGGCACAAAGCAATCCCTGCATCAAATAAGAGGTCTCCACCAAATCAGCGCCATCATCTTTGCGGCTGAAAGGAATGGTCTTTCCTGTTTCTCCATTCATCCAGTGCGGGTACACGCCATGATAAGATGGTGCTTTCACTAAAAACTTCACCATCTTCAGCAGGAATTTGGCCGCAGTATCCCTTGTGATCCACCCTCTTTCCACCGCCACGATCACACTCATGATACCAAAACCAGTGCCTCCTACCGCAATGGTTTCGTGACCATAATCATCAATATTGCTTCTTTCCCTGGCCATGCCGGAAACAGGATGGGAAAAATCCCAGAAATAACGAAAGGTTTGTTTTTGCACCAGGTCCAGCAGCGCTGAATCGGATAAATTTTGGGGCCTGTTCTGTGGATTAAAAGCGGCAGGGGTGGTTTTGTGCTGCGAATAAATGAAACCAGAAATGAACAAAGACACTATTAGCGTGAGGTGGTATTGTTTCATTGCAATCTTTTTATGTATCCTGTAGATATTATAAATAAGGTGCCGTAAACCCTAAGATATTCTTCATTCCGTTCTTTATTTCCGGGCAACTGGTCAATAAGTTCCAGATCAGTCCGCTCCGGTAATTTTCTATCATCACAATGATGGGCCCCTGGTCAATGGCGAGATAAGAGCTGGCATACCACAGATCTTTCAATGAAAAAGCATCCACAAAGCCATAATCTTTCCAGATCTTATCACCGAGTTTATAATAAAAGAATTTCAGGGCTTTCATACTTTCTGCCGGTGTATAAGGAAAAGAAGAAAGCGCTGCTGTGGGTGAGATCACACCGATATCATTGGCCGGCTCATTGGCATTATACCCGTTGGGCACATCGCTGGCTGTTAATCCCCAGCACTGATCGCTGTAGCCGTAAAACCCTTTGGGATTTGCCTTACAATATTCATAGTTGATCTTTGTATGATTTGTTACCTGCGTTTGATAATTAGCATAGAGATCGGTCAGCCCGTTGGGATTGATACCGAGGAAGGAATAGTGGGCGAAGAACAGGGGGCCGCCCTGCGCGGGTCCTAACGGTAATGGATAACCGTAATAAGTTCCGCCGTTCACCATAGCACCGTTCCGGGCAAAACCTTCCCTGTACACCACCTGCGGAATGCCAAATGTGGTGGAAGAAGCCGCCATGATATAAGTGATCAGGCATTCATTCCATCCCTGTATCTTATGGTTCATATCCCAGTTAAAATTGGGGCTCCAGTGCCAGTACAGCACATTTTCATTGCTTTTTCTGAACCAGCTCCACTCCACCGCATTCCATACTATATTAATATCGTTTCGCAGGGTTGTTTCTCCGGCATCTGCCCCGTCAAAATATTGCCGGGCAGCCAGTAACCCGGCCATGAGGTAGGAGGTTTCCACCAAATCAGCCCCATCATCCTTTGTACTGAATGGGATCACCACACCCGATGTTCCATTGAGCCAGTGTGAAAAGGCCCCATGAAATTTCTGCGCCGTATTTTTCAGAAAGCCCACGATCTTCTGCATCCTGGCCAGGCCTTCTGCCCTTGTAATAAATCCCCGGTTAATACCCACGGGTATTGCCATCACACCAAATCCTGTTCCGCCTGAAGTAACTGTTTCCGGTGTGGCATTGCTTCTTTCCCTGGCCATTCCACTTACCGGGTGGCCATAATCCCAGAAGTATTTGAAGGTTTGTTGCTGTACCAGGTCCAGCAATGCATTATCGCTTATAACAGGAAATTTATCTGCGGGATCAATTTCAGTAACACATTGAATGATCAGTTCCGAATTTAACCCGCCACCCTGTGCCGACTTGAGTGTGATATTCGCCGTAAGTACATACCGGGCCAGGTACTTTAGTGCATTGGAGGGAGTAATGATGATGGTACTATCATTATTTGCATAGGAATAGGTGACCGGTACGATCGTAACTCCATTTTCCCTCAACGCCACTGCATTCGCAACAGTGGACCTGTTCACCGGGTTATTGAAACTAAGCTGAAAGGCAGGTGTTGCCTTTACTCCGTAGTTTGCCGTGTTCCCCGTTTGTGCCACTGCATTATCGATCTTCCCTGAGTAAAATAGCAGCGCCCCAGGTGCCGGCGGTGGCGTATCTTCTTTGCTTCCGCAACTTGTGAGCAGCAAAGAGAATATTATAAATAAAAAAAATCCTGGAGACCTCATATTCATTCCTCTTTAAAAAACCAATGTTGCAATAGAATGTGGCAGGGCCGTTATTTCAGCCGCTTTTCCATTTATCCATAAGAAATATGGTGTTTGTGTATTGCCCTGGTTCATCACCACCACCACCGTTTTTCCGTCCTCATTTCTGAAAGCAGTGGTGAGCAGCTGGCTTCTGCTGGCAGCAGCGGTGATCCTTTTTGCACCCGGCTGAATGAATTTGGAAAAATGACCGATATAATAATAAGAATTGGTATAGGTCAGTTCACCCGTTTTGGTATCCCCATGCACCGGTGCAAAACAAAAATTCTGTACGTGGTTAGGGCCGCCTGTTTCATCTAAAATGATATTCCAGTCTGTAAATCCTTCCATGCCGTTATTAAAATCGTTGATCATGTTACTGGCATATTTCTCCCCTAATGCCCATGATTGAACCTGGCCCGCTTTATAGCTATCCGCACATCCCTCGGTAAAAAGCAAATGTTTGTCGGGATAAGCTTCATGTACCCTTCTCAGGTTGTCGTACATCGGCTGGCCACCGCTCCAGGGTTCATACCAGTGAAAACCCACACCCCACGCATATTTGGCCGCTTCGGGATCATTGAAATAAGTTTCGGCCCGCTGATAAATGAGATCGCGGTTATGGTCCCACACAATGATCTTTTTATCTTTCAATCCTTCTTTTTCCATGGTGGGGCCGAGATGATTTTTCAAAAAATCCCTTTCTTCTTCGGCTGAATAGATACAGCTTTCCCAGCGCTGCGTGGCCATCGGTTCATTCTGCACGCTAATGCCCCAAACAGGCACCCCTTCTTTTTCATATTCTTTGATGAACTTTGCATAATACATAGCCCAGCTTTCATAAAACTCCGGTTTCAGTTTGCCCCCATGCAGCATATCATTATTTGTTTTCATCCAGGCCGGAGGGCTCCAGGGGCTGGCAAATAAAGTCAGTTTGCCTCCTGCAGCTGCCATGGCTTCCTTGATAAAGGGTATTTTGTATTTTTTATCATGCTCAATATTGAATGACTTCAATTCTTTATCGCCATCCTGCACGTAAGTGTACCTATCGCTGCTAAAATCACAACTGTTGATATTGGTCCTCGCCACGGTGTAACCAATTCCGTTTTGTTTATCGAAGAAAGCTCTGAGTATTTCCTGTTGCTTATCTTTTGGCAGTTTATAGAATGTTTCTGCTGAAGCATCTGTTAGTGCCGCACCGATACCGAGATAAGTTTGAAAAGTTTTACCCGGGTCCACAAATACACAGATCTGTGTTTCCAGCGGCTGGCCCATATCTTTAAATTCCAGGGTGTCCGTTGCCGTTAGCCTGTACTGGCTGCTGTCAGCCGTGGTGTACACCACTACTTTTCTGCCTTCTGTGGAGAAAGGCGCAGCAGCAGTAACTGCCCCTGTTTCCTTTTCCTTATTTGTGTTGCAGGAAAAAAACGTCCCTGCCATCAAAACGATCCAAAGCCTTTTCATACCTAAAACGATTTAATGGTTTACCATGTATATGTTCCAACGGCGCCAGCCGCTAATGACGCAGCTGTCCATTTTCCTTTATACTTAATATTAAAATTTGCTGCTGTAGTCCCCTCATTCACCACGATCAATACTTTTTTACCCGAAGGTGTTTTAAATGCCACATTCGGCAGGTTGGATGCTGTACCACTGGCGATCCTTGTGGAACCCGCCGGCACAAACCTGGATGCATGTGCCACAATATAATAACTCACATTCCTGGTAAAAGAAGATCCGCTGATGGTAACAGCCCCTTTACACTCTGTGCAACCTCCCGGTGTGTGCGGACCATAGAGCGGGTCATTGGCCAGGTTCCATTCCAATGCCACTTTGCTTCTGTTCAACATGGAACCAATGATCACATTTTTCAAATGCCATTTCAGGTCGCCGTCAAAAGAGCCGTTGGCGCCTGTCCATTGTTCCGTGAAATAAAGATTCTTGTCCGGGTGTGCATTATAAACAGTGGATAAAGCACTGATATCGCCATTATATAAATGAAAGGCTGAGCCATCCACGAATGCTTTAGCTGCAGGATCATTCAATATGGTTATCGGGTAACCGGGATTATCACAGTTATGATCCCATACAATTATTTTAGTGGTGATACCAGCTGCCTGGAATGCAGGGCCCAGGTGGTTCTTTACAAACTCGGCCTGCTGTGAAGCCGACATCAGCATACTGGGATTATTGCCTCCGTGTTGTGGTTCATTTTGTACAGTAATGGCATGAATAGTAATACCTTTTGCCTGCATTTGCTGAATATATTTTACAAAGTAGCTGGCATAAACACCATAATACTGTGGTTGCAGGCTTCCGCCAATAGAACTTCCGTTGTCTTTCATCCACACCGGCGGGCTCCAGGGTGAGCCCATGATCTTCATATTGGGATTGATAGCTAATATCTCTTTTAGTACTGGTATCAGGTCCACTGTGTCTTTCGATAAACTGAAATTAGCCAGCGTCGGGTCCGTTTGCCCCGCGGGCATATCATTATAACTAAAAACAACGGGGCTGAGATCAGAGGCGCCGATACTTACTCTCAAATAACTGATGCCAATGGAGTTGGCCCCATTGCCAAACAACTCATTCAAAAGACTGGCTTTTGATGAAGCACTCATTTGATTGATCAAATAAGCGCTGCTGCCCGTAAGCGTATAACCAAATCCATCCACTGTTTGATAGGCTGTATTGGAGTCCACATCAATATTGACATACCCGTTCGTGGGACTGGAGAATTCGCTGGCAACAATCTGTTTTTCCAGCAACATGGTTTTATCTCCGCGGGTGATCCACACATCTGCTTTTTCGTAGGTTGTTCCCGGACCAGGGCCGCCGCCGCCATCATTCCCGTCTTTATTGGAACATACACAACAGATCCCGGTGAGACAGAACAGCAAGGAATACTTTACCAGGTTATTTGTAAGCATATACTGATTAAATCTTTTAATGAGCTACTTTATAAAATTGTAATGTGTTATTATTTCTGGCAATCGCCATTATTTTCCCTCCCTTTGTATTCATCCATTTTATATCCCTTACTTCCCCGTCGAAATCCCGGATATCCGGCCCGGTGGCAAAACTTTTCGAATGTTTATCATACGAAAACAAAGTGGGTTGTAAGGCGTCATAACGTCCTTCATACGGAATAACGCCGTAGAAATTACCAGCTGCAATAAACGAGCCTTTTTTGGTCTCATCCGTATTGGCAAATGCCATTACCGGGGCCAGTTGCAGCTCTTCCGGCAGATCGGTGCGGGTGAATTTTCCCTTTCCGTCATTGATAAAGCAGGAGGAGCTGAGTGTTTCAGCTTTCAGCTCTTTATAATCTTTGAACAGGTCGTAAAACATATATTGCACCGTTTTTCCGGCCACTTCACTGTACTTCAGGTAATGTTTTTTCAAAATGGGCATGGAACGTTCCAGTTCATCCTTTGCCAAAAAAGTGTACTCTTCCCCGTTGATGTTATAGCACAGTACCTGGTCGATGGCACCATTGTGATCAAAATCATTCACATATAATTTCAATGGCGGCGTCTTTCCCGCATACAGCTTACTGTTATGTCCCCAGTTGCCGGCCAGTATATCTGTAAAACCATCCCCGTTTACATCTGCTGCATATACTGATTGCCATAAACCGGTGGATTGGGGAATGTCAGCAGCAGTGAATTTTCCGTTGGTATTGATAAATATCTTTACCGGCATCCATTCACCTGTCACTACCAGGTCGGGCCATTGATCATTGTTAACATCCGCAAATGACGCAGATGTAACCATACCTACCTGCGCCAGGTTGATCGTTTTGGCATCGGTTACCGTAAATTTTCCTTTTCCGTCATTCAGGTAGAGATAGGAACTTTGGGGAATGCCATATTTCGTGGGGTCGGCTAAAAAACCCACGAACACATCGATATCACCATCTTTATCGATATCAGCTGTTGTTACACAGGATTTATTCTCTGTCAAAGCGGGTATGCTGCCGTTTGAATACGTGAAATGCCCTTTTCCATCATTGAGAAATAACCGGTCGGCCAGGGCAATTTCATTGGCCGGCATTTCATTGCCCCCGCTTACCACCCATAAGTCGAGATGCCCGTCACCGTTAGCATCAAAGAAGGTGGCGTCCACATCTTCGCAAACGGTGAATCTTTTAAACTCAGCAGTATCCGTGGCTGAAAAAGAACCATCCGGGCGTTGTATCATCAGTGAACCGGGTTGCCCTTTGGCGCCGCAGGCATAAAAATCATCCAGCCCGTCTTTGTTTACATCGGCCACGGCGATCTTCGGGCCCCGTGCAGATTGCAAATGCGGGATCAGGTATTGAATATTATAGTCCAGGAAATCATTTTCCCGGTGCCTCCATTCGATGCCCGGCCCTGCAGTCATCCATTCAAAAGATTGTTTTGCAGGAGGAAAGTAGGTCTCGTAATTAAAAATGCCGGAGGCTGCTTCCTGTTTTACCCGCAGTATACCTGCCTGTACTTTCCGGATCACCTGGTATTTTTGATCGGGCCATACGATCAGCAGGCTGTCCATGGTGCTGGTACTGTCCAAACCAAAGTGTACCCTGTAATCGCAGGAAGATTGAAAACCACGGGTGGGCTCCATTTGCTGATATTGCAGTTTCCCTTGGTTAAATAACCAGATTTTTGTTCCGATACCCAATGTATTTCCGGTATTGCCCTGTAAAGAGATCAACAGGTTATTTTTCTTAGCTGTTGTATTTTTTAAAACAACAGCCTGTGCATTGAGGCAATTGATCACCAGGTCCAGGTCCCCATCATTATCCAGGTCCGCATAAGCGGCACCGTTATAGTAGCCTTTCATATCCCCTGTTCCCCAGTCTTTGCTCACGTCTATGAAACCCTCCTTTCCATCACCCCTGAACAGGAAAGGATGCGAGGCCCCATCCGGCATAGCATTGATCGCATCCTTATCAAATATATCGGTACGGTCCATTCCCTTTGCCTTCAGGTCGGAGGCAAAACGCACATAGTCCAGGTCAACGGGACGCTTCACAATACCGCTGGAAACAAAAAGGTCTTTGTTTCCGTCATTATCGAAGTCGGCAAACAAAGGCGCCCAGCTCCAATCGGTGGCCGATACGCCGCTCATCAGCGCTGTTTCGCTGAAATTAACGCCCCTGCCATTATTACGCTGCAGGCAATTTTTGGAATACTGTTTTTGATAACCCTGTATCTCCAGTTTTACTTTATAAATGTCGGGGTTCTCATCGCTTCCGTATGTTTTCACTATTTTTTCCTCGGGAGGTAACATGTCCACTGTTATAACATCCGGCTGCCCGTCATTGTTATAATCGGCCACATCATTACCCATACTGAAGCGGCTGTAGTGCCTGAAGTGTTTGGCCCCGCTTTCGGTAAATGTGCTGTTCCCGTTATTGATATAGTAATAATCGTTCTCATGAAAATCATTGCCTACATAAATATCCTCCCAGCCATCGTGGTTAATATCCGCAATAGCCAACCCGAGCCCATAGCCCAGGTTACTCTGGTAAATACCTGCTTCTTTGGATACTTCCGTAAATTTTCCGGTGGCGCTTACATCATTGCGGTATAACCTGTCGCCGGAAAGGGTATCATAGGTGCGCCGGTTAGATGTGTCCACAATATTGGCATGCGGATGGTGTGATTGATTCAAAATATAACAATCCAGGTCACCGTCCCTGTCGAAGTCAAAAAAAGCAGATTGCGTGGTGGCGCAGGATGTATTCAGGCCGAATTCCGCCGCACGCTCGGTAAAAGTGTTGTTCTTATTATTAATATAAAGTTCGTTATGCCCCTGCAGATTATAACGGCCACTAACCGTTGACACATATATATCGAGAAAGCCGTCCCCGTTTACATCGGCCATAGTTACCCCGCTGCACCAATCGGATAATCCTTTTACACCGGCTTTTTCCGTGATATCTTCAAATGTAAGGTCGCCTTTGTTTACATAGAGTTTGTTGTTGCCCTTGCTGTTGGCTGTAAAAAATATATCCGGCAGGCCATCATTATTGATATCCCCCGTGGCCACACCCCCTCCATTGTAATAATAGAGGTAATATAAAATATTGAACAGCGGTCTTTCTCCCGGCTTATTTTCAAATGTTATGCCCGTATGCGAAGCTGACATTTGCTGAAAAACAGATTTATTTTTATTACAGGACGTAACAGCAATAGTGATCAGCAGCATGAACAAGCAATACTTAATGGTACGATGACGCTGTCTTACATTAGTTTTACCCATCTTTTTATGCAACTTTATTTACCCTTGATATTATTCAAATACTTAAGTACTTTATCCGTTTCTTCGTTATATACTTTTACAAAATGTGTACGCAGCTTTGCCGGTGTGGGCACTGTGGCCCCTTCCAGGTACACCGCAATACTTTGAGATAATTGCAGCGGCATGTGACAATCAATACAGTTTGTGTTAATGATCGCCCCTTCCGTTTTTGCCAATCCACATAGCCTGCTCTTACCTTCAGCATGACAGTTCATGCATCGCTGCGAGAACACGGCTGTCTTGCCCTGTTCTTTTTCATGAACATTATGACAACTCAGACAGCTCATATCCGAAGCTGTAAAACATTTACTTTGAGAAAGGGCCCCATACTGGTTACCGTGCACATCCAATCCATAGGCCTGGAAGGGAGATCCAGGCTTTTCAAAAAAATCAGACAGATCATCTCCGGCCTGGAATGAGAAAGAAGGTTTTGTTTTATTCAGTTTCCCTCCATGACAAAGAGTGCACATGTCCAGGTTTTTTTGCCTGTCCAGTTTGCCTGTGTTCACTATAAATTTTGACTGTTTCTCTCCCGGGTTATTGGTATGAAAACTCACATGTTCTTTTCCCGGGCCGTGGCATTTTTCACAATCTATCTGATAAATGATATTTTTTTTGTCAAACTCTTCCGGATGGCGGCTGCTGTCTGATGTTTTTTGAAAATAAGTACTGTGGCATTCCAGGCACCGGGTAGTGACTACCCTGTTGAATACAGCTTTCTGAGGATTAAAGCCGGGGCTGCTGGACCAGGTTGTTTCCGGGGCGAAATAAGTTACAGGCATCTGGATCAAACTATTGTTTCTCCAGGATAAATAACTCTGCCCTTTCTTTCCTGAACCTACTGTAATATCAAACCTGCTTTTCCTCATTTCCGTTCCGTTCACGTATAGCACCTGGTAATAACCATCTTCTCTTTTTTCCATGGCTATTTTCTCCATGGTGTTAAATGCAAATGTGTTGTGCCCCTCTTCAAAGCTGCCTTTTATATCATCGCCCCGGGTAGCATCTGCAGACAGGTGATGTCCGGTTTGCAGATGACTATCGTAAATATTCTTATGGCAGCTCATGCAGGATGCGGAACCTGCAAAATCGCTGTAGCCCGTTTGCTTCCTGGCTATTTTATTTTTTTCCTGGCCCGGCATACATTTCGTGAGTATTGCCACTGATAAAGTGAGTATAAGTATAACTAAAAATGAACGGTTAATTTTTGAATGAAGGATCATAAACTTTAGCAAGGTCGTTTACTCTGGTCTTTTTTGCCGCACATCGACGAAAATAAATGCTCCCCCCGTGGAATAAGGAAACATTAAAAAAATAAACTATGCTGAAAATAGTTCTAATGAAAAGGGCTGAAATGCTTCAGCCCTTTTGCCTTCTGCTTATGCTCTGCTTGCTTCTGCTAAAACTTATGTGTTCTGCCTGCCAGATCAATCAATAGAATTACAGCTTGCTGTTAAACAAAGCGGCCACTTCAGTTGCTGAAAGAGCTTTATTATAAAGCCTGAACTGATCGATCCCTCCTTTCCATGATTGAATCCAGCTATCCTGTGCGCCCCCAAAACCACCATGCTTGGTCCATCCACCCACTACCAGGCCGGTTGGTGTCTGGAATTTGGCAGGTCCTCCACCCCCTACTGTAATATCAGTCAGGTTGCTGGGCAAACCGGTGAGCTGGGCCCCATCTACATAGTAACTCATTTTAGATGTTGTTTCGTCATACACGAATGCCAGGTGGTGCCATTCATTATTCAGCAGGTTACCGGGCATTTTATTGGCGCCTGTAAACTCCAGCCATTGATCCGCATTATTACCCCAGATCACTTTTACCACCGCTTCTGATGAGGTGGAACCGGCATTATTATGCTCTACAAAAGCTGTAAAATTAGAAGCTGTCCACCCATCTTTTGATGGCAGGGTAAACAACCATTGTGGTTCACTCTGTGGTACATTGTTCTTTTCCCAGAATGCCACGGTAAAGCTGGTGGAGTTACCCCAGTCATTGGCATTATTATATACTACAGTGCCTCCGCTGGGAGCTGTGCCCCTTGCACCGGCAACAACAGATACCTGGCTGTTTGGGAAAAAGCTGGGGTAATCAGAAATGCTATCCCTGAACCGTTTATTGATCTGCCTGTGATCTGGCACTAGTGAGTCGAAACTGGCATAGAACCTCAGCGGTGTGGTGGGAATTGTAACATAATCCTCCGGGTAATCACCCAGCTCCGGACGCTCCATTTTCTGACAGCTGCTCATTATTCCAATTACCGGAACAAGAAGCATCAGCATTTTATAAAAAGATTTCTTTGTTATCATAATGGCGTTTTTATATTGTTATTATAAGCTCAATTTTATTACCATAACGGATTTTGTACCAGTACTCCACCGGAAAGGTCAATTGCTTTTTGCGGAATGGGATAGTATTTACAACGGTCGGTATAACCCAGTGATCCCAATGCAGCTGCTGCATCATTCCAGCGAACCAGGTCATAGAAGCGGTATCCTTCCATCGCAAACTCCCAGCGTCTTTCGTCCTTGATCACCTGTCTCATTTGCGCCTGGTTGGCAAAAGCAATAAAAGGTAATGTGCCGGGAGGAGCGCCATTCCTGGCCCTTGCCCTGATCAGTTCCACCATAGCTTCTGCAGTGGCGCCATCATTGGATTCATTAGCCGCTTCGGCCTTCATCAAAATAACATCAGCATATCTCAGCAGGCGGTGATTGATCCATGCCGGGTAACCGGAGGTAGTGGTACCGGTAAACTGGCGAACAGCCGGATCAGAATATACTTTTTTGTTCCAGAATTTTTGATCGAGCGCAGATCCGGGACCGTATGGTGGAAGCGTGGCGCCAAATCCACCAGTGGCTGCACCTCCGTCATACTGACCGGAATAAAGTATAGTAGCCATTTTTCTCGGATCGGCATTGCTCCAGGCCCCATCCAGCACATCGGTGGGACAGTTCCAGCCCCAGCCCAGGTTCCATTCCGGGCCCGCACCGCCTTGCCGCACGTTTTGGGAAACACCATAGAAAGAGCCATAGTCCGGCGTTCCGCCGGCTCCTAAATAAGCCTGTGCTTCCAATATTGACTCGGGGCCATTTTTACCCAGGCCATTCATACCTTCTCTCCATACATCTACAAAAGTGGGTGCGAGGGAATACTCACCAGATGCTATCACCGCATTGCAATGTACCAGTACAGCTCCCCAGTTACCGCGATGCAAGTAGGCTTGAGCCCATAAGGTATGTGCAGCACCGCTTGTTAAGCGACCCGGGTATGGGTTATTACCTGTTGTACTGTTGAACCAGTTGATGGGCAGGAAACGTACCGCAGAATCAAGGTCCCTGTCGATCAGCGCATAGATATCAGCCACTGATGATTTGGGCCTGATGCCATCAGACGGAATTGTATAATAATAGTCGATCTTAGGAACCTCACCATAAGCTTTTACCAGTTCAAAATAAGAGTAGGCCCTGAAGAAATGAGCTTCACCAACGTTTCTCAATGCTGCTGCATTACCTGCAGCGTATACATCCAGAGAATCGGCATAGTATAACAACTTATTGGCCTGGTTGATCATATAGTAGTGATCATTCCAGTAAGTGTTCGTAGCCCAGTCATCTTTGGTGTACTGGAAGGTTTCAAACTCGGTAACGATCTCAGCGCCGTCGGTGGTGCTGCTTCCTTTCTGTGCATCGTCATCGCGGATACTGTTAAAGTCGATCCAGGGCAGGGTATTGAAACCGGCCCATGTATTTAACACAGAGTACATACCAATGGCCTGGCCATCCAGCACAGAACCATAGTCATCCAGGGTGGGGCCGAGTGGCTTTCTGTCCAAAAATTTTTTACACCCTGTTACTGATGTGAGGGCAAGCAGTATCAGTGCTAAAACCAGGATTTTATTTTTATTTGTTTTCATAATAAAAATTTCGTTGTTAATGATTAAAATGTGGCGTTCAGACCAAAGGTTGTTACTCTTGGAATAGCGCCGCCGGCATTATCGAATCCAAATCCTGTGGCATCTCCGCCATATTCAGCGGTATAGCCTTTGTTGCGTTTCCAGGTATGCAGGTTTTGAATATTGGCGAATATGCGAAGGCCTTTCAGCTTCAATTTTGAAATGGCTTTCGGCGTGAATTCATATCCCAGCTGCAGGTTCCTTACCCGGAAATAGCTGCCATCTTCAATGTTATAAGTAGAGCCATTGTAATTGAAACGATCGGCCTGGCTGATGATGGGTTCCCAGTTAGAAGTGCCGGGACCATGCCATCTTTCAGATTTGAAAGCGGGATAGTTTACCCTCTGGAATGGTGATTCCAGTGAACCCCATGTTCTGAATATTTCATTTCCGTACACGCCACCAAAATCAATGTTCAGGTTAAAGCCTTTATAAAGGGCAGAAACAGAACCTCCGTAAATGAAATCAGGAGAAGGATTACCAATCACCATCCTGTCGTTGGCATCTATCACTCCGTCGTTATTGAGGTCTTTGAACTTAAAGTCGCCGGGACGATAAGCGCCCAGTGAAGAAGCCGGAGGTGATAAAAGGATATCCAGGTTGGTCTGGTAGATGCCTTCCACCACATATCCAAAGAATGAACCAATAGGATAACCCGGCAATGTCCTGGCTTCAGCAGAACCGTTGTTCTGGAATCCACGAATGATCACACCACCCGGTAAATCATCGTCCACACTCACTACTTCATTATCCATGAAGGTGATATTGCCATTCAGTGTTATGGTCAGGTCTCTTCCCACTTTTTGTGTCCAGGATGCAGAAAGTTCAGTTCCCCAGTTTTTGATTTCGCCGCCATTATCCAACTTATCATCCAATCCCAATGAACCCAAAGAAATGTAAGTCATCATATCCTTTGTTTTCTTGTGGAAGTAGTTGGCTTCAAAATGCAGCCGGTTGTCAAACATATTAGCTTCCACACCTATCTCAGCAGCATTCACTGTTTCCCATCTCAGATCAGGATTAGGAATATAAGCCGGTAATGCCCCTGTTACGATATTAGAACCGAATGGTACAATGGTACCACCTCTTAATCCCGGATAAGCGGGATAATCGCCGGTAGCCCCGTAAGTACTTTGGTTACCTAACACACCCACAGAACCTTTTAATTTCAGGAAGTTGATAAAGCTTACATTCTGCAGGAAAGTTTCACGGGTTAGTTCCCAGGCAGCGCCTACAGACCAGAATTGCTGGTGGCGGTTCTTTTCGGGTATGCGTGAAGAAGCATCATCACGGAAGGATGCATTCAGGTAATATTTATTCCTGTAATTGTATAATACCCTGGCAAGGTAGGATACAGTAGTGTACTCACTCTGGTAAGAGCCGGCGCCATTCTGATTCACGTAACCAAATCCGTTATTGATATACCAGAATCTTTTGTCGTTTGGAATAGGCAGGTCGGAAGGTCCCGTACCCTGGCTGGAAGTGGCTGTACGCTGAAATGTACCAGAATAGAAAGTAGTGAAACCACCTGTTCCTGTGAAATTATGATCGCCAAATGATTTTTTATAATTAAGGATATAATCCTGCTGGAACTTTTTATAATCTGCATCGGCCTCTGTTACACTGGTACGGGTATTATACAGTATCACATCATTATTAGCAGGGTTGTAAGTATAGTATAAAGGAGAATACATCCGCGTATTTACATTACTTACATCCGCATACCAGGTTCCCCTGAAATTGAAATTTTTCAGGAACGTGATATCTGTATAAAAACTACCCACATAACGATGCTCATAACTGATCGTTTTATCCCATGTATTCTCTACTTCCAGCAACGGATTGATCACACCTGAGTTCTGGAATGCCCTGAACACATCGGAATATAAGTCGACATAGATACTGTCCGCACCATACGGGTTCTTAACGCGGAATTGTTTAGTGCCGGAGGAGATATGCGGCATTGTTTTACGGGCATTATCCAGTACGCCGGTGGCATTGTAGGGGTTTTTCTGCCTGTTGAGGTTCAGGTTCACGCCCAGTTTAATGCCTTTGCTTACTTTATATTCATCATTAAAGGCAAGCAGTATCCTTTCCAGTTTTTCATGGCGGATAATACCTTCATCCGTAACATAACCAATTCCAAAATTGAACCTGTTTCTGTCGGTAGCCCCGGATATGGTGAGGTTATTGGAGCTGAAATGACCTGTCCTGGTTACGGCATCGATCCAGTCTGTGTTGGCAACACCCTTAATAGCTGAATAATCCGGTGTGGCCACGCCGTTGTTGGCATTTTCTTCTTCAAACAGTTCGTCAAACAAAGCCGCATCTGCCATTTCAATTTTATCCACCAGTTTTTTGAAACCATAGGTGGAACTGAAAGTAACCGTTGTTTGACCGGCTTTTGCTTTTTTAGTAGTGATAACGATGGCACCGGTGGCACCTCTTACCCCAAAGATGGCGAGTGAGGAAGGATCTTTCAGGATCTCCATGGACTCGATATCATTCGGGTTGATATAATTAATATTATCCTGCAGTATCCCATCCACCACATACAAAGGGGCTTTTTGCCCGATACTGGTGGTACCCCGGATACGGATATCCGGTTCTGCACCTGGTGTACCATTGTTTACGATATACAGGCCCGGTACTTTGCTTTGCAGGGAAGAAACAGGGTTAACGTTGGGTTTGTCGGCCACTTCTTTTCCGGATACTTTTACGATAGAGCCGGTAAGGTCTCTTTTATTAGCCGTACCATAACCGATCACCACCACCGCATCCTGTATCTTTTCAGATTGCTTTAATTCAATATTGATGGTTGTTTTGCCGGAAACCGCCACTTCCTGGCTTTCATAGCCCACGGAGCTGAATACCAGCGTGGCATCGTCGGGAACCGTAATGGTGAAGAAGCCATTCTCATCGGTGGTGGTACCTGTTCTGGATCCTTTTACGGAAACAGATACTCCCCGGAGTGGTTCTCCTGTGGAGGATGTTACCTTACCGGTAACTTTTACTTCCTGGAGACGGTCGATGAGATCAGCAGAAACTGCCTCCCTCAGCACCACCAGTCTTGAGCCCAGTATTTTATAGCTCACTCCCGTATTGGCCAGAATTTCGTCGAGCAGGTCGGTCACCGGGGCATCCACAGCTTCCACCGAAACCCTGGGTTTGCCTTTCAGTGCATTTTCACTGAAAAGGAAACGGTAGTCGGTCTTTTTTTCAATTGCGAAAAGAACTTTTTTGATCTCTGCCCCACTCATTTTGAGTGTTATACGCTCTTGCGACCAGCCACGGGCAGATACCTGCAAGCAGGCTATGAGCAGCAAAGCAACAGTCAATTTCATAATGCGGGTAATCTTTACAAACAACAAGCAATCCTTTTCAGAAACAGCAATCGTTTCGATTTTTTTCATATTTTACGTTTGAAGGGTTAAGTAATGCGGATTCCGGCTGGAATCCACTCC
Organism: uncultured Chitinophaga sp.; assembly: GCA_964606155.1. GTDB lineage: Bacteria > Bacteroidota > Bacteroidia > Chitinophagales > Chitinophagaceae > JJ008. The sequence goes on along the minus strand of CAZSGD010000015.1, from coordinate 5,182 downwards.
TTAGCATGTTAACCAGGCGGGGTTTCGCTGCAACGAAATCCCGTTTTTTCCCTCATGAAGTATTGTTTGAAGCAGTCGTTATCATAAGCATAAGCATTAACAATTATCGGTGAATAATAATTTTATTACCCGTCTTCTCGTATTTAAAATTCATGGACTCTTTTAAGGCATCCAGCGCCTGAACAATGGTCTCGATTTCAAATGCCCCGTTCATTCTTTCATTTGCCAGTTCCGCATCTTTGATCTCTATGTTCACATCATACCACCTCTGCATTCTTACAGCCAGCTCGCTGAAGGTTTCATCCCGGAAAACAAGCCTGTTGTTGACCCAAGCTGTTTCGGCTACCGTGCTGTCAACCGGGCTGTATTTCAGTTTATTGATCGACATCAGTGGGTTGATGACCGGCAGTTCGCCGTCATAAGTATTTACAGCCGCCTGTATACCCTTGGTCTCGATCCTTGCTTTATTATTTTCCACTACTAATTTCTCGCTCGGCGAGAGGATGATCTTGTCATTGGGCCTGTTTTTGATGGTCACTTCAATACTGCCCCTGATCAAACTGGTTTCCGTTTGTTTATCCTCCGGGTACGCCTTTACATTAAAGGCAGTGCCCAGCACTTTGATATTGATAGTGGAGGTAGTGATTATAAATGGTTTTTCTTTGTTTTTCATTACATCAAAAAAACCTTCCCCGGTCAGCATCACTTCTCTTGTTTCCCTGCCAAAATCCTTATTGTAGGTAAGCTTACTTCCTGCGTTCAGCCATACCACAGAGCCATCCGGTAACTGGATCTTTGACTTGGACCCCGGCCGGGTGGAAATCTCGTTGGCCTGTGACGCTGGTTCTTCCTGGCTGGCAGTTGACTTAAAAAACCCGCTAAAAACATAAAATCCTGCTGCGATGATACAGGCAGCTGCCGCCCAATACCATTTTTTATTCCGGCGGATATATGTTGTTTCCGCTAATGCCGGTTCGTCTGATTGCTCAAAACCGATATTCATTTCGTTCATCCGGTGGAGGTGGAGCATATAGGCATCCTCTTCGATCGAATAATCTTTATCCGGCTTTTGTTTCCAGAGATCTTCCAGGTTTTGAATGGCATATTGCCACTCGGGGTGGGATAATATCAACTCTTCCAGCATTCTCAGTTCCTCTGCAGAAGCTTCGCCTGAAAGTTTTTTAGAAAATAATACCCAAAATTGCTCCTGACTCATACTGTTGGTTGTATATCAGAAGACATTCAAAAAAAGCGCTTACCCCTAACAGGTCTTTAACTTTTTTTTAGGTTTAAGGGGTTTTGTGATAATTGTTTGACTTCTAAGTGCATATGCTTTCCAAGTCTTCGTAATGCGATGGCCATTTGGGCCTCCACGGTCTTCACGGAGAGCTGGAGAAGCTCTGCCACCTCCTTGTATTTGAGACCATCTTCCTTTACCAGCTTAAAAATGACCCGGCAACGGGGTGGAAGGTTGTTAATAGCATCCCTGATCTGGCGCATCATTTCCTCTGTCATCATCAGCCGTTCGGGATTGAAATAGATACTGTTCATCTGGACCAGCCATTCCTCCGGCGGCATATTTTGTTGCCTTTTTTGTTTACTGATCCGGTTAAATGCGAGGTTTTTAGCCGTGGTATAGAAGTAGAGAATGGGAGATTCGATAGTGGTCAGCTGGCTTCTTTTTTCCCAAAGCTTGATGAACAGGTCTGAAACCAGTTCTTCTGCCTCCTCCTGGGATTTCAGGATGGAATAGGCGAATTGCTTGAGCCGACTGTGCAGGAGAATGAACAGTTTTTTATAAGCAGCCTGGTCGTTAGCAAAAGCAATAGCAGAGAGCAAACGTTTTATTTCCTCATCTTCATGCATAGCAAAGCGATGTAAATCTAAGCATTTACCTTAAATTATATAATTATAATAACAGGCTTGTTTACAGTGCTTTTTTATATTTTTGCAGCCGCTTTACAAGCAGGACCCTTAGCTCAGACGGTTAGAGCACCTGACTCATAATCAGGGGGTCGTAGGTTCAAATCCTACAGGGTCCACTTAGAATTGCATCGATAGGTTGTATAATGGGATTGGGAGAAACAGGATGGCATTTTATGTTTATATATTGTATTCGAAGCAATTAGATCTTTATTATATAGGATCCTCGGGAAATGTTGACGAGAGACTAAAAAAGCATTTGGCTAAGCACAAAGGTTTTACCGCCAGGGCAAAAGATTGGATCATTTGCTATACAAATGCATTTGAAACAAAGGCTGAAGCGCTCAAATTTGAAAAGCAACTAAAGGGCTGGAAAAGCAGGAAAAAAATTCAGCAGCTTGTTGCAGGACAATAACCTTTCGTTTTTGCAAAAGCCCTGGCTTCAGTCGGTTGAGCATCCCGACTATTGTCGGGAGGGTCGTAGGTTCAAATCCTACAGGGTCCACTTCCTTAAGTTCTTTATTTGATTTATCAGGATTGACTCCTGGCCATTTTGGTGAGCATAGGTTCCCTGCCCGACGACGCCAGTCAGGCGGGAAATCCTACAGGGTCCACTTATTTTGGAAAGTGCAATTTTGAAATTGGGAAATTAGCCTGCAATGACGAACTACCCTATGGAATGGAAATTTCCCAATCCAAAATTTCAAAATTCCCTTATCCCCCCATCTTAACCTTTTGTTAACCGGGATGAAAATACATTTGTCACTACTTAAAAACATTATGAGGAAGATTTTACTAATTACAAGCTGTGTGTTACTGGTTACTGCCGCTATGGCCCAAACCGATCCCCCTAAGAAAAAAGAAAAGATCAACCTGTCTAACCGCTCCAACGATCATTTTGTGGTGCAGTTGGGGTATACCAGTTGGGCAGGCATTCCTGACTCCATCAACACCAAGGGAATATCCAAAAGCTTCAACGTGTATTTCATGTTCGATTTCCCTTTTAAAAGCAACCCCAGGCTGAGCATGGCCTTTGGTCCTGGTATTGCCACCGACCATATTTTGTTCAGTGAAACACATGTGGGCATCAAAGACAATACATCCAGCATTTACTTTACAGATCAGTCGGATACCAATCACTATAAAAAAACAAAACTGGCCACGGCCTATCTCGAAGCTCCCATAGAATTTCGTTATACCAAAGATCCGTTAACAGCCAAAGGGCTGAAACTGGCTATTGGCGTAAAAGTGGGCACTATGCTGAATGCTCATACCCGTAGCGTGAAGTTGCAGGATAAGAACGATGATCTCATCAGCGATTTCACCGTCAAAGAATCCAGCAAGCGTTTCTTCAATAAGAACAGGCTTTCTTTAACAGGAAGGATCGGGTTAGGACATTTAAGCCTTTATGGCGCTTACCAGCTCACTCCTTTATTCAGGGATGGGTTCGGCCCCGAAGTAAGGCCTTTCTCTATTGGTATCACTTTTAGCGGACTTTAATTTGTACAATAATATTTAAAAGCGATCTGCCCCACAGGTCGCTTTTTTATTTTTTACCTTTGAATCTCCTCTTGCCGCAGGCAGGAGGCGTTTTTATCTATGATCGACAAGAAGAACAGTATTCAACAAGAAGAGCGGGCCGTGCTGGTGGGTTTGGTGCATAAGGATCAAACGGAACAACAATTACAGGAGTACCTGGATGAGCTGGCATTTTTGGCCGAAACAGCCGGGGCCGTGACGGTTAAACGTTTTACACAAAAACTCCCTCACCCCGACAGCCGCACATTTATTGGCAAAGGAAAACTGGAAGAAATAAAACAATATATCCAGGGAAAGAATATCCGCGTTGTCATTTTTGATGATGAGCTGAGCGGTGCGCAGATCAATAATATTGAAAAAGCGCTGGAGGTAAAGACCATCGACCGGAGTGATCTTATCCTCGACATTTTTGCCAGAAGAGCGAAGACAGCACAGGCCAAGGCACAGGTGGAGCTGGCGCAGTACCAATATATATTACCAAGACTGCGGGGCATGTGGAAACACCTGGAACGCCTGGGTGGTGGTATTGGTACCAGGGGCCCGGGTGAAAGCGAGATTGAAACGGACAGGCGTATTGTACGAGATAAAATTTCTTTACTGAGAAAAAGACTGGCGGAGATCGACAAGCAGGCTTTTACACAACGAAAAGACCGGGGCGAATTTATCCGTGTGGCATTGGTGGGTTATACCAATGTGGGCAAGTCCACCATCATGAACCTGCTGAGCAAGCGCCATGTGTTTGCCGAAAATAAATTATTTGCCACGCTGGATACCACCACCAGCAAAGTGGTATTCGACAACACTCCTTTTTTGCTGAGCGATACGGTGGGATTCATCCGCAAGTTGCCCCACCATTTGGTGGAAAGTTTTAAAAGCACCCTGGATGAGGTACGGGAGGCTGATATTTTATTGCATGTGGTGGATATCTCGCACCCGAATCATGAAGAGCAGATCGGTGTGGTGAATAAAACATTACAGGAATTAAATGCTTTTGAGAAACCCACCCTGACGATCTTCAACAAAATGGACCTGTACGAAGAGAAGACCTTTGATGAGTGGCTGGAAGAAAGCACAAAAAAAGAAATACTGGAAGACCTTCAGGAACGCTGGCAAAGGGAAACGAATGGCAATGCGGTGTTTGTTTCGGCCATTGAAAAAAGAAACCTCGACCTGCTGAGGAAATCGATACTGGATAAAGTGCGGGCCATGTACCGGATACGGTATCCTTATAAAACAGAGTTTAATTATGCCCCCTGGCCCCCGAAGGGGGGAATTTGAGTTTTCGTTTAAATACTCATAAGCCCGTTACAATGAATTACGCCTGGCATAAAATAGCAGATCATATCAACGAACTGGATTTTGCGGCAAATAATATTGCTGTAACGGAAGTAAAGGGGAAGAAGATCTGTATTGGAAAATTTGGCGGGCAGGCATTTGCCTTTGCGTTTAAATGTCCGCATGCAGGCGGTATACTGGCGGATGGATATATTGATGCGCTGGGAAACGTGGTATGTCCCCTGCACCGGTATAAATATGATATGAAGAACGGGCGAAACACAAGCGGTGAGGGATATTACCTGAAGCACTGGCCTGTGGAACAGCGGGAAAACGGGGTATTTGTGGGGATGGAGGAAGGGGCTGGGTTTTGGGGCCTTTTCCGCTAAAAAAATGATTGTGAATAGCCTGTTGAAAAGCTAAAATCCCTATTTTTGCAGCCCCA
>CAZSGD010000014.1:0-103716 GCA_964606155.1 uncultured Chitinophaga sp. | reverse complement strand
ATGCTACTTTAGCCGGTCACACTTTTGCACACGAACTGCAGGTGGCTGCCGATGCAGGTATGCTGGGAAGCATGGATGCCAACCGGGGCGATTACCAGAATGGATGGGATACAGACCAGTTTCCCAACGACCTCAATGAACTTACCGAGGCTATGCTGGTGATACTGGAAGCCGGTGGCTTCAAAGGTGGAGGTATCAACTTCGATGCAAAGATCAGGCGCAACTCCACCGATCCGGAAGATCTTTTTTATGCGCATATCGGGGGTATGGATGCATTTGCCAGAGCATTGGTAATTGCGGATAATATTTTAAAAAATTCGGAGTATAAAAAAATAAGGGCATCCAGGTATGCAAGCTTCGACAGTGGAAAAGGAAAAGATTTTGAGAATGGAAAACTATCGCTGGAAGACCTGAGGAACTATGCTGTTGAGAATGGAGAGCCTGCTGTGAAGAGCGGCAAACAGGAGTATTTGGAAAACATCATCAACCGGTATATTTAAAAGCAACCCCAAGCAAAATCAACAGCTATGAATTTTTTAAGTACTGTCGACTGGATATTCGTTATCCTGTATTTAGTAGTGATCGGCGCCGTTTCCGTATGGAGCATTCGTAAGAGTAAAGAAACGACCTCTGATTATTTTTTGGCCAACCGCAATTTGGGCTGGTTTGTGATCGGGGCATCTATTCTTGCTTCCAACGTAGGTTCCGAACATATCGTGGGCCTTGCCGGTTCCGCTGCTAATTCAGGAACTGTATTAGGGCATTATGAATTGCATTCTTATATCGTGCTGATATTGGGATGGGTCTTTGTGCCCTTTTATATGCGCAGCATGGTGTATACTATGCCGGAATTCCTCGAAAGAAGATTCAACCCGCAATCAAGAAGGTTACTGTCTATCATTCAATTGTTCAGTTACGTGGTGGCTAAAGCATCGGTAACCATTTTTGCCGGTGCGCTGGTGTTCAACCAATTCCTTGGAGTTGATTTCTGGACCGGAGCGATCATCCTGGTTATAGTTACAGGTGTGTACACTGTAATGGGTGGTTTGCATGCGGTGATGTACACCGAAGCGATACAGGCGATCGTATTATTGCTGGGATCGACCGTGCTGTTATTTTTTGGATTGAAAGAAGTGGGCGGATGGGATGCGTTGATGAAATCAGTTCCCACGGAAAAATTGAATATGTTCAGGCCGATGAGTGATCCTGATTATCCCTGGCTGGGTATCATCATTGCGTCGCCGATAGTAGGTATCTGGTACTGGTGTACCGATCAGCATATCGTGCAGCGTTGTTTGGCAGCTAAAAATGAGCGGGAAGCGAGAAGGGGTACCATCTTCGCCGCCTTTTTGAAACTAATGCCTTTCTTTATCTTCCTCATCCCGGGCTTGATCGCTTACGCATTGCACCAGCAGGGAAAATTGAATCTGACCGATACCAACACTGCTTTTCCTGAAATGGTGAAGCATGTGATGCCGATGGGATTAAGAGGATTACTGGCCGGTGGTTTGCTGGCAGCCCTGATGAGCTCACTCGCCTCTGTGTATAATGCGTGTTCGACTTTATATACCATTGACATTTATAAAAAGAAACATCCCGAAGCCAGTGAGAAACAACTGGTGAAAGTGGGACGTATTGCCACGGCGGTAATTGTTTTATTGGGTATGGCATGGATACCGCTGATGGAAAAATTATCCAAGAGCAGTTTGTATGATTACCTGCAGAGTGTGCAATCGTACCTGGCGCCACCTATCGCTGCTGCATTTTTATTTGGTGTGTTCTTTAAGCGGATCAATGCTCAGGGCGCTTATACATCCATGGTAGCCGGCTTTATTGTTGGATTGCTGAAGCTGGCGCTGGAGATCTTCAGGGATAAACTACCGGAAGGTGGCATTTTGTACCAGTTTGCCACGATCAACTTCCTGTACTTTGCCATTTACCTGTTCCTGTTCTCGGTGGTGGTGATGGTGGTGGTGAGTTTGCTCACTCCGAAGCCATCTGCCGAGCAGATCAGGGGATTGACCTTTGCCACTACGGTGGCAGAAGACAGGGCGGCGAGCCGTGCCAGCTGGAATAAATGGGATGTGGTTCTTTCTTTGATCGTGGTGGCGATCATCGTTGCGATATTCATTTATTTCTCACCGCTGGGAATAGCGAAGTAAAGAGCGTAAGATATAACTGTTATCAATAAACGAAAGCCGGGAGTAATGTACTGACGGGCTGATAAACAAATAACTTTTCTTTTCATGCTGATGCATCAAACTATGCGCTGGTTCGGTCCCCATGACCCGGTAAGCCTGAGCGATATACGGCAGGCCGGTTGCGAAGGGGTGGTCACCGCACTGCATCATATACCCGTTGGCGATGTATGGTCTGTGGAAGAAATAATGAAACGGAAAAAACAGGTCGAAGATGCAGGCATGACATGGACCGTGATCGAAAGCCTGCCGGTGAGCGAAGACATTAAAAAGCAACGGGGAAATTATAAGCAGCAAATTGAGCATTACAGGCAAAGCCTGCGCAATGTGGCACAATGCGGACTGAAAGTGGTGACATACAATTTTATGCCAGTACTCGATTGGATGCGTACCGATGTGTCGTACACCATGCCAGACGGAAGTAAGGCTTTGTATTTCGAGCGGGCTGCATTTATAGCATTTGATCTTTTTTTATTGAAAAGGCAGGGCGCAGAAAACGATTATACGGATGAAGAGATAAAGAAAGCAAAATTCCGCTTCGACCGCATGACGGATGAAGAAGAAGAAACGCTTTACCGAAATGCATTGCTGGGTTTGCCAGGCAGTGAAGAACAGTTTACCGAAGAGCAAATACTGGCAGCGCTGAAAACCTATGAGGGAATAGATGCATTAAAATTAAAACAGCATCTTTTTTATTTCCTGTGGCAGGTGGTGCCGGTAGCAGAAGAATGCGGATTGAAATTAGCCATACATCCTGACGATCCCCCGTACCCGGTTTTGGGTTTGCCGAGAATTGTTAGCACAGAACAGGATGCTGCGGACCTGCTGAATGCTGCGCCCTCTGTTGCCAATGGTTTGTGTTTTTGTACCGGCTCGTTTGGGGCCAGGCCAGATAATGACCTTGTAAAAATGCTGAAACGTTTCGGGGATCATGTGCATTTCCTGCACCTGCGAAATACAAAACGGGATGAGGAAGGAAATTTTTATGAAGCAGATCACCTGGCAGGAGATACGGATATGTATGAAATCATCAAAGAAGTGGCACAGATTCAACGGCGGAGGAATATTTCCATTCCCATGCGGCCCGATCATGGCCACCAGATGCTGGATGACCTGAAGAAAAAAACATACCCCGGTTATTCTGCTATTGGCAGGTTACGGGGACTGGCCGAACTGAGAGGTGTGGAGTACGCTGTAAACAGAAGTTTATCATCATCATAAATGGCAACCATGAAAGGATTGCGAAAGTTGTTTATCACAGCTTTTATGCTGGGTTCATCCCTGTTGGTGAAGGCACAGTCATTCACCAACCCTATCCTGGCAGGGTTTTATCCCGATCCCAGTATTTGCCGCGCCGGTAATGATTACTATATCGTTAATTCATCATTTGCTTATTATCCCGGTTTACCCATTTTCCATAGTAAGGATTTATTGAACTGGAAGCTTATCGGTCATGCGCTTGACAGGCCAGAGCAACTGGACCTGGATGGAGCTGGTGTATCGAGAGGATTATTTGCCCCGGCTATATCTTATAATAAGGGTACATTTTATATTGTATGTACACTTATCGATAAACTGGGAAATTTTGTTATTACTGCCACCGATCCAAAAGGGCCCTGGAGCAATCCCGTGGCCATACCCCAGGTAAATGGGATCGATCCTTCTCTGTTCTTCGATGACAATGGAAGGAGTTATATAGTATATAATAGTATTCCACCGGATAACAAGCCACTCCATAATGGTCATCGCACCATCCGCATGATGGCCTTTGACCCGGTAAGCCTGAAAGTAACGGGGGAAGAAAAATTAGTAGTGAATGGCGGAACAGATATGGCCAAAAAACCAGTGTGGATCGAAGGGCCGCATATTATCAAAAAAGATGGATGGTATTATTTGATATGTGCCGAAGGTGGAACCGGATATAATCATTCAGAAGTGGTATTCCGCAGTAAAGAAGTGGAAGGGCCCTATGAATCCTATGAAAAGAACCCGATCCTCACCCAGCGTCACCTTGATCCGAAAAGAAACAATCCTATTACCACCACGGGCCATGCAGATTTTGTAGAGGATAAGAATGGGAAATGGTGGGCAGTGTTCCTGGGCTGCCGTCCTTATGATGGGGATCATTATAATACCGGCCGTGAAACTTTCATGGCCCCGGTGGAATGGAAGGATGGCTGGCCAAATTTTAACCTGGGTGGGGAAGAAGTAAAATATACTTACCCGATCAGTGCGAAGGAAGATGCAAAAAATGAGAATTTCAACGGCAATTATCACTTCAAGGATGATTTTTTGAAAGATGACCTGAACAAGCGATATAGTTTTTTACGTACACTTAGGGATAACTGGTATTCACTGGGCGGTAAATGGGGCACATTATCCATGGCTGTTCGCCCCGAAACATGCAGCGGAAAGAAGAACCCTTCCTTTATTGGTTTCAGGCAGCCGCATATACGCGGATTTGCGGCAACAGGAGTACAATTTGCTCCCTATGATGAAAATGAAAAGGCCGGTCTGCTGGTCTTTCAAAATGAGTACCACTATTATTTTATGTGTAAATCCCTGAAGGATGGAGCCGCGGTGATGGAACTCTATAAAGGGCCGGGGAATGAAAATAAAACAGGTGCACCTATACTCCTGGCATCACAGCCTTTGCTGGATGAAAAGAAGGAAGTGGCCCTGAAGGTGGAAGCGAAGGGTGACCGATACTCTTTTTATTATGCGGTAAAAAAGGATAAATGGCAACTGCTGATGAGTAATGTGGACGGGAAATTCCTCAGCACTAAAGTGGCGGCAGGGTTTGTAGGTTGTATGTATGCCATGTACGCCACCTCTAACGGTAAGCCATCAGCGAATACAGCGAATTTCAACTGGTTTGAATGTCGCAGTGAGGATGGGGTATATAAGTAATAACGATGCTGTATCCATATTATAAAAAAATATTACTTGCAACGGGCTCCTGGATGATGGCAGGCATGGTGTATGCACAAGTCATCATCGCTGAAAAAGCGGCAGGCAATTCCTTTGCATTGACAAAGGCAGCCATCTATGTGGATGAGGCAGAACCGGCATTGGTAAAAAGATCAGCAGCATTATTACGGGACGATCTGGAAATGGTGACAGGAAAAAAACTGCCGCTCATTCATCAGATAGAAAAAACCCGGACCCATATAATTGCCATCGGTACGGTCCATTACTCTTCTTTTCTCAAAGAACTGGCAAATAAAAAATTACTGAATCTGTCCGGCATTGCTGGTAAGTGGGAAGCCTATTCTATAAAGGGAGTGAATATTAGTAAGCATTACAGTCCCTTGCAAAATGTGCTGGTGATTGCGGGTAGCGACAGGAGAGGAGCGGCATATGGTGTTTTTGAAATTTCTAAGCAACTGGGGGTATCTCCCTGGTATTGGTGGGCGGACGTTCCCGTAAGGAAGCGGTCAATATTTATTAGGAAGGATATAACGGTTACGGATGCTCCGAAAGTAAAATACCGCGGCATATTCATCAATGATGAAGCACCTGCTTTATCCAACTGGAGCCGGGAAAAATTCGGGGGATTCAATCATCAATTTTATGAGAAGGTATTTGAGCTGATGCTGCGCCTGAAAGCCAACTATCTCTGGCCGGCCATGTGGGGCAATGCATTTTATTATGATGATTCGCTGAACATTAATAAAGCAGATGAATATGGTATCGTGATCGGCACATCCCACCACGAACCCCTGATGCGGGCACATGAAGAATGGAAGTATTATGGTAAAGGAAGAAAATGGAACTATGACAGCACCGAAGCAGGACTGAAAGAATACTGGAAGGGCGGTATGCAGCGGGCCTGGAATGAAAAAATTGTGAGTGTGGGCATGCGGGGTGATGGGGATGAACCCATGACCAGAGAAACGGCTACCGCCTTACTGGAAAGAATTGTGAAAGATCAGCGGCAGATCATTGAAGAAGTAACAGGTAAGCCTGCCGGCGAAACGCCGCAGTTGTGGGCCTTATACAAGGAAGTGCAGGATTATTACGATAAGGGTATGCGGGTGCCTGATGACGTTACCTTATTATTATGTGATGACAACTGGGGTAATATCCGCAAACTGCCCAGGCTGGGGGAGAAACCAAGAAAAGGCGGTTATGGTATTTATTATCATTTCGATTATGTGGGCGGCCCCCGGAATTACAAATGGCTCAACACAAACCCGATCCCCCGGGTATGGGAGCAAATGCACATGGCATGGGAATACAATGCAAGGGAGATATGGATCGTGAATGTGGGCGATATCAAACCCATGGAATTCCCGATTTCTTTTTTTCTCGATTATGCCTGGAACCCGGAAAAAATTGGTGCGAATGACCTTCAGCGTTATACTGAGCAATGGTGCGCTGCACAATTTGGGACAAAACATGCCAAAATAATAGCGGATATTCTTGCGAAGTATGCGAAATATAACGGCAGGAGAAAGCCGGAGTTGCTGGACCAGAACACGTATAGCCTGCAAAATTATAATGAGTTCAGAACGGTTGTAGCAGAATACAAAGAGCTGCAGACCAAAGCTGAAAAAATGGATAGCCTGCTATCACCCGAATACCGCGACGCCTATTTTCAATTAATACTTCACCCGGTAAAAGCATGTGCCAACCTGAACGAGATGTATTTCAACGTGGCCCTGAACCATCTTTACTACAATACAGTAAGAAATCATCTCGTCAAACTGTTTGGCGACAGGGCTGCGGAACTTTATAAGAATGATTCATTGATCACACTGGCCTATCACCAGTTGAAGAACGGAAAATGGAATCACATGATGAGTCAGGCGCATATTGGATACACTTATTGGCAGCAACCCCCGGCTCAGAAAATGCCCGTGATAAAATACCTGCCGCCTGATTCTGTTAACCAGGTGGATGAAGATATTATCAGTGGCAAATATAAAACGGCGCTGCAGCTCATACCCAAAAACCGGAAAGGGAACATCTTTTACGAAGAAGGAAAATATGTTTCAATAGAAGCCGGTCATTTTACATCCGCCGTTAATACCAATGGCATCACCTGGAAAATACTTCCCGATCATGGAAAAACAGGTTCTGCTGTTACCGGTTTTCCTGTAACCACCGCACCACAAAAGCCGGGAGGCCAATCGCCGCACCTGCAATACGAGTTTTACACGTACAGCAAAGACAGTTTAAAAGTACAGGCGTATTTTTCACCGTCGCTTAATTATTATAATACAGAGAACGGGCTTCAATATGCTATTTCTATTGACGATGGTCCGGTGCAGATCGTAAGCATCAATGCAGAAGATAAGAATACGGGAAGGGGTATCTGGAATAAGTGGGTGGCGGAGAATATCATTATCAAAACAACGGCGCATTTTATCGCAAAGCCCGGAAAGCATGTGGTGAAGTACTGGCTGGTGGATGCAGGTGTAGTGCTGCAAAAACTGGTAATCGATTTGGGTGGATTGAAACCCAGCTATCTCGGTCCGCCGGAAACAAAAGTGAATTAGTTATTTAAAATAAAATACCGATCATGCGAAAACAATTTTCATGGATGAATGTATGGGCGCTGCCAGTATTGGTTTTGAGTATCGCTGCCTGTAATAACGATAAGAAAGAAAGTAAAACGGAACCGGCAGCCGACACCGCTGCTGCCAAAAAGAAGGAACCCATTTCACAACCACTGATCAGCAGTATTTATACAGCCGATCCTTCGGCGCATGTTTTTAATGGCAGGATATATGTTTACCCTTCGCACGATACTGCCACCGGCACACCGGAAGATGACCTGGGCGGTCATTTTGATATGCGGGATTATCATATCCTTTCCATGGATTCGGTAGGCGGAGCGGTAACTGATCACGGTGTGGGCCTGGATATAAAAAATATTCCTTGGGCAGGCCGCCAGCTGTGGGCGCCGGATGCAGCTTTTGCCAACAACACTTATTATTTATACTTCCCGGTTAAGGACAAGCAGGATGTATTTCGCATAGGAGTGGCCACCAGCTCCAAACCGGAAGGGCCCTTTGTGGCGGAGAAAGAACCGATCAAGGGAAGTTACAGTATCGATCCCTGTGTGTTTAAAGATGATGATGGATCCTATTACATATATTTCGGAGGTATCTGGGGCGGGCAACTGCAGCGCTGGAACAATAATAAGTATGATAGCGCTGCCGGTAACCGTAAACCGGATGAACTGGCTGTTCTTCCCCGCATGGCAAAACTGAAACCGGATATGAAAAACTTAGCGGAAGAAGTGAAGGAAATTAAATTGGTGGATAGGGATGGAAATGTATTCAAAGAAAAAAATAACGACAAACGTTTCTTTGAAGCCGCCTGGGTATTTAAATACAAAGGGAAATATTATTTCACGTATTCAACCGGCGATACGCATTTTCTCTGCTATGCCACGGGCGATAACCCTTATGGGCCTTTTACTTACGAGGGCGTGATATTGAATCCTGTTGATGGATGGACCAACCACCATTCTATTGTGGAAGTGAAAGGGAAATGGTACCTGTTTTATCACGATGTGCAATTGTCAGGTAAAACACATTTACGCAATGTGAAAGTAACAGAGCTGAAATTTAATGAAGATGGCAGTATCCCCACCATTACCGCATATAAATAAACGAATTGCTGTTATGAAAAAACTATCCCTGTTTTGTTTTTGTTTAGTGGCCTTTGCAGCCGGGGCACAGGATTATAAATCCTTCCCCATGTGGAACACTTCGTTGCCTATTGAGCAAAGGGTGAACGATGTGGTCAGTCGTTTAACGCTGGAAGAAAAAGTATCCCAGATGCTGAATGCCACCCCGGCCATCTCACGGTTAGGCATACCCGCTTACGATTGGTGGAATGAAGTGCTGCACGGTGTGGCCAGAACGCCTTATAAAGTAACTTCCTATCCGCAGGCTATTGGTATGGCCGCCACCTGGGACAGCAACTCACTGTACCGTATGGCTGATTTTTCTGCGATGGAAGGAAGGGCCATCCATAATAAAGCCATCGAACTGAATAAAACAGGTGACCGCTATGTTGGATTGACTTACTGGACACCCAATATCAATATCTTCCGTGATCCGCGATGGGGAAGAGGGCAGGAAACATACGGCGAGGACCCATTTTTAACAGCCATGCTGGCAAAAGCTTTTGTAAGAGGATTACAGGGCGAAGACCCCAAGTACCTGAAAGCGGCAGCCTGTGCCAAACATTTTGCAGTGCATAGCGGCCCCGAACCCAGCCGGCACTCTGATAATTTCAACCCTACTGCCTATGATCTTTGGGATACTTATCTTCCCGCCTTTAAAGAACTGATCGTAAAAGCAAATGTGGCAGGTGTGATGTGCGCTTACAATGCCGTATACACTCAACCCTGCTGCGGCAGCGACCTGCTGATGAATGATATTTTAAGGAACCAATGGAAATTCACAGGCTATGTAACGAGTGATTGCTGGGCCATCGATGATTTTTTCCGTTATCATAAAACACATAAGGATGCCACCGTTTCCGCGGTGGATGCGGTGATGCACGGTACCGATGTGGAATGCGGGCAGACTGTTTATAAAACATTGGTGGATGCGGTGAAGAATGGATTGATCACAGAAGCACAGTTGGATGTTTCGTTGAAAAGATTATTTATGATCCGCTACCGCCTGGGCATGTTCGACCCGCCTTCTATGGTAAAATATGCGCAAACGTCCGCCTCAGCGCTGGAAGCGCCGGCACATCAGGCACATGCCTTAAAAATGGCACAACAAAGTATTGTGTTGCTCCGCAATGAAAACAATACATTGCCGCTGAGTAAAAAACTAAAAAGGATCGCCGTGATCGGTCCCAATGCAGACAACAGGATCGCCATACTGGGTAATTATAATGGTACACCCTCCAGGGTGGTGTCGGTACTCGAAGGTATCAAAGAAAAACTGGGCCCGGGTGTGGAAGTAGTTTATGAAAAAGCGATCAACTTCACCAATGATACCCTGATGGTGTATGATAATATCAGTAACCGCTATAGTGTGGAAGGAAAACCCGGTGTAAAAGCCGAGTACTTCACCAATGTAAAATTGGAGGGTGCGCCTGCCGTTACACAAATGGAAAGTGATATAGATCATTATTGGACCGAAGGACAGACACCTGCAGCCGGTATTCCCAGTATTTATTATTCGGCACGCTACACCACGCAACTGAAAGCCGATAAGGAGGAGGAAATGAATTTTGAGATTGAAGGTGACGATGGCTACCGTATTTTTATCAATGATAAGTCTGTCGTGGATGCCTGGACAAGGAACCGTTGGGGCGCTAAACAATTCAAACTGGCTGTAAAAAAAGACAGCACCTATAAAATAGTGGTGGAGTTTCAACAGGGCGAAGGCAATGCGGCCATCCGGCTAAAGTCGGGCCATTATGAAAAGACGGATTTCAATGCCCTGCAAAATAGAATGAGCCATGTGGACGCCATTTTATTTGTTGGTGGTATTTCTCCGCAATTAGAAGGAGAGGAAATGCCGGTGACTGTTCCCGGTTTCAGCGGTGGCGACCGCACTTCTATATTATTACCTGCTGTGCAAACCCATTTACTGAAAGCCTTGCAAGGCACCGGCAAACCGGTTGTGTTTGTAATGATGACCGGCAGCGCCATTGCCACTCCCTGGGAAAGCGAGAACATCCCGGCAATCGTGAATGCCTGGTATGGGGGACAAAGTGCCGGAACGGCTGTGGCGGATGTGTTATTTGGCGATTATAACCCCGCCGGAAGATTGCCCGTTACATTTTATAAAAGTGACAGTGACCTCCCATCTTTTTCCAGTTATGATATGACGGGCAGGACCTATCGTTATTTCAAAGGCGAAGCTTTATATCCCTTTGGTTATGGATTGAGTTATACAACCTTTACGTATAGTGGGTTGACCATTCCTGCCACCATTCAGCGAAACAAGACCGTTAAAGTAAATGTGCTGGTAAAAAATACAGGAAAGAAAGACGGGGAGGAAGTAGTACAGTTATATGTGTCCCATGCTGTTTCCGGTGTGCCTGCACCAGTTAAAGCATTGAAAGGGTTTAAACGGATCAGCTTAAAAGCAGGACAAAGCCAGATGGTCACTTTTACACTGACACCTGAACAGCTCTCACTGGTGAATAAGGATGGAAAGCTATACCAGCCGAAAGGGAAACTGGCTATCAGCCTGGGAGGGGGGCAGCCGGGTGTAAAAAATAAAACAACCAGTAATGTAGTAAGCAAACAGATTACAATAATGTAATTAATAAAGGAGAGAAAAGGTTATTATTTTTTGAACACGATGAAACAGTACAACGGGTTTATATTCGATCTGAATGGTACAATGATCAATGATATGGCTTATCATATCAGTGCATGGCACAGGATTTTTAATGAACTGGGGGCCGCTATTAGTTTGGAGCGTACAAAACAGGAATGTTACGGAAAAAACCATGAAGTAATTGAAAGGGTTTTTCCCGGTAGATTTACAGAAGAGGAAAAAACAAAGATGAGCATTGAAAAGGAAACCAAATACCAAAGCGATTTTCGGCCGTATTTAAAACTCATCGAGGGGCTCGATCTCTTTTTAAAGAAAGCAGCCGGGCTGGGAATTAAAATGGCAATCGGTTCAGCAGCCATTATGTACAATATCAATTTTGTGCTGGATGGCCTGGACCTGCATCACTATTTTGATGCAATAGTGAGCGCCGATGATGTTCGGAAAAGCAAACCAGACCCGGAAACTTTTTTAAAATGCGCAAAAAAGTTGAAACTGTCGCCCGGAGATTGCCTGGTATTTGAGGATTCTCCAAAAGGAGCCGAAACCGCCCTTGCGGCAGGTATGGACTGTATTATCATTACCACAATGCATACCCGTGAAGAGTTTACCACCGGGAATATTATCCGGTACATTGAAAGCTTTAACGACAGTTTCCTGGACAAACTATTAAACCGGCCTGTTGTGATATGACAGATAAATATGTAATAGGGGTTGATTTCGGGACCGATTCGGTCCGTTCGGTATTAGTAAACGCCATGAATGGTGAAGAAGTTTACTCCTCTGTTTTTTACTATCCGAGGTGGAAGGCAGGTTTATATTGTAATGCACAGGCCAACCAGTTTCGTCAGCACCCGCTTGATTATGTGGAAGGGCTGGAAGTAACAATAAAAGAATGTGTCAGCCACGCAGGTAAAGATATTTCAAACAATGTGGCTGGTATATCGGTGGACACAACGGGTTCTACCCCGGTGGCAGTGGACGAAAAAGGCGTACCGCTATGTATGCTGCCGGGCATGGAGGAAAACCCAAATGCTATGTTTGTTTTATGGAAAGACCATACAGCTGTGGCCGAGACGAATGAGATAAACAGGCATGCTGCAACATTTGACATTAACTACCTGAAGTTTGTGGGGGGTATCTACAGCAGCGAATGGTTTTGGGCAAAATTGCTGCATATCATAAGAAATGATGCAACAGTAAGGAAGCATATTTACAGTTTTGTGGAGCATTGCGACTGGATTCCGTTTCTGCTTACAGGCGGTGCTGATGCAAGACAAATAAAAAGGGGGGTGTGCAGTGCCGGGCATAAAGCATTATGGGCAGAGGAATTCAACGGACTTCCGCCAAACAGTTTTTTTTCATCATTGGACCCGTTGCTGAATGGATTTACAGATAAACTATTCAGCAAAACATTTACTTCAGGTGAACCAGCCGGTACAATTTCAAAGGAGTGGGCGGTGAGATTAGGATTGCCTGAATCGGTGGTAATCGGTATAGGTGCATTTGATTGTCATATGGGCGCTGTTGGCGGCCAGATAGAACCCTATTATCTAAGCAGGATTGTGGGTACATCCACCTGTGATATAATGGTGGCCCCGGCGGAAGACATGAAGGGAAAACTGATCCACGGAATTTGTGGCCAGGTAAATGGCTCGGTTATTCCGGGTATGATAGGTATGGAAGCGGGGCAAAGTGCTTTCGGTGATGCCTATGCGTGGTTGAAGAACCTGCTAACATGGCCCGTGCAGCAACTTATCAGCGACAAAAAGCAGGAAGCTGCCATTGCAGATAAAATTATCAGTGCGCTGGCTGATGCCGCGGCTGGATTGCCATTATCCGCCGGTGATGAACTGGCTAATGACTGGCTGAATGGAAGAAGGACGCCGGATGCCAACCAGCTTTTAAAAGGAGCGTTTATCAACCTGAATCTTGCCAGTGATGCCCCACGTATCTTCAGGTCGCTGGTGGAAGCTACCTGTTTTGGAAGCAGGGCCATCGTTGACAGATTCAGAGAAGAAAATGTGCCGGTACATGGCATCATTGCATTGGGTGGTGTGGCCAAAAAATCAGGATATGTGATGCAGGTAATGGCTGATGTAATCGGGCATCCGATAAAAGTGCATAAAAGCGAGCAGACCTGCGCTGTGGGTGCGGCTATGTTTGCCGCTACGGCAGCAGGTATTTATGAAAAAGTGGAATGTGCTATGCAGGCGATGGGAACCGGGTTTGAAAAAACCTACCAGCCCGATGCTTCCAGGAAAACGTATTACGAGACACGCTATAAGCAATATACTTTACTGGGAAATTTTATTGAACAACACTATGGGTAAATACACATATATAAGGGAAGAAGCCTGTGAAGCCAATAGGATGCTTCCCGAACTGGGACTTGTATTATTCACATTTGGTAATGTTAGCGCGGCAGACAGTGACCTTGGCGTTTTTGCCATCAAGCCCAGTGGTGTGCCGTATGAGGACCTGGACCCTGATGCTATGATCGTCGTTGATTTTGACGGTAAAGTGGTAAAAGGCGACATGCGCCCATCCAGCGATACGCCAACTCATGCTTTATTGTATAAGCATTTTGAAAAAATAAAAGGCATCACCCATACTCACAGCATATATGCCACCGCATGGGCCCAATCATTGAGAGATATTCCAATATATGGTACCACGCATGCAGATTATTGCACGGTTGATATTCCCTGCACACCGCCTATGAGCGATGAAATGATCAAAGGAAATTATGAATATGAAACAGGAATTCAGATCATCAATTGCTTCAGGGAAAAAAAGCTGAATTATAAGGAAACGGAGATGGTGCTTGTGGGTAACCATGCTCCCTTTACATGGGGCGATACGGCAGCAATATCCGTTCATAACAGTGCTGTGCTGGAGTTTATAGCGCAAACAGCCAGCCTGACAGAGCAGATCAATCCGCAGGCGTTGAAACTGAAAGAAGCACTGATAAAAAAACATTTTGAGCGCAAGCATGGGCCGGATTCCTATTACGGACAATCTTAAAAAGTAAAATATGTACAGAACCCTGATTTTGTTTACAGCTGTTGCCTTTCTTTCCTGTAAGGAAAACACTAAAAAGGAACCGGAAAATACAAGCATGTCAATCACAGCAAAAAAGTATGGAGTGGTAGCGGGTAAGGAAATTACGGAGTACCGCCTGGCAAATGCTGCCGGTATGGAAGTGGGGATTATCAATTATGGCGGAGTGGTAACCAGTATCATTACACCTGATAAGAATAACAGCCGCGGAGAGGTGCTTCTGGGATATGATTCACTGTCCGGTTACCTGCAAAAAAATAACCCGTATTTCAACTGCCTGGTGGGCAGGTATGCCAACAGGATTGCCCGGGCAAAATTTGTACTGGGTGACCAAACATTTACGCTGGCCGCCAATAATAATGGTCAATCGCTGCATGGCGGAGACAAAGGCTTTGATAAAGTGATTTGGGATGCGGAAAAATTGCCCGGCGATTCCAGCCTCCGGCTTACTTACCAAAGCAAAGACCTCGAAGAAGGATACCCCGGCAACCTGTCTGTAACGGTGATCTATACACTAACATCTGATAATTCCCTTCGGATTGAATACAGTGCTGAAACAGATAAAGCCACACCGGTAAACCTGACCAGTCATTGCTATTTCAATTTATCCGCCGGGGCCGACAGCACCATACTGGGGCATGAATTAATGCTCCGGGCAGATCAGTTTACAGAAGTAAATGATGTGCTGATACCTACCGGTAAACTGCCGGATGTTACAGGCACGCCAATGGATTTCAGGACCGCCAAATTAATTGGGAAAGATATAGCAGCAGTAAAAGGAGGGTACGATCATAATTGGGTAATGAAAAGAGAAGGAAGCGGGCTTGAGAAGCTGGCCACACTATATCACACCGCCAGTGGGCGTTTCATGGAAGTGATGACCACTGAACCCGGCATCCAGTTTTACAGCGGCAATTTTCTCGATGGCAGCCTGCAACATACCAGGGCGGGAAAAAAATATGTGCGGCATGCAGGGCTTTGCCTGGAGGCACAACATTACCCGGACAGCCCTAATCAACCATCATTTCCCAATACCATATTAAGGCCGGGAGAAAAATATTCGCAAACAACAGTGTATAAGTTTTCTGTGAAATAAAATAGATATCGTTCAGAAAATATAAAGTATGAATAAAGTAAAATCAGGGGAGGTTTGGTTTATTACCGGCAGCCAGCATTTGTATGGGGAGGAAACATTAAAACAAGTGGTAAAGCATTCAGCGCTGATTGCAAAATCGCTGAATGAACAACCAGCCATTCCTGTTAAAATTGTCTTTAAACCTGTTCTCAAATCACCCGAAGAGGTATTTAACCTTTGCCAGGAAGTGAATACTTCACGGCCATGTATCGGTATCATTGCATGGATGCATACTTTTTCGCCGGCAAAAATGTGGATCAATGGCCTGAAGATATTACAGAAACCGGTATTGCATTTACATACACAGTTCAACAGGGATATTCCCTGGGATACTATTGATATGGACTTTATGAACCTGAACCAGAGTGCACATGGCGACAGGGAATTTGGGTTTATGATGTCACGCCTGAGAATGAACCGGAAAGTAGTGACCGGACATTGGCAAAGTAATACGGTAGTGAAACAAATTGAATACTGGACAAGGGCAGCATTGGGATGGCATGACTGGCAGGGAGCAAAATTTGTTCGTTTCGGAGATAATATGCGCTATGTGGCAGTTACCGAAGGAGATAAAGTGGAAGCGGAAATAAAATTCGGGTACAGTGTAAATACACTTGGGGTGGGCGACCTGGCAGGGTATATTAATAATGTAAAAGAAACAGCCATAACCAGGTTATGCGGGGACTATGCCCAGCAATACACTTTAATGCCATCGCTGAAAAAAGGGAACCCGCAGCACCATTCACTGAGGGAGGCAGCGAAAATAGAAATCGGGCTTCGGCGGGTATTAACAGACGGAAACTTCAAAGGGTTTACAGATACATTTGAAGATCTGCACGGACTGGTACAACTTCCAGGCATAGCCGCTCAGCGGCTGATGGCGGAGGGCTATGGCTTTAGCGCAGAAGGCGACTGGAAAACAGCTGCGCTGGTAAGGGCTATGAAGGTGATGGCTGTTGGGTTGCCAGGTGGAAATTCTTTCATGGAAGACTATACCTATCATTTTGAGCCCGGCAATGAAATGGTGCTGGGTGCACATATGCTGGAGATTTGCAGCAGTATCGCCGACGGGAAACCCACATGTGAACTTCACCCGCTGGGAATTGGCGGAAAGGCTGATCCCGTGCGGTTGGTTTTTAATGTGGCTGGTGGCCGCGCACTGAATGTATCGGTGGTGGATATGGGCAACCGTTTCAGGATGCTGATCAATGAAGTGCATGCGGTGCGGCCCAAAAATAAATTGCCCAAACTGCCGGTGGCAAGAGTGCTGTGGAAGCCATTGCCGGATATGCATACAGGCTGCACGGCCTGGATTCTGGCAGGTGGGGCGCATCATACCTGCTACAGTCAAAATCTTGCAAAAGAAGTAGTACAGGATTTTGCGGAAATGGCGGATATAGAATGTATCAGTATCGGACAGGGAACAACTATACAGGAACTGAAAAACGAACTGAGATGGAATGAAGTGGCATACAGGAACTGCTAACGGCAATCAATAGCCGAAAAATTATAATTAAAAAAGATTGTATGAGAAAAATCGTACTGCTTTTTGTCAGCGCAGGATTTATGATGGCAGCACCTGCTCAAAAAACAGGGCCATTTGACCACCACCAGGATGTCGGCAGCCCCGTAAATCCGGGGGCGGCATTCTATAATAATACAACACAGGAGTATACCCTGCGGGGCTCCGGCAGCAATATGTGGGCAGCCAAAGACGAGTTTCATTTTCTATGGAAGAAGCTGAAAGGTGATTTTATTATTTCCGCTACTGTACGCTTTACCGGAAATGGTACCGATCCGCACAGAAAAATCGGCATCATAGCAAGAGACGATCTAACAGCAGATTCACGCTATGCAGATGCCTGTGTGCATGGCGACGGACTTACATCGCTGCAGTACCGGCAGGCAACGGGGGCGCCAACAGAACAAACCGTGCTTGCTTCTCTTGCACCGGTGCATATTGAACTGCAAAGAGCGGGAAACGTATTTACTTTTTCTGCAGCCTCAACCGGCGAAAACTATAAGACGATCTCCAGAGAAATAATGCTAAACGAAGAAATATTTGCCGGTCTCTTTATTTGTTCGCACAATGAAAATATAACAGAAGAGGCGGTATTCAGCAACGTCCGGATTATCATCCCGGCCCCAAAAGATTTTCGTCCTTACCGCGATTATATTGGCAGTCATATTGAGGAAATGGATGTGTTTACCGGCCACCGGAAAATACTGTACAGCGCCCCCAATTCCCTGCAGGCGCCCAATTGGACCAAAGACGGGAAGCAACTTATTTATAATTCAGAGGGCCTGTTGTATAATTATACATTTTCCGACGGCTCAGTGAAAAAACTGAATACAGGTTTTGCCAACCAGAATAATAATGATCATGTTCTTTCCTTTGATGGCAAACAATTAGCTATTAGTCATCATATGGGTGAGAAAAGGACCTCCACACTTTTCACGTTGCCTGTTTCCGGATCGGATAACCCTGTGCAGATCACAGCTGTTGATTCCGGGCATTCCTATTTGCATAGCTGGTCGCCGGATGGAAAGAAATTGATCTTCACCGGCCAGCGAAAAGGACAGTACGATATCTGGGCGATCGACATTGCCACCAAAAAGGAAACACAACTAACGAATACGCCTGCACTGGATGATTCGCCGGAGTATAGCCCTGATGGGAAATGGATCTATTTCAATTCTGTGAGAACAGGCACGATGAAACTGTGGCGAATGAAACCCGATGGCAGTGGACAGGAACAGGTCACCTTTGATGAGTACAACGATTGGTTCCCGCATTTTTCCCCCGATGGAAAATGGATCATATATCTTTCTTACCCCAAAGAGATCAATCCATCCGATCATCCCTGGTACCAGAAAGTATATATCCGCCTGATGCCGGTCCAGGGTGGTGTTCCCCGCAATATTGCCTATGTATATGGAGGACAAGGTACCATCAATGTACCTTCCTGGGCGCCCGATAGCAAACGAATAGCTTTTGTCAGCAATACGCAACTGAAATGAAATTAAAAAGATTTGCAACAGCAGTCGTTATGTTGTTCCTGTTAGGTCCTGCGCTTTCGGCGCAGGTACGGTTGCCACGCCTGGTGCGTGACAGTATGGTCCTGCAAAGGGACCAGCCGATCAAAATATGGGGCTGGGCTGCTAAGGATGAAAAAGTTTCTGTTCGGTTTGCCGGAAAAACCTATAAAGTAAAGGCTGATGCCAATGGAAATTGGTCTGCAATGCTTTTACCTGTAAAGGCAGGCGGGCCTTATATCATGGATATCAGCGGAAAGAACAAGATCACCTTAAAGGAAATATTGATAGGGGATGTGTGGTTCTGCAGCGGACAATCCAATATGGTGCATCAAATGAATATTCATGATGTGACCTATGCAAAAGATATAGCAGCTGCAAATTATCCGCAGATAAGACAGTTTTGGATACCCACGCTTACAAATCTGCAGGGCCCGCAACCGGATGTACCGGCAGGTTACTGGAAATGGGCCAACCCGGAAGATGTTCGTCCCTTTTCGGCGGTGGCGTATTTTTTTGCAAGGGAACTGTATGAACGTTATCATATACCCATCGGTATTATCAATTCCAGTGTGGGCGGCACTCCTGTCGAAGCATGGACAAGCGAACAAGGGTTAAAGGATTTCTCAGCGGTAAACGAACTTATTCAAAAGAACAAGGATACGGCTTATGTCAATCAAACCAACAGGGCTGCAGCTGCCAGTGTGGTTCGTAACCCATCGAAAGATCTGGGTATGCTGGAAACGGTAAAATGGTACGATGTAGCTTATTATCCGAAGAACTGGAAGAATATCAATATTCCTGGTTACTGGGAAGACCAGGGCATCAAAGATCTGAATGGAGTGGTATGGTACAGGAAGGAAGTGGATATCCCTGAATCCATGGCAGGCAAACAGGCACGGGTTTTTTTAGGAAGGATCGTGGATGCAGATGAATTATATATAAACGGGCAACTGGTGGGCCGCACTACTTATTTATACCCGCAACGCCGCTATAGTGTTCCTGCTCATGTACTCAAAGCAGGTAAAAATATTTTTATGGTACGGGTAACGAATAATAACGGGAAAGGTGGTTTTGTTCCCGGCAAACCTTATTGCATTTTTTCGGGTACAGATACCGTTGACCTGAAAGGGGATTGGCAGTATAAAGTGGGTGAAGTGTTTGTTCCGCCGGCAAACCGGAACCCCGTAGTGGGCATCAATGCTCAAAACCAACCCACTTCTTTATATAATGCCATGGTGGCGCCGGTTACAAACTATACTATCAAAGGCGTATTGTGGTACCAGGGTGAAGCCAACACAAACAGGGCTGCAGAATATGCCAAACATTTACCTGCGTTAATAAATGATTGGAGGAATCAATGGAAAAAGGACCTGCCTTTTTTATTAGTACAGTTGCCCGGCTTTATGGATATGAATTATCTCCCTTCTGAAAGCCAATGGGCTGTGTTGCGTGAATCGCAGTTGCTGTCATTATCCGTACCGAATACAGCCATGGTCGTTGCTATTGACCTGGGTGAATGGAATGATATACATCCGGATAACAAGAAAGATGTGGGATTGCGGCTGGCACTGGCTGCCAGGAAACTGGTATACGGAGAAAATATAGTTTATGCAGGCCCCATTTATCAGTCACTTCAAAAAGAAGGAAATAAAATCATCCTTTCATTTACAAATACCGGTAGCGGGTTGATGACAAACGATGGCGAAGATCCTGCTGAATTTGCCATTGCGGGAGCGGATAAAAAATTTGTTTGGGCAAAAGCAAAAATAGAAGGGGAGAGGATCGTTGTATGGAGCGATAAGGTGGCTGATCCTTTATATGTGCGTTATGCATGGGCTGATTGTCCTGTTAATCCCAACCTGTATAATAAAGAAGGCCTGCCTGCATCACCATTCAGAACAGATAAATAAAATAAACATCCATTATGAAAAGGAAACTGTCATTTCTTGTAATTCTCCTGGTATTCACCATTGCCGGGTTATTTGCACAAAACATTGTAGTGCTTCATCCTGCTAAAGCAAAAGACACCATTAATAAGAACATTTATGGGCATTTTGCCGAGCACCTCGGCCGGTGTATTTACCAGGGTATATATGTGGGGGATAACAATAAGAACATTCAGCAAAAGAATGGGATAAGGATGGATGTGGTGGAAGCGCTGAAGAAACTAAAAACTCCTGTGCTACGCTGGCCCGGCGGCTGCTTTGCTGATACCTATCATTGGAAAGATGCGATTGGCCCAAAGGAAAAAAGAAAACATATTACTAACACATCGTGGGGCAATGTGCGGGAGGATAACAGTTTCGGCACACATGAGTTTCTTGACTTCTGCGAAATGATCGGCGCTGAACCCTATCTGGCATTGAATATGGGCGGGGGCACGGTGCAGGAATCTGTGGATTGGGTGCAGTATGTGAATTCGGCTAATGGTTCAGGTTATCTGGCAGATTGGAGAATGCAGAACGGCAGGACTAAACCATGGAATGTAAAATACTGGGGCGTTGGCAATGAGTCGTGGGATTGCGGCGGAGACATGAAAGTGGATTACTATGTAAATGAGTACAGGAAATACGCCACCATGATAACCAGTTACAGCAATGCTGAAGGTTTGTTCCGGATTGCCGTGGGACCAGGTACGGAAGATTATGCCTGGACCGAAACGGTGATGCGTGAGATACCGGCCAGGAGGATAGAAGGGGTTTCCATACACCATTATTCCGTTATCAACTGGTCAAAAAAAGGATCGGCAACACAATTTTCCGAGGAGGAATATTTCAAAACCATGGAACAGGCCTGGAGGATGGAACGCATTGTAACAAAGAACAGCGAAGTGATGGATAAATTCGACCCCAAAAAAAGAGTGGCGCTGATCGTAGACGAATGGGGCGGCTGGTATGATGTGGAGCCGGGCACCAACGGCGCTTTTCTGTATCAGCAAAACTCCATGCGGGATGCAATGATTGCCGGACTATCCTTGAATATTTTTAATAATCATTGCGACCGTGTTCGTATGGCTAACCTGGCCCAGATGGTAAATGTGCTGCAGGCTGTTATTCTTACCAAAGAAGAAAAACTGGTGCTGACACCCACTTATCATGTAATGGAAATGTACAACTTGCACCAGGGAGCATTAATGATACCCTTGATGATAAATAGCAACGACTATGTGATGGGCGACAAAAAAATACCGGCTGTTTCAGCTTCAGCATCAAAAAATAAAGACGGAGAGGTGAATATTTCGCTGGTGAATATGGATGCCGCAAAAGAGCAGGAAGTTACCATACAACTGGGTGGTATTATGGCTACATCGGTATCAGGGCGCATTTTACAATCTGGAAAATTACAGGACCACAATACATTTGATGAACCTGGTAAAATAAAGCCTGCTGTATTTAATAGTGCAGTATTAAACAACAGCTCAGTAACGGTAAAACTTCCCCCATTCTCCGTAGTTACGCTGAAGCTTAAATAATATTTATGGGTATTTAAAAATACTTAAGATGAAAAAATGTGTTCTCATAAGTTTATTATTGACCGCAGTTTTTTTTACCGCACAAGCGCAGCCCGATGAGTTACAGGCGCCTGCTGGTTTTGATATGGCAAAACCAGTTGCCGTACAGGGAAAAATAGATACCATTACCTATTCTTCGGCGACGGTAGGAACAAAGCGGAGGTCGTTGATTTATCTGCCACCGGGTTTTTCAAAAAAGAAAAAATACCCGGTGCTGTACCTGTTGCACGGGATCGGCGGCGATGAAAAGGAATGGCTGAAAGGTGGCAACCCACAGGCAATCCTGGATAACCTGTATAGTGAAAATAAAATTGAACCAATGATCGTGGTTATGCCCAACGGCAGGGCCATGAAAGATGACCGTGCAGGAGGAAATATTTTTGACAGCGCTAAGGTACAGGCATTTTCAACTTTTGAAAAAGACCTGATCAATGACCTGATTCCATTTATCGAGAAGAACTATCCGGTTGTCAGCGACCGGTTGGGCCGTGCCATTGCAGGCCTCTCCATGGGTGGGGGCCAGTCTTTGAATTTTGGCCTGGGCAACCTGGACAAATTTGCCTGGATCGGCGGTTTTTCTTCAGCGCCAAATACAAAAAGACCGGAATTGCTTGTTCCTGATCCGGAAGTGGCGAAGCAAAAATTAAAACTATTATGGATTTCATGCGGTGATAATGACGGATTGATAACATTCAGCAGGCGGACACATGATTATTTATATGAAAAAAATGTACCACATATATATTATATCGAACCCGGCGGCCATGATTTTAAGGTATGGAAAAACGGGCTGTATATGTTTACTCAATTTCTCTTTAAGCCGGTTGATGTTTCCTCATTTCCCAGGTACACCATATTGGGCTCACCGGCAAGCACCAATGTAAGGTCGGCCCGGTACCCGCAGATATTGCCAAATAACCGGGTGGTATTTCGAATAAAAGCCCCGGATGCACAAAAAGTGCAGGTGGATCTTGTTAAGAAATATGATATGGCAAGGGATACTGGTGGGTACTGGACTGTAACGACAGATTCAATTGGTGAAGGGTTTCATTATTATTCCCTGCTGATCGATGGTGTGGCGCTGGCCGATCCGGCCAGCGAAACATTTTATGGTATGGGCAGGATGGCCAGCGGAATAGAAATCCCTTTCGCAGGTGGCGAATATTATTCATTAAAAGATGTGCCACACGGCGAAGTGCGGATTAAAAAATATTATTCGGGAGTTACTAATTCCTGGCGCCGGTTTTATATTTATACACCACCCGGCTATGATCAGGATATAAATGAAAAATATCCTGTGCTGTACATATTTCATGGAGGAGGGGAAGATGAAAGGGGTTGGGCCACACAGGGCCGTACTGATTTGATCATCGATAACCTTATTGCCGGTAAGCTGGCAAAACCCATGCTGGTGGTAATGCCGGATGGCAATATGAGTTCAGGAGGACCGGCAGGGTTTAATGAAAATGTGCTTCGCATGTTTGAAAATGAATTGAAGCAGGTAATTATTCCTTTTGTTGAAAAAAATTTCAGGGCTGAATCAGATGCAAAAAACAGGGCCCTGGCCGGATTATCCATGGGCGGACTGCAAACCCTCTATGCCGGATTAAGAAATACGCAGTTGTTTTCTTATCTGGGGGTGTTTAGTTCTGGTTGGTTTGCAAACCGTCCTGAACTGGCCAATCCGCAATATGATTATATCAAAAATAACGGGGCCACGATCAGCAACAATTTGAAATTACTATGGGTTGCGATGGGAGGTAAAGAAGATATTGCTTACAATAATTGCAGGATCATGCTTGCCAAATTTGATGAGTTGAAAGTAAAGTATACCTACAGTGAGTATCCCGGCGGGCACACTTGGCCGGTGTGGAGAAACAATCTTTTCAATTTTGCACAGGAATTATTTAAATAGCAGTAATACCCGGGAGGCTTATTAAAATGTTTACAGGTGGCAAAAGATAATTCAATTCATGCAGGGCTCTTGCAGGGTGAATGGAATATATAGGAGGTCTGATCATTTTATTTTTTACAATTGATGTTAGCGGCAGTCAACAACCCCCATTTATTTGCCAAAAGCAACCGACTTACAAGCGCCTGTGATAAAAAAATGAATACGAACTGTTATTGCAAAATGCCCAAACATTTATGTATGTAAAAGATGTATTGTTTTTGCATAATCGCATTTATTATATAAAAGGCTAATCCACCCTATAGTTAAATTACGGTAAATGAATTTTTAACAACAGGTATGATATGAAAACAGTATGCTTATTGGCCATGCTCTTCTGCACCCTGAGGGGGTATTGTCAGTTCAACCAGCCCTGGAAAGGAAAAAAATGTGCCGTGGTGATTACTTATGATGATGCTATCGATCAACATCTCGATAATGCAGCGCCGCTGCTTGACTCATTGGGGTTGAAAGCCACTTTTTATGTAACTGCTTTTTCCGGCTCCGTACAAAAAAGGATGCATGAATGGAAAAATCTGGCTATCAACGGGCATGAACTGGGGAACCATACATTGTTTCATCCCTGTGCTGGTGGTAAAGGCAGGGAATGGGTGCGGCCTGAGTACGATATGAGTGCATATACAGTGCAACGGATGATAGATGAGGTGAGGATGACGAATTTATTTCTGCATTCGCTCGATGGAAATAGTAAAAGGACATTTGCTTTTACCTGTGGTGATATGAAAATCGGGGATTCTTCATTTATCAATGCCATGAAGGATGACTTTATCGCCGCGCGGGCTGTTCGGAACCAGATGCATAAAATTAATGAAGTGGATTTGTACAATGTGGACTGTTACATGGTAAATGGTGAATCCGGCCCGCAAATGATAGATTGGGCAAAAAAAGCTATGGAAACAAATTCCCTGCTGGTGATACTTTTTCATGGCGTGGGAGGTGGAAATGGACTCGATGTATCCATAGCGGCCCATCGCGAGTTCCTGCATTTTTTAAAATTGAATGAAAAAGACATCATGATTGCACCCATGGTTGCAGCGGCAGAGCATATTCAGGAATGGCAGTTGCGTGATAAAGCAGCGAGGATCCAGCAGCAGGCCACCCAGGTGGATTACAGAAATATGCTGGCCCGGTTAAAAATTGATTCAATACGCCGCGGCCCTTCGGGTAACCCGCAGGCGCCCAATGCAGCAAATACAGATGAGTCCAGAGCTTCGCCATATACCTCATTACCCGATCCGCTCGTTTTGAATAATGGGAAGAAAGTAACGGATGCAAAAACATGGTGGGCCAGGCGCAGGCCGGAAATTGTGGAGGCCTTTGACAGGGAAATATATGGACGGGTGCCCAAAAGCACTCCAAAAGTAACCTGGGAAGTAAGGAGTACCGTTGACACCATTATTGGAAATGTAAGAGCTATTACTAAAAATTTACTAGGTCATGTGGATAATGCTGCATATCCCCAAATCAATGTAGATATACAATTTTCGGTTACCACACCCCGTGAGGTATCCGGCCCCGTACCCGTAATGATGGAGTTCGGATTTATTTTTCCTCCCGGTTTCCGGCTTCCAGGCCCGCCTCCCGGCACGCCAGCGGAGAAAAGCTGGCAGCAGCAACTGCTGGAAAAAGGCTGGGGATTTGCCATTATCGTTCTAACCAGCTACCAGGCTGATAATGGTGCCGGGTTAACACAGGGAATAATTGGACTTGTCAACAAAGGTCAACCCCGTAAGCCGGACGACTGGGGTGCGTTACGTGCCTGGGCCTGGGGGGCCAGCCGGGCATTGGATTATCTGGAAACAGACAAAAATGTGGATGCAAAGAAAGTGGGGATCGAAGGATTATCAAGATATGGGAAGGCCGCCATTGTAGCCATGGCTTATGAACCACGTTTTGCTATTGGATTTATTGGCTCATCCGGGGCAGGCGGAACAAAAATATTACGCAGGGTATATGGTGAACAGGTGGAAAACCTTGCTTCATCAGGAGAATATCATTGGTTCGCCGGGAATTTTATCAAATATGCCGGGCCGTTAACACCCAATGATCTGCCGGTGGATGCACATGAACTGTTGGCCTTATGCGCCCCGCGCCCGGTATTTATCAGCTCGGGCTCACCCAACGTGGAGGGAAGATGGGTGGATGCAAAAGGAATGTTTTTAGGGGCTGCTCATGCCGGTGTTGTGTACACATTGCTGGGTAAAAAAGACCTGGGCACGATGAGTTATCCACCGGAGGAAACATTACTGGCCGGAGGTGATATCGCTTTTCGCCAGCACAATGGCGGTCATACTACCGGGCCCAACTGGAAATACTTTATTGAATTTGCTTCAAAATATTTTAAAAAATGAGATATACATTTTTTGCTGCACTCGCTCTAGTTGCCGGGTTGTCCATACAGGCACAATACCCTGCTGTTACTATTCCAGGCTCGGAAGTAAGGAAAATAACATCTGCGATCGTTCAGGGCCAGGAATATGAGTTACAGATATTATTACCGGGTGGGTATGCAGCGGCAACTAAACAATACCCGGTGGTGTATCTGATGGATGCACAATGGGACTTCCCTTTGGTAAAATCGATTTACGGACAGCAATATTATGATGGGTTTATTCCGGAACTGATTATAGTGGGTGTAACCTGGGGTGGTGTAAAACCTAATGCAGACAGCCTGCGGGCAAGGGATTACACACCCAGCAAGGAAAATCGTTTGACGCAAAGTGGTGGTGCCGGTAAATTCCTTGATTTCATGAGTTATGAACTTTTCCCTTTTATGGAAAAAAATTACCGGGTCGACAGGGAAAACAGGGTGCTGATGGGTTGCTCTCTCGGAGGATTATTGACAATTTATACGTTGCTGTCGCATCCGGGTATGTTTACCGGCTATATCGCTGCCAGCCCGGCAGTGGGCTGGGATAATGGATTGTTGTATAAATATGAACAAAAGTTTGCGGAAATACTGCCTGCAGGTAAAAAGATACGTTTATACCTTACCGTTGGAGATGTGGAAAGAAACAGGGGCACATTTGAATCATTCAGCGCTTATCTTATCAGTAAAAATTACAAAGATGTAAGCATCCGGTCCAAAGTACTGGAAAATACGGGCCACTCCGGAACGAAAAGCGAAACCTATACGCGGGGATTACAGTATGTTTTTGAAAAACCTGATCTGCAACTGCCGGATGAAACACTGAAAGCCCTGGAAGGGAGATACCAGCAGTCAGATGGTTTTACAGTGGATATTAAAGTAAATGACCACAGGCTGAACCTCGTTTATTTGCCCAACAACAGCTATCCGTTGAAAGCTTCGTCGGGTAAAACATTTTATTCTGATGCGGAGTTTTTGAATATAGAATTTTCAGAAGATGGAAAGACACTAAAAGTCAATCGCTATGGTTCCACCAATGTTTTGATCAAAAAATAACCTTTAATATGAAAGAGAAACGGTCTTCGAGAAGAAAATTCATTTATACCACGGGTATAGCGGCCCTCGGCCTTCCTGTGGTCAATGCTTTTGGTAATTGTAATCCCTTTAATCAAAAAGGAAAAGTTATGCACACCGGTAAAAAATTAGGTATTGCCCTGGTGGGATTGGGTGGTTATGCAACAGGACAACTCGCCCCTGCATTGCAAAAGACAGAGCATTGCTACCTGGCCGGTATTGTAACCGGCACACCGGCTAAAGCCATGGCCTGGAAGGAAAAGTATGGTATCCCTGAGAAGAATATTTATAATTATGAAAACTATGACAGCATCAGGGATAACCCGGATATTGATATAATATATGTGGTATTGCCCAACTCCATGCATGCGGAGTATTCCATCCGTGCTGCCAAAGCCGGTAAACATGTGATTTGTGAAAAACCAATGGCCATATCCGTGGAGGAATGCGACCAGATGATTAAAGCCTGTAAGAATGCGGAAAAAATGCTCTCAATAGGGTATCGCCTGCATTTTGACCCCTATAATTTGGAAATGAAAAAATTGGGAACCGAAAAAGTGTACGGGGAAATAAAAAAGATCAGCAGCGGATTTGCTTTTGTAGCATCAAAGGGCCAGTGGAGGCTGGATAAAAAATTATCAGGGGGCGGTCCGTTGATGGACCTCGGTATTTATTGCCTGCAGGCGATATGTTATACTACTGGAATGGAACCCGTAGCTGTAACAGCACAGGCCCCGCCGGTAAGCGATAAAACAAAATTTATTGATGTGGAAGAAACTCTGAGCTGGCAGATGGAGATGCCCAATGGCCTTATTGCAGAATGCAGGACCAGCTATTCGGAAAGCATGAATTACCTGAGCGCTGAAGCGGAGAAAGGAAGTTTCGGGTTACGGCCCGCTTTTAATTACTCCGGTCTCAGAGGAAACAGGGCAGGAGAGGAGATATCCTATCCGCCGCTGTCGCAGCAGGCCGGGCAAATGGATGCATTTGCATTAGCTGTTAAAAATAATCAGCCAAGTATAGTTCCAGGTGAAATGGGACGAAGGGATGTACAAATCATCACGGCTATTTATGAGGCCATGCGTACAGGCGGAAGGGCGGAAATAAAATATTAATTTGATTCGGTTATTACCAGCTGTTATCAACGGCGGAAAAATTTTTTTAAATAAACTTCAGCAAAGCGGCTGCCCATTTTTCTTTGCCCCTCACTGTTAAAATGAAGATAGTCGCCTTTATGTTTAAGGTCACCTGTATACACAACGGCAGTGTTTATATCACTGGCAGCATACTGGTTTATTGCATGATTCAATGCCACCCGGTTTTGCTTATTGTTTGAAAAGCTACCGAGTTCACCCAGCAACACAGGCAGATTTTCATTTTCGGCCACAGCCCTGAATTCCGATAGTAATAAAGCCAGCCTTTTTTCATACTCCGGCAGGTCTTTTTCATTTGTATCGCTCTCACCCTGGTGCCAGAGTATGGCTTTTATTGTTCCGTATTCCAGCGCCAGTTTCACTTTCTCTTTGAAGTTGGAAAGCAGTTTTACATTCCTATGAACTGAATCGCCCAGCCACTGGCTGATGGAACTGCCACCTACCGCCGTGGGCACCAGGAGAACGGAAATTCCGGGCGGGATTTTTTTGATAAGTGTTTTCGCAAACGACAATCCGCAGTCAAGCCCGGTTAATGCAGGCTCATAAAAATGTAAGGGTTCTTTTGCCCCGATAAGTTGCCCCTCTTTATTAATACACAGGATCCTTTCATTTGAAAGCGTATCCTGTGGTTCTACCATTCCCCGGCCGGCCATATTGGACTGTCCTGCCATAAGGAAGACCCAAACATTTTCTTTATTCATCTGTGGCATCATCAATTCATATTGCCTGGGAAAATAGGCGGTCCTTTCCACAGCTATTTTTTTGGTACAGCAAATAAAAATAACCGTTAGCGGCAGAAGGGTGTATGGTTTGATCTGATATGGCACCTGATCATTTCAGTTTTATTTTTTTACCGGTTTTTACCGCTTCATATATGGCATCCATAATTTTAAGGTCCTTAATGCCTTCTTCACCATCAACAGGCACTACCGGTTGTTTATGATCGAGAATGATAGCAGCCATCTCATCCATTTGCACAGTTTGGTGTGTTTTATGTTCCTGTGTAAGCTCTCCTTTATTTGTACGTCCTTTAATAGGGCCGTACCCGGTGGAGGGTTGCATTTCAGCAAATCCTTTTGATCCATTGAGATAAAATCTGTCAAGGCCGTTCATGTTGTAAGTAGATAAGCAGGAAGCCACTGCACCGGATGGAAAACCCAGTTGAAACTGGATCGTTTCATCCACCCCTTCTTTGAATTTTTGAGTATCCGTTTTAGTTTCCTGTGCAGTAACCCATACCGGTTCTTCACCCACCATATACCGGGCGCCATTTACAGCGTAAATGCCGATATCCATTAATGCACCTCCGCCGGACAATGATTTATTTAATCTCCATTGCGATGGGTCGCCTATACGAAAACCCGACAACCCCTGGAAGAACAAGATCTTTCCCAATTCACCGGCATTACGCATACGGATCACTTCCAGCGTTTTTGCTTCAAAATGCATTCGATAGCCCACCAATAGTTTTACATTAGCTTTTTTGCAGGCAGCCACCATTTCTTCTCCTTCTTTTGCATCGATGGCCATAGGCTTTTCGCAAATCACATGTTTGCCTGCACGGGCCACCCGTATGGCTTCATCTTTGTGCAATGCATTGGGTGTAATAATATATACAGCATCGATATCGGGGTTATCTTTGATATTGTCGAAGTTGTCATAATTATAGCAGTTCTTTTCAGGAATATTATACCTGGCCTGCCAGGCTGTGATCTTTGATGGGGTGCCGCTGATCACCCCCACCAGTTTTGCACGGGTACAGTCTTTCATTGATTCTGCCACCCGTGTGCCGTAGCTGCCCAGTCCCATGATAGCAACCCGGAGTACAGGACCATCATACGGCTTTTTATTTTCTTCTTCAAAAAAGGAAACATCATTTCCATCCAGCAGCGGAAGCGCTATGAGGGATGCGGTAATTTTTTGCAAAAAATCTCTGCGGGTATTCATACAAAAATGTTTTAAAATGAATAATGTGTTTTTTATTCAAAAAATGGCACACCCTGCGCTGCATACTTCTTCATACCTTCTTCATTTATTTCAACACCGATCCCGGGTTTTTCGGATAGTGTGATAAAACTATCCTTCACCCATTCTCCATCATACTTTACAATGTCCTTATACATCTGGTCGGTATGAAAATACGATTGCCACTCCAGTATCAGGAAATTTGGAACTGAAGCGCATACATGACAGGCAGCCATGGCGCCAAGAAAGGAAGCCACCATATGCGGGGCAAACGGTGTGTAATATAAATTGGCCAGGTTCGCAATTCGCTGCCCTTCGCCTAATCCGCCGGCTTTTTGTAAATCGGGCATTACAATATCCGCACCTCCAATTTCGAGCAACCTGCGGAATCCATGTGCCAGGTAATGATTTTCCCCTGCCGCAATAGGAGTGGAGGTGGACTCGGTTATCAGTTTATAGGCCTCAACATTTTCTGCGGGTATGGGTTCTTCCAGCCACATCAGTTTTAATGGCTCCATTAATTTTGACACAGCCTGTGCGGTTACTGCATCATAACGGCCATGCATATCTACAAGTATATCCGTTTTGGGGCCCACCGCTTCACGGGCAGCCGCTATCTGGTCGTACATTCTTTGCAGTTCACCCGGGCTGGCTGTCCAGTTAAACAGGTCGTACTTATTCGGATCATTGGCCTGGTCAAGATCAAACTTAATGGCATTGAAGCCCATATTCTTTGACCTGAGCGCTGCTTCTGCAAAATCTTTCGGTTGTGGCAGGTTGCGCTGGTATAAGGCAGTATCGCAATACACTCTTATTTTATCCCGGAATTTTCCTCCCAGCAATTGGTATACGGGTAAATTCAGCGCTTTGCCGGCAATATCCCATAGCGCCGTTTCTATAGCCGACAACACAGCTATATACATTCCCGATTGTGCCCCCTGGAAAAAACCGGAGCGCCGGATAAATTCAAACAGACGATGAACGTTTAATGGGTTCTGGTTCCTGATCCTGTTCCCAAAATTTTTTACGAGGTGGTATGTTCCGGGTACCGCATCCACACCTTCGCCACATCCCCATATATCCTGGTTGGTATAGATTTTTACAAATAAGCTCCCGCGTATATAACCGCATTTTACATCTGTAATCTTCAGATCAGACGGCGGTGATGCTTTCGGGGTTTTATCTATCGCTTCCTCATAGCCCCTTCCAAAAGAGGATAGCGGCGCAAAAGGGGTAATAGCTGCTGCAATTGCAGCTTTGGTGATGAATGAGCGTCTTGAGTTGTCCATAATATAATTTTTTAAAAGAATGGAAAAGTGAAAAATCAAAAGCGCAACATGTACTCAGGAAAGTGCTTTTTTTTGACTTATTACTTTTGATTTAATTAGCTGTTTCACCAGGTTCGTTGCTTCAGCAACTCCTGTATCTGCGAACGGGGTACCGGCAGTTTATCGATATGTTCGTTCAGCCATTTAGAAAAATCCTTTTCAATCTCATCACTCCAGCGTGTATCGATCTGTCCCGGAGTGTATTTTCCTTCTCTCAACCGCTGGTGGCCAAACATATCCCTCAATCGTACGATCTCCGATGTTTTTACCACTTTTTCCAGCAGGTGAGGAGGTATGAATATTACACCGCCATCTCTGCCCAGCACCACATCACCCGGCATTACCGTAGCCATACCGATTCTTGTGGGCTGATTAATTCCCACCAGTGTGGTATTTAGTTGTCCCGCAGGATTGTTCAGATGATGTGAAGGGTGATAACTTCGGAAGAAGGAAGTAAATGATCCCAGTTCTTTAAGCCCGTTAATATCCCTGATTGCACCCTCATACACAATTCCGTTCCCTGTTTTTGCAAATATGGAGTTACCAAGATTATCGCCGATGGTGGGGCCATCATTATGTGCGCCAAACTGATCGGCCACATATACATCCCTCTTTACCAGCAAATCAAGGGGCCATGCGTTTTGTGATTTTATTCTGCCACCTTTAGTATGGCCAAAACTGTCGATAGCACGGTGTATATCCGGTCGTCCCGGCATAAAGACGGCAGTAACAGCACGCCCCACCAGCACACTATCAGGATTGATAGTTTGCCAGCCGTCTTCATATTGAAACTTATAGTTTTCATTACGAAGTACAGCCCATGCTTCTTCAAGGGTAACGAGTTTCAGCCGGTCAAGTAAACTGTCCGGAGCTTTTGGCCTTCCATCTGCAAAACGTTCGCCTTTCCACTCCGGTGTTAAAGCAATAAGCTGCTCTTTTGAAATTTGTATTTGCTGGCATTTTACTTCTGCAAGAAAAGTAAACAGCAGCGATGTTGTAATAGTTACTCTGAGGATATTCATGCTCTTATTTTTATAGTATAAAATCAGATAGTTATTTTTTCTTCTCGCTGGGTGGCCTTCCGTGCCACCAGCTGGCTAAAACAGAACCTGTGATGTTCATCAACGGTCCAAACACCGCTGCAGCAAGCCCCACCGTGGCTACTTTACCCATTTCTTTTGCTATGCCTGAGGCAAGCCCTGCATTCTGCATACCTACTTCTATGGCTACGGTGCGGCAGTCTCTTTCTTCCATGCGGAACAGGCGGGCGCTCCAGTATCCGAGAAAATATCCAAACATATTATGAAGTAACGCACAAAGAATAAGCAGGGGGCCTATCTTCAACAGGCTATCTCTTCCGGCAGCAGTGATGATTACGATAATGAATGCAATACTGAACATAGATACATAAGGCATGGCATTGTCAACCCATTTTGATTTACCGCTCAGCAGCTTATTAAAAATCAATCCTGCCCCGATAGGTATAATGATCATTTTAAAAATATCCCACATCATTTTAGTAACATCAATTTCCACCAGCGCCCCGGCCAGCAGCTTCATGAGCAATGGTGTAACAAATGGCGCCAGGAGTGTGGTAATCGAAGTAATGGTAACGGATAAAGCGAGGTTGGCCTTTGCCAGGTAGGCCATTACGTTAGAGGCTAGTCCGCTGGGTGAACACCCGATCAATATCATTCCAGCAGCAATTTCTGCAGGAAAATCGGTACTGTTTGCCAGCATAAAACCAAGAAATGGCATGATGGTAAACTGGCTGAACACACCTATTACCACTCCCTTCGGTGATTTTACCACAGCGGCAAAATCTTTTATACTCATGGATGCCCCCATGCCAAACATCAGCAGTTGTATCAGGGGGATGATCAGGGCGCTGAGTTTAAGATTACCCCATTGCTGAAAATAACCGGGGTGAAACAGGGTAAGTGTTACCGCTGCAAAAATGATAACAGTAAAAGACAGACCTTTCAGTGACGGGATAGTTCTGAAGGCAAATGAAAGACTGATGAAGAATAAGGTCAAAAACCAGCCGGTAAGCCCCGTTTTACCCGATAGCCAGAATATAAACGACTGCAGTGCAAAAAGTGCAACAAGACTATAAATAAAAGCCGGGCGTTTAATAAATGACATGCGGTATGGCGATTTAATATTTCAATAAAGTATTTGAGTACACTTTCGTACAGTGATAAATTTTATATCAGCTGAATATCCTGTCGTGCGAACGTTTCTCATTCCATTGTGGTGTGGGTTCGAAATAACTTTTATCTGCCGGGTGCAGGTGCTGTTTCATCACCTCGTCATTCAGCTCAATGCCCAGTCCCGGTGCCTGCAGCGGAAGATTCGCAAATCCTTTCGTGATCAGGTTTCTTCCATCTGTTGTTTTTACCATACTTTCCCACCAGGGCAAATCAACCGAATGATGTTCCAGTGCAAGAAAATTCTGAGTGGCAGCTGCACAATGCACACATGCCATAAATGATACGGGAGTGCCCGCCTGGTGCATGGCCATGGCAATACCATTTTCTTCGGCATAATCACCAATACGTTTTGTTTCTAACAAGCCTCCGGACGAGGCAAGGTCCGGGTGTACAATATCAACGGCCCTTGCATCAATAAGCGGTTTAAAATACTTCAGCAGGTAAATATCTTCTCCGGTAAGACAGGGAGTTTCCAGCGCATCGGAAAGTTTTTTCCATTGATCAGTGTATTCCCATGAAACAATATCTTCCAGCCAGGCGAGGCGGTATTTTTCCAATGCCCTGCCCAGCCGTATACCATTGTTCAGGTCAAAATGCCCATAGTGGTCCGTGGAAAGGGGAATTTCATAGCCCACCATACTGCGTACATTATCCACTATTTTACCGAGTTCATCCAGCCCTTTATCTGTAATTTGTATTTGTGTAAAGGGGTGCAGTGTGTTTGCATAAGACATCATATTATTCTGATCTCCCCACTGGGCCAGGTTTCCCTGTGCATTTTGCCAAAATTTATCATTCACCAGGGTTCCGGGTTTTCCCTTCAGCTCTCCGATAGAAACATCCATTTTCAGCCATGTATATCCCTGGTCATTTAAACGGTAATTGATCAATCTTTTTTGTTCTTCCGGTGAGCCGGCTTCCGGAGTATCAGCATACATCCTTATTTTATCACGGTAACGGCCGCCGAGTAATTGCCAGGCAGGTACATTGTAGGCTTTGCCCACTATATCCCAGAGGGCCATTTCTACCGCACATACACCCCCGGCCTGCCTGGCCTGGCCGCCAAACTGCCGGATCTTTTTAAATATCATTTCCACATTGCAGGGATTTTCGCCCAGTATCCGGCTTTTTAAAAACAAGGCATAGCGTTCATCAGCGCCATCACGTACCTCGCCCAGTCCATAGATGCCCTGGTTGGTATCGATACGGATGATAGCTGTGCGCCCGAGAACAGTGGTTACGCAATAGCGCATATCCGTAATCTTCAGATCGGAGGGCCCTGAATAACGGCTCACTTTCTGAGTAGATTGGGCAATGATTTCTTCCACCGGTGAAAACATCAATGCGCCACCTAATGTAATGCCGCCAAGCGCAGATGTTTTTAAAAAAGAACGGCGGCTGTTCATGTCAGAATCATAGCTGCCGGATGCCAGGGTCGGTTCAACCGGATCTTTTAATCCAAGTTTCTGTTCTATTTTTTGTGAGGGGGTCATACTATTTAATTTAGTGTTATGAGATAGTTGTTATGGGTAAATATATTTTGCGAAAAATGTCTCTGTTGCACCAATCAAAAATCAAAAACCTAAAATCCACATTCTGCTATAGCTATACACAAACTGTAGGAAGCGGTCCTGCTGTAAAGAACTATAAACCACAAACTATAAACTACAAGCAAAACCTACCATGTTCTGTCTTTCATAAACTTATCCAGTTCTTCCCTTGTCATAGGCAGTTTGCCCGGGTTTTCATCCAGCCACTTCAAAAAATCTTTTTTAATTTCTTCTGTCCATTGAGAATCTATTTGTCCGGGTGTATATTTTTCTTCCCGCAACCGCTGATGTCCGAACTGGTCCCTGAGCGCAATAAATTCTGCATTCAGCACCACTTCCTCGAGCAAGTGTGCTGGTATAAAAACAACCCCGCCTTTTTTGGCCAGAATTGCATCGCCCGGCAATACGGTGGCCCTGCCTATGCGGATGGGAACATTAATGCCGCTCAGCATCATTTGTTGTATGTAGGAAGGGTCATATCCTTTTATCCAGGCATTGAAGCCATTGATCTCTGCCAAACCTTCCATATCCCTGACGGAGCCGTAAAAAATTACACCCCGGTGCGACTTTGTATAAATGGCATTTCCAAGATTGTCACCGATCAATGTGCCATCCACTATTTTACCATAGCTGTCGGCTACATAGATATCGCCATCCTTCAGCACGTCGATGGGCCATGAATTGGTATTGCCGATGCGACCTTCCGCTTTGCCTTTTTCTTTTATTATTTTATCTATATCAGGCCTCAGCGGCATATACTGGGCGGTTACTGCACGGCCCGTCATGGCGGAATCGGGGTCGAGCACCATCCAGTCGCCTTCAAACTGGTTGTGATATCCTTTATTTCGCAAAATCCCCCAGGCTTCCTCCAGCCGTATATTTTTAAGCCTTTCCAGGAACCTGTCAGCCACTTTGGGCCTCCCGTCGGGAAATCGTTCACCCTTCCACTCAGGGGTCAGCGCTTTTACCTGCTCACTGGTGGGGGTAACCTGCTGGGCCATGATGCCGGATAAAAAACAGTTGAGCATTACCGTTAGAATGATCCTGATTTTCATATCTGTCAATTTTATTTTACCGGTGTCAGCGGTTGGTTATTGAATATTCGATATATCTTCAAATTCAT
The DNA here is from genome assembly GCA_964606155.1 of uncultured Chitinophaga sp. Taxonomy (GTDB): domain Bacteria; phylum Bacteroidota; class Bacteroidia; order Chitinophagales; family Chitinophagaceae; genus JJ008. The sequence continues at coordinate 66,754 of CAZSGD010000014.1, read as the reverse complement.
CAGCCAGCCTGGTGCTTAGCCTTTCAAATATTTTAAAATGCTTCATGTATACCGCGTGCTGCTGTTTTTTGGGCAGGTACTGGTCTGGCAGTACAACAGATTTTACTGCTTCGGCAAGGTTTTTATAAATGCCCATTTCAGTAGCGCTGAGCAGGTAAGAGCCATAGCCCACACTGTCTGAATTTTTTCGGAGCGAAACAGGCTTATTACATATATCAGCCAGCAGTTGGGTACATAAGGGTAAAGAGGCAAAGCTGCCGTGCACGGATAGGGTTTTAATGGTGCGATGTTCCTCTACCAGCTTGCTGATACTAAAGATTTCATACAATATGCCTTCGATAGTGGCACGGATAAAATGCTGTCTCTCATGTTTGATATTCAATCCAAAATAAACTCCCTTTGCATTGGGGTTCCATATAGGGGCCCGTTCACCCAGCAGGTAGGGTAAAAAAATCAATCCGTTGGAACCAGCTTCCACTTTGGCCGCTTCACTGATCAATGTCTCCATGGTGTATTCCAGGTCAAATGGCCGGTTGAAGTCGCCAAATTGTTTGGCAAACCATTCAAATACAACGCTGCCATTATTGGTGGGACCTCCGAATACATAACAATTTTCTGTCAGTACGTAATTAAACAGGCGGCGTTTTTCATCTTTCATTATTTTATTACCAATTACCCGCACGGCCCCGCTATCTTCGATAGTTACTACAGCCTTATCGTCGCCCCATACGCCGGAGCCAATAGTGGCCAGGCACCCATCGCTTGATCCCAGGATAATCTTAGTGTAGTTTGATAATCCGAGCAGGGTTTGATATTCTTTCTTTAGCTGTCCTGGTGAGGCAAAGACCGGCGCCAGTTCGGGAAGCCGGTCACTTTTAATACCGGCATAGGCCAGCGCATCGGTTTCCCATTTCATGGATTGAATATTCATCATGCCGGTGGCAGAAGCCAGGCTGTAATCAATCAGGTATTGTCCGGTGAGTTGTTGCAGTATGTATGTTTTAATTGAAAGGAACTTACTGGTTTCAGTAAATGTTGCTTTGTCATGGTTCTTCATCCATTTTATTTTTACCAGGGGCGACATGGGATGAATGGGTGTGCCGGTGGCCTGGTAAAATTTTTTTGCCAGGGGGGATTTGTTCAGCTCCTGTGCTTCCTTTTTGCCACGGTTATCAGCCCAGGTAATGGCATTGCCCAGGGGAACTCCTTTTTTATCAATCGCTAATACGCTGTGCATCGATGCGCTGAAGCAGATACAGGCAACCTTGTGTTTGTTTGGATGAATTTTTTCCGTAAGCAGGTTTTTTAAAACATACAGCATGGTAATAAAAACCTGCTCCGGGTCCTGCTCACTGTAGTCGGGCTGCGAATGAAAAGTGGGATAGGACCCCTTCATCGAACCCAGCGTATTCCCTTTCAGATCAAATGCAATAACCCGTACTGCATTAGTGCCGAGTTCGATAGTGACAATACAATCTTTTTTATTACTCATATCATTAGGTTTGAGAAGTGTTGTTTATTCTGAACTGCCGCGGGGTATACCCGGTCAGTTTTTTAAATGTTGTTGAAAAGTGCTGGGATGAATAAAAGCCTGTTTCCAGCGCTATGTCCGTCATATTTACATCCTGCCGCTTTAATAATTTAATCGCTTCTGATATCCGGATGTTGATCAGGTAATTCAATGGTGAAAACCCGGTGAAACTTTTTACTTTTTCGGAGAATGCGGTGGAGCCAAGACCTACCAGCGCTGCCATTTCTTCCACGGTCCATTGATGCGACAGGTTCTGGCGCAATGTATTTTCCAGTTTCAGGAAGGTTTGCGGGAAGTCTCTTTGTGAATTATTCTGTTTCGTGAGCAAACGGGCAATTCGAATCAGCAGCTCATCAAGTAATTGATTTACTCTTGTTGTAAAACCAAGTTGCTGATCGAATAATTCATTCTTTAAATCGTGGAATACGGTGGCGGCCTCACGAAAATCGGTGATCACAGGTATGGTATTCAGGGAAAGGATCTTCCTGATCAGGTTGATTTCCGCCTGTGCAATGGCACTCCAGTTTCCCGAGTTGATATCCGGCTCAAGATAGAGCCAGCAGAGAGAACCAATATCGAGATAGCCTTTCTCCGAACCAATGAATTGTCCGGGAAGAATGATAGCCAAATCATGTGGATAGAGGGTATGATTTATATCCTGTATCTGCCAGTCAAATTTTCCATTCAATACGTAATAAAAGCGAAGGCAATTGGATGAAAATGTGTTGAATGAATTGAGTTGTATTGAATTATTCCTTTTGAAGGAAAACTCCAGGATATGCGGAAACAGCTGTAATTCACCCGAACTGTCCTGATGCAGAAGGAATTGATTCATGCAAGCGCCGTTAATGATTTTAAATGTACAACCTATTCTAAAAAAATCAGGGAAACCAGAAACTGTTTTTTGTTCAATATCCTACACTGTGGGTTATTGGAAGTTTGGTGTTTAAAAAATCAGATACTTTGTAAGCTGACGAGAGAATTATTCCGGAAGGAATTTTTTGCTAATTACCAAATAACTTGCCATATGAGGAAAAAACTCATGCCGGTTTACATACCGAGCGTATTCCCTGTTCTGCTGTTTTCATTCATTTTATTTTTCTCCGGTAACATAAACGGCCAGACAGTATCCGGCACCGTTAGTGACGAAACCGGTAAGAAACTTTCTGCTGTTTCTATATCAGTAAAAGGTACTTCAGCGGGTACTACTACAGATGCAGCAGGAAGATTTTCGCTAACTGCATCTGCCAATGCCACATTGGTATTCAGCTCTGTGGGTTATATTTCGCAGGAGGTGCCTGTAAATGACCGGTCAACGCTGGACATTATTTTAGTCACCAACCAGCAGTCATTGGGTGAAGTGGTGGTTACGGCCCTTGGTATTACCAAACAGGCCAGGGGGCTGGGCTATTCAGCCACTAATGTAAAACCAGATGAACTGACCATCAACAGGACGCCGAATCCTGTCAATGCATTACAGGGAAAAATTGCCGGAGTGAATATATCCGGTATGGGTACAGGCCCGGCCGGTACTTCCAAAATACGTATCCGCGGCCAGTCATCGCTGGGCGGTGGCAGCACTCCATTAATAGTCATCAACGGTGTTCCCGTGGACAGGGGAAATTTCAACAGCAGCACAGTGGGTGTTACCGGAGGTGGGGTTTTTGCCGACGGGGGTGATAGTTTTTCCAGCATCAACCCTGATGATATTGAATCTATGACCGTGCTAAAAGGAGCTCCTGCCGCTGCACTGTATGGGGCACGTGCCAAAGACGGGGTCATCATGATCACCACCAAATCGAAAGGAAAGGGCAAAGGCATCGGTGTATCCTATAATATGAACTACACCAGCGAAACGCCGCTTGATTATACAGATTATCAGAAGGAATATGGACAGGGCGAAAATGGCGTGCGCCCCACCACACCGAACCCCACTTCAGGGCAATGGTCATTTGGTGAATTGATTCAGCCCGGTATGACACATACATTGTTCAATACACCTAATATCCCGTATGTGGCACAGGGTAGCCGTATCAAAGAGTTTTACAGGAACGGGCAAAATATTTCAAATACGGTTACACTCGGGGCAAGCGGCGATAAAGGCGGTTTACACCTTTCGCTCAACAATACAGTGAATACAGGCATTATGCCCAACAATAAATTTATCCGGCGCATCATGAACCTGGGCTTCAATTATAACCTGTCAGAGAAACTTACTTTTTCCGGTAATATGAATTATTCGTGGGAGCATATTAAAAATCCACCCAACATTGCTAACCAGGACAATTCAATACCCACAACGCTGATGGCACTGGCAAACACCATGCCGTTGGACATACTGGAAGCGAATAAGTATAACCCCGCCACCGGGAATGAATATATTTATTCAAGGTTTATGAACCGTACCAATCCTTATTGGGTACTGGCTGAGCAGGTGCATAATATCAGGAAAGACAGGATATTTGGAAATATAACGGTAAAGTATGAACTGTTTTCCTGGCTATCGCTCCAGGGGCGTTTTGGCCAGGACTATTATTCCCGTGATGAAGACGTAAATAATTTTCCTACCGGGCATGCATCCAGGCCTGCTGCTCCGGCAGGTTTTGTCAATGGAGTTTTTACCCAGGAATCCCGCAGGTGGAGGGAAACAAACCTGGACTTCCTGCTGATTGCAAACAAAAAATACGGCGACTTTGATTTTACCCTTACAGGCGGAGGCAACAGGATGCGTCAGCGGGTGGAAATTAATAATGTGCAGGTAACAGATTTTGTGATCCGCGGATTATACACCGTACAAAATGGCCGTGCAAAAAACCCCAATTATAGCCTTTTTACCACCGGGGTAAACTCATTGTATGGTTCAGCTGAAGTATCATGGAAACGCACATTATATCTCAACGCCACTTCCAGAAACGACTGGTTCTCTACTTTATCAGAAGAGAACAGGAGCATTTTGTATCCTTCGGTTTCTGGCTCATATGTTTTTTCAGAAACATTAAAGAACCTGAACTGGCTCAATTTTGGAAAAATAAGGCTCGGTTATGCTGAAGTGGGAAGTGATAACGATGTTGGTTTTGCAGCAGACCAGTTATATTATAATGTAAATGCCAATCTCATTGCTAACCCTTCTGGCACATCAGTGGCAGTGGCTACTTCCGGAACAGCTGTGCCTAACCCCGGATTAAAACCCAGCCGTGTGTCTGAAACGGAAGTCGGCATAGAATTAAAAATGTTCAACAGCCGTGTCAACCTGGATGTGGCTGTGTATAAAAAAATAACAAAGGACCAGATTATCCAGGTGCAAATTTCTGATGCTTCCGGTTACATAAATACATTGATCAACAGCGGAAGCAGCAGCAATAAAGGAGTGGAAGCACTGTTGAACCTGGTGCCATTGAAAAAGAAGAACTTCACCTGGGAGTTTACAGCCAACACAGCATACAACAAAACTAAGGCAGATAAAATCATTACCGGCACGCCCGGAGAACGTATAACGGTGGGTACACACGTATTCAATGGTGAAGTAAGGATCGTAGTAGGGGAAGAACTGGAGCAAATTGCCGGATTCGCATATGCCAGAAATGATAAAGGCCAGCGTATATTTCAAACCAATGGTTTGCCGCAGCGAACTCCCGGCCTCGTGTTATTTGGCAGCGCTTTACCTAAATGGACTGGTGGTTTTCTCAACACTTTCAACTATAAAGGTATCATGCTATCCATCTTTATTGATTATAAACTGGGTAATAAAATGCTGTCCGGAACAAACTTCAATGCGGTACGGCATGGCCTCCATAAAATGTCGCTCGAAGGAAGAACCACCGGTGTAACCGGCGATGGCGTAAATCCCAGCGGGGGAGTAAATACTGCCGTTTCACCTGTGCAAACGTATTGGGAGCACCTTCGTTCGCAGCAGATTATTGAACCGGTAATATATAATGGCGGTTTCTGGAAACTTCGCCAGATAACACTGGGATATGACTTTTCAAAATACATACCTGCAAAATGGCCGATTAAAGGGGTTAAACTCGATTTCGTTGCAAACAATGTGGCTATCCTGAAAAAATGGGTGGACAACATAGACCCTGAAACATTCGGATATGCATCAGACAGCCAGGCAGGATTGGAATCCCCGGGTTTGCCCACCACCAGGGGATTGGGCCTAAACCTTAATATTAAATTCTAACATCACAACCATGAAAAAAATATTCAACTTTATCTTACTGCCGGTTGTCCTGTTGTTTTTTGTTTCGTGCGACAAGGGGTTGAGCGACCTGAATGTAAACAGAACCAGCCCCACTTCTGTAGACCCGGTACTTTTATTAAATAATGCTGTGATCAATACTTCTTTCCCGGTAAAATCACTGGTGTTTGATATCGGTATTGTACAGCAAATGGTATCACCAAACGGGGGCGTGCTGGCCGGCGCCAATTTTAACCAGGACAGCCGCGATGTAACAACACAGCCGATCTGGGCTGCTTATTATCAGAATGTGATCAAGTACACGCATGATGTGCTGGTGCTCACAAAAGATAATCCGGCAAGGAGTAATCTCTACAATATGGCCAGGATATTCCAGGCTTATGCCTTTATGATCCTTACGGATGAATATGGCGATATTCCCTATACGGAAGGCGGGGCAGGATACTCTGCACAGGTTTTCTTTCCCAAATATGATGCCCAGCAGGAAATCTATAATAAGCTTATACAGGAATTTACCGAAGCTGCCAATGCTTTGAATGCGGCCGGTACCATAGAGTCATCGGATGTATTGTATGCCGGTAATATTGCAAAGTGGAAAAAATTCGCTTATTCTTTACTGTTACGTGCGGGTATGCGTCTCAGCAAAGCTGATGCTGCCAAAGCACAGGCTACTGTACAGGCCGCTGTAACCGGAGGGGTGATAATCGATAATGCAGATAATGGTTATATGCGGCATGATGCCAACTACCTGCAGCCAATCGGCGGCACACTCAACGGAAGTGAAGCAGCCAATTTTTACCTTACCAAACCCTTCGTTGATCAGCTGAAAAATACCAACGACCCCCGCTTATCAGCCATAGCCATCCGGTATGTAGGTGCTACTTCGGGCAACGGGCAAACAGTGGCTGCCGGTAATACCACAGCTGCCGTGCAGATCGGAATGCCGATTGGGCACGACAATGGTACCATTGTAGCCGCTGCTACCGCCGACGGACTGGCCAGCTTTTATGATTACAGCCAGGCCGACCGGAGAAGGATAGTAAAAATCAGCTCTCCTGTATTTTTTGTTACCGCTGCACAAACAAATCTGCTGTTAGCCGAAGCGAGATTCAGGGGCTGGATTAACACGGGTACTGCCGCACAATATTTTTCTGATGGGATCCGGTCCCATATGGACCAGATGGCCACCTATGATCCGGGTTGCGCCGTTGCAGCCGGAGCAAGAGACACTTACATTACGGCTAATCCCCTTGGAGCAGGCACAGAGCTCCAGCAAATCAACACCCAGTACTGGATCGCATCCTTTTTAAACGGACCCGAAGCATTTGCCAATTTTCGCAGAAGTGGCTTTCCTGCACTGACACCGAACCCTTACGGGCAACCGAATAACCCGGATGTTCCCAACGGCACATTTATCAGGAGGCTTACTTATCCTACGTCAGAGATATCTGTAAATACAACAAACGTTAATGAGGCAATAACCAGGCAGGGACCGGATAAGTTAAGTACACGTATTTGGTGGGATAAACCATAAAATATTTTTACTATATATAGCAGTTAGCAGAAAAACCTTTGTGTCTACAAAGGTTTTTTACACTTCATTCATCGCTTGAAGAAATAAGTTTTAAAAGACAACTGCTGCCCCGGGCTTTTTCTCTGGTAATACTATAACTTAGAAACCGGATTTCAGTAAGCAAAACGGGGATCATAAATTATATGTGCGAAACCTTTTGCATACATTAAAATTGATCGCAGACATGAAAGACAAATTAAAACTAAGAAGCCACGATTGGTTTGGCAGAAAAGATAAGGATGGTATTATCTATCGCAGCTGGATGAAGAACCAGGGCATGCCTGCTGATTGGTTTGACGGAAGGCCCGTGATCGGTATATGTAATACCTTTAGTGAACTGACTCCGTGTAATGCCCATTTCCGCGACATAGCGGAAAGTGTGAAGCGGGGTGTGGTGGAAGCGGGTGGTTTCCCGGTAGAGTTTCCCATTATGAGCCTTGGTGAGACATTGTTGAAACCTACGGCTATGCTTTTCCGTAATCTTGCCAGCATGGATGCGGAAGAATCTATTCGTGGCAATCCTATAGATGGGGTGGTGCTGCTTACAGGCTGTGATAAAACAACACCTTCCACCGTTATGGGAGCGGCCAGCGTGGGCCTGCCCACCATTGTAGTGCCGGGTGGCCCCATGCTCAATGGAAAATATAAAGGACAGGAGATCGGTTCGGGTACTCATGTGTGGAAGTTTGATGAGGATATGAAGACAGGGAAAATGACACAGGAGGACTGTGAATTTGCCGAGAGTTGTATGAGCCGCAGTATCGGTCATTGTATGACGATGGGCACAGCTTCTACCATGGCCTGCATGGTGGAATCATTGGGGCTTACTTTATCTGGCGCCGCAGCGATACCTGCTGCTGATTCAAGAAAAAAAGTAATGGCACAATTAAGCGGAAGAAGAATAGTGGAGATGGTGAAAGAAAACCTGGTGATCGGAAAAATATTAACAAGGGAGGCTTTTGAGAATGCGATCAAAGTCAATGCAGCCGTGGGGGGATCTTCCAATTTTATTATTCACCTGATGGCGATTGCCGGGCGAATCGGGGTGGAACTGAAACTGGATGATTTTGATGATATCGGCAGTAAGATACCCCTGCTCGTGAACCTGATGCCTTCCGGCAAGTTCCTGATGGAAGATTTTTATTATGCGGGGGGATTGCCCGTTGTGCTGAATGAATTAAAAGATCAGTTGCACAAAAACGTCGTAACTGTTACGGGAAAGAATCACCAGGAGAATATAAAAGGTAATACGGAATGTTATAATGAAAAAGTGATAGCCCGTTATGAAAAACCGCTGATAGCTGAAGCAGGATGCGTGGTGGTAAAAGGTAACCTGGCATTGAACGGAGCTGTAATGAAACCATCTGCCGCTACACCTGCCTTAATGAAACACAAAGGAAGGGCCGTTGTATTTGAAAATATCGAAGACTACCATGCACGCATAGACGATCCTGACCTTGACATTGATGAAACCTGTGTAATGGTATTAAAATATGTGGGGCCGGTGGGTTATCCCGGCATGCCCGAAGTGGGTAATATGGCACTGCCTAAAAAATTACTGGAAAAGGGAGTAAAAGACATGATCCGCATTTCAGACGGAAGAATGAGCGGTACGGCTTATGGCACCGTGGTGCTGCATGTATCGCCTGAATCAGCCATTGGAGGCAACCTGGCGCTGGTGCAAAACGGCGACATGATCGAACTGGACGTATCTAAACGAAGGTTACACCTGGATGTACCTGACGAAGAGTTGGAGAAAAGAAGAAAAATATGGACAGCTCCCAAACCTGCGGCCAGCAGAGGTTATGTCAATTTATATATTAACCATGTAACGCAGGCCGATAAAGGCGCTGACCTTGATTTCCTGCAGGGAAATTCGGGCTCCCTGGTAACAAGGGATTCACATTAAAAAACTGCTATGAGAAGACTCATTATCATTTTTTGCGCAACAGCAATGGTCAGTTGTAAACTGATGCCAAAGGATAATGTGAACCCCAAAGCAAAATTATACCCTGCAACGGGCTTCATTGAAAAACTCGACCCGGCTCTGGACAGTATTATTAACGGTGATGTGCAACCGGAGATCATTGCGGCAGGCCTGGACTGGAGTGAAGGCCCGGTGTGGGTGGAGAAACACCGGATGCTTTTATTCTCAGATGTACCCCGTGATACTGTTTTTAAATGGACGGAAGAAAAGGGGAAAGAAGTCTATCTCGTACATTCAGGATACACCGATACCGTGAAAAGAGGTGGTGAAATGGGTTCCAATGGTTTGCTGCTCGATAAAAATGGCAGCCTGGTATTGTGTCAATGTGGGAACAGGCAAATGGCAAGAATGGATGCACCACTGGACAAGCCGGAAACGAAATATGTTTCGCTGGCCGGTAACTACCAGGGAAAAAAATTCAATAGCCCCAATGATGCTGTCTATAACAGTAAGGGGGAATTGTTTTTTACCGATCCTCCTTATGGATTAGAAGAGCAAATGGAAGACCCCAAAAAAGAGATACCGTTCCAGGGAGTTTACAAAGTGGGTGTGACTGGAGAAGTGACCCTGGTGACAGACAGCATCACCAGGCCAAACGGAATTGCTTTCCTGCCGGGAGAAAAAACTTTGCTGGTCGCCTGTTCCGATCCGGAAAAGCCAAACTGGTATGCTTTTGATGTAAATGGAGATTCTATCAGCAACGGAAGAATATTTTTATCAGCGGCAGGGTATGATAAAAAGTTGCGGGGTTTGCCCGATGGTATGAAAGTGGGCAGGAGGGGAAATGTATTTGCCACAGGCCCCGGGGGTGTATGGATTTTCAACAGCCAGGGTAAAATGCTCGGTAAGATCAGGCTGGATAATCCTGCTTCGAATTGTGCATTGTCACCAGATGAAAAAACATTGTATATCACCAACGATATGTATATCGTGCGGGTTAAAATGAGGAAATAACAGCGGCATGAAGATCTATAAACTAAAGTCAGGAGTCTTGATCGATTATAACGGTCAGCACTACACGATACCTGTGGCGGAATGGGACCAGTTCATCAATGATGATAACCTTTTTCAAAAATTGAGTGATTTTCTTCATTCGGGTAAGGCCACCACAACGAATGGCGTCCACGAGACAGATATACAGGCACCGGTGGGTAGCCAGGAATTGTGGGCCTGCGGGGTTACCTATTTAAGAAGTAAGGTGGGAAGACAGGAAGAATCAAAAGCATCGGGTGGCGCTGATTTTTATGCCAAAGTGTACGAGGCAGAACGACCAGAAGTATTCTTTAAATCCACGCCGCACCGTATCGTGGGGCATAAAGCAAAAGTGAATATCCGCAAAGATTCCACCTGGGATGTGCCAGAACCGGAACTTACACTGTTTGCTACGAGTTCAGGAAAAATTGTGGGTTATACCATTGGCAACGATATGAGCAGCCGCAGCATCGAGGGAGAAAACCCTTTGTATTTGCCACAGGCAAAAACTTATGATGCCTGCGCATCCCTGGGCCCCTGTATTTATGTTACAGACCGTCACCTGGATGTGGATACAAATATCCATTTGGCTATCATCCGTCAGGAGAATAACGTGTTTGAAGGGACGGTAGGTATAAACCAGATGAAAAGAACCCCGGAGGAACTGGTTTCATTTGTGTATCGTGAATGTTCATTTCCGCATGGATGTTTTATCATGACGGGTACGGGTATTGTGCCTGGGAGCGATTTCACGTTGCAAAGTGGTGATGAAATAAGAATAACCATTGATAATATCGGAACGCTTATTAATACGGTCAGGTAACCCATGACATTCATCATCATTTTACTGGCGATTGCCCTGCAAATCTTTTTAACTGCCAAAAAGGTCAGCCCTTTTTTATCGTTGCTCGTAGTCGCCATCCTGACTGGTTTTGGTTTGGGTATGGAGCCAGGGGCTATTTTAACTTCATTAAAGAATGGTGTAGGCAGTACAATGGGTGATGTGGCGCTAATCATCTGCCTGGGAGCCATTCTGGGCAAAATATTGGAAGCAGGTGGGGCTGCTGAGCAGATATCTTCCACCCTGATCAATAGCTTCGGAGTAAAACAGATTCAATGGGCGATGCTTGTTACCGGTTTCGTGATCGGGATACCCCTATATTACAATGCAGGGTTTGTTATACTCGTGCCGTTGGTCTTTTCGATTACAAGAAGAACAGGCCTGCCATTATTATATATAGCTATTCCTATGGCAGCATCATTGTCTACAACACATTGTTTTCTGCCGCCCCATCCCGGTCCGGCCTATCTCGTCAACACTTTTGGCAAACTGGTGGAGACCGATATGGGTAAAACGCTGATCTACGGCATTATCATTGCCATCCCGGTTGTTATCATTGCCGGCCCGCTTTTAGGAAAAATTTTGAAGAGGATCAAGGTGGATATTGGTTCGTCTGTCCCAGCGCCGGATACAAGCGAATGGAAACAATTGCCATCCGCATTGCCCAGTTTTCTGATCGGCCTGTTACCCGTATTACTGATCACTTTTGCTGTTCTGGCCAATAACTTTATTAAAGGAGATTCATTGGTCAGGGATATAATTACTTTTATCGGCGATTCCACCATTGCGTTGCTGATTGCTGTTTTGGTCGCAATTGGATATTTCGGTTTGAAGGCTGGCCGTTCTATGGATACAACTATGAAATGGTTAAGCGATGGTATTTCGGGCATTGCGATGATATTGCTGATCATCACTGCAGGGGGTGTTTTTAAGCAGGTATTAGTGGATAGTGGTGCTGCAAAATTCATCGCTTCATTCAGTAGTAAATGGCAAATGCCGCCATTATTATTCGGGTGGATTGTTACTGCTCTGTTGAGGGTAACGATCGGTTCTGCAACTATTGCAGGTATTACTGCTGCAGGAGTGGTATCACCTTTAGTGGCAACCGGTGCTGTTTCACCCGAACTGATGGTATTGGCCGTGGGAACCGGAAGCGTTTTTGGTTCGCATATCAATGATACCGGCTTCTGGATGTTCAAAGAGTTCTTTAAGCTATCCCTGAAACAAACTTTTTTGTCATGGACAGTCATGGAAACCATCATTTCTATCCTGGGCCTGGCGGGGGTATTGATATTGAATGCAATTATTTAAAATATTTTATCAATCATGAAAAAAAGTATTCATTCCGCGGTATTATGGTTTTCGGCGCTTTTGCTGGCCCCATGCGTGGTGCCAGGACAGGCCAATAAAGGATTGAAAGATTATTACCGCGACTATTTTACAGTAGGAGTGGCGGTTTCGCCGCAGGCATTGCGAACAGAAGAAGCAACCCTGATCGTTCAGCAATTTAACAGCATGACACCGGAGAATGCCATGAAAATGGGGCCCATCCATCCTAAGGAAAATGAATACAACTGGGCCGGTGGGGATTCCATTGCTGCTTTTGCCAGGAGAAATAATTTGAAATTAAGGGGGCATACACTTTGCTGGCATAATCAAACCCCGCGCTGGTTCTTCGTGGACAGCGCCGGTAAAACAGTGACAAAAGAAGTGTTATTACAGCGATTAAAGAACCATATAACGGCAGTGGTTACACGATATAAGGATGTGATCTATGCATGGGATGTGGTGAATGAAGTTATATCGGATAAACCGGACGAATATTTTCGTCCTTCGTTGTTCTACCAGATATGCGGCGAAGAATTTGTGGCCAGGGCTTTTCAATGGGCGCACGAAGCCGATCCTGATGCCTTATTATTTTATAATGATTATAACGAGATCAGTGCTTCAAAAAGAGAAAAGATCATCCGTATGGTCAAAGATCTGCAGGCAAAGGGCATTCCCATCCATGGGGTGGGTTTACAGGCACATTGGGCCGTGAATGAACCAACTTATGAACAGTTGGATAAAACCTTACTGGATTTTTCGGCATTAGAACTTCCCTTACAGATCACAGAACTGGATATTTCTGTTTACCCGAAGGAACATAATGCAAGAGACAGGAAGCCGGAGGACTATGACACCACGTTCAGCGCAGAAAAGGAAAAGAAGCAGGTGGAAGTATATAAAATGTGTTTTGAACTTTTCCGGAAATATAAAAAGTATATCAGCAGTGTAACGTTCTGGAATATATCCGATAGGCATAGCTGGCTGGATAATTTCCCGGTAAGGGGCAGAAAAGACTACCCACTCTTGTTTGACAGGAACCTGCAGCCCAAAAAAGTGTTTTGGGAAGTGGTGAAGTTCTAAAAATTAGCTTGTCACTGGAAAATGTCGCTTGGATCTAAGGTTGTAATTTGCATCAGTAATTATCCAGGATTTTAAAACCTTTTGTATGAGCGACAAAATTTTAGGTATCCATCATATCACGGCCATTGCCGGAGAAGCCCAGCGCAATTATGATTTTTATACACAAGTACTCGGTTTGCGACTGGTGAAGAAGACCGTGAATTTTGATGACCCGGGTACTTATCACTTTTACTATGGTGATGAGAAAGGGACGCCGGGCACCATCCTTACTTTCTTTCCCTGGACTTATGTAAAAAGAGGCACGACAGGTACGGGCATGGCCACAGAAATCGGTTATGCGGTACCGTCAGGCAGCCTGGAATTTTGGGCAAAACGTTTTGAAGGGACTAATACCGGTTATGGAAAGCAAACGGAGAGATTTGGTGAAGTAATGCTCCCTTTCCAGGATCCGGATGGTCTTCAATTAAACCTCATTATTCCTGCCAGGGAAGATACGAGGGCGCCATGGGAAACAAGTGAAGTAAAAAAAGACACCGCCACCCGTGGGTTCCACAATGTGGTTCTAACGGTTAGGGATATGCGCCCAACAGCAAAAGTGCTGACGGATATTTTTGGATATAAGCTGCTCATGCAGGAAGGAAATTATTACCGCTTTGTAACAGATGCTGTTGACAATGCGGCTATCGTGGATATTTTGGAAGATGCCAATGGCAAACCCGGCGTGGGAGCAGGAGGCACTAATCACCATGTGGCCTTCAGGGTAAAGGATGAGAAAGTATTGATGGCATTCCGTGAAAAAGTGGTGGCCTTTGGTTTGAATATCACACCCAAGATCGACCGTAACTATTTCTTTTCACTCTATTTCCGTGAGCCGGGTGGAGTGTTGTTTGAAATTGCAACGGATAACCCCGGCTTTGATGTGGATGAGCAGGTAACGGAGCTGGGAAAAAACCTCAAACTGCCTCCACAATATGAACTACGCCGTGTAGAAATTGAAAAAATGCTGCCTGAACTGGTACAGTAAAGGACGGTCATGCATAAAAAAGAATTTATATCAGTCGGAAGGGAAATAGCACAAGCTTCAAAAGCGCTGGTGATGGTACATGGCCGTGGCGGAAGTGCAGATGATATCATCAGCCTTGCAGGTCACCTCAGCGTGGATAATTTTACCCTGGTGGCGCCGCAGGCCAGCAACAACACCTGGTATCCCTATTCCTTCCTGTCGCCTGTTGCTGCGAATGAACCCTGGTTGAGTTCCGCACTGGATATATTGAAAGAGATGGTGGATGATTTGCAGGTAAAAGGCATTCGTAAAGAGAATATTTTCTTTTTAGGGTTTTCGCAGGGTGCTTGTTTAACACTGGAATTCGTGACAAGAAATGCGGCGAAGTATGGGGGTGTGATTGCGTTTACGGGGGGATTGATAGGAGAGAAGCTGAATACAGAGAATTACAAAGGCGATTTCAGCGGTACTCCTGTATTCATCGGCACCAGCGACCCCGATCCGCATGTGCCGGTGAGCAGGGTGAATGAATCGGAAGCCATTTTACAAAGCATGCATGCGGTTGTCACTAAAAAGATATACCAGAATATGGGCCACACGATCAATAATGACGAGATTGCAGAAGCAAATAAGATACTTCGTCAATAGGATTTAGTTAGTTATTATCTGGAAAGTTAATGTTCCATATACAAGTCTATATCCAATTCTATCCCGATTTCAGATAACAGAGAGAATCTGGATTTATCAAAGTGAAAACCTGGGTTTGCTTCTTCCTTAAATATTATTTTGATAAACAATTCCAAATAAGATTCGCCTGAAAGTTTTCTTAGAATCTCTTTTTTTGAGGCAATAATCTCATCTATAAATTTATCGATTAAAATTTGAGACCAGTCAGGAGTAGAGAATTTCACCCTGTATTCCCAAAAGTTATTAGGATAATTTTGGGGAACAATTCCATTTTGTGTTGTAACGCTGTATTCCTGGCCTTTTAGGAATGAATCAGTTGGCTACAGGCAAAGCAAAGCAGATAAGCTGCTTATAGGGATGGTGAAATCTGCAATTTTAAGAGAAATGGATATTTCAGTTATAATGTATGACTATAGACCAATTGACTTTACGATATTGTTGCAACAGAAAAGGCTTCACCAAGTGAAGCCTTTGTAGCCCGTACGGGATTCGAACCCGTATCACCACCGTGAAAGGGTGGTGTCCTAGCCCTTAGACGAACGGGCCGTCTGCCTGAAAATCAGCGACTTCTGCCGCCAAATACTTTTTAAGGGAGGGCAAAGATAAGACCGGGAAGATTGTCAGCCAAATGTTTTATACCCCAAAAAGTCACAGTTTACGGGGCCGGAGCACCTCAGTCCTCCGGGGCAATATGAAAGGCCTTGGATATTAACTCCGCAGTATTTTTTGCTTTGTACTTCTCCTTCAGGTTCTTCTTGTGTGTGATGACGGTGGACTCACTGATGAATAGCTGTGAGGCGATCTCTTTTGCACCCAGGCCTTTCAGCACAAGATGAAGGACCTCGTTCTCCCGCGGTGTGAGCAGGGGGCAGGGGTTATTGCAGGAGCCGGTTACAGTGGTCATCTCTATTGACCCCTCAGCGGGAACAGGAGGAGGGATAGGAAGTATATCTTTTACCAGCTCAGGAAAATTTTTGTAGAGAAAGTGAATAAAATATAACAACCGGTCATTCTGGTTTTCCAACATCTCCACACGCTGCTCCAGGTTGGCTAGCATGTTTTTTTGCTGCACATCGCGACTGCTTTCCTGTATACGTTGACCTGCCTCATTACCACTTTCTCCCTTGCACGAATTTTTTTTGATGACAGTGGTGATCTGTTCCAGCAGGACCAGTTTATCCGGTACCATAATTACAACTTACAAAATGGAATAATCGGCTACTTCATCTTCGCTTTAACCAGCAGGGTTCAATTCGGGTGGAGGGTTCTTTTCGTACAGGGGGTTAGTATACCTCTAAATTATAGAACTCCTCGATACAAAATTCAAATCGGGATAAAATACCTAAAAATAGGGATATGATTTGGGGTTTCTGTGGAGGAAATCGTTTTTCCACTCAGTGTAAATCCTTAGAAATCGGGATTGACTTGGGTTGACAGCTAAAATACTTTTGAAATCGCAGCGAAAGGGGAGAGAAATTTCCAGGCACGGGGTAAAAGTGGAGACGCAGGAAAATACGCTAACGCAGATCAGTAATGAAAACCAACCTTCCATTTGATCACCTGCCGGATACGCTGAAGCAACCGGGAACAGGTAGCACAGGGTCCGGGCTAATAATAGAACAGCAGGTAAAGATCAGCAGGCAAAAACAGGAAGAAGAAGAAATGCCGAAAGAAGTGCTGCGGAGGCTCAGGATACAGAACAAAAAACTCATGGAACAGATAGCTGTTCTGAAATCCAAACTGGAAAATAAAACCGCCGGATGCGAATTGGTCCGGCAACAACTGGCGGAAATACAAAAGTTGAATAATTCATTGGCGGAGGCACTGGGAAGTTGCAATAATTGCTGGGGCGAAGAGACTGACTGTTCACACTGCAGCGGTCAGGGAGCTCCCGGATGGAAAGATATTAATAAACGCATGTTCAATTTATACATACTCCCGGCGCTGGAAAAACTCTATACGCCCGGCAAATAATGAACTATGATCGATGAGGCCCTTAAACTGCTGCGGAATGAACTGGAATCATATATTAACAACAATAATGATTCCGTAGATGTGATCGTATCGAATATCGGTATGCTCGGCATCACCCAGGGCGAAGGCCTCGATGGGCATATCGTCATTACCCTGGTAAATATAGAAGAAGAAAGCACACTCAAAAATCTTCCCGCACAAAAAAGACCTTTTGCCAGCGCAGCCGTGTATGAAAACCCGCCTGTTTTCCTGAACCTCTATGTTCTGTTTTCCTGTTTTTATGGCGACACACGCAACGAAACTAACTACGAGAATGCGTTGCAAAGATTGTCCAAAGTGATCCGTTTTTTTCAAAGCCGTAATTCTTTTTCCACTTCTTCCTCTGTTGTTTCTCCCGGCACTATCGACCAGTCAAAAGCAGATCTCGCCGAATTGCGTTTTACCATGGAACTCTATACGCTGACATTCGAACAGATCAATCATTTGTGGGGCTCACTCGGCGGACGCCAGGTGCCTTTTGCTATGTATAAACTGCGGCTGGTGGGCATCACTGAAAAAGCTGTCGTTCGTGAAGTGCCGCTGATCACACAAATAGATTCCACTCATCACCCTATTGTAACCAATTAATAGCATGGCATCTGTTTTATATAGAGTATTGTTTGAGCTGAAGCTGCTGCATGAATTCTTTCTAACACGCACCAACGGCTCAGTTATATTTGATAAAACACCGGCTGAGAAAAAAATATTTCTGGAAGAAGAATTCTCAGAAAACCGTTCACCTGTTAATACAGTCATGGGTTTTGAGTTTCCCGCCGGGCTGCAGCAACAAAATGAAGGTTCTTTTTTACGTATCGTTCCTTCTTATTCGGGTTGCAAAGTGGCGGTGAAAGTAAAGGAACTGAGACAGGCAGATGGTTCAGTTTTCTACCAGCCGCTGGTCCCTCTTCCTGCTAACCTCAATATATTTATTCTTCTTACCCGCAAAGGGCCATTGGATGCTTACACCAACGGAAGGGTGGGGCGGCCTTATTCATCGGCCTATTATTTTTCCAATAACGATCTTGTTACGCCCAAAACCTTTCCTTATTTATCCAATGCCATTCCTGCATTTGATGCAGGGTCCACTTACGAGCAGGGTGAGTTGGTGGTGGATGGCGGTATCACCCGCGAATTTCACCGGGGCGGTAGTCCTGGTATTTGGGGAGATGTGACAGGTGCAGGATTCGTAAATGAAAGCGACCGGCTGCTTCTCGCTCCTTCATTTTCTTATGTTTTTACAGAAAGGACCGGCTTAACAGAAGTTGATTTTATATTAAAAGATTTCAACGGGACAGAAATTGACCGTCAAACAATTACCAATGCAGCAGGTATTGCCCGCGAGACAAGGTTGAATTATACGGGTAAAATACCTCCCCGTTCACTCACCGCAGCATTTACCACCAGTGATATTCTTTATAGTCTCGAAGTGCGGGGCAACAACGGTTATGTGCGATATCACAGGATTATTTTCAACAGGGGGCTAGTGGACGCAAACCCATGGGGGGTTATTCATATCACGCCGGAAGCCACGAATTCAGCCTTCAATCTTTTTGATGGCAGCGGATTCCTGCTCACAAGGCTCGATCCATTGGGTGTGGAAACACCACCACCTGTGTTTGAAATACCAGTGAAAAGCAGGCTGCTTTACTGGCGGTTTGTTCATAACCGCGGAAAGAAGCTGGGTATTTCTTCCACCCTGACAAACTACCTGGACCGTGAAGACAATGCGCTTATCACGAAGAATCCCCGCCGGTTGTCAAGGGCTTATTTCAAAATACAAAGCGGTGTTTCACCGGCAACAGAATATGTTCCCAACCCGGTGAGCTATGAATTGAAAAGAAGTAAAGATGGCCTGCTTTGTTTTGATGTGATGGTGGCCAAATCGGGCTTGTTCCCGGTGATACCTTAAAAAACAGTAACCCAAATATTCATCATTTAATAAAACCAGCATTATGGCAGAATACAAAACCCCGGGAGTCTACATAGAAGAAATTCCCAAGCTCCCCCCGAGTATAGCGTCGGTTGAGACCGCTATCCCAGCATTTATTGGCTACACCGAAAAAGCGCAATGGAGAGCGCCGGATGATCTGAGAAACAAACCCTGGCGGATCACTTCATTGATCGAGTATGAACAGTACTTCGGAAGACCTGCACCTGAAACGCAGAGTATTTCGGTATCGGTGAAACCGATCTCTGCAAGCCGTGCAGAAATCAATGCCAGTGTGAATGAAGAACTGCGTTCAAAATTCCTGATGCATTACTCGCTGCAGATGTTCTTTGCTAATGGGGGCGGGCCCTGCTGGATCATTTCAGTAGATAACTACACCAACGGCGGCGGCCTTGTAAGTGGCGACACACTGAAAAGCGGCCTGGCAGAATCTGCCAAGATCAACGAGATCACCCTTCTCTTATTTCCTGATGCCATCAACGTGGCTTCGGAAAACGAATACTATGATGTGTACAACGAAGCGATCGACCAGTGTGTATTGCTGCAGGACCGCTTTGTTATCATGGATGTATTTCATAAAGCAGAAAACCTCACCAACTGGAGACTTGATACACAGCTTTTACGTGACATCCTCAGTGGCACCACAGATAAACTGAAATATGCGGCATCTTACTTCCCCAATATTTATACGGGTGTGAATTTTAATTATAAGTCTGCCGGCAGCGATTCAGACAATGATGCTTTTGTGGCGATAACAGATTTCCCGGATGCCACCACACTCGATGCACTCAAGTCGGCCAACAATGCTTTTTATTTCCTTGCCAAGAATGCGATCAACAACCTGCAGATGCTATTGCCACCTTCATCTGCCATGGCTGGCATCTATGCGCAAGTTGATAATTCAAGAGGCGTTTGGAAAGCGCCGGCCAATATCAATATCGACAATGCGATCCGCCCGCAATACCTGGTTACACACCGCGAGCAGGAAGACCTCAACGTGGATACCACGGCCGGTAAGTCCATCAACGTGATCCGCAAATTCGAAGGACGTGGTTCTGCTATTGTTTGGGGCGCCCGCACACTGGCAGGAAATGATAATGAATGGCGCTATGTTCCCGTACGCAGATTCTTTATCATGGTGGAAGAATCAACCAAGAACGCCACAGAGCAATTTGTTTTTGAACCCAATGATCGCAATACATGGGTACGGTTGAAATCCATGATAGCTAATTACCTGGTACAGCAATGGAAAGCAGGTGCATTGATGGGGGCCAGTGAAAGAGAAGCATTCTATGTGCATATTGGATTGAACGAAACCATGACAGAGCAGGATATCCTGGAAGGCAGGCTTATCGTGGAGATCGGCCTTGCGGTGGTACGCCCTGCAGAATTCATCATCCTCCGCTTCATGCACAAAATGCTTGGTGAATCTTAATCTTATTAATCATAAAAAATATTATCATGACCAATTCATCCAAACAACAAACCCCTCCCGGTACCAACGACTGCGGATGTAAGGACAAAAACACCATCACGCAGGGTATCATCAATACCGAACGGAGGGTGTACTGCGACTGGCTGGACACAGCCGGCGGGTCCGTTTTTGAGTACCAGGAAAAATATGACGGTACCAAAAACCTGAAGAAAAAGAAAAAAACGCTTTTTATCTGGACGGAGAAGAATTACCAGGCCATGCGTAACCTGGATATGACAAAGGGAACCTCCCTTCTCCAGTTCAATGAAAGTATCAAAGAAGCCACCACCGGTTTTCTTAAAGACAATAAAACACTTGCCGACAACCTCAAGGATGTGGTCAAAAAGATCAAGGAAGTGGTAAGTAAAACAAATGACCTTTTATCTGCCAGTTGCGAACTGAAAAGATGCGTGAATGATGGTTGCAACTGCACACAGAAAGGGATCCTCACCGGCGACTGGGGCGAAAAATGTAAAGGCAATGAAAAGAAAGTGGATATGAGCAGGTGCCAGAAGGACTGTGAGAAAGTAAAGGAAAAGCTGGAATTGCTATACACCATCCCGGAGGGCCTGGCCAGCAAGGCAGATGTGCTTTTAAAAGCGGCAGCCGATGTGTCGGGCATACAGGTATTCTCCAACGTGGGCACGCTGGAAGGGCTGCAAAAAACATTGTACGATGCCATCAAAGCTTTCCAGAAACACCTGGGAGAAACTTCTAAAAAAGAACAGGATGAAGTGAAGAAAGCCCAGGAAGAATTTGTGAAAGCAGTGCAGGACCATGCGAAGGCGGAAGCTTCTTTGTATGACAAACGCGGTGATTTTACAGGATTGTTCAACACCTCTGCGTTCTTCTGCTGCCCTGACTGCAGGTGTATTGAAAAAGGGGACTGCAAAGACAGGATCTGCGAAATATGCACAGAAGTGAAAGAAACATTCTGCAATTGCCCGCCTGAAAAGAAACCCTGCTGATATTAATTATTAACGAATCAAACAAAAAATTATGGAAGCCAAAAAATATAATCCTCTCGATCCAAACTGGCAGAATGATGATCTCATCAAATGCTGCAAGGATGATAATACGGGTACCGATGGAGGATGTGACTGCTGCTACGACAAATGGGTGGCCGAACTGAAAGTGGTGAAACAGAAATATGGTGTGGTAAGCGAAAAAGCACGCCAGTTGAATGACGATTACATCTTCACCGGGTTACAGCGGGATAAGCTGAAAGCCTGGTTGGATGATCTGATCAAAGCCGAACAGCTGGCCACTGCGGTATGCGACCAGTTTTCTGTGATGAGTGCACAGTCTGAAAAGATCTGTGTCAACACAGATAAAGCCACAGAAGCGATCCGCCTTTTGTTCTGCATGATCCGCGATTTCTACGAGAAAGTGGATGAGATCGTGGATAGCTGGAACTATATCGACAATTGCATCAAATGCATCAACAGTGATGAACTGCCCGAAGGCAGTGGCATTCGTAAATGCCTGAAGAATTATCGTGATAAAGTGGACGCCTTGCTGAAAACAAGGATCGATCTGCTGAAAGCGATCATGACGGCAGTGTATACGGCCAACGGTCTTCATGCAGGTATCTGCTCTGAGTACGGACTGGTATATGTGATCAATGAATGGAAATGTGTCATGGGATGTGAAGAAGATTGTAATTGTTCCACATCGCCTGTTGATCCATGTGCACCGCCTGCGGATAAACCTGATCCTGATAATCCATGCAAGCTGCGACCGGTACTGCACCTGCCGCTTTGCAATGACCCGCATTATGCATGGGTGAAAGATCAGTACAATAAAGATGTGGACAGTGCGAAGAAACTGGCACAACAGCTGGTGGATGCCAACAAGGAAAAAGAAGCCCTGTCCGCCTGCCAGACCAGTCTCGAAACAGCGATCAAAGAAGTCAATCCCAAAGAACTTTGTAAATAATTAATCTCACCTAAAACAAAAAAATATGCCTGATAATTTTAAATACCCGCTTCCCAAATTCCACTTCGAAGTGAACTGGGGCGGTACGAGAATGGGTTTTACGGAAGTAACCGGCCTGGAATTCGAGACACAGGTTATCGAATACCGCGAAGGCAACAGTCCCGTGCTGAGCCCGAATGCACAACCGGGATTGAGAAAGCTGACGCATGTCACACTGAAAAGGGGCACGGTGCTGGAAGATTTTGAATTTTTTAAACTGTGGAGAGAAACATCCAAGTTCCAGGAAAGTAATAAGATCAAGAAAGTATTCCGCCGCGATGTGACCATCAAGTTGCTCAATGAAGAACATCAACCCATTATTTCATGGACACTGATCAATGCCTGGCCCACCAAAGTGCAGTCAACCGATTTGAAAGCAGACGGCAACGAAGTGGCTATTGAAACAATGGAGCTGGTGCATGAAGGGTTAAGTATTGTGGAAGCAAAATAACCTGTCATGGCTGATCCAAAACCTATAGCGTTCTACCAAACGGTCAACTTCCTCTTCAAAGTTGATTTCAATTTTGAAAAGGATGGAGTGGATGTGCGCTTTCAGTCTGTTACCGGTCTTGACTCGGTGCTGGAAACTGAAACAGTCAAAGAGGGAGGAGAGAACCGCTTTGAACATGTGTTACCGGTGAGGAGAAAATACGGACCGCTGACACTGAAAAGAGGCTTGCTGAAGCCTGGTGATTCCAAACTCACCGGGTGGCTCAAGCAAACATTCGATGGCAATTTGGTCAAACCGTTGGAGATCGTCAACGTTACTTTATTGGGCGAGGATCACCAGGCACTCATGCATTGGACGATCAACAATGTATGGCCGCGAAGCTGGAAAGTGGGTGAGTTGAATGCGGAACGTGGCGAAGTGCTGATAGAAACACTGGAGCTGAATTACAATCGGTTAATCTTTAATAATGCTTGATTCATGGCACTTGAAATACGTGAACTGGTGATCAGGGCCACTATTAACCAGGATAGTGGAGGCGGGGCCAAACCTTCCACCACTTCCCAGTCGGCAAATGTTTCCTCCACCAATGAACAGATCATTAACACCTGCGTGGAAAAAGTACTGGAAATATTAAAAACGAAAAACCAGCGGTGATATGTCGTTATCAAAATTTGAGATAAAGTCTTTTTCGGATAATGAGTTCAAAAAGGATGGGGGCAAAAAGGATTTCAAGCTGCCAATTAACCCGGAGAACTTTACCCGCAGCCTGAAGGTGGAAAGAGATACCACCAAAGGGCAGGGTAACAATCACACCAACGCCAAATTTGTAGGCACAGCCCCGGAAGAATTAAAGATCGAATTTGTGCTGGATGGTACTGCTACGATGGAAGGTTACCTCGATTCGATGAAGAATATGGAGGTGAAAGACCAGTTGAAGATGCTGACGGATTGTGTGTATAACTACGATGGAAAGATTCACTCCCCCCGTTACCTGAAAATAATGTATGGCTCAGAGTTGAAGATGGATTGTGTGCTCACCAACCTGGACATTAATTATACTTTGTTCAACCCGGATGGTTCACCGCTTCGTGCAAGGATCACCGCTAACTTCCTGCAGTATGTAGCACCCAAAACAAGGGCCAAGAAAGAAAGGAACAACTCACCGGACCTGACGCATCAGCGGGTGGTGAAAGCAGGCGATCGCCTCGACCTTCTTGTATTCGAAATATATGATGACCCGAATTATTTTTTGCAGGTGGGCAAAAAGAACGAACTGACAACGCTCAGGAGCCTGCGGCCCGGCCGGGAATTATTTTTTTATCCCTTTGATAAATCAGAAGCGTAATGGAAGAAGTTAGCATAACCAATATTTCCCAACATGATGTAACCAGCTTTGATATCCTGCTGGAAGGGAAAGCTATCGCTCCTGAGTACCAGGTCATGTCGCTGTCTGTGCAAAAAGAGACCAACAGGATACCCGTGGCCCGGATCACCCTGCGTGATGGGGAAGCTTCAAAAAGAAATTTCGAGATCAGCAGCAATGACGATTTCATTCCCGGAAAAAAAATCAATATCAAAATAGGCCGTGATGGTAAGAATAAACAGGTCTTCAAAGGCATTATCGTGCGCCATGCCATCAGGGTAAGGAATAACGGGCAGAGCGAACTGCA
This sequence comes from uncultured Chitinophaga sp., assembly GCA_964606155.1. Taxonomy (GTDB): domain Bacteria; phylum Bacteroidota; class Bacteroidia; order Chitinophagales; family Chitinophagaceae; genus JJ008. The sequence goes on along the minus strand of CAZSGD010000014.1, from coordinate 42,017 downwards.
ACTCGAGTGCTATGATGAAACCATCCGGATGACCATCGGACGGCATAGCCGTTATTTCGAAAATGTAAAAGACAACGAAGTATTTGATGAACTCGGCAGAAAATATAAAGACCTTAAAACAACAGCTAAAGCAACCCAGCTCAAGCACCGCGAACTGGTACAGCATCATATCTCCGATTGGGATTTTATGTTGCTGCGGGCCGAGGCCAATGGCATGCTGGTGAATGTGGATGACAGTGAGATCATCATCGCAAAACCTGACACCGGTGCCGAAGCGGTTGTTCAATGCACCTACGGTGATTCAGTGATTGAACTGGAGGCAGAAATGGATGCACGCCTGCAATGGAAACAAGTGGATGCTGCCTCCTGGGATTTTACCAACCAGCAACTCTTTAAAGCCAATGCTTCTTCGGCTTCTATTAACGAACCCGGCAACATTGACGGTGATAAATTATCAGATGTAACAAGCCCCGACAAATTTAAACTTCACCATAGCGGTCATGTCATTCAGCAGGAATTGCAGGACTGGGCGGATGCCACCATGATGCGCAGCAGGCTGAGTAAGATCAGGGGACGTATAAAATTTACCGGCTATGCAGAAGTAAAACCCGGTAACCTCATCCAGTTGGATGGTGTGGGCAACCGTTTCAAAGGAAAAGTATATGTGACATCTGTCCGGCATGACCTCGGTAATGGTACCTGGGATACGCATGTGCAGATCGGTCTTGACCCGTGCGCATTTGCCACTAAATATCCCGACATGGGTGATGCGGATGCAGGTGGTCTTATTGGTTCGATCCGCGGACTGCAGATCGGTAAAGTGGTACAGTTGGAAAATGATCCTGAAGGTCAGCATCGCATCTTAGTGCGGGTGCCCGTGATCGATGATAAAGCACGGGGCACATGGATGCGCATGGCCAGCCTGGACGCCGGTGCTGACCGCGGCGCTTTTTTCCGTCCTGAAATTGATGATGAAGTGATCGTAGGGTTTATCAATGAAGACCCGCGTGATGCGGTGGTACTGGGTATGCTGCACAGCAGTGTGAATGCAGCGCCTATCTCCGCCAAAGATGTGAATCATGAAAAAGGATTTACCACCCGAAGCAAAATGCATCTCTATTTCAATGATGATAAAAAAATGATACAGGCGGATACGCCTGCCGGAAATAGTGTGATGCTGGATGAAAGTACCAAGACCATTAAAGTAAAAGATCAGAACAACAACTCGATAACCATGGACCCTTCGGGAATTAAAATAGACAGCCCGAAGGATATTGAGATTGTGGCAAAAGGAAATATTACACTGAAAGCGAGCCAAACTGTTTCGGTAGAAGGGCTCACGATCTCTGTCAAAGCCAAAAGCAATGTATCGGTGGAAGGATCGATGGCGAAACTCGCCGGGCAGGGCATTGCCGAGATATCCGGAGGAATGGTAAAGATCAACTAAAACAAAAATAATATGCCTGCAGCTGCAAGATTAGGAGATATGCATACCTGCCCGCTGGTAAATCCCGGTCCGGTCCCTCATGTGGGAGGGCCCATTGCGGGAGCATGCGCACCCACGGTGTTGATTGGCAACCAGCCTGCCGCTAAAGTGGGAGATATACTGGTATGCACCGGTCCGCCTGATACGATTGTGAAAGGATCATCAACAGTTTTTATCAGCGGGATGCCTGCGGCAAGACAGGGCGACAACACTGCACACGGAGGTGTTATCGTACAGGGATTTCCCACGGTACAAATTGGAGGCTAACGATAAAAAAAAGATCATGGAAAAAACAAATTCATTTCTGGGCACCGGCTGGGCATTTCCGCCTTCCTTCGATATCGAACTGCGAACAGTGGAGTTGGTGAGCAATGAAGAAGATATCCGGCAAAGCCTTAATATATTATTGGCCACCAGTTTGGGTGAAAGAGTGATGCAGCCAAAATATGGATGCAATTTGAATGATTACCTGTTCGAACCGCTGAGTGCATCCGTGATCGGTTACATCAAGGACCTGGTGGAACATGCCATCCTTTTTTATGAACCCAGGATCATTGCCGAAAAGATCGAAGTGACGCCGCAGGATTCGTTTGATATCATCGAAGGACGATTCACGATCTCTGTCGACTATACGATACCTGAAACGAATTCCAGGTTCAACTATGTGTTTGATTATTACAGGAACGAAGCGTTGTTAACAGCATAATGACCGTATAAGCTATGTTCGATTGTCATAACCTGCTACATCCATTTCAAAATGACCCCGGCACCAGTCAGCGCCAGCGGATCATCGATCAATTATTGTCAGAGAATGTAAAGATCGATAACCGTTCACTCGCCGATCTGCTGGATTATTTCTACAAACTTTCTGGCAGCATCCATTATTATGATAAAACATTGGCTGTAAGCGATTGGAGGCCTTTCTTCCAGCATAGTCTTCCCTTTGTGCTTTCCTCCATCGCCCGTTTTGATCACCTGGCGGTATCTGCAAAATTCGATCTCTATAAATATACTTTCAACAAGCAGCCCTCCGTTCCGGGTTTGCAACTGATGATCTACTTTGTTTACTACAATGGCATCAATACCATCTATAAATGGTACGAGGAACTTAGAAAAGATGATCTCCCGGCACGGACAGAAATGGAATCACTGATCCGAAACAAGCTGTCGGGAAATTTATTAGAATTTATACAGGTAGTCAGTAAGGCCGTTAAAAATTACGGCATCAAACCAATCGACTTCAGCAAATTCCTGGACACCGCGGAGAATGATGTATGGAATTTGCAGTTGCCCGACCTTTATTCATTTAAAAAGGGAGCAAATACATCCGGTAATGGGAAATGTGCAGACCTTAAAAAAATATACAGTGAGGTAATCGCTTTTTGGCAAATTTTCCTCGATGGAATACGTTCCATGGCCACACCGGCAGAACAAAGCATCGGCCAAAGCTTCGTGCCGCTGGCACAGGAACTCCGTGAACAACATGCACCACATTTGGCATTGATCTTCGCTTTTATCAGGTTGTTCGGTAAGATGCAGGGTGAGTTGAACAAGAAAACGAGGGAGCACCTGAAATTCTTTTACAGCGATGTATTGCGCATCAAAGCAAAAGAAGCGGGTCCCGATAAAGCCAACATCATCTTTGAAGTGCAGAAGATCCTGAGGGATCAATACCAAAAGCATCGTCTTGTGGCCTGCACACCACTGAACGGTGGGCGGGACAACAGGAACTTCGACATGCTTTTCGATACAGACGATGAGATTGTGGTGAATGAAACACAGGTGGCAGAAGTGAGAACATTATTCCTTAAAAACGAAGAAGTCATAGATGCCACTTTCCTGGAAGGTGTGTATATCGCTCCGGCGGCAGACAAAGCTGATGGCGTGGAGAAAGACTTTAAAGATGAAGCGCCTAAGAATTGGTACACGCTTGGAAATAAATTCAGCAAGTACACAGCACCCGGAAAAAAAGATCCGCAGGCCCACCCGGCAGCAAGACTGGGTTTCATGCTCGCATCACCGGTACTTTTCCTCGGAGGAGGGACAAGAAAAGTGGATATAACGATTGATTGCGAATTGACTCCATCTGTTTGTAATGATAGGGAAGGAGCATGTGGCAATGGTCCTGACTGCCCGGATTACCCGGACGATTTGTATTCTGCCACTTCCTTGTACAACAGGGTAAAGGATTTTCTCACCGATTACACACTGGCGATACCGAAGCCGATGTCTTATTACCTGGTTAGCCGCGATTTGCTGGCAGAGGCCGTTCAGCAGGGAATGAGTGTTGCTTCTGCAGACATGATAAGAAATCAATTCCTCGGTGCTTTATCACCTCATCCCTGTTCCAATGCACCACGCTATGTGGAGTATGAACTGGTTGATTATAAAGACTGGAACAGTTTTATGAATGCCCCGTTGAACGTAACGGTAAAAACGGAAGTGGAGAAATTGCCCCACCTCTTCCAAAAAAAATGGCCCTTCAAAATAACATTCAGCGGCGAAGATGAATGGATTGAAGCCAGTGAGATCACCAGCCTGGAGATGGGAACACTAACCGGTAATCGTTTCCAGTTTGTTATTGCTGCCACCCTGAATGCAGATAAACCAGCGGTAACATTTTACAACAAAGAAAACCTGGAAGAAGATTTTGGGACAGAACTGCCGCTGGTACGCCTGGAACTGGAAGATATTCCCGGCCTCCGGTATGAAATTGTCAATCCTGTACCAGACGAAAATTGCTGTCTGAAAAGAAAACAGACAGAAGGCCCCCATTATGTTTCCTTATATCATTTCTTCCGCAATGTAACGGTGAAAGAAAATACGAAGATTGATGTGGAGGTGTGTGGGTTGAAGAATTTTGTGGTGCAGAATGATGAGAACCTGATGGACGTAAATAGTCTCGTTTATCCATTTGGGACAAGACCAGATGTTCCCAGTTTTGATATGATTAATCCCAACCCGGCAGCTCCGCAAGCGCTAGGACCTAATTTCTTTATCGGCTCAAAAGAAATTTTTTGTAAAAAGTGGAGTAAGGTTGTAGTTAATATCAAGTGGAAGGATAAGCCGGTTAATTTTAATGATTATTATAAAGGGTACAAGAAAGACAAGATTACTGGCCGATTCGGACTTGATGAAGACCAATTTGAGTATAGGCTTTCTTTTTTGTCACAGGGAAATTGGAAGGATGAGGCCAACAATCGAAAATTGTTTGAAACCCTCATTGTGCCAATGCCCAACCCCGCACCTTCTTTGTTGTGCGATCACAATAGTTTTTACGAGTATGCCATTATCGTCGATTTCCCGGCTGGTAACCTCATCCCATCAAACTTTACTCTTGATAAGAAAGAACTTAGTCAGTTGGATGTAAATACCCGGGAGGGCTTTATTAAACTAAATCTGCGGAAGCAGGATTTTGGGCATAAAAACTATGCTTTTGTTCTCGCAAGGCAAATGATGGCATATTCAAAGCTTCCAAAAGAAACAATAGAATCAGCGGTTTATTATGACGCGGCAGGCGATCCTATTGTAATTGATTTTGGAAGTATCTATAATGATCTGATAGCCGCTACGACAAATAGCGGGACTATAAAGACGGAAATAGACTTGTTGAATGCTGACATCTTACCTGATCAGCTTGGCTGGAACTGGGATCCGTTTATTCCAGATGTGCGGCTGAACATAAGAAATATTGTACGTGGCCCGGCCCCCCTTTTCCCCACACCTCACCCGGGTATTGTCGTACTTGCCAATGCTATTAAAACCGGTTTAGAACAAGTTAATAACAGGATAAATACTGACAATTTAAAGGAATGGGCAGCAGTTATACCAAATGAACCGTGGACTCCCATAGTGAGTAATATTTTACTGGATTACACCGCTACGGCCACCATTTCCGATATCGATCTTATCCATCTTTATCCTTACAAAGGGACACATAAGCAGGAAGAGATTGAACTGGAACCCACCTTGTTCCCCACTTTCTGTGATGAAGGCACTTTATTTATCGGGCTCCGAGATTTTCAACCCAGCATTAACCTGAACATGCTGTTTCAACTGGCCGAAGCCACTGCCGATTCGGAAAAACCGAAAGAAAAAGTGCACTGGCACTACCTTGACAATAACCGGTGGAGAAAGCTAAGAACAGGATTTGAAGTCCTCGAAGATGGTACCAGTTCTCTTACCACATCAGGTATTATCAAATTTGCGTTGCCGGAAAATATGACGAATAATAATTCCATCATGCCGCCGGGAATTTTTTGGATCAAAGCTTCTATTGCCAAAAGCAGCCGGGCTGTCAGCGAAACACTGGGTATCCATACACAGGCCATCCGTGCCACTTTTAAAATGAATGAGGGGAATGACACGGCACGGCTTGATAAACCGCTGGAAGCGGGAAGTATTGGTAAACTGCTGTTGGCCGATCCACTGATTAAAAAAGTAGAGCAGACATACGATTCATTCGGCGGCAGCATACCCGAACTGGATGGTGGATACTACCTGCGGGTGAGTGAGCGCCTGCGCCACAAAGGAAGGTCTGTTCAAAAATGGGATTACGAGAGAATAGTGTTGCAGGAATTTCCACAAGTGTACAAAACCAAATGTGTCAATCACAGTTTTCACACCGATGCATCCTTATTCAGTAATGATGTTCCCTATGCACCGGGATATGTTCTGCTGGCAGTGATCCCCGATTTGCGCATACTGAAAGCCGGTAATTCTTTTGAGCCCAAAGTGCCGGTTAGTCTGATGGAAACGATCGAAAATTTTATCCGTAAAACGACTTCGCCTTTTGTTCGCCTGAAAGTGGCGAATCCCCGGTATGAGAAAGTCAATTTCTGTATTAGCGTCACCCTGGTACGTGGTAAAGATGAAAATTATTACAAAGAGAAACTTAAATCAGACCTGCGGGAATTTTTGGCGCCCTGGGCTGTTGGAAAATATGATAAGCTCACGTTCGGGCAGTGCATCTATCGTTCCGATGTATTGCGTTTCCTGGAACTCACCGGCTACGTGGATTTTATCAGCGAACTGAGAATGGCCCACCAGGATGACAGCCAAACCATCAACGACGTGCAGAAAATTTGTCCCGTTAGCCCCCGCTCTATTTTGGTGGGAGGGGATATAGAAGTGAAAATAATAAAAGAAACATGTGATTCCTGGTGTAAGGAACCGAAACTAATAACACCTTGTCCGGGACCTGTATTGGTACAGGATTATTGTCGCGATAAAAAATAACTGCTAACAAACCAAAGCATGGCTGAAATGGCAGACGATATAAAGCTTATTAAAAAGAACGATACCAGTTTTCCCGAATGGCTCAATTTTGAAAAACTGCGCCGCGAGGGAATGGAATATCTTGGTGAACTGTCGGGTAAAATATGGACAGATCATAATGTGCATGATCCGGGAATCACCATTCTTGAAACACTCTGTTATGCGTTACTGGATCTCGGCTACAGGTCATCGTTACCTCCTGCAGACCTGTTCTCAAAGCATCCCGACGATAATTCGGTGGAGAATAATTTTTTCACCCCGGCGCAGGTATTGGGTTGCAACCCGCTCACGATACTGGACTACCGGAAGCTGCTGGTGGATATTCCCGGGGTGAGGAATGCCTGGCTGACCGTGGCAGAAGATATTACAGTTTCATCTATTTGCGGACAGCAGCCCAACCCCAACCCCGGAACATATTATTATAGTATGACCATGCCGGTACCCCGGCCTTCTACCTGTAAAACTTTCCTGAATGGCTTATACCATGTATATATAGATCCTGATAAAAATGAGGAACCGGATCCGGCAGAAAAAGCAGCACTCCGGGAAAAAATAAAAGAGGTGCTGATGTCACACCGGAATCTCTGCGAAGATTTTTATGATATAACGGTCTTGTGTATCCAGGAAATAGGTGTTTGTGCCGATGTGGAACTGGAAGCCGGGGCCGATCCGGCCAAAGTGTACCTGTCGTTTGTTGAAACCCTCCGGGATTTCTTTTCCAGCTCACCCAAATTTTATCGCCTTAAACAACTGCTCGAAGAAAAAAAATTACCTATCGAAGAAATATTTGCAGGAAGGCCCAACGACCTGCAGGAAAGTCACGGGTTCATCGATACAAGGGAATTTGAAAAAACAGAACTATTAAAAGAGATACACCTGTCCGATGTTTACAATGTGCTGTTTGCAGTGAAAGGAGTGGCAGCGATAAGAGAATTATCTCTCAGGAATTGTGATGGCAGCGCTTGCCTGGACCAGGACTTGGCCCTTTCATCCTGGATGTTCAGGATATTTGAGAACCACGTTCCGCGATTCAGTCCGAAATGTTCCGGTTTCCGTTTTACACGCAACGGAAGCAATCTGCAGTTCGATCCTTCGAAACATAACGACCTCGTCCGCCTTGCTCTTGCCCCTAATAATAAGAGAATTTTACCGGGCAATTCTCCCTACTTTGATATGCCCGTGCCGTATGGCACTTATCGCAGCGACCTGGGTGATTATATACCACTGGAAAACGATTTTCCAAAAGTATATGGCATTGCAGATGGAGGCTTGCCGGAAAGTGCTTCTGTTGCAAGAAAAGCACAGGCGCTCCAGTTAAAAGGATACCTTCTTTTCTACGATGTACTGTTGTCGGGCTACCTGAGCCAGCTAAAAAACCTTCGTTCTTTATTCTCGCTCGATGGGAAAGGGAAGGATGCATCACATACCTATTTTATTAACCGCTTTGCGGGTTCATCTGATTTCAAAAAACTTTTATCATTCGATACCGAAGACACAGGAATGGGCAGCAGTCTTGCCTATCCTGTGAATAAGCAGAAGCTGGAGAGCTTTATACGGGAAGGTAAAATTGACCACTGTGACATTCCCAAACACCTGGGCCCATACGATTTTCTGTGCCAGTCAGACCGGGATGATGCCGTTCGCCAGTTGCGGGAAGATTTTGTCAACAGCAACTATACAGAATATGTGCTGGAAAGCCGCAAAGGTTGTTGGTTATTCTACCTCGTTTCCACTTCCGGCGATTTCGTATTGCTGGGCAAGGAACAATACAAAGTGGAGGCCGATGCAAGACTGGCAGCTGCGTCATTGCAATACCAGCTTGCCACGGAGAAAAGCTACCGCCGCTATACTATCGAAAAAACAGGGAGATTTTCCTTCCATGTGACTGCTGCTTCCAACAATTACTGGGAATACCTGCAATTGATCACGGAAAACGAGAAATTATACCTGCAGCGTAGAAATGATTTCCTGGATCACCTGCTGGCAAGATTCGCGGAAACCTTTACTGATTATGCGCTCTTATCCTATTCTTTACTGGATAACCAGCAACTGCAGCGGAATAATATAAAATATAAGCAGGAATTTTTGGCGGCATATCCCGAATTGAGCAGCACAAGAGGGAAAGCTTACGACTACCAGGTAAACGGGTGGAATAATAAGAACATTTCCGGTTTTGAAAAGAGATTCGGTGCTTACCTCGGCATCAACGGCAACGGGCAGAATAACCTTTGTCACTTCGAGGTGATAAAGTACGAACAACAATCCATTGTTGACCTTAACTGGAAAAAGGAAACATTGTTTGCCAGTGAGCACAGTTTTGAAAGCATTGATGAGGCGAAAGAGGTGGTGAAGTTGCTGCTGGATACCATGAAGGAAGAAAAGAATTACTATGTTGCCGAAACAGGCGATGAAGATAGTTATCGGCTTTCTATTAAGGCTGCTGATGTTACCTTCAGTAATCCCGGCAAATTGAGTGCAGGCGATGCAAAAAAATTGGCAAAGCAGTTCATGCGGCTCTCTTCTCCCGCACCGGTAAAAGAAGATATTGTTCCCAGCCAGTTTCGACATGAATTGATGCTGCAACAAACAAAAGGAAACCGCTGGCATCGGAGAGACCCGGTGGTTAACCGCGAAAGGGAATTAAAAATATCGGCAGAGCTATTAAAAGATTTTGCTGATACAGGTAGTTGGATTGCAGAGCATGCGGAGACGGAGCCGCGGTCTTCCCGTTTTATTCCAAACCCTGATAAGGATCATCTTTTTCTTGATGTGAGTGGGTTGCATCCGCACACCAATTTGGTGGATGTAAGAGAAGACCAGGAGATCAATCAATATGCAATAAGAGATGATCAAAAAACTTTTCTTTTTATTTCAGAAAATGAATTTGCAGAGGAAACTGCACGGGAAGAAGAACTGGTCAGGCTATTATTCCTGCTGGGCGACCGATCTAATTATTTTAAAGAAGAAAGCCGCAGAAATGAATATTATATCTGCATTAAGCATAATGGAAAGATAATTGCAACGAACAAAGTGGAACAGCGTACGGCGGATGGCGCAGAAAAGGAAATGGACAGGCTCGCGGAGTATTTCAGCAAAAGAGTGTATGCGCTCCATTACTCCACCATTGAAGACCTGTTTCAGTACACGCTTTGGCTGGGCAGGCACGAGGGCGGCGATTTCAGATTCCGTAGTGCCCGTGAGTATCCTACGTTTGAAGAAGCATATGATGAAGCTGTTCAGGTTGCTGCTCTTCCGGCTTCCTACCGCATTGAAATTGTGCAGGACAGAGAAATGGAAATCCGTGAAAAAGACCGGCTGGTTGCCGTGCATACTTTCAATGGGCCGGCAGCAGATCCTGCAGAACAGAAAAGGCAGGCAGAAGATTTAATAGCACTAAAACGAGTATTGAATGAGATCAACCTGGTACCGGAGTCGCCGGAATCGGAAAAAATGATCAAGCCGGATCCTGTCAGCGCACAGGGCGATTATGGGTACAGGTTAGTAAAAAAAGATGGTTACCATGCATGGTATCAGCTCGATGGTGATTTTACAGATGAAAAGAAAAGGGCGAAACAAATAAAAGACGTTCACCGTAATTTTTCTGCTGGTGATGCCCGTCTGGAAATATGTTATGGCGGCACTATCATCCGTGAACGAAGAGAAGGGCGTGCCGGTACGAAATGGTATCATTACCAAATAAGATCGTCGGCTGGTGACCTGGTTTTGTTTGAAAGCGTCCGGGGTTATATATCCGAAGAAGAGGCCCTGGCAGCTTTTACAAAAGAGTATGCAAACATATTGACACTGGCTGCGGATGAAGGGAACTATGGCAGCCTGATCAGTTTTGAAGAGAATTTTATCCATCAAACTACTGGCTGTACCGATGAAATGTCGCTGGTATTCATCCCGGATGAAACAATGCGGCTATTTTCTTATAACATTGATGCCGCCCGCGAGAAGCTTGCCTTGCTGGCAAATAGTTATCCCGTCAGGACGATCCGTAAAACGGATAACCTGTTCAAGCAATATTTTCCCTGCGAAACTGTGCCAGGAGAAGAAAAAGAAAATTGCTGCAGCACGCATAAAGAAAAGGAGTATTATTATTTTATTCTCAAAGGAAAAGATGCCGGGGACGGGCAATGGATCAGCACGCAATTGTATGAAACGCCTGCAGAAGCATTGAAAGATTTCAATTTCTTCCTCATTCTTTTACGTTACAGGGGTAACTATCATATTACCTATCGTGAATGTGATAATTCCTGTGCGTGGGTGTTGTACCTGCGGGAAATTCTGGCCGTGAGTAACCGGCGTTTCAGGACCAGTGCAGAAGCCTGGGGTAAAGAAGGGGTCCATAAATTTATCTGCACTTCCCAATCGAAAAACGGCTATAATACTTACCGCAGACAAGACGATTGCTGCTATACTTTTAATGTGGCCTGCGGCAATATGGGTTTGATGCACCCTTGTACGTATGAAACGCCGGAAAGACGAGATAAAGCAATGGCACGACTGATTCAGCAGGCAAAAAAATGGCAGGGAGAATTGCAAACGACTACGCACCCGCTATGGGAAAGCATAACAGATAAACTGGAGCAATTGGTGATCCGCAGCAACAGGCAGGGTAAAACACCCTGCACTTCGCATGAGGATATCCGTGATATCATCCGCTTAAGCTATGAAGAGCAGGCAGCAGGTATGCCCGCTGAATCTATACAGCGATACAATGCACTGAGTGCTTCGGAAAAGAAAGCAGTTGATTTTGTGATCTATCACTACCCGGTGGTAAAAACAGAGCTGGATATGCCGGGTAACCCTGTCAAATTTTATGTCGAGATAAAGTTACCGGGCTTCTGTGAGCATGATTTTGATGACAACGAAAAGCATCCTGGTAAGTATGGAGAGAAACATGAAGAAGACGAATGTGATTGCTGTTGTGTATCGTGGGTGAGCGAATGTTGCTTCGACTCCTGCAAGGAAGCGCTGGACTATTATTATAAAGTAATGAAATGTCTTGCAGAAAGGGAACATTACTTGCCTGTGTTCAATTGCGAATGTGGGCCGTTTGGTATACGCTTCTTTTGCGACTGTGACGGACATAACGGCCAGTTCCGTGTAACAAAGTCTTCGCAACAACAGGCCGGGATCTCCCAACAAGCTATAGTACGTGGTCATGCAAATGTCCGCGGCCTTTCGCAATGCTGTAATGAAGTTGTTGCCACCAACCCGCAATGTTATTCCCATCCCGGCATGGTGTGTAAAGCGGTGGAAAGGGCGAAGCAACTGGTGAATGCGGAAGGGCTGCATTTGGTAGAGCATATCCTGCTGCGCCCGCACTGTGCAGGAAAGGGGAACGACTGCGATTGTGTGATCAACCCATGCGATGATGAAAAGAAATGCGCTTTCGAATGGGTGGTCCCGGGCGATGATCCCTGTGATCAGAATGAATGCGGCGATCCGAATAACTATTGTTTTGTTCCCGGCGCAGATCCTTATTCTTTTATTGCTACCGCCTTATTACCGGCATGGCCCGAAAGGTTCCGTAAAAAAGAAAACCGTGAATGGGTAGAACAGGTGCTATACCGCGAAATGCCTTCCCATATTATGCTGCGGGTGTTGTGGGTTTCCCCACAGGACCTTTGCCGCTTCGAATCGCTTTACCGTAACTGGACAAGATGGTTGGCCGGTAAGCGGGTGTGTGGCGATGGTGATCCTCCTTGTGACCTGATCAGGTTCCTGTTCGGGCATGATGGTGTTCCCTGGCATTGTTTTGATTGCAGCGATTGTAACCCTTGTAGCGAAACAGGTGTAATGCCAGATCCATGCGGTTTTACTACAGCAAATGAAAAGGATTCCAATCATTATGTAAACACGATCAATCGTCTTTATTGCTGGCAGCCGGTATGCCCGCCCCAGCGGAAATATGCAAAAGCTCTTGCACGGAAAAAAATGACGGGCTTATCAGCTCAGCGGTTAACGGAGATCGAAATAGGGCGGGCGATTGATGAAAGGTTTGCTGCTTACCGGGAAGAAGCGAGAATAATCGTCAACGAAACAAATAGCGCCGTTGCTGCGCATGTGTATAGCTTCCTTCACGAATCATTCCCCACTATTTCAAAATACCAGGAAATGGTGGAGATGGTTATGAAAAAACAGGAGGGGGTTAAAAAAGGAGAAAAGAAAATCCAGCTTCCAGTTAAATGTCAGAAACAACTTATAAGATTATCCGGTTGGTATTTTCTCGACAGGTCAATTCTCAACAAGGATATAGATAGGAATATTGAAAATGTGAAGAACATATTTGCAAAGCTAAAAGAACAAAAAATGATGCCGGATTACAATACCTGGCAGGAGCAGGACATTCTCGCAGCTAACCCCTGTGTTCAACCTAACCTCGTCCATCAACTTTTTAACTGAGCCTATGCAGCATGTGATCAGAACACAAGTACTGGATATTATTACAAACTCAACGGATGAGGTGTTCAGCCTGCAACATCGCCTGAGCCATTTTTTCTATACATCCATTATGCCCGTCCTGGAAAAGACTTTTGATATGGCAGCGCCGGGAGACAGGATGATCTGTCTCGATAAACTGGAAGTGGACCTCGGTGACATTACGATGAAGGATATCCAGAAAGAGGACTGGGCGAAATTACTGATGGCCCGGTTGGCAAGAGAGCTGAAAGACAAAGTGCGGTTGGAGCGGGCCAGACATCTTCCTGTGGATACAGGCATAGCTATTTCACAACAATGGATTTATTACATGGAAAGGGGTTACCTGCCATGGAATACCATTCAAACGGATGCGGCCTGGTTCAATCATGTGCTGGAAGGATTCGCAGGAGATAGCAAGGCCATTGAAAAACTTCGTCTGCTTATCAACAACAACAGGAAAGCTGTAAGCAGGATCGCAAGGGTACATTCCCCCGTTTTTCTCGTTCATTTAGTAGAAGTGCTTACCGCGAAAAAACAATCAGGGCTGGATAATTTTATCGGCAATATTCATCAGCTCCTGGCGGGAAAGAAAACAGCGAAAAATATTTCTGCTGTACAGGAAAATAGCCGGAACACCTGGGAGCAGGTTTTATTATGGGCGGCAGGTAAAACAAACAGTACGGAAAAGGAAGTGATTGAAAACGCTGTATTCGGTTCATTGCCCCAGGCAGATTTACAACAACTGCTAAAGAGAATAAATGCTGATGAGGGGTTGAAAAATTTTGCTACTGCGCTTGGCAAGGAAATTAAGAAAAGAAGACTTGATGAAAAGCCAAAAGAGGAGCGACTTGCCACCGCGACGGACAAAGAGAAGAAACCGGTGCTTCCTGGGGAAGGATTATTCATTGGTCACGCAGGCCTGGTATTGCTGCATCCTTTTCTCCAGCGCTTCTTTCAGTACACTGCTGTATGGAATGGTGTTCAATTCGCAGACCGCCGGGCACAACAAAAGGCCATGATCTTATTGTATTGGATGGCTACCGGTAAAACAGACCCGCAGGAACATGAACTGACAATACATAAAATACTATGTGGCTACCCGGTAAATGACCCAGTCGATCCCGGCATTCCCATCACACAGGAAGAAACAGGAATGGCTGCCGGTTTGCTGGACACAGTGATAGGCGAGTGGCCTATTCTGAAAAATACTTCGAAGGAAGGTTTGGCGGAACAATTCCTGCTCCGGAATGGTAAACTTATCATGAAGGATAATGACCTGCGGCTACAGGTCGAATCAACCACCGTCGATGTATTACTGGATCACTTGCCCTGGGGTATCGGTACCATTAAGCTGCCGTGGATGCCCCGGATCCTGAAAGTGGAATGGAGATAAAAATTCAATCATATTATGGCTTTTTTCTATCATAGACCATGAAAACTGCTGAACTTAAATCATCAGCGGCCAATGCCAGATCAAACGCCCCATTTTTCTCAAAAGAGGGTGCGGATGATTATGGCGATCATGCAGAAGAGCCTTTTTTCAGCGGTTGTGCGCAAGACAAAGCTGTTCAAACTAAACTCACCGTCGGCCCGTCTGATGATAAGTATGAGAAGGAAGCCGATAGTGTTGCAGACGCTGTCGTTCATAATATGAATACACGGCCTGCAACGCCGGGTCACTTATCGTCCGTACAGACGAAACCATCTGTCACACCACTGCTGCAAACCAAATGTTCTGAATGTGAGGAAGGAGAAAAGCAACAGGAGAAAGAAAAGGATAAAAAACACAGCGGTCTTCAGCGTAAACCCATCTTCGAGAGCAATGAAGAGCCGGAAGAAGAAACATTGCAAATGAAATGTGATCATTGTGAGAAGGAAGACAAAAAATTGCAACGCAAGAGTGATGGAACAGCTGCGCCTGCACCGGCATCAGTGGTGGCGGGACTAAATTCCAGCAGTGGCAGTGGATCACCACTTTCCCCTGAAACAAACTCGTCTATGAGTTCAGCTTTTGGAAGGGATTTCAGTCATGTACGAGTGCATACCGATCAGCAGGCTGCAGCCATGAATAAAGAATTGAATGCACAGGCTTTTACGCATGGCAACGATATTTATTTTGGACAGGGAAAGTATTCAGCAAATGATACAGCCGGCAAACATTTGCTGGCGCATGAGCTGACACATACGATCCAGCAAACAGGCGGCGTAAATACAAAAAAGATCCAGCGAAATGGAACAACGCCATCCACAACCACAACCACACCAGTCCCAGGTACTGTACTTACTGGCCCTCCTTATATACTTAACGGAAATGAGTTTATTCCTAACGGGAGCCCGCCTACATTGAAATTAAGTAAGATCAGTTTGCCTGATTTTAAAAAAAGGAACGAGGATAAATTTAAGTGGCCCTTGTATACACTCAAAGGACGCCCACCTACTAAGCAGGTTAAGAACTGGGAAGATGGTGTGAAAAGTGCCACCAACGCAAAAGTGGCGGCATTCCTTAATGGTATTCAAAAGCCGGCAGGAGATGTTTATTTCCTTAAGTCTAAACAAACGGAATATCGCTTATTTGGGACAAAAGAGCAGATACAGGCCTATTGTTATATACCTGAATGGAACCGTACTGGTAATAAGAATATTCACGAAGTAGACCATATTCTTGAAATGCAGTTAGGCGGTGCTGATGAAATGAATAATTACGAATTGGCGGATTCACTGGCCAATGGTACTTCCGGTAATAATATCAAGAACGAAAGATTAAACAGAATTAAGGTTGCTTTAAATGAATTTAAGTTAGCGGGTGTGCCCTCCGTACCCACTGCCGAAGTTGTGTCCGATACATACATCGTCACTTTTGGGGCAATTGATAAATGGGACCTTTCCTATAAAGGAGATGGAAAAGTTTATTGGAAAAGAAAAGATATCGAAGATGGCTTGCATTTGAACCACCTGAGAGGGATGACGGCCGAAGAGATCGCTAAATCGCAGGGTACGGCCAATGAACTGGTTATTTATGTGAATGAACGAAGCGGAAGTCCGTTACGAATACCCATTCCATTCCCGGGCAAGATCAGTAATTGGTTGCCGGGAATAGACTTGACTGCCTGCACACATAATCCCGGTGCAGCAGATGGCAAGGCATTCGGTTCGCTGAGTGTTCAACTTAGAAATGATTTTACAGATTCACTGAAAGCCAGCGATGCATTTAAAATTGGATTTAATAAAACGCCTGGGTTGTTAAACACCGGGTATCTGACATTTACAAAAGATCAGAGGGCTATCGGCGACTTGCTGCGGGTGGAAGGTCTGAGCCCTGTCGTCATCGATGAATTCAGGCTGGATGAAAAATTGGGAATAGTGATGCGTGGAAGAATAAAGACAGATCTTCCGCTGCTTGCGGGAGCAGAAATAGACCTGAGTATGTCGGGCAAAAACATCATGATCAGTAAGACTTTCTCATTGGGCGATGTCAAAAGTTTTCCCAAACCATTTAAAGTAACGGATATCAGCCTGGGCATATTTGCAAGTACAGAATTCGGTTTCGGTGTGGAAGGAAACATAGATTTTGAAGTTGCCAACCTTGGTAAGGGATCAGTAAAAGGTATTGGCGCCACCAAGGATGGGTTTGTTGTAAAAGGAAAATTTGACTTTGACAGTAAAAAATTTGAAGGATCAAATGTGAGTTTCGAATACAGGGATAAGAAATGGACAATTGGAGGTGAGTTGATCGTGAAAAAAGGCAACTTCAAAGGCATTGAAAACGCAAACCTCACTGTTAAATATGCAGAAGAAAAGATCACTGCAAAAGGTAAGGCCAAGCTGGATGTTCCCGGCATTGACGATGTAACACTGGATGCAACGATAGACACCAAAGGAAATTTCAGCGTAAAAGGTGATGCGAAGCTCAAAAAAATGCCCGGCATCAAAAGTGGCAGCCTGACAGTTGGTATTACTAAGGATAATACGGAATTTAATCTCACCCTGGGGGGCACTGCTTCTCCCGATATTCCCAAAATGCCGAAAGAACTGGATGCGCAATTTACTATTTCCTACGATAGTAAAACAGATGTGTTTAAAGCGGCAGCCGACTTTAAATACAAGAAAGGACGAGTGGATGTGAAAGTACTGATCGGTGTTACCAATGCGGCCGTAGCGAATGGTGTATTGCAGGAGTCAAAAGGCGATAAACTGGTGATGTATGGAACAGGGGAAATCACCGTTACACTTATCGAAAATAAAGTCACGGGTAAGTTTAAAGCAGTAGTGAAGCCCACAGGGGAATTATTTATTTCAGGAGTAGCCACACTTGTACCAACGCCATTGATGGACCCGTTCAAAAAAGAAAAAACTGTTGGCTTTCCTGCACTCAAAATTCCCGTTATCGGCGTTCCGATGATCTCTATCTTCCTGGAGATCGGCGGCGGCGTGAAATTCTATTTTAACTGGGATCCATTGACCATCTCTGGTGATGTTACACTCCCCGAAACGGATATCACAAAACTGGACCAGGCCACCATCGGTATGAATGTTAAAGCAAATTCTAAGGCTACCGCAGGTGTGGGTATGGAAATTTCGGCGAAAATAGGTGCACAGGCCATTGCATTGGTCGTATCTGGTGGTGTAAGTGGTTTTGCGGGGCTGGAAATTACCGGCAACATTGGTGCAGGACTGAAAACAGAATTCAGTTTGGATAAAGGACTCGTATTAAAAAGCCTCGATGCTGAGATCAGCGTGAAGCCGACAGCTAAATTCAGCCTCACCGGTGTCATTGGTGTATATCTCGATCTCTTCTTCTCCAAAGTGAATATATGGGAGTGGAAAAAGCAACTGGCAGAAGGTTCGGTAGACCTCAGTAACCTGGGTGGATTTAAAATTACTGTGCCTGTGAAATTTGATGATAAAGGAAAAGTGATCTTACCGTCATTGGAGCAGATACAGGTGGAGAAACCGGAATTCAGCGCCGATAAAGGCAAAGAACTGATGGAAGGTGTTTTCAACGATAACCAAAAACAAAAACCAGCAGAAGAAGATATTGCCCGCCAGCGGATACAGGATGCCATTGAACAGGATGTGCGCAAACGCCTTGCAGGGAATGTGAGCCATAATGTATTTGCTCATGCCCGGGATGTGGAAAATAAATTCAAAGGGAAAAATGCTGAATTGAATGAATTTATTACAAAGACGGTTCGTTTTTCCATCATGGGCGTATCATCAGAAGCTTTCGATAAGATGAAGAACGACCTGCTCAATTCTAAAGCATCACTTGCCAGCAAACTGGCAGTCGTGGATGAATACGAAAGACACTGGTATACTTTCTACGATAAAACAGCGACCCCGTTATTGCGGGAAGAACTCAGGTTGCAATCCAGTCAACAGGGTTCATCGGTTCAGCGTAAACCTATATTTGAAAGTGAGAATGAAGAAGCGGCCCACCTGCAGCGCCAGGGCATACCGGGATCCACGCCTGTTGTAACACCCCATGTAGAATCTTCTATCGAATCTTCTTCGGGTAAAGGAGAATCCTTACCGGCAGAAACACAACAGGAAATGGGAACCGCAATGGGCGCCGATCTGTCGGATGTCAACATTCATAGTGATGCCAGCGCAGCTTCACTGAGTGATGCCTTGAATGCAAAAGCATTCACACATGGAAAAGATATTTATTTCAACCGTGATAAATATGATACGGAAAGTACGGCAGGAAAACACCTGCTCGCACATGAGCTGGCACATGTGGTGCAACAGGAAGATGGTGAAACTAATACACATAAGGTTCAACGGGATCCGCAAAAGGGACCACCCCCAGCCGGAAAAACCCAGGCTAAACCGGGTAGTATACCAATTGTAACATCTGGTAACCCGCCACCGGGCAGTTCACCCATTATTTTAAAACCATCCAATCCAATAACAATTACAGGATCACAAGGTTCCTACTCAGGTGGAGTATCTCCGGATGTTGTGAAACCGGGTGATTGGCTGCCTTTCAAGATGGAATCGGGCGGGGAACCGTGGGAAAGTTATTTAAAACAATTTCAAAGTGATCTGGGGGCCATTATAGGTGTTACTGAAAGTAAAATAGATAGCCGAATAGCACCACCTTTTGTTTCGCCATCAGGCAAAGACCTGGCTAACCAGGTGGTCTTTTCTTCAGGAGCTGAGGTGAAAAGTGTTTTTGGTTCAATAAAATCAGATACCAACTTAAAAGCAGAATACGATTTCACTACCTATAAATGGATACCGACTTATGAGGGGATTGTTCTTCCTGACCCGGCAACATACAGTAAGATCGCTTATCCGGTGCAGGTACATTATGCCCAAAGAATCGAATATTCTGATTCAAATAATCGCAAACTCATTATTGTTGTCAGCGCGGATGGATATTTTACGCCTGAAAAATGGCTGGATGCAATTCGTTTTAGCGCAATCCCGATACCTGCCAATGCTATACTTGGTTATAAAGCCAACCGTGTAAAATTCCATTGGACCATTTACGGAAGAGGAGATAAGTTTGGTTACGGGTTTGAAGCCGATTCTTTTGGGGAGAATACCAGTATAAGCGACCTGACCAGTATGCCGATTCAATTAGAGTATTTCGACAGTCCATTACCACCTATCACTTTTTTACGTCCTTATACCACTCCTGCCAAACAATTTGTGGAGATAATGAAATTCCTGGATGCGGCTGATAAGAATGCTAATGACTATATGGCCAAACATCCACCACAAAAGGTATCATATGGTGGTGGAGGAGTAGTTAATGTTTCGGGTAATCTGGCAGATAAGGCCGATAATAAGGACTCAGGCTCGAGCATGCCCGGGTGGTTACAGGCGATTTTGGGTGTCGTAGTAGGTGCAGTGTTGGTGGTAGGAGTAATCCTTTTATTACCTTATGCAGCTGCAGGTCTTGTAGCTGTTGCGGGTGCAGCAGGTATCGCATTATCAATAAAAGCTGCTACAGCAATTATTGTAGGAGGTTTGCTTCTTGCTGGCTTTATCAACTCGTTAAGACATCGGATAAAAGAAGCAAAAGGTAAGGTTGGTTTCTTCAAGATACTGGGTGTTTCATTGCTTGACACGATTGGTATTGGTGCATTGATCGAATGTGTTACGGATGAATCTTTACTGACAGGCGATAAACTGAATCAAAGTGCTTTTGGCCGTGCTTTTGGCTGCACAACAGGTATCCTCACATTTTTGGCAACAGCCAAAGGCGCCTTTGACTATTTTGGAAAAGCCCCTGCTCCGGGCAGCATACCCGATCCTGTACCTGCACCGGTGGATACACCTCCTGTTCCTGCTCCAGCCCAGCCATCTTCACCAAAATCAGTAACACCGCCTGCGGATCCTGTTCCTGCTCCAGCCCAGCCATCTGCACCAAAATCAATAATACCGCCTGCGGATACTGTACCAGCTCCGGCTCAGCCATCTGCACCAAAATCCGTAACACCGCCTGCGGATCCAGCACCTGCACCTAGGAAATCAAAAACACCTGACACACCCCCCAAAGCATCAGTGGTAGAACCGCCCGAAGCAGTACCATGGCCACCTAAACCACCAGTGGGTGAAAAGCCACCTGTGGATGCACCGAATGCAGCAAAATGGCGTTATCAGAGATATGTTTATGATAAGTTTCTAGAGGGGGCAAAACAAAGTGATATACTGTCTCCGGAAGTTTGGATGCAACGGTATTTTAATCCGACTGCTTCAGGAGGAAGGCCAGGGAGGAGGGGAGGTCCGGCACAAGTTTCTGCCAAAGATGCGCTTCAGGGAGAAGGTATCATTATTGCGGAAAATATTAAGCTTGGATCAAGATACCCCGATGGGGTAAGTCCAACGCCTAATCCTAAGGGTGGAAAAGATTATTTTGAAGTAGGAAAAATGTTGAAGGACAAAATTCCTGAAAGCAGGGAAAGAATCAAAATACAGGAAGAGATCGACGCAATGGGTCAAAACGATACAATTACCTTTGTAGATAGCGCTAACCCGGCTAATAGGGTAACTTATACAAAAGGAAGCAAAGCGGATGCGCCAAGCAGCAGAACATTTTAGTAAAAAATAAATAGGAAATAAAATCATGAAGATCCCAATTACTGATACAAAATATTTAATGTGGATATTCTGTCATAAATGTGAAGCGATACTCCCCGAAAGTGTAGTGTCATATATAAAAGACGGGAGCTTGCTAAAAGGTACTCCGGAGATAATTATTGATAAGGCAGGTAATTCAAATTGGACGATTGCTATTACTTATGAAGTGGGTAAAGCTCCTATACTCATATCAACCTCGGATCCGGACATAGTAGGTGAAGAGCGGATCAGGCAAATGAAATTTGTTCTAGAGTTGTCAAAAGTAAATGCAACTAAAAAAAGAATAGAAACTTTTCTAAACGATGTATGCAGGATATATACGATTACAATTAACCGGTTGGAATTATCAGATGATTGCTGGGAAATGCTTGATATAGTACAAGGAATGCTCATCAGCGAGTGTAAGGGATTACTCCTTACTGGTGATAATGAATTTTTCGGTGAGGGGTTGAAAAAAATATATAAGATATAATCTCTCTTATATCCAGCATACATATCTATTTGAAATTATAAACCCCTAAACCTATGCCTGTAATATCCATCGCCACACTCAAAGGAGGCACTGCAAAAACCACCACCACGCTGAACCTGGCCGCTGCGCTCAGGCGCAGGGGCTACTCAGTACTGCTGATCGATTCTGATCCGCAATGTAACCTTACCTGTTCGCTTGGGGTGGAAGAAGAAACTGCACCCAATTTTTATGCAGAATATAAAAAAGAGATCAGCGGCCAGAAAAGCGATCTCGCTGCCGCTATCCGCCAAACACGATCGGGCTTGCACCTGGTGCCTTCTTCAATTGAACTGGCAAATGCTGAACTGGAACTCGTCAGCAAGTTTGCACGGGAATACACGCTGCGCAACAGGATGCTTCCATCACTGCAAGGGCAGTATGATTTTATTTTCATTGACTGCCCGCCCTCTTTTGGAATGCTCACGGTAAATGCATTGGTGGCCAGCGATTATGTATTGATTCCCTTACAGGGTGAATTTCTTCCCCAAAAAGGAGTGGAGAGCTTTCTCAGCCTGCTGCAGTCGATGAAGGAAATGCTGGATGTACCCGTGGAAGTGCTGGGGTTCCTTTTCACCCGCTTTAGTCCCCGCAAAAAAATGAACCGGGAAATAAAAGAATGGCTCGAAAGAAGCCAGCCGCAAAAACTGTTCAGAACATTTATTCATACAGATATCAGGTTGGCGGCGGCACAAAAAAGAGGAGAGGATATTTTCACCTATGCAGCTAACTCTGCCGGGGCCGCAGATTACAATGATCTTGCAGTTGAATTTTTAGAAGCGCTGACGCCCGTAACAGGTATCGGGGTCACAGCTTCAGTACCGGAAACAATATTGCATTAAACCTAAACTATTTACCATGTCATATTCTTCCAGGGTTTACCGCCAGCGAAATGCGCACGGTCACGATGAAGGCAAGAAAGATGCCTTCTTCGACAAACAAAATGATGCAGCAAACGAACATGATGCGAATTCTTTTTTTCAAACAAAACTGGATGTAAATGAGCCCGGCGATAAGCACGAGAAGGAAGCTGACGCAGCAGCCGATGCGGTTGTGAACAAAACATCGCAGAAGCCTGTTACGGCCACCGAGAAGATCACAGGCGTGCAGCGCCTTTCCACTTCGGCAGAAGATGAAAAACTGGGAACCAATGATGCCCGGATGCAAAAGGATAAGGAAATACAGGAGAAACCTATGGGCCAGCCCGACAAGGAAAAAGATAAAAAAGTGCAGAAGAAAGGACCGGCAAAGGAGGACAAGGAAAAAGAGAAATTAAAAGGGCTCCAGAAGAAAGATGACCCTGCTAAGGAAGAGGAGAAAAAGAAACCGGGACAGGTACAGAAAAAAGGAGAAGCAGGTACAGGTATGTCTTCCGGCTTGTCCACCCGCATTGAAGATGCTGCCGGCAAAGGCGAAGCATTGCCAGGTAAAACTTTGCAGGAGATGAACAACTCCTTTGGAGTCAGCTTCGAAGATGTGCGTATCCACAAAAACAGTGAGGCAGCCGATATGAACCAGGAATTACAGGCCCGGGCTTTCACGCATGGCAAAGACATTTATTTTAATGAAGGAAAATTTGACCCGGATAGTTTGGCAGGAAAATTTTTGCTGGCACATGAGCTGACGCATGTCATTCAGCAAACAGGCAGCAGCGATTCTTCCAAAAATCAGAGGGTGGGCAGTGTGTCTGCTGCGCCGGTATCAGAAACGACGGAGGAAAAAGATGACGATGAAATAAAAAAAGACCCGGGCCAGGCCAATTCATAATTTATAGTTATGTGCTTTAAAAAAATCAGGCAATTTTTTTCAAAAGGGAAAAATCGCACTCCATCGGGGCAGTTAACTACAGATACGGACCATAAGAAAGCACAGCAAGAACAGGAAGAGGAAAAAGGAAAACAGGAAGATATGAAACCTTTACCCGTTATTAAAACACCAGTTATGCAACAAAGAACTTACGATTCGCAAATTTTCCCGGCAGATGAACCGCTGATCATATTATTGACGGAATTTCTTTCTGAGAGACTGCGTCAACTGGCTAATAAAAATTACGGTGGAGTGAAAGTACCAACCGTTCCCGATTGGAAAGGATGCGGTTATACCCTGTCGCAAAATTTTTCAGTTTTTGTCGATGAAATAAATGACCGGCTTCTTGAATCAGCTATCGCAGATACAATGATTGAAAAGGCCCATGAAGATGATACAGATGATGACGGCGGGCATGCTGTTCTCTCGCTGCACCGGGAGAAAATATTGCAGACGGAAAGGAAGATGAAAACAAAACACAGGGCCACAAGGACAACCTTAAGTAATGATGAAAAATGGATTTTACTCATCTCCTTAGTACCGCATATTTACCCGCACTTTTATGACGAAGTAATCATGAAGCATATCGAAAAACCCGGTCAGTACCCGCAACTGGGATTTACAAGGGGCAAAGACTTCCGTGGTTTTTGTCCAACAGGTGAAAGTGTTTTTTTCATGCTGGCGGAAAACGATTTTGACAGAAGGATTCAAATCCAGCGATTATTCCAGGCTGATCACTTTTTTTCGAAAAAGAAAATTGTATGGCTGGATGATCTTGAAAAGGGTGAGCCTGTCATGAGCGGCAGGCTCATCATGGCCGAAGATCATTTGGATAAGATTATATTCGGTGAAGTAGTGCCTCCGGATTTCAGCCTGAACTTCCCGGCCAGACAAATCGAAACAGAACTTACCTGGGATGATCTTGTCATCAACGAAGAACTCGAAGACCAGATCAGCATGATACTCAGTTGGATTTGGTATAACGAAGAACTGACCGAAAAAATGGGCATGAGCAAACGGTTGAAAAAAGGCTTTCGCACATTATTCTATGGTCCGCCGGGCACGGGTAAAACTTTTACCGCGGGATTGCTCGGCAATATAACCGGCAAACCAGTTTACCGGATCGATCTTTCCATGGTGGTATCTAAATACATTGGTGAGACAGAAAAAAATCTCGAACAACTTTTTGCAAGAGCAGAAGATAAAGGATGGATCCTGTTTTTTGATGAAGCAGACGCAATCTTCGGAAAACGTACCAGCATCCGCGATGCTCACGACAAATATGCCAACCAGGAAGTCTCATACCTGCTTCAACGTATTGAAGATTATAACGGATTGATTATCATGGCTTCTAATATGAAAACCAATATTGATGAATCATTTATCCGTCGCTTCAACAGTATGCTTCGGTTTCCATTCCCTGATGAAGAGCATCGGGCCCTTATCTGGGAAAAATCTTTACCAAAAGGAATCAGGTATCTCCGTCAGCGGCCATCACCTCCTTATCTGAGTAGCGTTGAAAAAGAACTCAACATACCCGAAGCTGTTAAAAAATATGAACTCAGTGGCGGGAATATTGTGAATGTTATACAATATGCAGCCATAAAAGCTGCTGAAGCTTACCACGAACAACTGTTGTTCCGAAAAAGGAACCCGGGCAGGGTGAGAGAAATGGTACACGAAGAACTAATGGATTGTGGTGAGCTGAACGCCCCGCCTGAACCACCTGGTGAACCCGTTCTCACGATATATCTTTCTGATATTGTAGATGGTATTCACAGGGAACTGATCAAGGAAGGCAAACCTTTTACGGAATAATTGCTGAACATAGATAAAGGAACACCAACTACTTAATCGCGGGGTATGCTGCCGGGGCCGGTTTGGTTCTTGTGCACACATGCGTGAACCCCATTTTTTCAGGAAATCTGATACGGTTTAACACCCGCAGTTTCACTAACTTTGCACACTCATCCGGCGAAGCTTCGGCGAAACCGGACCGTAAAATCAAAAAAAAAAATTCAAGTATGAGCACAGTAAAAGTTGCTATCAATGGCTTTGGTCGGATCGGCCGTTTGGTGTATCGCCAGATTTACAAAATGCAGGGAATTGATGTAGTCGCTATCAATGACCTCACCAGCCCTAAAGTATTAGCCCACCTGTTAAAGTATGACAGCGCACAGGGCCGTTTCGATGCTGATGTAAAATCAACAGATAACTCCATCGTGGTCAATGGCGATGAAGTTAAAATTTATGCTCAGAAAGACCCCGCGCAAATTCCCTGGAAAGACCATGGAGTGGACGTAGTGCTGGAATGTACCGGCTTCTTTACCGATAAAGCAAAAGCAGAAGCCCATCTTACTGCCGGCGCCCGTAAAGTAGTGATCTCTGCACCCGCTACCGGCGACCTGAAGACCATCGTATTTAATGTGAACCATAACATACTCGACGGCAGCGAAACCATCATCAGTTGCGCCAGTTGTACCACCAACTGCCTGGCACCGATGGCACAGGTGCTCGATGAAAAATTTGGTATCGTCAACGGCCTGATGACTACCGTGCATGCCTACACGAACGATCAGAACACACAGGATGCCCCACACCCCAAAGGCGACCTGCGCAGGGCAAGAGCGGCCGCACAAAATATCGTTCCCAACAGTACCGGCGCTGCCAAAGCCATCGGCCTGGTGCTTCCTAACCTGAAAGGTAAACTGGATGGATCCGCTCAACGAGTACCCACTTTAACAGGCTCGCTTACAGAAGTAACAGCGATCCTCGGCAAAAAAACAACCGCGGAAGAAATAAACGCATCGATGAAAGCCGCCAGCAATGAAAGTTTTGGATATACCGAAGACGAGATCGTGAGCAGTGATATCATCGGTATCAGCTATGGCTCTTTATTTGATGCCACACAAACAAAAGTGCAAACCGTAGGAGATACACAAATAGTCAGAACGGTTAGCTGGTACGATAATGAAATGAGCTATGTAAGCCAGCTGGTAAGGACCGTAAACTATTTCGCAAAACTGATCAGTAAATAAAGAATTTCATTGATATTATAATACCGCAACGCTTAATCTTGAGTAAGTTGTTGCGGTATTTTTTTAATACCGATACATGAGGATCAAGAATATTGATGGTCTCACTGCTGGTGACCTGCAGCGGGAGGCCGATAATGGGGCCAGGTTCATATTTTTTGCCTGGACTATTTCGTTGATTGTTGTTACTTTTAAAAGGACTTCCGGTGTGTACCTTGTACGTTCCGGCACCAGCACCGCCCTTAAAGGCTTACCTTATACAGTTCTTTCTTTATTGTTGGGTTGGTGGGGCTTCCCCTTCGGCCCAAAATATACCATCGGGAGTATTCTAACCAACCTGAAAGGAGGAAAGGATGTAACCGATGATGTAATGGCCACTGTAGCAGGTTATGTGCAATTCAGGGAAGCAGAATTAAAAAAGAAAAGCTAGTTATAATCTTTTCATTCTAAAAACAGCAATATGTCAAAGTTTTCGGCATACAATTTTAAAGATCAGAAAGCGCTGGTACGGGTGGACTTTAATGTTCCATTGAACGATAAATTTGAGATCACCGACGATACACGGATGAAAGCGGCTGTTCCAACCATTAAAAAGATCATCGCCGACGGGGGCAAAGTGATCCTCATGAGCCACCTGGGCCGCCCCAAAGACGGGCCCACGGAAAAATATTCTTTAAAACATCTTATTCAACGTCTGGGTGAGCTCCTGGGCGGCGTCACTGTTTTGTTTGCCAATGATTGTATCGGTGAGCAGGCCTATCTCACATCCGGTATGATGCGTCCCGGCGAAGTGCTGCTGCTCGAAAATCTCCGGTTTTACAAAGAAGAAGAGAAAGGTGATGCGAAATTTGCACAAAAATTATCTCAGTTGGGTGATGTGTGGGTAAACGATGCATTCGGTACCGCTCACCGGGCTCATGCTTCTACTGCAGTAATTGCGCAATTCTTCCCATTGGAAAAAAGAATGTTCGGGTTGCTGATGGAAGGCGAAGTAAGCAGTGCTGAAAAAGTATTGCATCAGGCCGAAAAACCATTTGTGGCCATCATCGGCGGTGCTAAAGTGAGTGATAAGATCCTGATCATCGAAAACTTACTGGAACGGGCAACCGATATTATCATCGGGGGAGGTATGGCCTATACTTTTATGAAAGCAGAAGGAGGTAAGATCGGTAATTCTCTTTGTGAAGAAGAAAGGCTCGGCACGGCCACCGATATCCTGAAAAAAGCAAAAGAAAAGAACGTTTGCATACACCTGCCTTCCGATTCTGTTATCGCTGATAAATTTGCTGCCGACGCACAAACTTCCGCAGCACCCAGCAATAATATACCCGATGGATGGATGGGGCTCGATATTGGCCCTAATGCCTGCGAGCAATTTTCAAACGTGATCAAAAGGTCCAAAACCATTTTATGGAACGGCCCCATGGGCGTGTTTGAAATGCCTAAATTCCAGCACGGCACCAAAACAGTCGCCATTGCCATTGCTGAAGCTACGCAGAAAGGTTCTTTCTCACTTGTTGGCGGGGGCGATTCGGTAGCTGCTGTGAACCAGTTTGGCTTTGCTGATAAAGTAAGCTATGTATCCACCGGCGGCGGCGCCATGCTTGAATATTTCGAAGGAAAAACATTGCCGGGTATTGCCGCTGTTCAATCTTAATTAATTTTCGGGCAGGCTGCTTGTTTCCCGGAAAACAAATATCTTTAAAACCAGAAGGCTCTGAAAAGTGAAAACGCTTTGAAGGGCCATTTTTTTTGTAAGTACTACCTAAATCAAAAACCTCAAAACATGAAACAACTACTCCTTCTCCTGGCTATCTCTGCAGGATATTTTTGCCAGGCACAAAAAATCATACCCATCCAGCACAACGGGAAAAAATATGAAGTATTGGATATGACTTCCAAAGGAAAAGTGATGTGGGGCGGCTATGAAGAAATCGCCGCCGATGCAGCCAAAAGTGAATCCAACGGGGCCACTAACACATCTGCTATTGTAACAGCAGTAGGAAATAACAGCGGGTTTGAAGGAAAGCCCTATGCCGCTAAACTTTGTAATGAAGCCTCTTTTGGTGGAAAAGATGACTGGTATCTTCCCTCTAAAGATGAATCAGATGCTATCTATGCTTTCAAGGATAAATTCAATGTGGAAGAAAGAGGCACGATCTGGACCTCCACCGAAGCCAGCGGAACCACAGCGGTAAGCAAATACTGGTACACAGGGGCCTATTATAATGTGCAGAAGGTAGACACTTACCAGTTTGTATGTATCCGTAAGGCAGACTAAGAAATTATTGCTTGCCCACTTCCACGATCCGGTCATTATTACCGCCATTGCTGGTGCAGATATATACTTTGCCCTCCGGTGAGATACACAGGTCCCGCATTCTCCCATATTTATTGACAAAGTATTCAGTGGTGCCGGTAACGGTTTTATAGGTATCGTCGAGTTTCATTTGATACATCCTCGATTCCTTCAGGGCTACCAGTAACAAGGAGTTTTTCCATTGAGGGATCAGGTTATGATTGTAATAGTCCAGGCCGCAGGTAGCCACTGTCGGGGTCCATGCTTTCAAAGGCTCCTTTACATTGAAGGTGTTGCAAAAAGTTTGCTCACCTCCGGGATCGCAAAAACCGGGCACATCCGGCCAGCCATAATTCCTGCCTTTTTCTATAATGTTCACCTCATCATCCGTGCTGGGCCCATGCTCGGAACTATAGAGAATATTATTGGCAAATACCAAACCTTGCGGGTTGCGGTGTCCCCAGCTCCAGTAAGGATTTCCGGCCACCGGGTTATCTGCAGGCACAGATCCATCCAAATTTAATCTTAGTATTTTACCTGCCAGCGAAGAAGTGGTTTGCGGATAAGAAGTATTAGCCGCATCACCGGTGCTGATGAAAAGTTTAAGGTCGGGAGTAATCACCAACCGGCTTCCATTATGTATAGAAGAGGCAGGAATATTTTCAATGATCGTTGTGGGAGTGTTTAATGCCGTACCTGTATACGTAAAACGCACCACTTTCTCCCGGTAGCTGCCGGAATTATAATTGTAGACTACAAATACATGGGGAGTGGTGGGGAAATTAGGATGCAGTACCATACCCAATAAACCACCTTCACCATTGGTTACCACTTCAGTAATCGTATGTAATAACGAAACGGCCCCGGTGGCCGGGTTTACACGACTGATCTTACCTCCGCGTTCTGTCATCCAGATAAAATTATCGGGCCCCCAGAGAATCTCCCAGGGATAGTTTAACCCAAGTACGATCGCAGAATCTTTTATCACCACCGGGGTGTTGTCGATTGGGTCAGGATTGGAACTTGATTTTTTGCACTGCGAAAGGCCTAAAGAGGCTACAAGCAGGAGGAATAAGGTATATCTCATAGTATCGGTGCATGCCGTGGTTTTACCGGCAAATGGCACAATTTAAGGGCTAAAATCATGCCGCTCCCGGTTTAACCTTAAGTCAGTGATTGCCCGTCGGTTAACGCCCGGAAAAAAAGGGCGGGAGAATTACAAAAATGCTAATTTCGACCTCATAAAATTTACAACAATGAAAGGAACACGTAATATCATGCTGCTGGTAATAGCAGCGTTTGTACTTATCTTTTTTGTTTGGGGATGTAATGTCCGTAATGGATTGGCAAGTGGTGAAACAGATATCAAGGGAAAATGGGGACAGGTACAGACCCAGTATAACCGGAAAGCAAAATTGTATGAGAATGTGGTGAACACCATCAAAGGTGCGGCAAGAAATGAGGATACCACACTCATCAAGATCGTTCAAATGAGATCAAGGGTTCCGAATATTACAGAATCTTCCACACCTCAGCAAGTGGCAGAAGCCGACAAACAACTGAATGCGATCGGCCGTTCAGCACTGAATATTAATATTGAAGCTTATCCCACATTGAAAGCAACTGATCTTTATCGTGATCTGCAGGCACAGGTGGAAGGCACCGAGAACCGGGTGACGGTGGCGTTAAACGACTGGAACAGTGCTATCACTTCCTTTAATCAGCGTGTGGTAAGGTTTCCGGGTAACCTTATAGCCAGTATGTTTGGCTATAAACAAAAGGAAAACTATAAAGCACCGGAAGGATCAGAAGATACCAAAGTCGATTTTAGCAACTAACACAAACAAATTACTGTGAACCTATTTTTCTGGCAAAAGAAAAAATCTCTTCTCAGCGAAGAAGAGAACAGGATCATTGTAAAGGCAATTCGCCATGCTGAAGAGCAAACAAGCGGAGAGGTAAGGGTATTTGTGGAAAGCCGCTGCAGCTGGGTGGATGCTATTGACAGGGCGATGGAAATATTCTATGGCTTAAAAATGCAACAGACAGAGCAACGCAATGCTGTACTGATCTATGCTGCATTAAAAGATAAACAACTGGCCATTTTTGGGGATGAAGGTATCCATCAGAAGGTCGGGAATGCTTATTGGACAAAAGCTGTACAGGAAATGCTTATACAATTCAATCATGCCGATTATGCCAAAGGCATTGCAGAATGTGTGGTACAGGTGGGTGAAGCCCTGCATACCCATTTTCCTTTCGACAGAAAAGTAGACAAGAACGAATTACCTGACGAAATAATTTTCGGTCGCTGATTTCATGAAGAAAATAGTACTGATACTATCAATGGTATGGGCGGTGTGTGCAAACGCACAGATCGATAAGTTTGTTCCTTCGCGGCCCAATCCACCCAAATTGGTGAATGATTACACCAAAACACTCACAGCTCAACAAGTGGAGGCCCTGGAGCAAAAGCTGGTGAAGTATGACGACAGTACTTCCAATCAGATCGTCGTGGTCATCATTCCTACTTTAAAAGACAGTAAGTCCGGGGATACATACGAGGACGAAGAAGTGGCCCTCAGGATACTTCGTGACTGGGGGGTGGGCAATAAGGACAAGAATAATGGGGTGGTACTGCTGATAGCAAAAGATGATAAAAAGGTCAGGATAGAAACGGGGTATGGGTTGGAAGGTGCGATACCTGATGTTACAGCAAAAAGGATCATAGAAAATGAGATCGTACCCAATTTCAAACAAGGGAATTTTTACCGGGGTATTGATGAAGCCACGGATGCACTCATCAAAGCAGCCGCAGGAGAATATAAAGCGCCGGCTGGATACGGCAGCAAGAAGGGCAAAGCACCCGGACTTAGTACGATCATCGTCATTATCGTCATTATTTTTCTCATCATTTCAGGAGCAGCTGGCGGTGGCGGCGGGGGAGGTTATGTTTCCCGAAAAGGATATCGTGGTTGGTGGGGGCCTTGGACGACCGGGGGAAGTAGTGGCGGCGGTTGGTCTGGTGGTGGTGGATGGTCTGGCGGCGGCGGAGGCTTTGGTGGTTTCGGCGGTGGATCAGGTGGAGGAGGTGGCGCCAGCGGAAGTTGGTAATATCAATGTTTTATGCACTCAGAACACAAACACACCTTCAACCCCCTGAGAATTTAGAGTATTATTTATTAGTGATATAATTAGTTGATAGTTTTGTACTTGTAATTAAATGATGCAAGTATGAAACACACACAAGACATTGAGTTAATCGTAAACAGCCTGAATAGAGAAAGAAATGATTTGTTACTCAAAGTGGCTGAGATTGATAAGGTGATTAAGAGAATTAAGTATGGTGGATTAAACTTAGGGTTGACTAAGGGAATGAATGATGATGAACTTCTCAATAGTCCTGCTGAACCCCAAGACACACAAGCCTTTCCAGTAAAAGCTGAATTGAAAGTACAAGCCATTAAAATAATGGACATTTTAGGTGTTGCAAGTAAACTCAGCGAGATTAGGGACAAATACAATGAAATAACAGGCTTGAATGTCAACTTTCGAGAAACCTTGCGGAACCTCAATAGACACGACATCCTCAAATTACTCCAACCTAAAGGCAATGTTCGGGGTTTATATTGGGTTAAAACTGAATGGCTGGACGAACAAGGCAACCTGAAAAATCAGCACAAATTCAATGGCTTTGAACTGTTATTTACTGATGACATGATTGAATTTAAATAAATTTAGTTGAAAGGTTGAAACTATCAATTAATTACCTATATTTGTGTCATGGCTGCAAATCTTAAATGGCTCAAAACAGTTAAGAATTTCGCTTTAGGTCACAACGTGACACCTGCCTATATCTATAAATTAGTAAAGGAGGGGAAGATGCAGTTAGTATTAATTGATGATGTAAGGTTTGTGGATACCCAGATATACAAGTCAATACCAGTAGCAAATAGACGCAAATAAAGGTCTATATTTTTTTAAATAGCTAGTTGAAAGTTTTAAACACATAATTATGAGAAAGAGATACACCATAATAGAATTTAGAAAGGATTACCCGGATGAAGATGTTTGTCTCCATAAGATATTTACTTTACGGTTTACTGGCCTTGTATGCCCTAAATGTGAGGATGACAGGGAATTTACAAGAGTGAATAACAGAAAGTCTTACCAATGTCCTAATTGTGGCTTTCAGATATACCCTACTGCGGGAACACCATTTGAGAAAACACGGATACCATTGACCCACTGGTTTTATGCAATATTCCTGCAAACCACAACCCGTAATGGTGTTGCAGCTAAAGAACTGGAAAGGCAGTTGAATATCTGTTATACAACAGCACTCAGGATGAACCATCAGATTAAAAAACTGATGGGAAAGAGAAAGAGTAAAAAGATGGAAGGTTCAGTACAGATTGATGAGGTCTATATTGGTCAATCCTTAATGAATATGAGCTATAAAAAGAAGGCAATGTTTAAGGATGAGAACCTTACCAAGTTCGACAATAAAACAGGCATCATGGGCTTTGTATCGGATAATAAAGAGGTTAGGTTTGAAGTAATGACAGATAACAAAACATTCAAGGAAAGGGTTAAAAACCATGTCTCAAACGATGCCGTAATTGTAACGGATGGTCATACTGGCTATGAAGGTTTAGACCTGCATTATAAACAGCATGAAGTTGTAAACCATGCAAAGGGTGAATATAAGAGAGGTATTTACCATGTTAACAATGTAGAATCGGCATGGTCACAGGTTCGCCGGACTATTTACGGAACTCATGTTCACGTTAGCCCTAAATACTTGCAGCTATATATGGACGAGATAAGTTTCAGGATGATGAATAAAGACAATCAGGATACAATGTTTGAAACTATTTTGAGCCACGTTGTTTAGGCTTGGCAGCTTTTTTAATGGCCTTGTCGAATAGCTTTTTCCCCTCCTGGTCTAGTTCCTTACCCTTTATGAATTTCTCATAACCTTGAGTAAGTTTTTCCATTGGGGTCTTTTGTTTAACTTGTTTCCTCATTATTTAAGCCACATATTTATGAATTTCTTGGCATTCAATAATTTTTATATCCCCTAGTACTGCACTTTTTTTCCCAATATTAAGATCGTCCAAATTACTCAATTTGAGATTCATATATTGACGGTCTGTTAATTTAGACAAAACCAATGTCGATATTTTTTTGTTTGTGAGCCCTTCGTAATATGAATCAAACAGTTTTTCAAATATATAATGCGATGTAATCTCTTTTAAAGAATAAAGGGTAGATTCAACCTTATTTTTAATTCCTTCCTTACTATATTCTTTGATTAATTCTTCCATGTTTTTTACATCATTTTCTATTTTGTGCTGAAAGGTTTGCACAAAATAAATCCTATCAGGCATATTTAAAACTATACCAGTCACACTCTTTGGAATCGCTTTATTTTGTTGACCATAGAACCTCTCTTTTGCTAATAGAAAATCTAGAACAGTAGAACTGTTTTTATCACAGGGAGAGAAAGAAAGCCTATTTATTTCTGTAAGCGTTAAAAGTCCTTGACTCCTTAAAAGATTAATAAATTTTTCAAACATTTATACCTTGCATTGATTTAAAAGGATCGGCCAACGCTTTAAAGATTGGAGTTAAGTCATTGGAAACATCTTCAAATTTAGAAAACCCATCTTCAAGCTCTTTGCCAAAATAAAACTTGGTTTTATCTTTTATTGAAGACAATTCGCTATACTTAGATATTGCTTCAATAAAATAAGGTGAATGAGAACTTATCAAAATAGGAATTGATGCCTCCGCCATTGCAATGATAATCCGGGCATATTCTATTTCCCATTTAGGATGAAGGTGAACTTCAGGTTCATCTATAACAAGGATAGAATTATTAGCTATAGCTCCTGAGTTCAATAAAAGTTGTATAATCCCAAATGATTTAACGCCACTGGCAATATTGAATGACTTTATCTTATGAGAGTTATTTTTTACAAACGAAAAACTAAGGTCAGATGGTTCTAAAATTACTTTCCCTCCTATTACGGACGAAATTTTAGAATAAAGTTCAGAATATTTTTCATTTTGAATTGGCTGGTTCAAATACATTTTTTCTATTAAATCATAAATATGATATGGAAGTTCTGCTCTTTGTTGGGCTATTCTTCTATTGAAAGGAGAACTTTGAATTAAAATGGTGCTATTAATAAACTTTGCTAATTGTAAAATTGTAGGTGTCTCAATTAAGGTAGCTTCTTTTAATGGTAAAATGTCTTTTATTTCAAATGAACTTACTACATTATTGGCTATATATATATTTAATAGCTCGTTTTGCTGCTCGATTAATCTTATAGAAGTTGATTCAGTCGTTCCTATTCTACTTATTTGACCTTGAAAAAACTTCTTTACTATTCCTCTGTCAAAATACCTTTTGCAATTTTCTTCTTCGCCGCTATCTATTTTAATTTTACTAAACAGATTTCTAAAGTTTGCATCCACATTAACTTTGACTGCCTGAGCTTGTGGTGTTAAATTTGAGACCGGTAATGACCCAAATATTGCATTCACAGTTGCTTCATATGATTCTAATAGTTGTAAGATAAAAGAATTGTCCAAAGCATTATTTGGAGCCGAAAATATAGCTGCTATTTGATTGGTAACATTAGGCGGATATATTCTGTTGACTGCTCCTGTGATTGGCGTAAATATCGGCCGCAAAGATTGATATATCTGATTTAATGATGATTGAATTAGCTCAAATTGTTCAATCCTTAATTGCGTATTTGATTCGCTTATAGTTTTTATTACACCAAAAATTGTTTTAGTAATAAATGATTTGCCGGTATCGTTTAATCCCGCTAAGACCGTTAAACCATTTAATTCTATATCCGCTTCTTTTATTTTGCCTACATTCTTTAATGAAAACTTCATTTCTACCTGATTTGGAGCAATTAAGATAATAAAATTGGATACAAAGGTAGGGGATACGTATTAAATGTTGATAATTAATTTGTTATGTGTTTTTTATTTTAATTTCTACTTAATAAGCCATCTAAAACAAGCCTAACTTCTTTGTGATGTCTTATTTGAATTGCCATATTTTGAGCTACCCCTT
Organism: uncultured Chitinophaga sp.; assembly: GCA_964606155.1. Lineage (GTDB taxonomy): Bacteria > Bacteroidota > Bacteroidia > Chitinophagales > Chitinophagaceae > JJ008. The sequence continues at coordinate 5,978 of CAZSGD010000014.1, read as the reverse complement.
GTATATTTTCGGATGAGTTGGATTGCTGAATAGCAGATAAATTCTCATCAGTTAATGCAAGTTCTTTTACCTGCTTCAATATGTCAACACACTGCGTTAAAGTCAAGTTTTGCATAAAGACTTTATCCCAGCTATTTTTTTCATTCCCCCATTTTGTCAAATCCTCTATGAGGTCTTGATTAATCCTTTTTAGAATGATGAAATCTTCCTGTAAGTTGGTCTTTTGCTCCAATAAGTCCATAAATGTGTATTGAGAGCCTAAATTTAGCGGATTTTGCTTGACCTAAATCAACTTTTTTTCTTGTGTTCTGAGTGGACATAAGTGTAATATCAATGACCAATAGGCGGAATGAATAAGCTAAAAAAGATACTGATTGGCATACTGATTACCGTCGGAATGGTCTTATTGTTTGCACTGTTTATGCTCCTGGCTCTTGGTATCAGGTAAATATGTGCATAATTGCAAATTCAAAAACTATTCAATAATAAAAGGCTTCCATATTGGAAGCCTTTTACTTAAAACTTAATACTTATAGTTTACAACTTAAAACCCTTTCTTATCAGCTTCAGGTAATTTTGATTTAATGTAATCGGCCAGTTCCTTCATTGTTGCATTATCAGGATTGGCTTTTGCATCCTTATCCTTGCTGGCTAAAATAGCTTTAAGGATCTGTCCGTTAATAAAGGGATCCGTGGATGCTTTAAATCCTTCCGGAATAGCATCCCTTAATTTTACGATCTCATCCACACCCCATTTCACTTTTTCCGGGTTTTTAATGGCGGCAAGGTAAGTAGCCAGCCCACCCAGTGCATTGAATTTATTCTGGCTTACAGGCATTTTGGCAAATTCACCAATCAGCCTGTCAGCCAGGCTCTCATCACCAGATTTAGCGATCTGGTCGGTTACGGCATTTTTTAATTCACCCTTCAGCGGTTTATTTATCTCTGTTTTGGCAAAAGCAAGGGCTGCTGCTGCATCCACTTCACCCAGCGCACGCAGGGCATTGCCGGAAACAGTATAAGATGAATCTGTTACAGCCATTTTAAATAAACTGGCATATTCTTCTTTCTTGTAATCGCCCAGCTTATCAATGGCCGCAGCTCTCACCAATGCATACTTATCTTTTTTAGCAAGGTCAGCAAGTGTGGTTTCCACTGCAGATTTCACCGCCTCCTTTTTGATATCTAATTTGCCAATGGCATAGCTGCGCAATCCTGCAAACTTATCATTGATGGCTGTTTTCAACAGCTCAACAGCTTTCGGGTCGTCCTGTTTGCGGGCGGCAAAATCAATAGCCTCTCTTCTGTCAACATAATTACCAGCATATTTATACTGGTGGATATAATTGTCCAGCGTTTTATTGTCTTTTTTCACCCACAAAGTGATCTTGTCGGCATCCACATTTACCAGGTCAGGACGTTTGGTATAGTTGAAACTGAAAGTATCCACTGTATTATTGGCCCATACCATATACCTTTTTTTATTACTGCCTTCATATACATCCACGGCCAGGGGTAATTTGAAATACTTACCTGTTTTCTGCAACTGTTTCACGATCACATTCACTTTACCCGCTGCATCGTCATATACATAATCAATATCCACACTGGGGTGGCCGTTGCCAAAATACCATTGATTGAAATACCAGTTCAGGTCACGGCCGGTCACTTCTTCAAATGCCAAACGTAATTGATGGGCTTCGGCTGATTTGAATTTGTTGGTGGTAAGATAATTGTTCAGCGATTTAAAGAAAGCACTGTCGCCAACAAAATGACGGAGCATATGCAGTATGCGGCCACCCTTTTGATAGCTAACCGCATCAAACATGTCTTCTTTATCAGAATAATAAAATCTTACCAGGTCTTTTTTATCACTTCCGGGATTGAAAAGATAACCCTGCATATCCTGGAAATTCTGTGCATCGCCCGCATCCTTCCCTCTCTTATATTCGTCCCACAATGTTTCGCTATAGTTGGCAAAAGATTCGTTTACGGTAAGATTGCTCCAGCTTTCAGTGGTCACATAATCACCAAACCATTGATGAAATAATTCATGTGCAATGGTGCTTTCCCAGTTGTTGCCATCCACTAATTCCCTGGCATCCTGCTGGGCACTTTCCTGGTGAATGGTGGCCGTGGTGTTTTCCATAGCGCCGGCCACATAGTCCCTGCCGGTGATTTGCGAATATTTTATCCAGGGAAATTCTACACCCGTAATTTTTGAAAAGAATGTCATCATCTCCGGTGTATTACCAAATATCTTTTTGGCAACAGCGGCATATTCCTTCTCCACGTAATAATTTACTTCCTTGCCTTTCCAGGTATCTTTGATGACAGCATAATCACCCACACCCACAAAGAAAAGGTAAGGGGCGTGCGGCAGGTCCATTTTCCAGTAATCAGATCGGGTTCCATCTGCATTTTTCTTTTGCGACACCAGTTTGCCATTCGATAATGTCACATATTTATTATCTACTGTAATAGTAATTTCCTGTGTGGTTTTCTGATTGGTCTTGTCGATAGTGGGAAACCAGGCAGAACTGGATTCTGTTTCACCCTGTGTCCATATCTGTGTGGGTTTATCTTTTTCTTCACCCTTTGGATTGATAAAGTAAAATCCTTTGATGCCCAGGAAGTCATTGGTGCCATACTTTTCCTGGAACTCATCCGGCTTGGCCGTGTATTCAATATAGATATTGTATGTTTCACTGGCCTTGTAAGTCTTGTCCAGTTGGATGCGTACCTGCCAGTCATCATACGTGAATGTAAGCGGTACTTGTGTGTTATTCTTTACCAGCGCCACTTTCTTTATCTCCATTCCCTTCGCATCCAGTGTCAATGAATCGGTAGGATAGAAATGGGGCCTTAACGTGATCCATTCCTTCCCATTTACATAGGATTTGCTGAAATCGGGTCTTATATCCAGCCTGGTATGTACCAGGTCATTGATGCGGGTAGGGGTTTCCCGGTACTGTTTTTTCCAGGTGGTATCCACCGGACCATGTGGTTGTGCATATAATATGGAAAGGGGTGCCAAAAGGAGAAAGGCAAACAGGTATTTCTTCATACATTTATTTTAGGTGTGCAAATTTACAACAGACTCTTTGGTATGGACGGCTTAAAATGATAAGAGGTTACACTATTTAACAACTTGTTGAATACCGGCTTAGAGAAGTCGGACAATTTAAAGTAAATTTGTTCCAACCCCCCAATTCCCTAACAATGAACAAGATCCTTTTGTCCCTTTTGTTCTTCGTTCTCACACAGCAGGCCCGTTCGCAAAAAATCTATTTTGTCTATTTACAGTCGGAAAATAACCAGGCCTTTTTTGTAAAGCTGGATGAAAAGATCTACAGTTCCTCAGCTTCTGGGTACCTCATTCTTTCCAAATTAAAGGATACCACTCATGCTATCCGTGTTGGGTTTCCGCAGGGGAAGTGGCCGGAACAGCATTTTTCGATCCAAATGGGACGTAAGGACCGCGGGTATTTATTGAAAAATTTCCAGGATAAGGGTTGGGGATTGTTTGATTTGCAAACCCTGGGGGTGCAGATGTCTTCCGGGGCGGGTACTGGTAAAACAGACCGTGACCAGCAAAGCAGCGGGTTACCAAAAGATGAATCGGCTTTTACCAATATCCTGGCTAAAGTAGCGGATGATCCTACTATTAAAGAAAAAACTGTGCGGCCAAAACCTGCAGACGAAAAGATGAAAGACCCGGTGGTACAGGAAGTGGTGAAAAAGGAAGAAATGGTGGCCCCCAGGGATACGCCGGTACAAAAGACATCGGTTAAAATGGATAATACGGAAACTAAAAACGCCGCTGCCAGTACGGAAAAAATGGATACAGCAATGAAGGCACCAGTAGTACAAGTTCCTATGGTAAAAAAGGAAACGCCAGAAACAAAGACTGCTATTATCAATACGGTGAAAAAAGATACAATGACGGAGAAACCGGCAGAAACCATACCGCAGCAGGTGGTTAAAACGGAGCCGGTTCTGGAAGATAAAAAAGAACCAACTCTTCCGAAAGAAACGATAACAACAGAGTATAAACGATCTGTGATTACCCGGAGATCGGAAAGCTCCACTTCAGATGGATTTGGCCTCACATTTATAGATGAAATGCCGGATGGAAATAAGGACACTATTAAGATACTGATCCCGCATCCTGGAACTGCGTTGGCCAAAAAGGAAATACCCCGGGAGGAAAAGAGGTTTCTCGATATTACTGCCGAAACAACGAAAACAGAGCAGGAAAAGAATGTGGTGCTGGATACAGCACAGAAACTATCATCTCCCGTGGTGGCCGGTGGCAAATGTGCGGGAGTGGCAGAAGAAGCTGACTTTTTTAAACTGCGTAAAACAATGGCAGCTGCAGAAGGGGATGATGACATGATCATGGAAGCCAGGAAATATTTCAAAACGAAATGTTTTATGGTGGCACAGATCAAAAACCTGGCGTCATTGTTCTTGAGTGACGAGGGTAAATACCGTTTCTTCGACCTGGCTTACGGTTATGCGGCCGACCCCGTTAATTTTGCTTCTTTACAAACTGAATTGAAAGAAGAATATTATATCAACCGCTTCAAAGCCATGCTTCGTAATTAAGCTCATGCCCAGGTATTTTTTAGAAGTCGCCTACAAAGGAACCATCTATAGCGGGTTCCAGTTGCAACAGAATGCCAATACCATCCAGGCGGAAATAGAAAAAGCATTTAGTGTATTGGTGAAAGTGAAAACAGAAATGACGGGTTCATCCAGGACCGATGCGGGCGTACATGCATTACAAAACTATTTTCATTTTGATGTGGCGGATCCGGTTCTGTCCTGGCCGGGAATACAACAGGAGGCCCAGTTTATTTACAAGATCAATGCAATATTGCCGGAGGATATTGTAGTGAAGAAGCTGATAGTGGTAAACGATGAAGCACATAGCCGCTTTGATGCTGTGAGCAGGGAGTACAAGTATTATATATACCGTCATAAGGACCCGTTTCTGCAAGACAGGGCCTATTATTTCCCTTACAAGCTGGATATGGATAAGCTGAATGAGGCAGCCGCTGTTATAAAAGGGTATGATGATTTCACATCCTTTTCCAAGCGAAATACGCAGGTGAAAACCTTCATTTGCAAGGTGGAAGAGAGCCATTGGCTATGGGAAGATGATTGCCTGGTGTATCATGTAAAAGGGAACAGGTTTCTGAGGGGAATGGTGAGGGCATTGACCTCCACGATGCTGAAGGTAGGGCGGGGGAAGATCTCCATAGAAGATTTTCATGCCATTATTCGGGCGAAAGACTGTACCAGGGCGAGTTTCAGCGTACCGGCCCATGGTTTATTCTTAATAGGGGTAAATTACCCGGCGGGGTATTTCAATTAGGCTTCGATTTTTTGCATTTCCTTTAAACGCTTATTGGGACTTCATTGCGGGTTAGACCGGCGAATTTTTGGCAAAAAAGATTTGTCGGTAACTGGCTTATCCGTATCTTTGCGCCCCGCCTTGAAAATAAGGCAGTTAGTTCTTGGAAATTGTGAATAGTGTGTGTGACAAATGTGAATAAAACAGGACCAAAAACTTTGCTGGTAACTTACAGCATCGTATCTTTGCAGCCCGCTTTAAAAAACGGGAAAGTTCTTTATCAAACAAATTGATTTTCAGGCCAAATAATTCGAATAAAATCGAAAAAAAATTTGGTAGAAATAAATAGGCTCCTACCTTTGCACTCCCAAATAAATATGGGGTGGCTGAACAAGCTGAATAGTGTGAGGGAAAAAGCCAAAAAGATCTTTGAAAGTTAGGAAACAATAGCACTTTGTCCATCTAGCCGATGGACAAACAAATAGGTAAGTCAAGCTAAACACAATTTAGATTTGACACGTTTAATTTTCTATTGAGAATTCTACTGTCAGTATCAAACAACATTTACAATGGAGAGTTTGATCCTGGCTCAGGATGAACGCTAGCGGCAGGCTTA
>CAZSGD010000013.1:91343-115169 GCA_964606155.1 uncultured Chitinophaga sp. | reverse complement strand
GGGCGTGAGAACTTCGGGTCTGTCCTATTTAGTATAGCATCAATCGTAATGAAATCTGCACTGCATAATCGTGCACATTTGATTTATCCCCTGTTTCCCATCAACCCGATAAACCAACCGATGTTCTTGTGTGATACGCCTTGACCAAAATCCTTTTAGATTATGCTTTAAAGGTTCAGGCTTTCCAAGGCCATGAAACGGGGTCTTTTTTATGTCTTTAATGAGGTTTTTTATTTTTAATGCAATTTCATTGTCTGTTTCCATCCAGTATTGAAACTCTTCCCAGTCATTTTCAGTAAAGTAGATTTTCATATATCGTATTTCCGTGTCTTGCCTTTCTTTAACTGATCTATAGATTCGGAAAGTCTTTTTCTATTCGCTTCTGTGGACATTAAATATCCCGTTTCAGTAAGTGAGTTATATTCTTTAAGTGATAAAATTACAACCGGCTCCTGCTCAGAGCTTCTGGATACAATTATGATGTCAGATGAATCTGTCACATCATCCAGGTATTTTTTCATGTTGCTTCTTAATTGGGACATAGATACAGCTTGCATAGTAACTTAATTTGATACAAATGTATATAATTTTGTACAAAATATAGTACAAAAATATGTACCTTTTATGGTTTTATAATTCTCTCAAAACCAGGATTCTGTGATAAATCCTACAATAAAACAAAAAATAAAGGCGATCATTCCTGATCGCCCTTACCTTCTGTTTATAATATCAATTATTTAATAGAATCGTAGAGATCATTCCACTTCTTCTCTTCGGCCGCATATTTAGCCTGGTCAGCCGGTTTGCCCTTGGCTTGTGCTTTTTTGAAAGCAAATACATCGGCCAGGTAGCTGGCTGCTTTTTTATATTGCTGCTTATCCCGGATATCGAGGTTGCTTTTGCCCGCAAATAACGAGCAAACTTTTTCATAAGGCTCCCGGGCCCCTTCCAGCGCTTCACCATAAGCTTTATCCAGGTCGTCACGCTTCTTTACATCCTCGGCAGAGGGTTTGGTGCCGGGTTTGGTACGGGCATTCATATCTTTCACATGCTGTGAACGGGCATCATTTACCTTAACCGCTTTGTTGATATAATGATCGCCCATGTATAAATAGGAATTCTCCGCATCAGGTTTAGCGGCGGCGGCTTTTTTAAAAGCATCCATCATTTTCTTTTCCAGCACAACAATATTGGAATGCTCGGGAATACCCTCTTCCCTGGGATTGAGTGTATCATAAATCAGCTCACCTAATACCTGGTTGGCTTTATAGTTATTGGGATCTGTAGCCAGCACTTCTTCCACCGCTTTCAGTTTCTCCTCAAATCCTTTTACCAGGCCCACGGCAAAATCCACTTTATCATAATTGAAGTACTCGCTCTTGGGAAATAACTCCTTACCCAGTGCTTTGTATTTTTCAAAGCCGGCCATATCTTTTTTCTCAAAGGAATGACTTACCATAAAACGATATACGCTTTCAAAACCGTCACCGGTAATTTTTTTATCCGCCAGGCGGCCATAATAAATGGCTGCATCATCGCGGTGGTCAGTTTGTTCGGCAGTAATGCCCGCCAGGATCAATACGTTGGTATCCATAGGCACAGCCAGCACCTTTTTACTGATCAGCAGATCGGAATAATTCACGGCTTTCTTGAATTTCAGGAAGGATTGGTCCCATTTTTTCGCGGTATAATCATTATATCCGCCGGTATAATAGCTGCTATACAGATTCACGGGCCCGTTCTGGTAAATGGGATCATTTACCAATGTCATTTCAGGCTCCATCTCTTTGTACTTCGCAAAGGCAGCATCTGCTTCAGATGTAAACTGATCGCCGGCTGGCTTGCCTTTGTTTTCTTCTGCCATGGCCAGGCCACCATAGATGGCTGTTTTCAGCATCCATGCTTCTGCTTTGGCGGCAAATTTGGCGTTGGTGATATTTTTGTCAAACTCCTCTTTGGCTTTTGTATACTGGTTGATGGCCAGTATGTTTTTTATGGAAGTATAATTTTGTGCTTTCAGTATCAGGGCTGACAAGCTAACCATCGCTAGTAAAAGGATCCTTTTTTTCATTTTTAAGTTAGGTTATGTATGAAAATGATGATGCGTGCTATTCGTTGCCATCTGTAGATGGATTTTCGGCCTCACCGGTTGCGTTGGCTTCCGGCGTTTCCGTGTGACCATTACCGTTACCGTTCTGTACCTGGTCACCCAGTTGCGTAATGGCCGCAATTTCATCGCCTTCGTCTACTTTGATCAGTTTCACCCCCTGGGTGGCCCTTCCCTGTTCGCTGATCCCGCTAACCGGCATCCGGATGGTTACCCCGCTTTTGCAGGTGATCATGATATCTTCATTTTGTGACACGGCCAATATTCCAACCAGTGATCCGGTCTTATCAGTCACATTGATGGTCTTTACCCCTTTACCGCCCCGGTTGGTAAACCGGTATTCATCCACCGGTGTTCTTTTGCCAAATCCTTTTTCACTTACCACCAGTACAGTCCGGGATGCATCTGTCTCTGGATTTACACAGATCATGCCCACCACGCCGTCGTTATCATCATCCACTTCAATACCTGCCACACCAATGGCACCGCGGCCGGTGGCCCTTACTTTTTCTTCCGAAAAACGGATCGCCCTTCCGCTCTTCACGGCCATCATGATCTCGCATTTACCATCGGTCATCCGGGCATCCAGCAGTTCATCGCCTTCCACAATGGTGATAGCATTTACGCCGGTTTGTCTCGGGCGGCTGAAGTCCTGCAGTTCCGTTTTCTTGATAATGCCCTTTCGGGTACAAAGAACGATGTTATGACTTTTTACAAACTCATCATCTTTCAGGTCTTTCACATCAATGATCGCTTTTACTTTATCATCGGGTGGTAACTGTATCAGGTTTTGAATAGCCCGTCCTTTACTGGTCTTCTCTCCTTCCGGAATTTCCCAGATATTGAGCCAGAAACACCTCCCTTTCTCTGTAAAGATAAGCATGGTATGGTGCGTGGAAGCCACGAAAAGGTGCTCGATAAAATCTTCTTCGCGGGTCCGTCCGCCGATCACGCCCCTTCCTCCCCTGCGCTGCGCACGGTATTCATCGGCCGGTGTGCGTTTGATATAGCCCAGGTGTGAGATGGTGATCACCACATCTTCTTCTTTGATGAGGTCTTTGATCTTTACTTCATCGTCGAGATAAGTGATCTCGGTATTCCGTTCATCACCGAATTTTTCTTTTATTTCCAGCAATTCATTTTTGATCAGTTCGAAACGCATGCCTTCATTAGCGAGCAATTCGTTCAGGTGCGCAATAAGTTTCATCAATCCGTCATATTCTTCCTTGATCTTTTCACGCTCCATTCCGGTAAGGCGCTGCAAGCGCAGTTCCAGGATGGCTTTGGCCTGTATTTCATCCAGTCCCCATCCGGCATTGACCAGATTTTCTTTGGCAATATCCGGTGTGGCGGAGTTACGGATCAGGCTGATCACTTCATCGAGATGATCGAGTGCAATCAGATAGCCCTGTAAGATATGCGCTCTTTTTTCTGCTTCCCTGAGTTCGAATTTGGTACGGCGCACCACCACTTCATGCCTGAAATCCACAAACTCGCTGATCAGGTCTTTCAGGTTAAGTGTCTTCGGCCTGCCTTTTACGATCGCTACGTTATTGATGCCGTACGAGGTTTGCAGGTCAGTGAGTTTATACAGCTGGTTGATGATAACATTGGCTATCGCATCCCGTTTGAGATCGATCACCAGCCGGGTACCTTCTTTTTTATTGGATTCATTATTGACATGGGCAATGCCGTCAATGATCTTTTCATTCACCAGTTCGCCAATGCGGTTGGTGAGGGCATCCCGGTTTACCTGGTAAGGCACTTCGGTGATGATGATCTGCTCGCGGCCACTGGCTTTTGTTTCTACGGATAGTTTGCCTCTTACCACCACTCTTCCGCGGCCCAGGTGGGCAGCAGCTTTCACTCCTTCCATACCGTAGATGATACCCCCGGTGGGGAAATCCGGCGCTTTCACATGCTGCATCAGTTCTTCGATGCCAATTTCACGGTTATCAATAAACGCCACGCATCCGTCGATCACTTCGGTGAGGTTATGCGGCATCATATTGGTGGCCATTCCCACAGCGATGCCGCTGGAGCCGTTGATCAGTAATTGCGGGACGCGGGTGGGTAATACAGTGGGTTCTTTTTCGGAGTCGTCAAAATTGAGCTGGAAATCGACAGTATCTTTTTCGATATCATCGAGCATGTGTTCGGCCAGCCGCTCCAGCCTTGCTTCTGTATACCGCATGGCCGCCGGGCCATCTCCATCCTGGTTACCAAAGTTTCCCTGTCCGTCGATCAGGGTATAGCGCATATTCCATTCCTGGGCCATACGCACCATGGCATCGTACACAGAGGTATCGCCATGCGGGTGATATTTACCCAGCACTTCCCCCACAATACGGGCAGATTTTTTAAAAGGCCTGTTGTAATGAATGCCGAGCTCGTTCATAGCAAACAGTACACGGCGGTGAACAGGCTTCAATCCATCACGAACATCTGGCAGGGCGCGTCCCACGATGACCGACATGGAATAGTCGATATAGGCCGTCTTCATTTGCTCTTCAATATTAACCGGGATGATCCGGTTGATATCATTCGTTTCTTGTGGTTCCAGGTTCTCTTCCATCGCTTATTCCTTCTTCTTTTTGATTGATTTTTTGCCTAAAAATGGCCCTGAAAAACAGCTTTTTTAAGGGTTTGCAAATCTACTTTTTTAGGGGCTGAAAACCTGATAAAAGGGCCCCTTTTTTGGACTATTTTTTCACCCATGTGGATTTCTGAAAAGCGGCGTAAAAACAACGAATTTCGGGTCTTTAAATAACGAAAATCCACGGTAACCTGACCTTTCCATGCCCGTGTGTATTATAACAAGTTTTTTGCATTAACCGGCACATATTTTTCAGTAAATTTGAAGACGGACGGGTTAATGAAAAACAGTTATATTTTACTTCGCAGTAACAAAGAGAGCGGCCCCCATTCTTTTACCGACCTGGAGTCGATGGGCCTGAAACCGGATGACCTGGTCTGGGTGGAAGGGCAAAGTGTGGCCTGGCTCAGTCCCGCTCAGATTCGTGAATTAAAACCCCTGGTAAATGGTGCAGTGATTGTTCCCCAAAAACAATTAGTGGAAGTGCAGGAAGAGGAGCATATAAGCCTCCTGCCTGAAAAGGAGATCTATCCGGCTAATGGTAACGGCCATAGTAACGGTAATGGTTATAGTCAAGACCATAATCATGATCATGATGACAGCCAGGAAGCTTCAAAATATACGAATGGCATTGATGTTAAACGGAAATCTGTCTTTGTTTCCCTGCCAGCGCAGCCTGTCGAAAATAAATATGCTCCGCAACCGGAGCTGAAGAAAGAGAGCTGGAATAATGCAAGCTCCGGTAACTCCGAAGCACAAATGGAGACCAAGTATTCGCAACCCCTGGATGAGATCAAGGATATGTATGTAAAAACGCTCCAGGACAGGAAAAGAAAGAATGCCTACCGGAAAAACCTGGTCAAATACCTGAAGATCGCGGCCATTTTCACCGGCCTGATCGGCATTGGTGCATTTGCCGGTATCTCTTTTTACAAAGCCGGTAATAAAAAAACCACCGTTACAGACACCAGGGCAAATGACCCGGCTAACGGTAACGGTCAAACGAATAACAATACGACGCCCCTTTTATCACTGCCCGTAACCGTTGCGGATTCTACCGTTGATACCAGTGCGCAATTGCTTTTACAACCAGAGCTGACCGACCCTGCGGCTGACTATGATAAAATGCTGAAAGACCAGGCTGCCCGGAATAAAAAAGCAAAAGAAGCGGCCGCTAAACCTGAAAATACAGTAGAGCCATTAAACCTGCCTGTTAATACCACAGGTGAAGAACGGAACAGCCGTACCCGGGATGAGGTAAAGGAAACAAAACCTGTATCGCTGGAAAGCATTGCTCCTCTCGTATCTGTTAAAAGCAATAATTATAAGATCGGTGCTTTTGGTGGTATAAAAGATCTGCAATTGACGGTTGTCAATGACTCAAAGTATATACTGGATAATGTGGTGGTGGAAGTTGAGTACCTGAAGCCCAGCGAAGAAAGCCTGAAAACTGAAAGGGTGTATTTTAAATCGGTTCCCCCCAACGGTTCACAGACCCTTACCGTGGATAAAAGCAACCGGGGTGTGAAAGTGAATTACAAGATCATCCGTATTGAGCCCAGGGCCAATAGCGGAGTGGCCGGGCTATAATTGACGGCGCGGCTGTCTTTTCCTGTTACCTCTTCCTGTTTTACGGAGTAATATTCCCTTTTATTTTATTGATAACATACAGGATATTTGTTGCATGAAGCGCATACTTCTTTTTGGAGCAGGGAAATCTGCTACCGTTTTAATCGATTACCTGCTGGAAAACGCTATCCAGGAAAAATGGAATATCACCGTTGCCGATGCGGACCTGAAGTTGGCACAATCCAAGGTTGGTAACTCTTCACATGCCGAGGCCGTATCATTTGACATCAACGATGATACGGAACGAGCCCGGCATATCAGGCATTCCAATATTGTGATCTCGATGCTTCCTCCTTCTCTTCATATTAAAGTGGCCATGGATTGTGTAAAGCATAAAAAACATTTGCTTACGGCTTCCTATGTGGATGATGCCATTCGGGAATTACAGCCGGAGATCGATCATCATAAACTCCTTTTTCTCTGTGAAATGGGGCTGGATCCGGGTATCGATCACATGAGTGCCATGCAACTGATTGACGGGATCCGGGCAGCTGGCGGTCATGTCATTTCTTTTCAATCGCATTGCGGCGGACTGGTGGCGCCGGAGAGCGATGATAATCCCTGGCATTACAAAATAAGCTGGAACCCCCGCAATATCATTATGGCGGGAAAAGCAGGTGCACATTATCGTGAGAATAACCAGGAGGTACGATTACCATACGAGGAACTCTTCAGCGGCGATCGCCTGGTGGAGATACCGGATATTGGTTTTTTAAGCTGGTACCCCAACCGCGATTCGCTCAGCTACACCCCCCTGTATGGATTGAATGATACCGCCACTTTTATACGCACCACACTCCGCCATCCCGACTTCATGTATGGCTGGAAAAATATCATTGAATTAAAGCTCACTGACGAAACACCGGTTTACAACACCGATGGAAAAACCTTGCAGGAAGCATTTAAAGAGCACATGGAAAAAAATGGTTTTGGCGACTGGCTCAATGAAAAATTATCTGAACGGCTGGCCGAAACCAAAAACATGCTCGAGAGCCTGATGAAACTGATCGAAGCAGAGAACCAGGCCGAAGTGGAAGGCGTAAAAATGCCGGATTCCTTTATGGCTGCCGATGAAAAAGGGAACCTGGAAGAAATAGAGATCGATGAGGTGAAACACCGGGGTGCAGCTTTTTTAGCGCATAAAATGCACGAGACCAACCTTACCCTGAAACAATTATTTTTCCTGGGACTGGATGACCAGGATACGATGGTGAACCGCGGGTTATGCAGTGCAGCAGATCTCCTCCAGTTTGCCGTGGAACGAAAGCTGGCCCTCAGGCCTTATGACAAAGACATGATCGTGATGCTGCATGAAATAGAATACGAGATCAACGGAAAAAAATCCACCATCAAAAGTTCATTGGTGGTAAAAGGCGAAAACAGTTTGCGTACAGCCATGGCTAAAACCGTGGGCCTGCCCCTCGGTATTGCTGCCAAACTGATCCTGAACGGAAAAATAAAACTAACAGGGTTGCATATCCCCACCGCAAAAGAGATCTATGAACCGGTGATGAAGGAACTGGCGGAACACCAGGTGAAATTTAGAGAAGAGAGAAAAGACAAAAGATAATAGTTTAAAGATAAAAGATGATAGTTTATAGAGAAAAGATAATAGTTGGCGGATTAAAGTTGATAGTTTACTGATACGCTATAAATACGCTCTCAATAATTCCTGCAACTGCTTCACCCCTTCGGTGGCGGGTTTTTCAATCGCTGTGATATTTTGTACGGATGAGGTATACGGTATGGATTTATCCACTATAAACTTGGGGATGCCCTGTGGCGCATAATGAATTAATCCTGCAGCCGGGTACACCACCAGCGAGGTTCCCACCACCACAAAAATATCAGCAGCATATACCACGGGCACTGCCTGTTCTATCATCGGTACCGGTTCTTCAAACCAAACGATATGCGGCCGGAGTTGCGCACCGTCTTCAGCCCTGTCGCCCAGTTTGATATCGCCCCTGATATCATATACCAGTTCCTGATCTTCTTCACTCCTCATTTTAAAGATCTCACCATGCAGGTGCATTACCCGGGAGGAGCCTGCTCTTTCATGCAGGTCATCGATATTCTGCGTAATAATGGTTACGTCGAAATGTTCTTCCAGGGCTGCTAAGCCGGTATGGGCAGCATTGGGGGCCGCATCAGCCACATTTTTCCGGCGCATATTATAAAAATCAAGCACCAGTTGCGGATCCCTTCTCCATGCCCGGGGAGTGGCCACATCCTGTACATTATAGCCTTCCCATAATCCATCACTATCCCTAAAGGTTTTGAGCCCGCTTTCTGCGCTGATGCCGGCACCGGTGAGCACGACGATCCTTTTCTTTTGCATCACCAAATGTAAATCATAATAATGCTTTTATGCGGCCTGCCGGGATTTATTCCACTTCATTCTTTTCAGGTAAATCACCACCAGCGAAATACCAAGTATCAGCGGCCAAACAGATACCAGGCCAACAAACAGATCGGTGATCCAGCCCCAGCCTGTTTTAAAAGCACGGCCAACTTCCGTTCCGAAAGATGGTTTTACATTGTCTTTTGCGGAAGCATTCAATACCTGGAAATAAGTGAGATGAATAGTGCTGAATGCCGAAGCATGTCCCAAATAGTTGATCCTGCCATTGGCCGATTCGATTTGCTCCTGTATTTCATTGATCTCCGATTGCACGCTGAGAATATCTTCCATGTTCCTGGCCTGTCCCAGTAATTCCATATATCGCTGACGTACCTGCTTTTTCGCTTCTATTCTTGATCTTGTATCCACATATTCACCCGTTACATCTTCGGAGCTGATATTCTTTTCATTGATCTTTTCCACATCGGCAGTAAGGGCTGCCACGGCCCCGTCGAACTGCCCCACCGGCACTTTGATAGTAATATTGGTTTCGATCTTATAATCGCCCTGGTTTTGCTGCTCCTGTGCAATATACCCGCCGGCATTTTTTACTTTGGCCAGTAATGCGTTACTGTAAACCCTGAAATCTTTTACTTCAAAGGAGATATTGGCGGTTTTGATGATCTTTTTGTCCCAGTCAATAGTAGAAGTGGTTGATTTAACGGGTTGTTTTTGTTTCTCTCCTGTTATGTCCGGCGGTGTACCGGTACTGTCGGTTTCATAATCAAAGAAATCTTCCTTTTTTTTATCTGCTGAGGAACTGCCAGGCTTCTCAAGTTGTGTAATATCCATTTTGGCAAGTGATTTTTTACCCTGATTTTTTGTGCAGGAAAAAAATAGCAGCATGGCTGCGCAAGCAGTGATAATGATTTTCATGACTATACTTTTAAATGAGATTAATTAGATGCGGGGGTTAATTGTTTTGCATAATTAGTTAGCAGGATTGCCAGTCTTCGATCAGCTCAGACTGACAATCCTGGTAGATAACGTTTACTTTGCCCTGAGGAACAAGTAAGAAACGCTGTCTTTGTTTTGCAGCTGCAGACTGTCTGCTGTCAATTTTGTTACCGCATACACATGCCCGGTACTATCGGCCGCACCTTTTTTAATAACCAGTTCGTTCGCTTTTGTCCATTCGTAATGGGAAGTGTCTGCTTTCGCTGTATCACTGACTGCACCCAGGAAAACATTTTTGTCCTGGAAATAATAGACCCTGTTGGGATGCGTGGAATCAATGAGTGGTGTTCCGGCATCCAGTTTCCATTTACCCAGTATCCATTCTTTGTGCAGGGTGTGGTCAGCAATTACTGTGTCCTTTTTTTTACGGAGCAGAAAGAAAGCACCTGCTCCGGCTGCTATAATCAGCAGCCCGATCAATAGTTTGTTCATGGCTATACTTTTTTAAGATGAAGTGTGAGAACAGGGATTGATACCACTTTGCATAAAAAAGTAACCTGAACTGTTTGTTAAAAGGAAAAATAAAGTTCCGGCCTGTGAAACTCCTGACGAAAGACTATCGGCCCCGGCTATCTTTACTTCTCTCCTGCCATTTCCATTATGATCTTCCATTCGGCCTCTGTAACCGGTTGTACCGATAAACGCCCGATCCTGACCAATGCCATATTGGCTAACCGTTTATCTTTTTTAATAACATCTAATGTTACCGGGCTTTTTAATTTCTTATGCGGCTTCAGATCCACGGCCACCCAACGGTCGTCATCGGTGGTGGGGTCCTGGTAAGCCTCTTTTACAACTTTGGCAATACCTACAATGTCAGTGCCTTCATTGCTATGGTAGAAAAACACTTCATCCCCTTTTTTCATGTTACGCAGGTGAAGACGGGCTGCATAGTTACGAACGCCGCTCCAGCAGGTTTGTTTTTCTTTAACGAGGTCATCCCAACTATAGGTAGAGGGTTCTGATTTTGCCAGCCAGTATGCCATGGGTGATTTCTTTGTTGAAGGATTTTTATTAACAGATCAAATTTAGTTGAACAGTGTGAATTTTTTTTCATTCTGCCAATCCAAAGTGTTTTCAGCCCCCGTAACTGTACTTGTCCGGTATAATAAAACCCGGAGCCATAATCTAAAAACTCAAACCATTTCAATTATGAAAAAGTTCAGATCTATTGCCTTGATGCTGGCAGGTGCTCTGCTGTTCCATGTATCATTTGCCCAAACGATGAAAGACGAAAAAACCGTGGAAGTTGGCGGTGCCCCTATGTATCCTTCCAAAAATATTGTGGAAAATGCTGTGAATTCAAAAGATCACACCACCCTCGTTGCTGCTGTAAAAGCAGCCGGCCTGGTGGAAACCCTGCAGGGTGCTGGCCCGTTTACCGTATTCGCCCCTACCAATGCAGCTTTTGAGATGCTGCCCAAGGGCACTGTGGAAACGCTGGTAAAGCCCGAAAATAAGGCGAAACTGACGGGCATACTGACTTACCATGTCGTGTCTGGCCGCCTGGGCTCCAAAGAGCTGGACGAGTGGATCAAGAAAGGCAATGGTACTGCTGAATTATCTACCGTAGCCGGTGGTAAACTGTGGGTTATGAAGAAAAACGGCAAATACATGCTGAAAGATGAAAATGGCGGTATGGCCACGATCACGATCAGCAATGTGTTCCAGAGCAACGGTGTTATTCATGTTATTGACCATGTGGTGATGCCCAAATAATTCCCCTGACCCGGTCCCGGTTTTGCACAGGCAACCGGGACTTTTCTTTTGCCGTTACTATATTCAATCCGCCCTTCTATATATACCGCGGATCCTTTTCCTTTGAAATATTCCACTACTCTATGTGCAAGATCTTCCATGTGAAGGGCAAACCAGGGCCGGTATTCCAACAGGTTGGATACCGGCTTTTTCATGCTGGTTGCCGGGTATTGGTTAATTGGTATACTGGTTTTTTCTAAAGGAGTTAATTACAATTATTATACGGGGCTGTTGGTACCAGTAACCAGCAACTAGTAACCAGAAGCCAGTACGTCTGCAATATGCATCGTCTGTAGTTTGTACCCCTTGTGTTGGATATAGCCCTGCAAATGCATGAGACAGGAAAGATCGGTGGAGATAAGATATTCGGCGCCGGTGGCCAGTGCATTTTCCACTTTTTGTTCTCCCATGGCCACGGAGATAGCTTCAAATTTTACGGCAAAAGTGCCGCCGAAACCACAGCAGGTTTCCACGTCATGGAGTTCTGTAAGTTGTAAACCCTTTACATGGGATAATAATTTCCGGGGTTCCTGTTTGATCTTACATTCCCTTAACCCGGCACAGGAATCGTGATACGTTGCTTTGCCGGCCAGCGAAGCCCCTACATTTTCCTTTTTCAGCACATTGACCATGAAATCAGAAAATTCAAAAATACGTTTACTGATGTCCGTTACCTCGTGGTGCAGGGAGGAGTTTTCGAATAATTTGCCGTAATAATTTTTCACAAAGCCCGCGCAACTGGCGCTGGGGGCCACGATATATTCCTTACCGCTGAAATCCTTCAGAAATTTGGTGCAAACGGACTTGGCTTCATCCCAAAAACCGGCATTGAAAGCCGGCTGGCCGCAGCAGGTCTGTGAAGGATTATAGGCAACGGTACAGCCTGCTTTTTCGAGCACTTTGATCATGCTGAAAGCAGTGTGCGGGAATAGCTGATCAACAAAACATGGTATGAATAGCTGGATGTTCAAGCCGAATTATTTCCTGAAGCTTTTTACAAGTGAGATCATTTTCAGTGCGGTGATGGCTGCTTCTTCGCCTTTGTGCCCATGCGTTCCTCCCGTTCTTTCCCGGGCCTGTTCTTCATTATCCACGGTGAGCACAGCAAAAATGGTGGGCACAGGAAGGCTCATGTTTAATTGCAACACTCCATCTGTTACAATATTACATACATAATCAAAATGCGGCGTTCCGCCCCGAACCACACAACCCATAGCTATAAAAGCGTCAGGTTTTTTCTTATTATCCCAGTAGCTTTTAATAGCAAATGGAATTTCAACGGCCCCCGGTACGGTTACCGATACGATCTTTTTGACCTGGTGTTCCTGCAGGATGGTAATACAACCTTTTTCCAGTTCATCCACGATGGCCGCATTCCATTCTGTCTTCACCAAAACGATACAGGCATCCTGTACGTTCAGAATGCCTGTGCCTGTTTGTAATAATTTGCTGTTATGGATATCAGCCATAGATCAATTATCAGTAGTATATACACCTAACTGTGCCAAATAGTTCTCGGCATCATAAGCCTGTTGCGTGTTAGGATATTTTTGTTTCACTTCTTTGTAGAGGGCGATCGCTTCTTTGGAGTTCTTCATCACTTTATCCGCCAGGTAGGCGGCCATAAAGAGATAATCGGCCGAAGCATGCTCATCCTTTTCAAAATGGTAAGCCGCTTTCTTGTAAGAGCTCAGGGCATCGTCATTCTTACCGAGGTCGGCATATGCATCTCCTAAGAGTTTGTAAGCCCTTGCCTGTACCTGTTTAGACTCGCTGCTGAATTTTTTGAGGTATTTAACAGCTTTTTCATTTTCATTCAGCTTGATATAGCAGCTGCCTGCATAGAAAGCAGCCAGTTTACCGGCTTTTGTGCTGCCATATTTGTCTGCTATCCTCGCAAATCCCATGCTTACGCCATCGCCATTCACGGCTTTGGCAACCGAGTCCATTCTGAAATATTCTTCTGCTTTGAAGAGTGTTTCTGAAGCTTTTTTCTCCTGCGGTTTTACAACGAATTCTTTGTAGCCATAATAGCCGCCGATCACCACGATCAATACGGTGGATGCGATCATGATAAGTTTACTGTTGCGGGTCCAGAAGTCTTTTGCTTTAGCAACCACCTCTTCACCACCCAGCTCCTGAACATTTTTCTTGTCTGCCATAATTGGTATTCTTACTTGTTTGTTTTATAAATCAGTCCACAATGAATGGATAGTTTTGGTCCATATACACATCCTTCAGCACCTCATTGTCATCGGGCCATGGGCTTTCTTCTGCGAATTTTACGGAGTTCACCACGATATCATCCACCCGTTTGTTGATGACGTCTATTTCTGCCTGTGAAGCATATTTCTTTTCGAGGATCACTTTAAGGGCCTGCTGGATAGGGTCTTTCCCTTTATATTCTTCCACTTCTTCTTTGGTCCTGTATTTCTGGGGGTCGCTGATGGAGTGCCCTTTGTATCGATAGGTTTTGATCTCCAGTAAAGTCGGTCCGCCTTTTTCCCTGGCCCTTTTTACCGCCCTGCTGATCCCTTCGTGTACTGTTTCAGGGTTCATGCCGTCAAATGCATCACCCGGCATTTCATAAGCATCGGCCAGTTTATAAATATCAATCACATTAGAAGTACGTTCGATGGAAGTACCCATAGCATAGTTGTTATTCTCACAGATAAACACCACCGGCAGTTTCCACAGCATGGCCAGGTTAAATGTTTCATGCAGTATACCCTGCCTGGCGGCTCCATCACCAAAGAAACAAAGCACCACATTATCTGTTCCGCGATATTGTTCAGCAAATGCCAATCCTGCACCTGTGCCGATTTGCGCACCCACGATACCATGACCTCCGTAAAAATTCACATCCTTGCCAAAGAAGTGCATACTACCGCCTTTGCCTTTTGCACAACCGGTGGCTTTACCATATAACTCGGCCATACAGCTGTCCACCGATACTCCTTTTGCAATGGCCAATCCGTGATCACGATAAGCGGTAATGAAAAGATCATCGGGGCGTGTAGCCGTCATGCATCCGGCAGCAATGGCTTCCTGTCCTACATAGGCGTGGAAAAAACCGCGGATCTTACCTTCCATCTTATATTTTTCTTCTGCCATCAATTCAAACTGGCGGATCAGCTGCATTAATTCGTACCAGTAGAGGTAGGTTTCTTTAGAAAATTTGGTTGGCACCGGCTAAAATTTTGAGGGGCAAAAATAAGGGAAAGATGTCAATATCTGGCATACAATTTCGGTTTGCAGATTTCTGATTATGATAAGATTAGCCCCTGTTTGAGGGCTTTTGGAAGCCAATCCTTGCGGCTTGCTCCTTCCCCATTATCTTGCACCCCTTAATGCTTCGTCTTCAATCCATATCGCTAACCCAATTCAAAAACTACAGTAACCGGAGCTTTTCCTTTACCGAAAGGATCACAGGCATCTGCGGGAATAACGGTGTGGGTAAAACGAATTTACTGGATGCCATCCACTACCTCTGCTTCACGAAAAGCTATTTCAGCCGGGTAGACAGCCATAATGCCCAGTTGGGTAAAACGGGTTTCCGGCTGGAAGGTCATTTTCTGTTGCAGGACAAACACGAAAAGTCGGTATGCATATTACGGGAAACCGGTCGCAAGGAATTTATGGTGAATGACGAGCTCTATGAAAAATTTTCCCGGCATATCGGCCGTTACCCCTGTGTGGTCATTGCGCCGGATGACGCCGTACTCATTACGGGTGGCAGCGAAGAAAGGCGAAAATTCATTGATGCCCTTTTATCGCAGCTGGATGCAGCATACCTGCAACACCTGATCACTTATACCAAAGTGCTGCAACAAAGAAATTCCTTACTGAAATCTTTTGCTGAAACCGGTAACCGTAACATGGAGTTGCTGGATGTGCTGGACAAACAACTGGTGAGGCCGGGTGAATATATTTTTGATAAGCGAAAGGAGTTCGTGGTTTCTTTTCTCGCAATTGTCCGGCGCTTGTACAATGAGATCGCCAGGCAACCCGAAGAAGTCCATCTTTTTTATGAAAGCCAGTTATTGCAGGCCACCCTGCCGGAGTTACTGGCTGCCAGCCGGAATAAAGACCTGGCCATGATGCGAACCAGTTCAGGGATTCACCGGGATGACCTGGACATGCAACTGGACAAACAGGATTTTAAAACCATTGCTTCGCAGGGACAGCGAAAGAGTTTATTATTTGCCCTGAAGCTGGCAGAAATGGAAGTATTGAAAAAGGAAAAAGGCTTTGCCCCTCTCCTGTTGCTGGACGATGTGTTTGAAAAACTGGACGAGGACCGTATCGGCAATCTTTTACGCAAAGTATGTGTGGATAATGACGGGCAGGTGTTTATTACAGATACTAATGAGGAAAGGCTGACGGACCATTTGGAGGCATTATCGCTGAATTATCAGGTTATTAAACTATAGCCTGGCACATTGATTTCTTTCTTGTTTGTCACCCCGGGCCTTACCCCTTCTTTGACAGATGCCGGATCAAGTCCGGCATGACAGCCAAGCAAAATGTTATAAACAGTAATTCGAATGCACAGTTTATAACTCACAGTTTGTATTTAATTATCTTTACATTATGGGTGAATTTTCCATTGGTGAAGCCTTGCGGCATTTCCTGAAAGGGAGCCGGATCAAAGGGGGTATACAGGCCTTACAGATCGAAGATGTATGGGAAGATATCATGGGAAAGACCGTTGCCCGCTACACCGACAAACTCCAGATCATTGGCGACAAACTGATCATCACCACGCATGTGGCGCCCCTCAAGAACGAACTCATTTACCAGAAAGAAAAGATCAGGCAGCGTGTTAACGAAGCGCTGAAAGAAAAAGTGGTGAATGAAGTGATCATTCAATAACTACCAGCGGGTAGCCACCCGTTGTTCATCATCAAAAATATGGGCCCGTTGCATCACGGCTTCATGCAATATATCATCCGTGGATACAATACCCAGGAAATGCAGGTTATTGAATACCGGCAGGTACCGGATATTATGCCGCTTCATGGTTTGCATGCATTGTTCCACTGTATCGTTCACATCAGCCACCGGCAAGCGTGTATTCATCATTTCTTTTACCTTGATACCGGTCATTGATTTATTGGAAAAGATCATTTTCCTGGCCACATCATGTTCTGTCAGGAGCCCGAGGAAATGATCATTATCATCCACAACGATCAGGTAGTCGATATTCTGCGTGCTCATCCGGCATACCGCATCGCTGACAGAACAGGCAGGGGAAATCTTTTGAAAATGGGGTTCTTTCCTGGCGAGGATCTCAGTTATTTTTTCCATAGACATTTGGTTAAATCGTTAGCAATATTGTTTATCCAAAAGGGTCGTGGAATCTTCTTAAAGTTACATAATAAAAAAGGGAGAAACAGCAGGCCGTACAGAATGTGCAGAAAATTGTACAGGAAATGACACTGGCGTAACGTTCCGGTTAATTTTTTAGCGAATTCGCACCCGCGGGTCTACCACCCCGTAGAGTACATCTGCCAGTATATTGATGATAATAAAAAATGTGGCGGATACCAATACAGATCCCATCACCACCGGGTAGTCCAGTTTTTCCAAAGCATCCACCGTTACTTTGCCGATGCCCTGCCAGCCAAAAATATACTCCACAAAAAATGCGCCTGCCAGTAATTCTGCAAACCAGCCGGTAATGGCTGTAATAACCGGGTTGAGTGCGTTACGCAACCCGTGTTTCCAGATCACGGTACGTTTGTTCAGCCCTTTCGCATAGGCCGTCCTGATATAGTCCTGGTCCAGCACATCCAGCATGGCGCTGCGGGTAAGCTGTGTGATGATAGCCAGGGGCCTGATCCCTAATGTAACGGCCGGGAGGATAAGGTTCTGCAGGGTGAGTCTCCGGTTGCCTTCATCATCAATAGCAAACCAGTTACCGGCAATATGCAAGCCGGTCCAATCGCTGAGCACGAACCCGAAAATATAGGCGATGATGATACCCATAAAGAACGAGGGCGCCGATATACCTACAATACTGGAAAAGACCGCAGAAGTATCCATCCAGGTGTTTTGCCTGACAGCAGCCAGGACTCCCAGTGGGATGCCAATAAGAACGGCAATGAACATGGCTGCCACAGCCAGCATCAGTGTACCGGGTAATGCCTGCATGAGAATGCTCCATACATCCCGTTTGCTTTGATAGGATTTGCGGAGGTATGGAATTTTAAAACCAAATTTGGTATTTCCTCCCACAAAGAAGCCTTTCAATTGTTTTTTCTCTATGTCGTCTTTTTTATGAAAGCAGAGCGGGGATACATCATTGAGATAATACAGGAACTGTTTGAGTTTTGGAATATTCTCCCCTTTGTCGTTGATGAGATAAAGTTCTTTCCGGATATTGGCCTGGGTGGTGGAATCGCCAGTTTGTCCCATCACGATCCTTGAAGGATCACCAAAACCCTGGAATAGAAAGAAGACCAGCATCACCACTCCCACCAATACGAGCAGGCCGTAGAAAAATTTACGGGTGATGAGCTTGACCATATCTATGGGTTAATGATCGTGGTTTGCACGGGCAGGGGTTGTAAATAATCCAGCACATTATTCATCCGGTGGTGGCTCCACTTGTCCAATACCGTTCCTCTGCTGATCAAATACAAACAGGGATTGGTGCGGGCCGCCGTAAGAATGGCTTTATAATCACATTTAAAGACCGGTATACCGGCGAAAGCAGTGGATTGTATAATACCGGGAGCTTCCGACGGAGCTGCAGTGATCATAAAGAGAGGTATATTCTTTGCTTTTGCTGTTTTATAAATTTCTTCCAGCCCGGAGGTCCATTTTGCAGGCGAAACATCCGTGAAGTTTTCTATGAAGAAAAGCAAGGCATAGGGCTGAGACAGGACGAAAGCAGTAGAGTCTGTACCCGAGGGGCCTGATAACGTAAAACCTTTGATAGGCGGTTCATTATTCTTTCCTTTCCGTATTATTTTATCAAACCGTTTAATGAGTTTGTAATCCGTGGCATTGAAATCATCAGGGAAATTGGTGGCGGGAAATTCCACCTGCTGTCCTTTTTTATCATAGAGATACGTGATCACCACGCTATCGGGAATTGCGTTGGCAGGTATTTTCATTTTTGCTGTGATATTATTCCCTTTTTTAAAAGGAAGACAATCGACAACAGGTAAATAAGTCAATGTGTACCATTGAAAGCCAAATGCCAGCAAGGTAATGAACACCATTTTCCAGGTGGTAAGTTTCGGCGAAAGAAAGGGCCTGATAAACTTTTGTTTCCAGAACAAAAACCCGATCATCACCAATAGCGCCACATCTTTCAGGAAAGAGGTTTTGGAAGTAATGGGCAAACAATCACCAAAGCAGCCGCAATTAGTGGGTTTGCCGGTATAAAAGGTATAGCCTGTCAAAAAGGTAAAGAAAAGGATCAGGAGCAATAACAGCCAGCTGAATAATTTGATCCTCCATCCCAATAATAATGCGCAGCCGGCGATGATCTCGAAGGCATTCATCAGCACAGACATAAGCAATGTCCGGGAGTTGAACTGGTGCCAGCCCCAGATCTCAAAATACTCCTGCATCTTATAGCTTAGTCCCAGCGGGTCATTGGCTTTTACCAGCCCGGAAAAAATAAAAAGCAGCCCCACTATTACCCGAACTATGTTGACGAGGATCTTCATATCACATCAGGATTAAAGCAAAAACAGCGTAGTTGATAATATCATGATAATTGGCATCGATGCCTTCGCTGATCAGGGTCTTGCCATCATTATTCAGTATCTGGCGGATGCGTTGCAGCTTCATCAGTATCAGGTCTACAAAACTTTCCTGGCTCATGCTGCGCCATGCTTCACCGTAATCATGGTTCTTATCTTCCATGAGGCTTTTGGCCTCCTGCACGTATTTATTGTATAGTTGAGATACTTCGTCGACATCCATTTCTTCGGGGGCGTCGGCCGGAAGTTCCAGTTGAATAAGACCAATAACAGCATAATTGATGATGCCCTTGAATTCGGCGGCAATACCATCCGATACTTTCTGCTGCCCTTTTTCCTGGATGGTGCGGATGCGCTGGGCTTTGATGAAGATCTGGTCAACAATGGAGATGGTACGCAATACCCTCCAGGCTGTTCCGTAATCTTTTGCCTTTTTAATGAATATTTCCTTGCATGCACTGATCGCTGAATCGTATTGCTGGTTGGTAGAGGTCATAGTTGTGTAATCGATCATATCAACAAAATTGTCAATGGATAGTGAACCGGAGATCAATTTAATCATTATGCCCTCCTTTCTTCTATCTTAGCTTCAAAAATAACGAACAAAGGGCTAATGTTTACATTGAATTGCAAAGGAAGATTATGGGTGGTGGATAAACCGCAGGTGATGGGGATCATCAATATCACACCCGATTCATTTTTCAGCGGCAGCCGAAGCCAGGATATGGGTGCCATTTTATACCAGGCAGAAAAAATGGTAAAAGAGGGAGCGGACATACTGGATATTGGCGGGCAAAGCACCAGGCCGGGCAGTGTAAGGATCGATGCAGATGAGGAGTTGTCGAGGGTCATTGGGCCTGTACATGCTATCCACCAGCATTTTCCGGGTGTAGTGATTTCAATTGATACATATCATGCCAAAGTAGCCCGCGAGGCCGTTGATGCCGGTGCCTCCATTGTCAATGATATAAGTGCCGGCAGCCTGGACGCGGAGATGCACGGTACGGTAGCAGCATTAAAGGTACCTTATGTGCTGATGCATATGCGTGGCAAGCCCGATACCATGCAACAAGAGCCCGTGTATTCGGATGTGACGCGGGAGGTATTGGATTTCCTGGTACAGAAAATGGCTTTACTTCAGCAAATGGGAATAAAAGATATAATCGTTGATCCCGGTTTTGGTTTTGGGAAAACGACCCAGCATAATTTTCGCCTGTTACATGACCTCAGCGTGTTTAACATTCTGAACTGTCCTGTGCTGCTGGGTGTTTCACGAAAATCCACGATCTATAAAACCCTCGGTACCACTGTCGATGAAGCCCTGAACGGAACTACTGTATTAAATACAATCGGGTTACTCAATGGAGCATCGATTTTAAGGGTGCATGATGTGAAGGAAGCAAAAGAAGCCATTTGTCTTGTCGGCGCCTTGCAGGCTTCTAAATAAAAGAACCCTGCTTTTTGAGCAGGGCCCTGAAATAAAGACGTTAGAGTCCTTAACTGTCATGGTAATCCATAGTTATACTTCAAAAGGGACAAATTAATGTATAGGGCTGAGCAAAAAGTACGGGGCTTGTAGGTGTTGCCGGATCAATTCTTCAAAAGGTACAGAAGGCTTAATATGGATCATGGACTAAAAACGGGGCCTCTCAAAAAAAAACCTGCCCCCGGTGGTGGGCAGGTACAAAGGTGCAACATTATTTAATACGAACCTTATTTTTTTCCTTGAGCAGCCTCAACTTTTTGTTTGAGCCTCTCCGCTACTTCTGCCCTTCTGGGTGCTCCATCGGCTTTTACTTCCACTACTTCCAGATCAAAGATGAGAGATTCATAAGGTTTAATATGTGGTGAACGCGGACTACCGCCATAGGCCAATACTGAGGGTATGTAAACCTTAGCAACACCGCCTTTTTTCATCATTTTCACGGCTTCATCAAAACCGGGGATCATCTCTCCGCTCTGGATGGTAAATGAATAAGGCTGGGTATGTTGAAATGCCGTATCTGTAGTGCTGTCAAAACGCACACCCGAAAAACTGGTGCCGGTATAGTTCACTGTCACATAAGCTCCTGAATCGATAGGGTTACCTTCTCCTTCCCGGATGATCTGTAAATAAGCACCGGAGGGTGTTTTTTGGGCCGTAATATTTTTTTCTTTGAGATATTGAAGCAACTGGGCATTCTCTTTCTCATCCCATTTCCTTTTTTCCCTGTCTTCATCAGCCTTTGCAGAATCAGGTAGTTTGAAAACACCTAATACTTTGACATAGTTGAAAAGACGATCTCCTTTTCGTAACCCGGCCTTGATATTATCGGGGTTCCTTTTAATAAAGGTATCGATCATTTGTGTGGTAACGATACTGTCACCCACATTTACGGAGGACCATATTTCAGAAAGATCGTAAGGCTGAGAAATTTTGTTAACTGCCAGGTACAACGGGGGCTTACCTGCTGTGGAGAAAATAACACTGTCGTTGATTCGTTGTTCAAATTGTATTTTGATAAACGAGCCGATCGGGATCTTTGTAGTGTCTCCTCCTTTGATCACCTGGTAGGGCATACCTCCGGGGGTTTTTCTGTAGGATGCTTTGTTGCAACCTGCCAGGATAATTCCGGCCAGGATAAATGAAAGCAGCGTTCTCATTGTCTTCATATTAGATTATTTATTGTAAAAGTTTTTCGTTTTCTTTCATGACTTCTTTAAACCGCAGAACGGTTTTTTCCAGCGAATCGGTACTTCTTCCTCCGGCAGCGTTAAAATGTCCTCCTCCTTCAAAATAAGTACGGGCAAACGTATTGCAATCAAAATCGCCTTTGCTGCGGAAGCTCCATTTTCTTTCTTCGTCCCTGTCGATCACCAATGCCACCAGTTTAATACCCTGTATGGATTGGGGAAAATTGACCAGCCCCTCCGTGTCGCCGGTTTTGATCTGGTATTTCAGCACATCTGATTTGGGGATGGCAATGAGCACGGTGTTATATTCATAGAATACTTCCATCCTGTTGAGCAGCACATGGCCTACGAAACGAAGCCTGTTCTCTAAAAAATTATCGAACAATTTATCATGAACATGTTCATGTTTCAATCCTCTTTCCTTGAGATCGGCCACCAGCCTGTGCACCCCGGCATGTGCCGAAGAAAAACGGAAGGACCCGGTATCACCCACCACCCCGGCATAAAGGCATTCGGCTATTGTGCTATCGATCATATCTGCATGTCCGGCGCCCACGATAAAATCATAGACCATTTCACAGGTGGAACTGCGGGATGTATCACTAATACCATAATCAAATGAAGCGGCATCCGGTTCCTGGTGATGATCGATCAGTATCTTCACACAGGTCATTTGCTTCAGCTTTTCGGTCATCGTTTTGGTGCGATGAAAAATATTAAAGTCCAGGCAAAAAAGCCATTCTGCACCATCCAGTATTGATTCTGCTTTTTCCTTATCTTTTTCGTAATCGATCACTTCCTTAGCTCCCGGTATCCAGTCGACCCAACCGGCCCAGTTCGTGGGAGAGATCACGGTAACTGAATGCCCCAGTTTTTGCAGAAAATGCCGCAGGCCCAGCGAGGAACCCATTGCATCTGCATCCGGCTTTTGATGGGTGGTGATGACCACCTTGCGGGGGGTATTCAGCAAAGGAAATATGTTCTGGATGGGTTTCATAAACGGGTGCGAAGATAGGTGTTTCTCCATTTCAGATGCCCGATTTCATGGGGGTGCAAACACTGGTTTACAAGCGGTTGCTCAAACTTGCGTTTTAGCAAAGTATACACAACAAAGCAGAAACTTTGTCTTACTTTTGCGGCGCAAAAATAAATGACGAAACTATGAGTAACAGAACATTCACGATGATCAAACCGGATGCATTTAAAAACGGGCATGCCGGCGCCATCCTTGACCGTATCCTTCAGGAAGGGTATAATATCAAAGCTTTGAAAATGACGAAGCTGACCCCTGAGAAAGCAGGCGAATTCTATGCTATCCACAGGGAAAGACCTTTCTTTAAAGACCTGGTCGATTTTATGTGTGAAGGCCCGATCATTGCGGCTATCTTAGAAAAAGAGAATGCCGTGGAAGATTTCCGAAAGTTGATCGGTGCCACCGATCCGGCCAAAGCAGAGCCCCATACCATCCGTAAATTATATGCGGCATCCGTGGGAGAAAATGCCATTCATGGAAGTGACAGTGATGCCAATGCAAAGATCGAGGGAGATTTTATGTTTTCAGTTTTGGAACAATTCTGATGCACACACGATAATCAGTATTTGAACCGGTCATCATGGGTGACCGGTTTTTTAATACCGGGCCCGGATGTTCAGCTCTGTTACTTCGCCGGTCTTATGTTCAAAACTGGCTTTGTTGTAAGAGGGCGGGCCAAATGTTCCCATAGCATTATTGGAAAATCCATAGCCTTCTTTGGGGATACCGAAAAAATTCTTATTTAGTTTCTGGTCATCGTTCTCATCATGCATCATGGCAATGGCATACTCACCGGCAGGCATACCTGTAAAAAGAATAGTTGCGGTTTTATTTTTGATTTCCAGTTTTGCTTTCTGAAATGCTTTTTCCGGTTTGTCCGGAAATCCCTCACCTTCCTTGAATAGGCTGATCAATACATGTCCTTTATCGTTGTTCAGGTTATTAATA
>CAZSGD010000013.1:6341-91243 GCA_964606155.1 uncultured Chitinophaga sp. | reverse complement strand
TTCCTTGAATAGGCTGATCAATACATGTCCTTTATCGTTGTTCAGGTTATTAATATTCACCCGTATGCCTGATTCTTTGGCCGGTTTAGCCGACATACAAATTATCAACAGTAACAAGCAAGTAAGATAGCGTGTGGTCATAACATGCAGGCAAAAAAAAATTATATTTCCCGGAGGTTACTGGTATTATTGTCCACGGGTGTAACGGTATATCCTTCCTTCCGCAACAGTTTAATAACACCTCTTTCACCCGGAAGATGCCCTGCTCCCACTGCAATTAATAAGGATTTGCCGGGTAGTAGTATTTTCAGTTTGTTCACCCAATTTTCATTGCGGTGATAGAGCATGATATCGGTGAATCCCGCCATCCCGGCATCGGAACCAATCATCATTTCTTCCAGTTTTTGAAGGTCCTGGCTTTTATAGGCTTTGAACATTTCTTCCATTTGCCGGGCTTCTTCATTATCCTTGCCCACGTTATTGATATAGCTCACCAGTTGTTCGGCCTGCAGTTTATAAGGAATACTGTCGAGCACACCCGCCTGGTAAGCCATTGTTTCCAGTCCTTTTATCTTTTTGCCGTATTCTTTTGCCCTATCCATGATCACCTGTTCCATCATAGCCGTATTATCACAAGGCAGTGCTTTCTGCTCCAGTGTGGAAGCGGCCAGTATGGGTTTGAATTTTTCCAGCATGGAAAAGGGCAGCATGGAGCTTTTGCTTTCGAAATAATTCTTGACAACCTTATAATCAGTTTCATTCAGCAGGTCACGAAGTGTGGTGTCCCCTGTCATTTTCATTTTATTCATGGCGCCCAGCATCTCAAAGAGATTGTCCATGTCCACCTCAAAATACACTTCATCACATTCCTGTATGATCTTTCGCATAGCCGGGCTCAGTACGGCATCCTCGGCGCAAAGCATGTGAATGGTACCAAACAGGTAAGAAGGTTTTTCCAAACCATTTCCGCTGATCTTCCATAATAAAGTTTTCTGTTCTTTGGTGGATTGCGCCACCGCTGTGATGGCTATAAGACTGATCAGCAGCCCCGCACTAAATCTCTTCATCGGCGATTATTTTACTGCAAATTACTGAAAAGAATTTCAGGGGAGATAAAGGCTTTACCCATAGCCCCGGGAAATATATATTCGGGGAATAGGCTGAATGACCGGCAAGCTATGACGACAGGCGTTTTGTGCCCCCTTTATTTCTTAGGTTTCTTTCCTTTACTTTTTTCTTTTTTGCTTTTAGTATCCGCGGAGGGTTTCAGGGCCGAACGGGTTTTATCTTTCTTTTTAGTAAACGGGAAGGAATAGGTGAAATTGAGCACATAATAAAGGTCCTTTTTGGCTGAATTACCTCTTGGCTGATCGTACTCGGCAAAAGGGATATTCACCTTCCTGTAAGATAACTCTGCTGTAAGCACACCTTTTTCCACAGCGAGTAATTCAGGGTCAATATAGTTCTTACTTACATCATCCAGGTAATCGGTGAAAGTGACCCGGTATCCAAATTCGAGGGACATCAGGGATTTATTCTTGTTGATCCATTTCCAGCCGATACCCACCGGCAGGCAGACCTGTGTCATTTTATATTGCTTGCGATCCGGAAATTGAGGCAGCCCCTGTCCTTCTGTGTTGAGTGAATGCAGATAAACTTTTTTATTATCCTTATCGTACGTATAAGGATTGAAATAGAACACACCCACGCCGCCAAACAGGTAGGGATAAGAGGTAGTGATCTCCGGATCAAATAAGTTGAATTCCACGATCGCAGTTCCCTCAATAAGGTGGGTGGTAAAGTTCAGGTTTCTTACACTCAGAGACGGGTCCTTATTATCCTTATCATCGGCTGTAAGCATGCCCCACATACCCCCGATCCTGACATTCATCAGGTCGCCGCTCTCGTATTTAATATTGAAACCGGCAGCCGGCCGGATGCGCTTGGGAGAAAAACCGTGTTGTGTAAGATCACCAGTGTAAGCCATTCCTCCGGCGCTTATTTCACCCATCCAGGTTTGGGCAAAAATAGGTTGGGACATGAAGACAGTTAGAGCAATCAGCCATGATTTCATATGTCGAGATTATAGTTGTTAAACAGGGACGTCAATACAATAAATGGAACAGGTACAGGTTGTTCAGAGTAATTACCGGATGTGCGTGGTGATTTTCCTAAGGAGGTGGACGAAGACGTTAAAGATAGAAACTAATTTTGAAAGGAGGTAGTCCCCGGTGGCAGTTTCGTGTAAACGGAAGGTATCCGGTTTGAAAAAATACGATTACCGGATTTTAATAAAACACTAAATCCCAGTACTTTGAAAACTTTACCCCCCATTTTACTTTTAGTTGCTCCGGGGATAGTAAAATGCCCATTTCCTGCTGAATAGCCAATACGGGGAGGTTGATGCCCGCTCCCAAACAGGCTGCGATAGTGCCCTGCACCCGCGGGTTTATTTCAAGTACCAGGAACTGGCCTTTTTCCGACAGCTTTACCTGGATACCAATATTCCCGTGCAATTGCAGTTCATGAATGATCTGTGTGCAATACCCGATGATCTCCTCCTGGTGCACAATCTCCCCTACCACGCTGATCCCGCTGACCATTTTTTTTCGTAGCCTCGGAATGACCAGGATGGCTTTTCCGTGCGCAGCAAGGCAATCCACTGAGTATTCATCACCGGGCAGATATTCGCTTACTAATAATTCAGGAAATGGAGCGGAGGACAGTATGCGCATAGCATCAGGCATCCGGATATAGGTGGAACTGGGTTTGTAATTGAATAACAGGTCAGATTCGTTTATCGTCTCTGAAACGACCCTGAATCCCCGGCTGCCATTGGACACCGAGGGTTTAAAACAGCATGGCCTTTTCGGGTATCCCAGCTCGTTAGCCGCTTGCTGAAACTGCTCCGCTGTTTCCACTACCCGGAATTCCGGTACAGCCAGGCCCCTCCATTGCAGAAATTCATATAAGCGGCTTTTGTTATTGGCTATTTCCAGTGATGGCGCCGGTGAAACAAGAATGCGTGTACCAGTATCTTCAAATGTTTTAATGGATTGGGCCAAAGGGATCAATTCCCGAGTAACGAGGGGCAGAACAACCTGTATTTTTTTTTGCTGACAGATGGAATGTACTGCTGCTGTAAAACCAGGATCAGAGGCAGGTGGGATCGTTACAAAATCATCATTCAGGAATTTGCCCACGGCTTCCGGGTTGGCATCGGCTAGGGTTACCCGTATTTCCGGGGATAATCGCAGGCATTTTAAGATACCTGCTGCCCCGGGCGCACCGCCTCCTGTCATTAATATATGGATAGTAGACCGGCTCACTCAATAAATGTAAACGGAAGATTCAAGAACATAAAAACTTTTATCCTGCCACTGCTTCTTCGCCATACAGTTGTGTCTTAAATTTTAAAGAAGGAGAAGGAATAAGCGGGCCCAGGCCCAGGTTATTCCATTTCTTATCCACTGCTTGTATGGTCATTTCATCCGCCACGATAATATTTGGCCAGTCGCGGTGAAAATCATCCAGCTCTTTTGTTTTACGGGTACCATCAAAGCCCATACAGGCAGAATAACCGGAACGGTTATTAGCAGTAAGACTGCTTTTATACAGGTGAAAATCTCTTTTGGGGTCCAGGTTATTACAAAATCGCCAGAGTGCCAGTGGAAGATCATGTGCATCAACCGTATCTTCCACATACAATATCATTTTCACACCTTCTGATTCATGTAATGCGCAAAGCCGGTTATGTAATTCTTTTATATGCCCTTTCCGGTTTTTTTTCACAGACAGGATCAGGCAGGGGATATCTTTTTTTAAAAGTGTTGTATTAACGGCTTGTATTTCGCTGAAATTATTTTTCAATAATTGTTCACTTAAACCCGGTTGAACAGATCCTGCCTGGTACTGATCATCTTTTTCTTCATCCTGTTTGGCTGTACCGTCGATGCACATTTTTCCGCCAAAACCCAGCTTACTGCAACTATGGTCCAGCACATCCATGGGCCCGGTGGAGAAATAAATATCCGTGGCGGGGTTGAAATTTTTAAAAACATATTTTGCCAGTTCCTCATACTGCTGTATCCTCACGCCTTCATCTGCCAGTACCAATATCTTATTGAACATCATCTGCCCGGCCCCCCACATGGCATTCATCACCTTCTGTCCCTGCCCGGCATATTCTTTTTTTATTTTGGTAATAACCAGGTTATGAAATACACCTTCCACCGGCATATCCATATCAACGATCTCGGGTACCATCGTCATTTTTATCGGTGCTAAGAATATTCGCTCCGTGGCTTTTCCCAGCCAGGCATCTTCCTGGGGCGGTATGCCTACGATAGTGGCGGGGTAGACCGCATTTTGCTTATGTGTGATGGCCGTGATATGGAACCGGGGATACCAATCCGGTAAAGAGTAATAACCGGTATGATCCCCAAAGGGCCCTTCCCATATCAGTTCATCCGATGGGTCCACGTATCCTTCGATGATAAAATCAGCATCAGCAGGAACTTCCACATCAGGTTGTGTGATACATTTTACCAGTTCCACTTTTTTCTTACGCAGGAAACCTGCCAGCATATATTCATCCACATTTTCGGGCAGGGGTGCCGTGGCAGAATAAGCATACACCGGGTCGCCACCCAGGGCAACGGCTACGGGCATGCGCTTATTTAGTTTTTTATATTCTGCAAAATGTTTGGCGCTGACCTTATGTTTATGCCAGTGCATGCCTGTTAGTGTAGGGCCAAATACCTGCATGCGATACATACCCACGTTGCGGGAAAGGTGTACGGGATCTTTGGTATGAATGACCGGCAGTGTTACAAAGGGCCCGCCATCTTTTGGCCAGCAGGTAATAACGGGAAGTTTGGTGATATCCGGCTCCTGCATGATCACCTGCTGACATTCACCCCTGCCCTTTTTAACTTTCGGCATCCAGCTGGCAAACTGGGATAGTTTGGGAAGCAGTTTCAGTTTGTCCAGCAAGCCCTCTTTGGGGGATGATAATAATTTAAACAGTTCTTCGATCTCCCTGGCCACATCGTCGAGGTGCTGAACACCCAGCGCCATGCACATTCGCTTTTCGCTGCCATAAGCATTCATCAATACAGGAAAGTCATAACCAGTGTTTTCAAATAACAACGCTTTACCACCATTACCTGATTTACTCACCCTGTCGGTGATCTCCGCCATTTCCAGTTTGGGGTCCACATAAGTTTTGATACGAACAAGTTCTCCTGCTCTTTCCAGTGCGTCTATAAATTGTTGCTGATCTTTCCAGGCCATAAATTCCTTGCTGCTTATATTGAGCTGTGCAAAGGTACAACAAGACCTGTGAGTGATTGTTCACTAAACAGTAAAGGATCAATATACATTGGTAGGACAACCCGTACGGCTTTTCTTTCCTCCTCCACCGCCTCCATAACCACTTCCGAATTTAAAAGTGAGATGTATACCTGTAAAATAGTAGTAGTCTTTATTTTTTCCACCCCGCTGAACTCCTTTGGAAGGGTATGGACCAGCCCCTACTTCATCACCCCGGTAGGCCATATCTACCGCCTGTTGTCCTTTGGCAGCAAGCAGATCGGCTTCATCCGCATAAAATGTGCTGACATCATCCAGATAATCGGTAAAGGTTTTCCGGATCCCCATTTCCAAACCCACGCGGATATTATCTGTAACGGCAAACTTCACACCGCCACCAAACGGAATGGCGATCTGTGTAAGTTTATAGGGTTTGGTGGAATAACCAAGTACACCCTGCCCTTCTGTGCTCAGCGGTTTTAAATAAACCTGGTTGTTGTTAATATCGAATGCATAAGGATCAAAACTGAAAACTGCCAACCCTGCAAAAACATAAGGAGAATATTTTTGATCGTAGAGGTTCAGCAAATAATATTCACCGACTAAACTGAACTCCAAGAGTTTTGTTTCAAAGGCAAGATTACGGGCCCTGAGCACACTGTCACTGCTAAACCTGTCGGCTCCTCCCACAATACTATAGGTTACACCTGCCCTTAGCATGATATTATCAGTCAGCTCATAATTTGCAGTAATACCAATGGCGCCATTCGTAACTTTTTTGGGAAACAGTTTTTCTGTCAGATCGCCGTTATATGCAGCCAGGCCCCCAAACACACCAACATGCACTTTCTGGGCAGAAGCCATCGCCACTACCAGGGCCAGTGAAATAATCAGGGTAATTTTTTTCATAATAATTAGTGCAATGACATAGCAAATTTAAGGCCGTAATACTTCGATAGTATATTAACGGGAAAAACAGTTAATAAGTGTGCTTTACGGTCATCTAAAAGCCAAGGTTACGGGGACATTTTTGACTGGCTACCGGTTTTGAAAAGCGAAATACCTGCCCAAGTGCACTGAGTTTGAACCCGGTAGATATCCCAAAGAAGTAATACCAGTCCATTTCAGAGGGTGTACCTCTTTGTTCGCCGTGAGCAGGATATTGTGGCATTCCGAGCGGTGTTTGACCGCCCCGATAAGCCATTTCAACTGCTTTGGCGCCTCTCTCCTGCAGCAAAATGTCGCGATCCACATAATGAGAGCTGACATCATCCAGGTAATCAGTGAAGGTTTTTCGCTGGCTGAAGTCGAGGCGGATACTAACGGCATCGGACAGGTTAAATTTCAGGCCTCCCCCGAATGCCAATGCCATTTGTGTGAGTGCATAGGGTTTCTGATCCGGGTACTGGGACAAGCCCTGCCCTT
Source organism: uncultured Chitinophaga sp. (assembly GCA_964606155.1). Taxonomy (GTDB): domain Bacteria; phylum Bacteroidota; class Bacteroidia; order Chitinophagales; family Chitinophagaceae; genus JJ008. Next base: position 84,505 of record CAZSGD010000013.1, on the reverse strand, counting down.
CGGTACTCAGTGGTTTCAGGTACACTTTATTGCCGGCATTATCTTTTGACCAGGGATTAAAGTGAAAAAGGGCAATGCCCCCGTACAAATAGGGCGTAAATCCTTTTGTCGCGGCATCCAGCACATTTAGTTCCAATCCGGCACTTATTTCTTTGATAGTGCTGGTGAAACTCAGGTTCCTGGGCTTCAGGTAATCGCGGTTCCATTGATCGGCCGCTTCTATCTTACCTGTTTGTACAGCAGCCCTGAATGTGAACCAGCGGTTCAGGGGTACATGAATGCCTGCTCCCACGGCAAAATTGGAATGAGCAAAAGTGAAACTATTGGGATTGAGGTCTCCCTGGTAGTTGATGGCACCTGTAAAAAGGGAAATAGAAAGAGATCGGTCTGTTTCCTGGGCGGAAGTGACGGTACTTATAAAAAGCCATGCAATAGCAAGGACACAGGGTGACTTGGGTGGCTTCACAGGAACTGGATTTAATACTATAAGGGTAACGGGATTTTGGGGGAAATCGTATTAGCCGCGAGTCTTTTTTAAATGAATCAATATTTTTATTTGCTTGATATCCCCGCTAATAGGTGTTTATATTTTGGCAGAAAACAATTTTGAACTCATGCTAAGGCGCAAAAACGTCCTGTTTCATTGGACTTTCTCTTTGCGGCTTAGCGGGTCGTTGCACTTTTGCCTGAAATAAAATAACCAGATTGATCACTACATACATTTTGCGATGTTGTCCAAATCCCGGGAATTTCTTACATTAGTTTTCCGTTCACATTGACCGCCGCTTGCCATTCTCATCCCCATTTTACATTACTTAAAAACCAACTGTTATGACAAAATCAAAACTGATCGTTCTTATTCACGGGAACTTTGTAAACAATACAAGCTGGGCAGAATGGAAACGTTATTACGAACAAAAGGGTTACACCGTTTACACCCCCGCTAACCCCGGTCACGATGGCAATCCCGCCGACCTCCGTAACAAAGTGCATCCTGATCTTAGCAAAACAGGATTTATTGATGTAGTGGAGAATATTATCAAACTGATTGATAGTTTACCAGAGAAGCCATTAGTTATCGGGCACTCTATGGCTGGTATGGCTGCTATGAAATTGCTGGAATTGGGTAAATGCTCGGCAGCCGTTAGTATCGATGGCGCCCCGCCCAAAAATGTATTCCCTCCTTTTACCACGCTAAAAGCCGTGCTGCCTGCTTTTGGATTCTTCTCCACCAAAAGTTATTTTATGGGTAGCCGCGCCTGGTATGATAAATGTTTTTTTAATACGCTACCGGCAGAACAAAGACCAGCAGCATTTGACAGGTTTGCCGTACCGGAAAGCTATAAAGTAAGCCGGCAGCTGGTATTGAAATCTTATTCCAATATTGATTTTAGTAAACCGCATGCACCCATTTTATTTATTGGTGGCGGAAGTGATCATATCTTCCCCCCTTCTCTTACCAAAACACTTGCGGGCAAGTATAAAGACAAGAACAGCCAGGTGGATCTGCAGGTGTTTGAAGGCAAGAGCCATTTTATATGCGGAGAACCGGGCTGGGAGAAAGTAGCGGATTATATTTTGGATTGGTATCAGAAGTTATGACACCGGGCATGCCGGGTTCCTGCTGCTATCAGGAGTTTGAAAATATACCAGGAATTGGTACTTTTGTATAAATATTGCAGCTATGGCCAAGAATACTTCCATTCTACTCGGCGAGTATTTTGATAACTTCATCCATCACCAGGTACAAAGTGGACGTTACTCTTCTGCAAGCGAGGTAGTAAGAGCAGCTTTAAGGCTTTTTGAACAGGAGGAAAGCCGAAAAAAAGAGCTGGTCAAAGAACTCAAAAAGGGTGAAAAATCAGGCTTTATTCAAAAATTTGATCGAAAAAAATTTATCAGGAACCTTCACCACAAACACCTGTAAGCGATGAACTATACGATTAGTCTCAAAGCTTCAGAGGATATTGAGGGAATTTGGCTTCACACTTATGAAAACTGGTCTGTAGCACAAGCTGACCGGTATATAAACCTGATTTTTGATGAAATCGGGTATCTGGCTGATCATCCCAATTCCGGCAAAGACTTCGATTATGTTCGAAAAAACTATCGTTGCTCAAAAGTCAAATCTCACCTGATTTTTTATCGGGTGATAGAAAATCAGAGAGTAATTGAAATTATCAGGGTACTGCACCAAAGCATGGATATAGAAAATAGGTTAATTGAATAGTACTTTTTTACGCAGTGCCGCAGCTGCTAACAAATATTAAAAGGCCACCTTACGGTGGCCTTTTAACCTGATAGAGCCGATAATTTTTAATAGCCCAGCACCAGTTCCACCCTCCTGTTCTGCGCACGGCCGGCCGGTGTTTTATTATCTGCAATAGGCCTTGTTTCACCAAAACCCGTGGCTGTAATCCTGCTTTCGCTGATTCCTTTACTGATGATATAATCTCTGACTGATGCTGCACGGTTCTCACTCAGCAACTGGTTTCTTTCATCCGTACCATGATCATCTGTGTGACCGTTAATGTCCAATTTGATACCCGGGTTTTCCTGCATGATCTTCACCACATCGTTCAACCCTTTGAATGATTGCGGCCGGAGATTGGCACTGGCTGTTTCAAATAAAATATTCTTAGCTGCGAGATTCACCGCTTTCTTCACTTCCTTCGATATTACCGGGCATCCTTTATTCTCTTTTGTGCCAATCTGGTTGGGGCATTTATCTTCCTCATCGTTGATGCCGTCTTTATCCGAATCGGGTATGGGACAGCCCTGGTAACGGACCACGCCAAAATCACAGGGGCATTTATCTTCTTCGTCATTGATACCATCTTTATCCATATCCGGTGTTGGACAACCTCCATAACGGGCCTTTCCTTTCTGGTCAGGACAAAGATCATCCTTATCCGCAATTCCATCCGCATCCCGGTCAGGGCAGCCATATAATGCAGCAATACCTGAAGAATCCGGGCAGAGGTCAATATTATCGGGTACGCCGTCTTTATCACTGTCCTTTATTTTTTCCGGCTTACTTTGTTTCTTCTTTGAATATACCGACCGCGTTACTCCAAACGAGTAGAACATATTATGCGGCACCAGGTTTTCATCCAAACTGTACCGGTAATTGGCCTGTACCAGGAAATACAATTCACTTTTGATATTGATCTGTAACCCGGCCCCCCCGATCTCGTACCGGGCCCATTTATTATCCCTGTAATTGGCAATGCCTGCACCCACAGTGAGAAAAAGATTGATGGGATTCCTGTCACGTAGTGCTTTGGCATGAACGGCGATCTCGATCTCACTGCTCATCCGGTTCTTATTAGGAGAGAAAAAAGTATTGTTGATCTTGTTGGAGAAAATACCGTTATACCGGGCTGAAATATCAAATTTCTTACTCAACCCTTTCCAGAACATGGCCGAGAAACCATAAATTGAATCTTTCTTAGGGACAGAAGGATCCGAATCCACCAGGTTATAAGCAAAACCCACATTGGCAAATTTTTTCCCATTGTTAGGGGGTTGTTTTTTCGGTTTTGTTTTTTGGGCAAACAAAAAATGAGCGGGTAAGATGAACAACAGGATGCAGCAGGCCATTCTGATGGTCACCGACTTCAGTTTAATCATAGTATGAAGGGTTAGTAACAGTATCGTACACGTGGTTTGTCCGTGTGCGATAACTAAATATATCGCAAAGCTTTTTATTATTTGTCAAATAACCCGGTATATTTTATCCCCAGACCGTGTTCATCCGTATGATCATAAGATATTTTACCATGTGTATAACCGATCCCGGTGGCCAAATCTTCTGCCAGCAGCAAAGGGCCATCCATGTCCACGTGATCGATAAAAGGCAATAAATGTGCAATAGCTGCCGAACCCACTGTGGATTCATTCATGCACCCGATCATTACTTTCATACCCAGTTCCCTGGCTTTGCTGATCATTCTCCGTGCCGGTGTGATACCACTGCATTTGGTAAGCTTGATATTAATACCATGAAAATGGTCCCTGCATTTCTCCACGTCCTGCTCCAGCACACAGGACTCATCTGCATATAATGGCAGGGAGGATTCTTTGTACAGCACTTTCATTCCCTCCCAATCCTCTTTTGCCAGGGGTTGTTCTACCAGCTCCACTCCCAGCTTTTCCAGTTGAGGGATCAGTTTCAGGGCCGTTGCCAGGTCCCAGGCGGCATTGGCATCCACCCGCAATACAGCACCGGTATTGTCTCTTAGTGCCTGAACGACGGCGATATCATCGGCTGTTCCCACTTTTATTTTATAAATGGGCCAGGGCAACTCTTTCATTTTTGCCACCATTTTGTCAATGCTGTCTATCCCGATGGTATAGTCGCAAATGGGGTTCTTCGCTGTATCACCATTCCACAATTCATACAATTTTTTCTTTTTCATTTTTCCATAGATATCCCAGGCGGCGATATCGAGGGCGCAGACGAGGAAATTATTTTGCGGGTATAAATGATGCAGGTAATGCCAGTAACGTTCGGGATCAGTAAAAGCAAATTTCTCTACAAATGTTTTCTTTGCTTCCAGGTCGGCGATCATTTTGTCAACAGGAATATTATAATAGGCAATAGCCGGTGCTTCACCATATCCTTTGATGCCAAAATGCTCCAGCTCCACGATCAGCGTGGGCTGATGTGTTTTGGTCCCTTTTGAAATGGTAAAAGGATGTTTGAAACGGAGATTAAATGGCCAGTATTGAACTTTCATGCCGGCAAAGATAATAACATCACAACACAGAGGCATGGAGTTAAAGAGTTACACAGAGGGTTTTCGTGCATTCCCGCAAACGTTGTGTTGGCGAAAAGCTATCCTCTCCCGCTATTCTTAATGTAATCGTGCAGTTCCTTGTTGAAATCATCCTGTTTGATGAGATCCTCCAGTGAAATATGCATGCGGTACTGCCAGTAGTTTTTGGGATTGGCCGGGTTATTGATCCGCTCCTCCTGCGGGTTCTCTCTTCTCAGGGCTTCATTCATACCAAATATATCCTGTAACTGGAAGATACTCCACATGGCCGGAGAATAAAGATGCTGCAGCACCACGGCCCTGTTTACCCAGGATTCGCAATAATAAGGTGCATCACCCCATTGTCCCAGTACATTATTATAAAAATGCTGTGTACGTTCACGGTTCTCTTCCCACCAGCCCCGTACCGTACTCATATCATGTGTGGAAGGTGTGATGACAGACATATAAGGTGCATCATCAGGGTGGAAAAATTCTTTCTTCGGATCTTTTGGCATACGCTGTATCTCGAGGCTAAGAATACCTAACTGTTGCATTACATCCGGCACACAATGCGGCACCATACCCAGGTCTTCGCCGCAAACCAGCATATTCGTAGCTGCTTTCAGTTGTGGCAGTTTATGCATGGCTTCCTTGAACCAGAAATCATCCTGCCTGCGGTAAAAATAATTAACATATAGTGCCTGTAATTTTTCCTGCACATGCGGGATCAGGTGCCTGTAGGAATGTGTTTTTTCCATGGAGATGCGGAAATGGAAATGTTGTCCCATGGAATCCTCTTCATCAAACAAAATTACATTCGATACCAGGTCAAAGAGGCCCAGTTTCAGTTTTTCATTTTCTTCACTTTGTTCCAGTGTGGCAAAATGCTCTTCGATCAACAACTGCGACTCAAATTTCATTTCGAGATCGTAACCACCAAATGAATTACTGACCAGGTAATGTTCCTTTACATGACTGGCTTTGTCGCCAAAGATGTCCTGCAATATTTCGTCGGTAATAAAGGGGCGGCAGTAGCGTTGGTAATCGAACCAGATACCATTTTCGCCAAATTCATTGATATGGACGGGCAAACAGGGCACAAATCTTCCCATAATACCCTGCACTGCATTGACCGGGATACTCCATATCCTGAAGAACCCGAGTATATGATCGATACGGAAGGCATCGAAATAATTACTCATTTGTTCAAAACGCTGTTTCCACCAGCCAAACCCGTCTTCCTGCATCTTCTTCCAGTTATAAGTGGGGAACCCCCAGTTCTGGCCCACTGCTGTAAAATCATCCGGCGGGGCACCCGCCTGCCAGCACATATTATAAAGGTCAGGCTCCACCCATGCATCACAGCCATAGCGATAGATACCAATAGGGATATCTCCTTTCAATACGATCCCTTTCTTATGGGCATAATCCACTGCATCTTTTAATTGCAGGTGCAGCTGGTATTGAACAAAGCAATAAAAGCCGAGTTCTTTAACAACGGATGATTTGGGAGAGAAGAGCTTTTCGATCTCCGCCTTATCATATATTCCGTTGGTTTTCCATTCGCCAAAATGAGAAGTGCCGTATTTATCACGGAAGAAACAAAAAGCGGCGTAGGGTTGTAACCAGTGCCGGTTATCTTTCCAGAAGGATTTGTAATCCTCGCTGTCAAAACAATCCGCCCCCATGATGCCATATAATTCCTTCAGCACTGACCATTTTATTTTGATCACTTCTTCATAGTCCACCACTTCCAGGTCATTCAGTTGTTTCTGTTTCTTTTTGAGAGAAGTAAGTTGGTCAGCATATTCCTTACCGGCCACTTTTACCAGGTTGATATAGATGGGATGTAATGCAAAGGCCGATATGGCTGCATAAGGATAGGAATCCATCCAGGTATGTGTGGCGATCGTATCATTGATGGGCAGCAACTGCACCAGTTTCAACCCTGTTGCCTTTGCCCAATCCACCAGTGGTTTTATATCGGCAAATTCGCCAACGCCAAAGCTGTTCTTGCTGCGCAGGCTGAATACAGGTATCGCCACTCCTGCCCCTTTCCAGGTATTGTTGGGTAATTGAGCAAACCCGTCATGGATGATAGTAACTTTCTTTTTGCCTGCATCGCTATAAATAAGCCGGTTGTTACCTCCCTCATAGTGAAGGAATTTTTTTTCTTTGGTATTGTATATACCGTATTTATAAGCAACCGGGAATCCGTTATCCGTCAGGTCGATCCGGGTGGTCCACCAATTACCTTCTTTACTCAGTAATATGGGTTTATTGGTTTCCCAATCTCCCAATCCCTTACCTCCTCCAAGGATACAGATCACTTCATTTTTTCCGAGTAAAGGAGCTTTTACTTTAAAAATATGTGTAAAGTCTTTAGTAATGGCTGCTTTGGCCTTAGATGCGTTGCTTTTTAATAATACCTTGTTGAAAGGGGCTGTAAAAAACGCATTCTCAAATTCACCGGCATGGTTCCACGCATCCACCAGCAACAGATCGTTGATATCTTTTTTCAAAGCTTCAATCATCCTGTCATTCCCCCATTCATAAATGAATTCGCCATCCTCGTTCTTCAATACATACTTGTAGGTGATATTCTTTTGCAGGTCTTTCTTTCTGATATCCACCGAACAATGCCAGAATTCATCATTCAGGTATTCCATGGGAAGGGCTTGGGCTATATTATTATCGCCCAGTTCTTCTGTATTGCCGGAAATCAGTAAGCTTTGGCCATGACGGGTATGGAATCTCAGGTAAAACTGGAGCTTCATCGCAATCGTTGTTCAGGTTTAAAGCAATTAGTTGTGTTTTTCAGACACATTGAATACGAAAGTAAAAAAAACATGCAAGGTTCGTACTTTTATTGCAAATAAACCTCAAAATCTGCACAATCGTATGATCCAGAGCAAGAAAGGCTGGCAAAAGTTGTTCCTGTTCTGCCTGGGGTTGTTCCTGGGAACAGCCTTTTGCATGAAATGGATGGAGGGTGATTTTGTCAGCAATGGCAGGCTTTTTACCATCATTGGGCTGGAGATCAGCTATCCAAAGGAGAAGGTAGTGTCGGTACTGGCGGGACTGGATGATAAGGTAAGGACCATCCTTCGTTATCACCTGTGGTTTGATTTTGCTTTTATGGCCGGTGTTTACCCCGGCATTGCGGCCCTGTGTATGATGACTGTGGGAAAGGTCACTAAAAACGGGATCAAAAAAATACTGGTGGTTCTGGCATTTATGCAGCTGGTGGCCTGGGGTTGTGATATCTATGAGAATATACTCCTGTTGCGATGGGTGTCCTATCCAGTTATTGGGAATGAGTTCGGTTTTTATCATTTTATCGTGGCATTGAAATGGGTGTTTGCATTGGCGGGTGTACTAACAGCTGTGGTATTCTTCTTTTCCGGGAAGCGATCACCCCAATAAGATGATTATTCAACCTGCAGACCATAAATCCAATAAACTTCTATTTCCAAACTATTTTGATTTTCCCCGGTGCCGCCTTATTTTTGCACGACTTTTAATGATCAACTCATTTTAAAAGAAAAATTTGAGAAATGGAACAAACAAAAAAATACAGGGGTTTATGGTGGCTTCTTTTCCTGGCTTCCACCGCCGGTTTGATCTTAGCTATTTATACACACTGGCCCTGGTTAACTATGATCCTTCCGTTTCAGACCACTGCTTTTGTGAAGGCCATGGATATCATGTAAGAATTCACACCTGTTAATATATTTAGTAGCTCCGGCATTATTGTTGGGGCTATTTTTATGCGGTCAACTTTGCATTTTAACCCCAAAAACAGGCTTTATGAGAAAAGGAATTGTACTGTTGCTTTCGTTTTGCCTCCTGCTTTCTTCCGTAACACATGCCATTACCACGCCCAGTTTGCCCACCCATGAACCTCCTACCCGTGAAGAGATAAGAGCGGCTGTAGCGGCACTGGCGGCCATGCCGAGGAAAGAGAGAAAGCAAAAACTGAAAGAGGCTAAAAAGATCATCAAAGATTATAAAAAAGCGAAGAAGGCCGGTGAAGAGCCGGATACCAACACGATACTGCTCGTGATCCTGGCCTTATTACTTCCACCGCTCGCAGTTTATCTTCACCAGGGTGAGACCAATAGTAAGTTCTGGATCACCACTCTCCTATTTGCATTGGGTATCATTGGTGCTTTTGCCATTGGCTGGTACCTTGTTCTTGCCGCCATCGTTTATGCGCTGATCGTTATCCTTGGTAACGGTTAATTATTACCAGGACCTGTATAAATAAAAAAGTTCCCTTGTTGGGGAACTTTTTTTATGCGTGTGCCAGTAAGCTTATTTTACTGAATCAACCAGGCCCTTAAAAGTTTCAGGGTTGTTCATGGCCAGGTCGGCCAGTACTTTGCGGTCCAGTTCAACGCCTTTCTTCTGCAGTTTGTTGATAAACTCAGAGTAAGTCATTCCTTCTGCACGAACAGCAGCATTGATACGGGCGATCCAAAGTGAACGGTATTCTCTTTTCTTCAGTTTACGGCCTACAAACATGTAGGTCATACCTTTTTCCACTACGTTCTTGGCAACGGTGAGTACATTCTTACGTTTGCCATAGAAACCTTTGGCTTGTTTTAATATTTTTTTGCGGCGGGCTTTAGAGGCCACTGCATTTTTTGAACGAGGCATATCTAAAAAGTTTTAAGTTATAAGTAATAAGTTAACAGATCTTCAGCTGACGGGCTTATTTCAGCCTCAGCAGGCGTTTTACGAAATCAACATGTGATTTGGCAACTGCCCCGTCTTTACGAAGATTACGTTTACGTTTCTTGGTTTTTTTCGTCAGGATGTGACGTTTGAAACTTTTCTGATGCATGATCTTTCCAGTGGCCGTTACTTTGAAGCGTTTTTTGGCGCTGGAGTTTGTTTTTACTTTAGGCATTTTACCCAGTATTTAATATTACACCCTTGAGGCATCCCACCACAGGGCGGGCCTTTGTCGAACCTCTTCAGGCAATCTTTTGCTTTGCAGAACAAAGCATTAACAAGAGCTACCGTTTTTTAAAACGGATTGCAAAGATAGGGATGAAATGCTTATTGGCAAAGGGTTTCAAAAGAAATCCCGTAGTCAATAACACTACGGGATTTCCGGAAGTCAATATTACTATCAATGTCGCTTAATCCTTCGGGTTCAGGGCGTTATCAATACGTTTGGAAAGGTCCTGCAGGTGGTATCTTGACATAGTATCGGCTGTACCGGTCGCAGCTGCATTAATTTCATTCCTTAAAGCTGTCAGGTGTGCCCTCACCACGCTTTTGATATCCGACTTGTCTGTATTGGTGATGACGGGGGTGCCAAAGAATATCTCGATACTGGTACCACTTGTTTTGGGCGGATTGATGATATTGGAAAGGATGTTCACATACGATTTTTGCAGGTTACGACGGTACACATCGATGGCTTTCCGTGTGCTGAGCTCCGCCCAGATACCTTTTTTCAGGTCCGCCAGCAGTTCAGTAACCTGGTATGCTTTACTTCCCATCGCTGCCTCTGCATCGATCAGTTTGGTCATATTCCTGGTGCTCAGCATCCTGCCCAGCATATTATCCTGGATACCACCCACGGTATTCAAACCACTTTGACCTGTTCTGGAAAAAATGTCCTGGTCGAGTAACCAGGTGGGTGTTTCAAACAAATGCTTATTCAAAAATTCCACGGCTTCTTTTTGTTTGGCCTCCGGTACTATTTCGTAGACTGCCCCCTGCTCTTCCACCATTTTCGGAGTTTCCATTACACCACCTACATATTTAGCCACATGGCCCATATAACGGGCAAATTGCGAGGCTACCTGGCTATACATGTTGCTCAGGTTACTATAGTCCTCATTCGGTTCTTTGGTCCATTGTACAAGGTTAGGAACGATCCGTTGCAGGTTTTTAACGCCATACATGCTTCCTTTCATGGCATCATCACCTACTTGTTCACTTTGGCTGCGCGGATCATCGGGGTTAAGTTCTGATCCAAACCAAAGTCTTTTATCTTTTAATTTTTCAATGACCCAATTATTCAATCTTGCTTTTTCTGCTTCGGGGCTGCCATATTCAGGAAATAATTTATAACCCCACTCAATGGCCCATTTATCATAATCGCCGATACGGGGAAAGAGCCCGACCTGGCTGATATTATCTTCCGGTTGCGCCACATAATTGAACCGGGCATAGTCCATAATGGAAGGAGTATGTCCGTTTGCTTCCACCCAGGCTTTGTTTCTCAGGTTTTCCACCGGTACAGAGGAGCTGGATCCATAGTTGTGACGAAGCCCTAATGTATGTCCCACTTCATGCGACGACACAAAGCGGATCAGCTGCCCCATCAGTTCATCTGAAAATTCCATTTTTCTTGCCACAGGATCTACTGCAGCTGTTTGAACAAAATACCAATCCCTCAACAATGACATTACATTGTGATACCAGTTGATATGGCTTTCGATGATCTCGCCACTGCGGGGATCTGCCACACTGGGGCCACTGGCATTGGGAATGTCTGATGGTTTATATACAATGGCAGAATTGCGGGCATCTTCCAGGCTCCAGGTGCTGTCTTCTTCCCTGGTAGGCGCCATTTTTGCCATGATCGCATTTTTAAATCCAGCTTTTTCGAAAGCGCCCTGCCAGTCATTCACACCTTGTATCAGGAAAGGGATCCATTTTTTTGGCGTGGCCGGGTCGATATAAAATATAATAGGTTTCTTTGGCTCCACCAGTTCTCCCCTCCTGTATTTTTCCATATCACCCTCTTTTGGCTCCAGTCTCCAGCGTTTTACCATCGAAATTCTTTTTACACCCTGCGGATCGGCATCATAGTCGGTATAACCCACGGCGAAATATCCCACCCGTGGATCAAAATGCCTGGCCTGCATGGGCACTTTCGGTAAGAGTACCAAAGAGCTGTTGAGTTCCATGGTCATATTTCCCCCGGGGGCCGGCATTACACCAGGAATAGCCGAAGGTGCACCGGAACGTGAGTAAGTTTTCACTGCTTTTATTTCTACGTTGATCGGGTAAGATCTTACACTCATGACATAAGATTTATCCGACTGCAAGGCTGCAAAACGTAAACTGCTTTTCAAACCAGCGTTAAAATAAAGCACATCATTATCGCCATTGATATAATCCGTTATATCAATCACCACACCGGTTGAATCTTTTCCCAGTGCTTTCAGGTCAAAGGAAGCAGTAATAGGTTGAATATTCGAATTGTTCACGGCCGTGAACATGGGTGAAGTGGAATCTTTGGCATACTCGGCAAAGGAAATATTGCGAAGGAATATTTTATTGTTGGGACCTTTTTCAAAACGGATCACATTCTGACCGATCTGGTCTCCGGCATAACCGAAAAAGCTGCCGCTGCGTAAACCGGCCGGGGCTTTGGAAATACGGTTCACCACCAGGATATCACGGCCGAGCAGGGAATCGGGTATCTCGAAAAAATAAGTGTCGTCTATTTTGTGTACGGAAAACAATCCCAGGTCAGTTACTGCCCTGGATGTGATTACATCTTTGTAAGGCTTGGGACCCCTGTTATTGGGCGGGGGTGTTAATGGCCTGCGGGCTGAATCGGTACCGGTTGTTGCGGGAGGGTTTCTTTGTGCCTGTATAAAAAAAGTAAAACAGACAGAAATGATCATCAAAAAAAAACGGGTTGCCTGGGATCTCATACGGGGTTTATTTATTGAATAATGTCCCAATATACGGAAATGAGCGTTCCCTAAAGTTCCAGAGAGGAATTTTGTATCAACGGCAATGAACAGCAACCATTTGGTCAATGAAAATCCCCCGCAGTATTTACTACGGGGGATGAGTTAAGAAATTTTATAATACCGTTATGCTTTTTTCTTTCCTTTGGGAGCAAACATTGCCAGCATACGCCGGCCTTCCATTTTGGGCATACTTTCCAGTACACCTACCTCTCCCAGCCGTTCAGCAAATTTGAGTAACAGCAATTGTCCCCTGTCCTGGAACTGGATCGCTCTACCCTTAAACTGCACATAGGCTTTTACTTTGTTACCTTCTTTCAGGAACTCCACCGCATGCTTGGCTTTAAAGTCGAAGTCATGGTCATCTGTATTGGGAGTGAAACGGATCTCTTTTACCTCTGAGACCTTGCTCTTGGCTTTCATCTCCTTTTCTTTCTTCTTCTTATCGTAGAGGAATTTATTATAGTCGATGATCTTGCAAACGGGCGGATCTACTGTAGGGGATATTTCTACGAGGTCAAGTCCCTGTGCCTGTGCCATTTTCAATGCTTCGGGGGTATCGTAGATACCAACTTCCACATTGTCACCCACCAATCGTACCTGTGGTACCCTGATGAAGTGGTTGATACGATGTTCTGCTTCTTTTCTTGGAACAAATCTTCCGCGGTTGAACCCGCCTTTGTTGAATCCGCCACCGCCGGGTTTAAATCCCCCGCCTTGTGGTCTGAACCCGCCTCCGGGTTTTTGTGGTACTGCCATTTACTTTTTTTAGTAATGTCCCTCCTGCTTGGAACAATTTTTTTTAGTGTCTTTCCTCCGTACAGGATCGGAGAATTTATAATATTTAAACTTTCTCTGCTACTTTATCAACGATATCTTTTCGTTCGCTGATCTCATTTGCGATCCTCTGCATAAATTCATCTGCCGGCATCACTCCAATATCTCCCATCCCTTGTCTTCTTACAGCCACCTTGCCTTCATTCATTTCTTTCTCGCCAATCACCAGCATGTAAGGTATTCTCATGAGTTCAGTGTCCCTTATTTTCTTGCCGATCTTTTCGTTCCGGTCATCCACCTCTGCACGAATATCTGCTTTTTTCAGCTTTTCAGAAATAGTTTTAGCGTAGTCCAGAAACTTATCGCTGATCGGCAGCACTTTTACCTGAACGGGCGACAGCCATACGGGGAATTTACCCGCATATTGCTCAAGGAGGAAGCCAATAAAACGCTCGTGGGTGCCTAAGGGCGCCCGGTGAATGATCAGGGGCGTTTCAGCCTTATTATCCTGGGCGGTATATTCCAGTTTAAAACTACGCCCCTGTGAAAAGTCCACCTGGTTAGTGGCCAGGGTAAATTCCCGGCCAATGGCACTGAATATCTGCACATCAATCTTAGGTCCGTAGAACGCCGCTTCATCCTGTACTTCCACAAAGGGGATCTTTGATTCGGTGAGCACGTTCCTTACCATGGTCTCCGTCTCTTTCCACAGTTCCGGTTCGTTCACATATTTGATACCCAGCTTTTCCGGGGAGTGCAGGGATAACCGCATCACGTATTTTTCAATACCGAATATCTTAAAATATTTCAGGTACATATCATTCACTGCCCTGAATTCATCATTGAACTGTTCTTTGGTGCAGTAGATATGCGCATCGTTCATGTGCAGGCATCGGACCCGCATCAACCCAAACAATTCGCCACTCTGTTCATAGCGGTATACCGTTCCGTACTCTGCAATACGATAAGGCAGGTCGCGATAGCTCTTGGGTTCTGCTGCAAATATTTTATGGTGGTGCGGACAGTTCATGGATTTGAGATAGTATTTCTCTCCATCCAGTTCCATTGGCGGATACATGCTGTCTGCATAATACGGCAGGTGACCGCTGGTGATATACATACTCTCTTTGGCGATATGCGGCGTCACCACTCTTTTATACCCGGCTTCCAGTTCTGTTTCTTTGGCCAGTTTCTCCAGTTCTTCTATCACCACTGTCCCGTTGGGCATCCACATAATAAGGCCCTGCCCCACATCATCATCCATTGTATAGATGCTTAATTCTTTTCCCAGTTTGCGATGGTCCCTTTTCTTCGCTTCTTCCAGCAAGGCAAGGTGTTCATCCAGTTCTTTCTGAGAAGGAAATGTAACGCCATAAACTCTTGTTAACTGCTTGTTCTTTTCATCACCTTTCCAGTAAGCGCCGGCAATATTGGTGAGTTTGATCGCTTTGATCAGGCCGGTGTTCGGAATATGTGGTCCGCGGCAGAGATCCGTAAAATTTCCCTGCGTATAAAAAGTGATCTCTCCATCATGGAGGTTGCTGAGCAGGTCCAGCTTATATTCATCACCTTTGTCTGTAAAGTATTTTACCGAGTCGGCTTTGGACATTTCCTTTCTCACATACTGGTTATTCTTTTTAGCCAGCTCATTCATCTTTTTTTCCAATGCTGCCAGGTCTTCTTCACTGATCTTTCGGTCGCCCAGGTCCATGTCATAATAAAAACCGGCAGGGTTTTCAATGGGTGGCCCCACCCAGAATTTTACGCCGGGAAAAGTAGCTTCCACCGCTTCTGCCATCAGGTGGGCTGAAGAGTGCCAGAAGGTGCTTTTACCATCTTTATCATTCCAGGTCAGGAGGGTGAGTGTAGCGTCCCCGTTAATAGGTCTTGTGGCATCCCACACCTGTCCATTTACATTTGCAGCCAGCACTTTCCTGGCCAGTCCTTCAGAGATTGATTTTGCAATATCCAGCGCAGTTACCCCTTTTTCATACTGTCTTACTGCACCATCTGGAAGTGTAATATTGATCATTAAGTAATTCCTTCGTTTTAAATAGCTTGCAAAGGTAACAAAACTCCGGCTAAAGATACCGAAGAATCATCCGGTCCAGCTGCTCCATTTTCTTCCTTAAACGGGCCTGTTTTTTCCCGAACTTACTTTTATTGGTAAAATGAAGATGTGCCAGAGCAACCTGTCGTTTACGCCATCTACCCAGCATAACCCTTCCATACCACTTATCCAGCCCCAGGGATGCTTCATGTAACCAACGGGTGGCAGGACTGGTGCGGACAGACCGCTCATAAAAAGCCTCGTATTGCTTAACCAGGGCCCTGTGAAAATTGAAATAGCTCTTCTTGTTTGCGGAAATCTCTTCCCAGGAAAATGCAGTGATCAATGCCTGCCAGATATCACCGTTGATATGCGCATTGATTCCGAGCAACTGGTATTGTAAGGGAGATAAACTGGTGTCGGAATAATAGGACTTCCATTCGGGTGGAATGACGGTTCTGTTACGATAAGCTTCCGCCGAACGGAAAAAATAACCGGCAAAACAGGTTTCGAGCCGCTGGATGAATTGCCTGGATGGCTCATCTTTCCCGTCAAAAAAATGGACAGCCCTTACGGTGGTCTCAAAATACAAACCTGCAAAATACCGGGCTATAGAAGGGCTTTGCTGAACAGAATCCAGCTTCTGCAATAAGCTCAGTTCTGCATCACTGACCTGGCCAAAACAAAAGGAATGAAACAGATGGAAAACCAATATCAAGTTCATGCTTTTCTTCACGCCAACCCCTTTTTTTACGGCTTTAAAATTAACAAACTATTGCCCACTGCCCGGTTAGCTATTAGGGGTTATTTATTAGTTTTGTTGCTCATGAGACGGATTGTTATCAGGTACCTGCTGGCCATATTGGTGATCCCGTTTACCCCGTTCCTCTCTACCGCACAAAACCTGACCGGGATATGGAAAGGTTATTTCATTACAGATGCCGGCGAATACTATAAACTGGAATTCCAGGTGGACCAGAATAAAACATTGGGAGTATCCGGTGTATCTTATTCTTACCTGGATGTTCGATTTTACGGTAAAGCCACTATGACGGGAAGTTTTGTCAAGAATTCACTCAGTTTCAGGATACGTGAAGTAAAAACCGTGGAAGTGAAAAGCATTTCCGGTGAGGGCACCTGTATCATGAATTATGATCTTACTTATAAATCTTCCGGTAAAGAAGAATTCCTGGAAGGTACTTTCCTGGGGAAAACGGAAGTGAAGAGCGGCCCTAATCCTTACAAATGGGGACAATGCGGCGGTGGTAAAGTTTTCCTGCGCAGGGTAACCACATCAGATTTCTATATAGAGCCATTCCTGCGGGGCAAAATCAAAAGAGATAATACACCGGTAGTAACGAAACCGGATAAAAAGGATACATCGGGGGCCATTACCAAAACCAATCCCGGTACCAGGCCTGTTATCATCAATCAGCCACCGGCCAGGAAGACCCCGGTTAAAACTGAGATCGTAGTGGCACCTAAAAAGGATTCTGTGAAGAAAGTGGCCCCTCCTCCTGTGATTACAAAGACCACAACAGAAAAAATACCGCCTCCGCAGATTTTAAAAACACGATCCAACGAGTTGTTTAAAACATTCACAGTAAAAGATCCGGAAGTGGTGGTAAAGATTTACGACAACGGGGAAATTGACGATGATACGATCTCAGTTTATCTCGATAACAAACTGGTTTTATCCCAAAAAAGGCTCACGGCATCCCCTCTCACCCTAAAGTTTACCATCAGCGATGACGACAGCGATCATGAGCTGATCATGGTGGCGGAGAACCTGGGCCGCATACCCCCCAACACTTCCCTGATGATCGTGGAATCCGGTTCGCAACGATTTGATGTGCGTATTACGTCTAACGAGCAAAAGAATGCAATGGTGCGTTTTAAATACCAGCCACTGAAGTAGCCGGCCTTTCGAATGCTGTCCCATGTTTGCGATGATGGTCTCCATGGATTTATAGCCACCAATTATGCATAAATTTATGAGAGGTTGCCGTTACTGTAATTTTTAATATCACCTGATCATTTTAAACTATTTTTCCCTTCAGATGGTTCGATCCTTCATATTAACTGTTGTTTTATGCTTGTCCCTTTTCGCCGGTGCGCAGGATATTAATGGCATCTGGAAAGGGAAACTGGTGATGGCCCCCGGCGGTTGTTTTCCCGTATACAATATTGAAATGCAGGTACAGGTGGCGGGGTCCCGTATCGTGGGTACGGTGTACCATTTCTCCGATTCACTCAATTATGTCAAAGAGAATTTTGAAGGGGTGTATAAACCTGACAGTAACCTGATCACCATAAAAGAGATCGGTATTATTACATTTAAAATACGGGAAGACTGTGTGCCTTGTATCAAAACCTATAATCTCACTTATCATAAAGGCGGTGGCAATGTGGTCACGGAAGAGCAACTGAGGGGTTCCTGGTCCACCCCCACCGGTAAGGCTATGGACGGCAAAACTGTTTGCGACCCGGGTACCATTGTACTCACCCGGTTTGATAAGTCCACTTTCAAACCTGAGCTCAAATTACCACCGACGCTGGTTAACCGAAAAGTAGAACTGGTAAAAGAGATCAAAGTGGATACGGGTACTATCCGCATGGATTTTTATGATAACGGCACCATTGATGGCGATACGATTTCTGTTTATGTCAATAATATGCCTTCTGTATCACGTAAAGGGTTAACCGCAAAGCCGGTTAGCTTATCGATAAAGATCGATCCCCGCCGTCCGGAGCAGGAAGTGATCATGGTGGGTGAAAACCTGGGCTCTATTCCTCCCAATACTGCATTGATGATCGTGTATGCAGGCGATAAACGATACCAGCTCTATCTTACCTCGGATGAAAAAAAGAATGCGATGGTGCGGTTTGTGTACGAAAAGCCGGGAGGTGAAGTAAAGCGGTAAATGGTGATCTTGTTATGTTTGTCGTGTTTCGACAAGCTCAACAGGATAATTTAATTCCCCGTTCTTATCGCATTTCGGCAGGCTCAATGTGACAAGAACGGGATGAAATATTTTTTATGAAAAAGGTGTCATGCAATATGACACCTTTCTTATTAATAGGTCAAAGTTTTCTCAAAAACCCCTCGGCGGAGTGGGTTTGGGCAAATCTTTTCTTGGAATTTTCTCTTCCAATTGTGCAGTGTTGTAAATAAATGCAGCTACGATCACGGCAGCTTGTTTCAGGTCATCAGCCACCAAATGATCATAGGTATCCATGTTGGTATGATGTGTACGGGTGTCATACTCCAGTTCATCCTGTATAAATTGAAAACCGGGTATGCCCACGGCATCAAAAGCCAGGTGATCGGTGCCACCGGTATTATTAATGGTAATGGTTTTGGCACCCAGGTCATAAAAAGGTTCCAGCCATTTTTCAAAAATGGGCCCTGCAGTCTTGTTGCCTTGCATATATACGCCCCTGATCTTCCCGCTTCCATTATCCAGGTTATAGTATGCTGATATTTTTCCATGCTCCGGCTGCAACTCCATTTTTGCCGGATCGGCAAAATGTGTTTTTACATAATTCCTTGAGCCCAATAAGCCCTGCTCTTCCCCGCTCCATAATGCAATACGAATGGTGCGTCGGTTCTTTAAGCCCACTGCTTTGAGAATACGCACCGCTTCCATCATCACCGCACAGCCTGCTGCATTATCGGTGGCGCCAGTGGCTCCATGCCAGGAATCCAGGTGTCCGCCCAGCATCACGATCTCATCTTTCATAGAAGGATCGGCACCGGGGATCTCTGCAATGACATTATATCCTTTCAGGTCATTATCGAAGAATTTTGTTTTTACTTCTGCTTCCAGTTCCACTTTCTGCCCGGCTTCAACCAATCGTTGCAGGCGCAGGTAATCATCGCTGGAAAGCATCACCATGGCAGGCGCTTCTTCCGCATCCTTCCCGTATTGTCCGCCCCCACTTACGAAGATGGTGCCATCATTTCCATTGGCATTCATACTCAGTACCAGGGCAGGCTTTTCTTTCAGGAAAAACTCATTCATCCGGCGCTGCATGGCAAAGCGGCCCATAGCAGCTGCACGCTGTGTGGAATCAGGGCGTGCCTGTGCATTATTGCGGTTACCGGCTTCTCTTGGTTTGATAAGATCAGTGAGTTGCTGATCGGAAAAACGATTGGCATCAGGATCAAAAGAAGGTTTTAATTCGGTGGTGGACCATGTCATTACGATCTTTCCTTTCAGCTGACCCGCATATTGGGCCAATTCGGTACTGTCTTTTGCCTTGATCAGTACAATGGAACCGGTGAGCATTTTTTTGCCGGGGGTGCTGCCTGTCCATGCCCGGGGTACAGCGATAAGTGGTGAATAATAAGGGGCCGTCATAGCAATATAGCAACGCTCCTGCTGCCAGCCTTTTCCGAATTCACCCCAGGGCTCTAGTTTTGCATTGGTGAGCCCCATTTTTGTTAACTCCTCAATGGCCCAATTGGCGGCACGCATATAACCCGGTGATCCTGTCAGCCGGGGACCGCTCACATCTGTCAGGTGAAACGCTATATCCATCACTTTGGAATGCTCCAGGCCTTCTTTCCTGATCTTTTCTAATGCATCGTTGGTAGCATAGAGGTTGCTGGCCGTTTTTCTTGCTTCTTCCAGCTCTGCGGCCTTTCTCCTTTCTTCGGTAGACAGCTCCGGCTTTTTTAAACCCTCTTTTTCGTTTTTTGCCTCTGCAGGCTTTGTCGTGCTGGCGGGCTGCACATTCTTTGTATCCGCACCTGGTTTGGAGGAGAACGAAGGCCTTTGCAAACTATCCTGTGAGTAACCGGATATGACAAATGAAGAAAAAAGAAACAGGGAAAATATTTTTCTCATTAATTTGTTTTTTGAGCCGTTAAGGTAACTCATTTCACAAACTAACTGAAAAAAATGGGCAGCCTTATATGGTGAGTTAATTGAATTTGACCACTTCAAAATCGCTTCCCCTAAGACGCCCTAAATTCCTGAGATCATCATTATTCCAGCGCTCATCCGGCGCCCCGCTGATGTAGAGATTGCTTCCAATATCGGCGAGGATAAGGCCGTATTTTTTCATGGCGCGGAGGATGACCTGGTTGGCAGAAGAATACGTACTGATATCAAAACCGGCTTTTAAGCGAATGCGGGCGCCAAAGGGTAATGAATATTGTCCGCCTGTACTGTTTACTTTATGACGGGCAGGATAGATATAAGCAGGTTTTACATTACTGCTGGTCAGCGTAAAACGTATCGGGTGATCGATCTCCCCTTTCAGTATCTCATCATATCTCACCAGGCCTGAAAAGATAGGCAGTCCGGCCGCATCGGCCGATGTCCAGTTTTCAGGGCGCATGGCATTTGATTTCAGATCAAAAATGGCCCCGGAAGATGCATCCCAGTGGCTGCCATTTACATGAGCATTAAAAAGTTCATAGAGCATTTTGTTTTCAATATCCACTGCAATAACGTGTGCGTCACCGTTACCATTCCCTTCTATGGGGGCATTGAGCGGAATGGGATAAGGCCCCGGGTCGCTTTCATCACCATAATCCGTAAAATTGATCGGGATCTTAGGCTGGTTACCACAAACCACGATATAGGGAATACCAATGGGTGCCCCCTGCCAGAGCCCGCTGCCAAAATCAGCTTTGATAGCATAAGTGGATAAGGCTGCGATGATCTGTGTATTGTAAGGGTCAATAGCTTCCTGGCTGATATCCTTATTCCATGGATTATCGGCCGGAAACACCTGGATGTTCTCTGCATTGGCTTTAGTGGCCGTACAAGAAGGTGCAGGGTCATGATCGCCTCCGCCACCAGTATCATGGGGATTGCTGTTTTTCTTGCAGGAAACCAGGATAAGGGAAATGATGACCAAGGAGCAAAGGAGCAATATGGTTGTAGGGGTTCTCTTCATAAGTACAGGAGTTAGTGCATTCAAATCCAGCAAATAATACGCCAGCAGCGGTGAAAATGAAGGGAAAATGACCCGATAAAAAGATTTACTAAGAAAATGGAGCAGCCGGGATACGCAATGTTCCGTAAAATCTTTAACCCACTCACATAAGAAAATTGCTTTTCATCACTAATCCGGACAATACAACGAAACTTATCGTAATTTAAATGGATTAAAACCAAATTGCCATGAAACAAAGAATTCTACTCCTCTTTGTAATGACTGCTTTCATTACAAGTATCCATGCTCAAAATGATAAGAAAAAAGAAAAAAAAGTAACTGGTTATGCCATTACCGCAGCTGAAAAGGGTGGCAAGAACTGGAAAGAGGTCCGCTTTGTGGATGTGAACTCCGGCGATGAGCTGAAGTCGATCTATCAAAGCGCCGGTGAAATGGAAGCTTTAAATGCAAGGACAGGGAAACCTGTTGTTAAAAAAGCCGTCACTCCTGCTGAAACAAAGACCATTACGAAAACGGTCAGCTCCACAACGCCTTCACCTGTTGCCAAAAAAGTGGTGAACCTGGATGATGAATTAGGTAATGGTACCGCGAAAAGGGAAATTCACCGTGTGGTGATCGTGCGGCATAATGCGGAACCAACCGACAAACCTTTTGCCACCAACTCTGCAGCGATGGCCTATGACAAAAAACATGAACGGCTGTATTATACCCCGATGGGCATCAACCAGCTTCGTTATATTGATCTCAAATCCAAATCTCCCAGAATATATTATTTCGAAGAGGAGGCTTTTGGCGTGGTAAAAGGAATGGGTGATGTGGCCAATCAAATTACCCGCATGACCTTTGCCTCTGACGGTAATGGATATGCGCTTTCCAATGATGGTAACCACCTTATTCGCTTTACAACCGGTAAGAAACCCCAGATCACCGACCTGGGCCCGTTGAGTGATGAAGCCTCCAATGGTGAATACACGGTGCATAGCAACCGCATGTACGGCGGCGATATGATCGCTGATGCCAGCGGCAATCTTTATGTTATTGCAGCCTCTCATCATGTGTTCAAAGTGAATATTGAAAGCAGGAACGCCAAATACCTGGGCACCATTAAAGGATTACCACAGGGATTCAGCACCAATGGTGCAATGGTGGAAGAAGACAGCAAAGTGATCATTGCCAGTTCACAATCCACAGCAGGCTACTATCGCTTTGATTTGAACACCCTGAACGCAGAAAAGGTTTCCAGCAGCAACCAGGTATTCAATGCATCAGACCTGGCCAATGGTAATCTCGCTTTTGAAAAGAAAAAGAAAGAAACGAAAGAAGAGGAAACCGTTGCAAAATCCCCGGTTGCAGCTGAAACAGCCAAGCCATCGCCTGCGGAAGAGGAGATCGCGGGTAAAGGCATTGCTGTGTATCCGAATCCTGTTTCGAATGGTATGGTACGTTTGGATTTTGCAGGACAGCCCGCCGGCAAATACCAGGTGCAGTTAGTGGACCTCTCCGGAAGAGTGATCAGCACCAAAGAAGTGAATATCGGCAGCAGCAAACAGATCGAAGAGTTCCGGCTTCCTGAGCAGGTGGCCAAAGGAAATTATCTTGTTAAAATATTCAATGATGCCAATAAGGTATCGGTGACCAATAAACTCGTGGTGCAGTAGTGGTGTTGCAACAACTCGCTTTTTTTATCAGTTTCATCAGAAACCCGGGGCCTTCGAAAGAAGGCCCTTTGTTTTTTGCGCCATGATCAGCAACGTTGATTTGCATCAATGAATATCATGTATGCATTATTGTTATGTCGATTATCAATGACAGCTTTTTAAGGGTATTACCTGATTGTGCTAAAAAAGGTGTATGTAAAACATATTAAATCTTCTTTTAGATAGAAATCCAATATAAGTTTACCACCGTAAACAATATTTGATTTCAAATTGATTCGACGAAGGCCTGTTTCTACAGGCTTTTTTTATTTTAGAATTTAAAGTTCCAAGTCACCGCCGGTAATATAGGGAAGAGCGATACCTGTTTGGTCTCCACTTTCAGATCGCCATTGGCCAAACTTCCCTCCTGGTCGAAATAAATAAAATAAGGATTCAGGCGGCTGTACACATTATAAATGCTGAAGACCCAATAGCTGCTGAGTTTTCGTTTCTTTTTAGGAACAGGTGTATACGTGGCTGAAAGGTCTAACCGGTGGTAGGCCTTCATGCGGTATTGGTTGAGTTTGCTGTATTCCTGTGTAAGTACGCCATTGATCACATAAAACCGCTCGGGCATGGTCAGGGCGTTACCGGTAGCATATACTAATACAGCACCAAATTTCCATTTTTTATTGCCCTCATAATTCGCCACCACCGACAGGTCGCTGCGCCGGTCATACTTGGTGGGATATTTTTCACCTTCATTCAGTAAAGGAAACCTCCGCCAGGTCCAGGAAAGTGTATAACCCACCCACCCGGTGAACCGGCCCCTTAATTTATTGACGAGGAACTCTGCACCATAGCTCCACCCTCTGCCGAATACAAATTCTTCCTCCGGATCTTTTAACGAAGGTGTATAGCCTTCCTTGTACTCGATCTGGTTTTGCATGTTCTTGTAATACACTTCCACTGATGTTTCGTACTGATTGTCGGCATAATTTTTAAAAAAACCAGCAGAATACAACCAACTGATCTGTGGTTTTACAATATAGGTACTGGGCACCCAGAGGTCGGTGGGCAAAGTGGTGCCCGCATTACTCACGAGGTGAATGTATTGCAGGTTTCTTGTTACTGCTGCTTTGACGGAGGCAGAATTATTCAAAGCATATCGTATAGTGACACGGGGCTCCAACCCGCCATATCTTTTTACTTTTTCAAAACTATTGTATACGGTACTGTCGAGTTTATTGCCATCTCCGTCACGGGTATACCTGGTATATGGTCCTATTTGTGTAAATAAGCTGAGACGTAATCCATAGTTGACCTTCCATTTTTCACCGGGTTCCCAATCATCCTGGATATACACACCGGATTCAAAAGCGTACTTGGTACTTTCGTTATTGGGTGTAAAAACAGTGGAATCTGATCTCCCGGAAACCACATTGGGAATAAAGCGATGGTAGGTGAGTAATCCGCCAAACTTCAATTTATGGTTGGGAAAGGGATAATAATCAAAATCCATTTTCAGCGTTCCGTCTTTTATACCGGAAGAAAGTCCAATTTCAAAACTTTCCTGTGTGGCGGTGAATTTGAATTTATAATCATTATACACCAGGGTGGCATTGGAAAACAGCCGCCTGTTAAATACATGGTTCCATCGCAGGGTGGCAGTTGAATTTCCCCAGGGAATATTGGTCTTGAAAGAACGCTTGGCATTCCGGAAATCAAATACATCCCTTCCAAAATAACCGCTCAGGTAAAGCCGGTCTTTTTCTGAGAACCGGTAGTTGATCTTGGCATTGATATCATAGAAATAATACCCGGACCCGTATGCACTGCTGGTCTTCTTTACAAAAGGCTTCACCAGGGCATCGATATAGGTTCTCCGGGCAGAAAGAATGAAAGAAGCTTTGTTCTTTTTGAGCGGTCCCTGGAGCGAAAACCGGGAGGCAATTAACCCGATGCCCCCGTCCATTTGCAGTTTATTCATATTGCCATCTTTCATGGCCACATCCACCACCGAAGAAAGTCGTCCGCCATATTGGGCAGGCATCCCTCCTTTTATCAGGGATACATTTTTGATCGCATCTCCGTTAAAAACGGAGAAAAAACCAAACAAATGACCTGTATTGTACACAACGGCATCGTCGAGCATGATCAGATTTTGATCAGGCCCCCCACCCCGGACATAAAACCCGGCATTACCTTCGCCGGCACTTTGCACGCCGGGCAGCAGCTGAATAGCTTTCAGCAGGTCCACTTCACCCATAAAAGCAGGTATACTACGGATCTGGGCCATGGTCAGGTCCACTTTTCCCATTTGTGCATTACGCACATTACCATCCCGGCGCCGGCTGTACAGGATCACTTCCCCGATGGCAGCGGAACGCGGTATGATATCAAAATTGTATGACTGGCTGGAAGAAGAAAGATCTGCTTCCATGAATTTCCCGATATAGGAAACATGCGATACACTCACAGTGTACCTGCCTGGATCGAGGGTGATGGCATAAAAACCGTACTGATTGCTGGTAACCGTTTTGGCCGGGCCTTTACCTGTGTTTACGGTAACGGTGGCCCCAATCACCGACTCCCCGGAAAGGCTGTCTTTGACATAACCATTCAGTGTATAACGGGATTGTGCATACGCAACATCCATCATCAGCAAAAGCAAAAACGCACTACATATCTTTACCATACTTCAGCAACAACTATTATTTCTGGGTTGGTTCTTTAGCGGTACTTTCTTTGGGTACAAAATCGATAGTGCTCCTGACCTCAGCACAGTCTTCTTTTCCATAGGGGTTCAGCATCTGCTCAGATTTGCTGATCCAGTTGCCCGGCTTGCCTTCGCCAAAGGCAAAGGGACATTCTTTCCAGTACAGCCTGGCCAGGTCGTAACGGACCGTCCGCAGCAAAGAATACATTTCATTGGAAAAAATGTTCAAAGAAGCCTTCTTTTCTTCGATAGACGGGTCGGCGATGATAGAAGCGATCTCTGCCCTGGTGTTACCATAGGGCTGCAAAGCGGTTTCGTAGATCAGTGTATCGATCCTGAGTTCATCTATTTTAAAGCTGTCCAATGCTATTTTCAATTCCCCGGCTGATTTATCAACGGCTGAAAGGTCATTATTAACAAACCCATCGGTGAGGCGGAAATAGGCCTGTAACATATTTTCCACTGATTGGTTAAAGGCAGCCGTATGCTTGCTTACCGGTAAAGGAGGAGGTTTGGGGCTGTTATCATTAGATGGACTGTTGGTAAAAATGAAATACTGAACAAAGCCGATGATCAGCAGCAGAATGGCAAACAGCATGGTGAGGCCATTCACGCCTTTTGTTTTGGCCACAAAAAGTCTGACAATTCCCAGGAGAATGATCAGGGCCGGCAGGATGATACCGAGTATCTCTATCAAATTCTTCATAGCTACAAGTAAGGTGGCACAAAGATAATTGCCGGGCACCGAAATGAGTAATGCATTATTTTTGTGAATTGTTAAAAGAGAAAATGTCATACGGGTCAAAGGCTTAAATCAGTCAAAAAAAGATGGGTATGCCCTGCTGCTTTGATATAGTTTAAATGGTGTAAAGATGAAACTCCCTACTTGACCCCTTTGACTCTGTGACTTTTTTGACATCATTCATTGATACAATTACAAAGATTGAATAAAGTATCTATATGCTGGCAGGACTACAGGATGTAACATTTGAATTTGGAGCAAGGGTATTAATCGAAGATGCCACCTGGCATATACAGCCCAACGAACGGATCGGTTTGATCGGGTATAACGGTACCGGTAAGTCGACAATTTTAAAATTACTGGTGGGACAATACTCCCCTTCCAAAGGAACAGTGGAAAGAAGCCGTACGGCTACGATCGGTTACCTGCACCAGGACCTGCTCAGTTTTGATACTGAAGACTCGATCCTGCAGGTAGGCCTCGGCGCTTTTGAAAAGATATTGCAACTGGAAAAAGAAATTGAAGAACTGGGTAAGGAACTGGAAAGAACGGGGGATGAAAAAACACTGCATGATTACAGTGATAAACTGCATGAGTTGGAAACCCTGGGTGGTTACAATATTCATCACCGGACGGAAGAAGTATTACAGGGGCTTGGATTTGCGAATGCTGATCTGAAAAGACCCTATAAGGAATTCAGCGGAGGCTGGAGGATGCGGGTATTGCTGGCCAAGATGATTTTACAGCAACCAGATCTCCTGTTACTGGATGAGCCCACCAACCACCTGGACCTCCCTTCCATTGAGTGGCTGGAAAAATATTTGCAGCATTACCAGGGCTCGGTGGTGATTGTGAGCCATGATAAATATTTCCTGAACCGTATGGTGACCAAGATCGTGGAAGTATACCAGCAGCAGCTCCATATTTATAATGGTAATTATGATTTTTATGAAAAGGAAAAGAATATCCGCATTGAGCTGCAGCAAAAAGCATTTGAGAACCAGCAGGATTATATCCGTCAGCAGGAAAGACTGATCGATCGTTTCCGGGCAAAAGCCAGCAAGGCAGCCATGGCGCAAAGTCTTATTAAAAAACTGGATAAGCTGGAACGCATTGAAGACTCGCAACTGGAAAGACCGAATATCCGGATCAATTTCCGGATGGATAAAACACCGGGTAAAGTGCTGGTGGAATTAAAGCATGTCTCCAAATCATTCGGTGAAAATGTGATCATGGAGGACAGCTCGGCCGAAATCGACCGGGGCGACAAGATTGCGCTGATCGGTGCCAATGGGAAAGGTAAATCCACTTTGCTGCGCATGATTGCAGGAACAGAGGCCCTGCAAGGTGAAAGGAAATGGGGGCATAATGTGGAAGAGAGTTTTTATGCCCAGCACCAACTGGAAGCATTGAATGTAAATAATACCATTATCGATGAGATGAAGGAATGTGGCAGCCAGATGACCGAGCTGGAACTTCGTTCCCTGCTGGGTTGCTTTCTATTCAGCGGTGATGATGCCGATAAGAAGATCAGGATACTAAGCGGAGGCGAAAAAGCCAGGGTGGCCCTGGCCAAGACCATTATCAGCAAAGCGAATTTCCTGATGCTGGATGAGCCAACGAACCACCTGGACATGCATAGCTGTGAATTGCTGATAGAAGCATTGAATAAATACCAGGGTACGATCATACTGGTGAGCCACGACCGGTATTTTGTTTCCAAAACCGCGAATAAGATCTGGGAGATCGTTGATCATCGCATCAAGGAATTCAAAGGCGGGTATGAAGAATGGGTGGCCTGGAAGGAAAGAATGGCAAAACAGGCAGCGAAGTCAGAAGTAAAAACTAAAAAGCCGGAAATAAAGGAAAGCAAACCTGTGAGCGCTGCGGGTGAATCAAAGAACAATAAGCAAGAAACTATTAATACAAACCCGGGAACAACAGCGGCCCCTTCTGCTCCTATTAATAAAGAAGTAAAGAAGGAATTGCAAAAACAACAGAAGTTGTTCCAGCAACTGGAAGAAAAGATCGCTGTGCTGACAAAGAAAAAGGCTGAGCTGGAGGCCTCACTTACAGATCCGGCCACTTATTCTGACAAACAAAAGTTCCTGCAAACAGAAACGGACTACAAAAAAGCAGAGGCTGAACTCTCAGCCGTGAATGCGGAATATGAAATAATTTTTGAAAAGATCATGGCTTTAGAGTCCAAATAACCGCACTTAACCCCCAAAACGCGGTCTTTAACGAAAATTAATTTAGCCGGGCCATAACTGGCCTACTTTCGGCGAAAATTAATTGTAATATGTTAAAGAGATTTTCTTCCTTTTGCCTCATCGGCTTAACCGGTATAATGATCAGTTATACCTCATGCAAAAACAAAGTAAAAGATGCAGACATTAAAACGGCCATCGAAACGGCCCTTAAAGCTGAACCGGCATCCCCGGGTATCCTGGTGGATGTAAAAAATGGTATTGCTACTATTTCTGGTGAATGTAAAGACGAGATTGCGAAAGCATATTTTTCTAAGCTGGTATCGGCTGTTAAAGACGTAAAATCTGTGGTAAACAATTGCACCATTGCTCCACCGCCTGTTGCGGAGCCTGTTATCAACGCTACCGATGAAGTTTTGTCCAGCGGATTAGCAGATGCATTAAAAGATCATCCGGGTCTTCAATATATGATCAAAGACGGAAAGATCGTATTAAGTGGGGCGATCAATAAAGCAAAATGGGCATTGCTGAAACAAACGCTGGATAAACTCAAATCAAATGGTTACGACCTTACCGGGTTGAAGATCAAATAATCACTTTAAAATTATCAAGAATGGCATTACTAGATAAATACCAGGAACTCATCAGCGCTGCAAATACGGCTGGTGTACAAAATTTACAGGTACGGGAGCAGGATGGTGTATTATATATTGATGGGGAAGCCCCTGATGGTCAAACCAAGGACAGCTTGTGGGGTATCTATGACAAAATAGACCCTAATTATCTCTCCGGCGACCTGGTGATGAATGTAAAAGTTGCGGCCACAGCACCGGTAACAAAGGCAAAAGTTACCACCAGTTCTTCCAGCCTGAATATTCGTAAGGGACCGGGCACCGATCAACCCGTAGTTGGTAAGGCAGCACATCATGAAATTGTGACTGTGGTGAGCCAAACCAGTGATCTGTGGTGGCTGGTAAGAACAGCAGATGGAGAAGAAGGGTATGCTTATGCCCAATACCTCACCCCTGAAGTATAGTGAAACACCTTTTCCTATGAAAAGAGGTTGTTTTCTACAATAGAAAACAGCCTCTCATTGTTTCAGTCCTGCCCTTTTTTTATTTCCAGCAATAACTTGTATCTTTTTTCCTCATAATATACATACAGCCTGAAAAGCGCTTTTGCAGTATTTGTTTCTTCTTCCGTGGTATATAAATAGGTATTTGAAAAAAAATGTTTCCCTACCTGGGTGGTTGTGGTACGTGCAAATAACGGCCCGTCATACGCCGTGGATACTGCATCCCGGAGGTACATAGCCCGTTTATCTAACTTTGCTTTTCTCTTCTCCGGTTCAAAATAGAATATCGCATACGGATTACCGTTATAGGGGATGACTATCTTACCCGAATCGGACAAGGGTAGCAATACTTTGCACCGGTACTCCTCTGCCAGTTCGGGGTATTTCGCTTTCAGTTTCGGGCCTTTGTAATTATCAAAAATGTTATGCCGGTCTTCATACACTTTTTTCAACTGCGTATAAAAGGAAGTGGCAGCAAATTCATTTTGCCCGTTCATAAATAAGCTCCGGCTTAACAGGAGAAGCAAGACCAGTATCTTCATACTTAAATTTAAGAAGGTTACAGGATTTGGATGTAAAAGCACGGGCCCGGATGCATTCCTCTTATTTTCGCAATTTGTCGTACCTTTTACAACTTAACCCCTGTCATGAAAGAGAAAATTTGGCTGGTAAGCGCTGCATTTATTGTAGCATTTCTCCTGGCATTCCGGCATGCTGAAAATAAAAAACCGGGTTATGCCGCTTCTTACCGGGCTTTCGATAAGAAAAAAAATATTGTGCGTTGCGGGCCCGACTGGGAGCAGTTGAAAGACTGGTTGGAAGAAGTAGATATACCCCCTATTCCCGGTTCCGGCAGTTACAAATGGAAGATCAGCACCACCCATGACAGTGCCCAGTTTTATTTCAACCAGGGCATCAATATGTACTATAGTTTCCACATCATTGAGTCCATGGCTTCCTTTAAAAAAGCAGCCAAATTTGATCCGGGATGTGCCATGCTGCACTGGGCGCAGGCGCTGGCTTATGGCCCCAACATCAACGATCTGGGTTATGCCGCCTCCCCCGAAGCGCTGTCCGCCACTCAAAAAGCCGTTCAGTTTTCCACTGCAGCTACAGAACTGGAGAAAAAACTCGTACAAACCCTGACGGTGAGATATACCGCCGATTCATCTGATGTGAACCGTAAAAAATTAAACCAGGATTATACTGCTGCGATGAAAGCCCTGTACGAACAATTCCCTGATCAACCAGATGTGGCCGCCTTGTATGCGGATGCCATGATGCTGGAACATCCCTGGGACCTTTGGAATATTGACGGAACACCCAAACCCTGGACGCCATTGATCCGCGAAGTATTGGAAAAACTGCTGGCCAAAACACCCAATAACCCCGGGGCCAATCATTATTATATCCATGTGATGGAACCCTCCCCTTTTGCCAGTAAAGCCGTACCCAGTGCTGACCGATTAGGTAAACTGACACCCGGGCTTTCGCATACCGTACATATGCCTTCTCATATTTACCTGCGCACCGGGCAGTACGAAAAAGGAATGATAGTGAACGAAGCAGCTGTAAAGAGTTATGAAAAAACGATCCCGCTGTATGCTCCCGTAACAGGGGCCGATTTTTTATATATCATTCATAACCTGCATATGCAAACGAATAATGCCATGATGGCCGGGCGCCAGGAATATTCGCTTACTACTGCTTATGCCACCCGCAACAGTATCCCAAAAGATTATTTAGCGATCCCCGGGGCCATGGGAAATTATATACAATATATCTATATGACCCCTGTACTGGTGAATGTCCGTTTTGGTAACTGGGGCAACCTGCTGAAAGAAAAAAAACCTGCCGCAAGTATGGTATACGCCCGTCTCCTTTATCATTTCGGCCGGGGGATGGCTTATATCCGGCGGTCACAGGTTAAAAATGCGAATGAAGAACTGGATGAGATAAAAGCTTTGATGAAAGACACTGTATTGCAACTGCCCTTCTCTCCATTTTCTCCGGCCATAGAGGGTGCGAAGGTGGCTGAAAATATACTGGAAGCAAGTATAGCCTTAAAAGAAGATAATAATAAGGGAGCTATTGATCACTTTCAGCGGGCTGTACACACGGAGGAGAATATGGTGTACAACGAACCGAGGGACTGGTTATTGAATCCCAAGCATTTTCTTGCCGCAGCCTATCTGAACATTAATGAATTTGACAAAGCAAAAGAAGTGCTGGAAAAGGACCTGCTGAATAATAATGAAAATGGCTGGGCGCTTTTTGGCTGCTGGCTTGCATTACGAAGAAATGATAAAGCAGCAGCAGATCATATGCTCAACCGGTTCAAAGCAGCTTTTAATAAGGCCGATGTTACGATTTTTTCGCCGGTGTTCTGATCAGGATGTGAGCGTCTTAATAAAATCGCTGACGAGATAGCTGATCAGTTTTCCGCTGGTAGCATCTGTCCTTCCATCTGATAGCCGGGTGGCACCTTCACAAATGTGCAGATAAGCCGGCTTTGCATCGGCCGCAGTAAACGAAACATACTGGCGGGCATGGATGGGGCTGAAACCCACCGGCGTCATAGCGCTGCTCAAAGTATTCTGAATACTGTCGAGGTCAATATCTATTCCTGACAAAGTATCTTCCGTAAACCCGGTGGCATGCGCCACTGCCTGCATAAATGTTCTTTTTTCGTGAACAAAAATATCCTCAAACGTTATGCAGTCTATGAATGGATTGTTGACGATATCCATCCACATATTTTGTGTGATATAATTCTCATGTAAACCCACGATGCAATATTTCTGCAGGTATCCATCTTCTTCTGCATAACGAAAAGCATTACCACTATGTCTTCCTTCCAAAGCCCTGTAATCGGCATGGGCATCCAGGTTGATGCAATTGATCTGCGCCAGGGGCAATACGCCGGCTTTATGCCAGCCTTTCGCTGCTCCTTTTATCAGTGGATAGGAATTATTATGACCACCCCCGATAACGATGGGTATCTTCTTTAAAGAAGTAATGATCTTGACCAGGTGTTCTACTTCGTCATCGATGATATTGACCGCATGACGATATGCTTCTATCTTTTCGTCTTCCCCCTTTGCCGTGGTATCGATCAGGTACTGTATGTCCCCAAAATCAAAATGGCCGGCAAGCAGTACGCCACTCCCGTCGAAAAAATCATTGCTTTGAATATTCAGGAAACTTTGTAAAAAGGGGATCCACAAAGTGTCTGCACCACCGAGACCATAATTTCCTTTGGCACCCAGGTCTTCCGGAATACCGAATAATACATACCGGGCATTAGAGGCAGCGATCGCTTTTTCTACGTCTGTAATATCATGCAAAACCTGCAACGTCTCACCCACTTTAGTCTCAAAACGACGAAGTTTGGTCAGCGATAAAATGTCCTGTTTGCTGTATAGTTTCAAATGTCTCATACCAGCCACCATCGGTTCCGCCACAATTGATTTAGTTTCCGAGTTTTTCATTTACTGATTTTATTATGTCCAATTCTAAAGCTATGGCTTTGTTTTCGATTTCTTTTCCCTTCGTCAGCACATCTAAAACAAAATTTTTATCATCATAGCCTGAAACATTGATTCTCACATTCATAAAAGCGCCAATAACAGCGCTGCGGGCACATAAAGCTCCCACACCGGCATCGGTTACTGAATTGGGATTACCGTTTTCCACCATGGCCCTGATCAGTTCCATGCTGCCAAATGCGGCTTGCATTACTTTAAAGGGTATCTCAATGGCATAGCGGGTGGCGTCCTGCATCGCTTTGTGCCGTGCCGCTTTTTCTTCACCGGTGGATTTAGGCATACCCATAGCCGTCATGATCTGGTTAAAGGCTTTTGTATCTGCATCCACGAGGCGGATCAATTCATCCTTATACGCCTGTCCTTTCTCTGCCCATTTTCCAAATTCGTCCCATCTTTCATCCCATCCTTTTTTGTGTGATGAAAGATTGGCCACCATCGTAGCCAACGATACGCCTAATGCTCCGATGTAAGCGGAAATAGAACCCCCACCCGGGGCCGGGCTTTCGCTGGCAGTTTCATCTGCAAAGTCAGACAGGGACATGCTCACCAGTTTGCTGTCGCTTTTTTCTTTCAGCATGTATTCGATGATCTTTTCTTCCGGTTTAAATGGTGAAAGTTCGTCCAGTCCAAGTGATTTGATGGCAATGCGGATCAGTTCTTTTTCAGAAACACCGGTCGACCTTTTTTGTTTTGCTAAAAAATATTTTCCGGCATCCAGCATGGATTGAAGCGGGATCAAACCCACGAGTTCGCTGCCGGTGACCCGGATACCCCTGGCATCTGCCTTCTTACAAACCTCATCAAAGGCGATATGCATGGGCGTTACCTGGATGTTTGTCAGGTTAATGGATATTTGTGCAATACCATATTCTTCAATAAACCAGCCGATAGCTTTGACTGATTTTAATGAACCCGGCTTATTCACTTTTACACCATTCTCCACCACATTCCTTCCTGCTTCCCTGATATCAAATGCCACTGCATTGGCCCGGCGAACAGAGGTTGTATTGAGATTAACATTATAAGCCACCAGGAAATCCCTGGCACCAATCACGGTGGCACCGCGTTTGGCATCAAATTCTGCCGGTCCATAATCAGGTTTCCATTCCGGTTGTTTTATTTTTTTGAAAAACCCTTCATACTCACCTGCACGTATAACCGATAAATTGCTGCGCTCTTTGTTGGGCTGGGCAGCCTCATAGAGATAAACCGGCAATTGCAATTCTTCCCCTGCTTTTTTGGCCAGTTGCGCTGCATATTTTGCCGTTTCCTCCATTGTGATATGGGCAATGGGTATCAACGGACATACATCCGTGGCACCCATACGCGGATGTTCTCCTTTGTGCCGGCCCATGTCGATCAGTTCGCCTGCTTTTTTGATGGCCCTGAAGGCAGCTTCCACCACGGCTGACGGATGGCCTACAAATGTTACCACCGTTCTGTTGGTAGCTTTGCCCGGGTCCACATTCAATAACCTTACTCCTTCCACGGCTTCTATTTCATCGGTTATCTGCCGGATAATGCTCATATCCCTTCCTTCGCTGAAATTGGGAACACATTCAATAAGTTGTTGCATGCCACTCTTGTTTGAGGAGCTAAGATATTGAAATTAATTGCTGGACTTATTTCCCCAACGGTTTATATACGGGCGGAGGTGCCGGTTTCCGTGGCGGAAGAATAAACTCCCGGGTATGCTTCAGAAAATAAAGCCCAACAACTTTTAATAACCGGGGATATTGTGAAAGATGTATACCTCTTGATTTTACCGCCATTATAAATGCCAGTGAAAAACTGACCAGGAAATTAATGAACCCGATGCATAACACCCCGCCGAATACTGCGAGTAAAAAATATGGCGGTATATTTTCCAAACCGAGATCATACACCCCAATAGCAGTATTTCCGGCAGAAATGGTGATATGACGTATATCAAAGGGAATACCTAATATTTTTCCGATGACACCGGAGAAACCCAAAAAGAACCCTAATGCCACACTACCCACAATGGCACCAAAGTGTTTTTCCACGTAATTGGCAAGGCGGTCCAGTTTTTTTTCCGTCATGGATAATTTAAGCACCGGGTGTTTTTTTAATCTCTCTTTGATACGGCCATACTGGATCTTGTTTTGCCAGTAACCGGCAATAATACCACTCAGAAACAGGAAGAATCCTGTGAAGCAGGCGTACAGCAATGATGCGCTTCTCCACGGGTGTTGTGCTTTTAATAAATTGAATGCGGCAGTATCATCGGCGGTTATTTTACTCTCAAATAATTGATGATATCCCATGGCCAGCAGGAAAGTAAGCGGGAAAACAATGACCAGGTTGCCAAAAAAAGAAGCGATCTGGCTTCTCGACACTTTAGCCACCATGGCTGCCAATCCCATAAGGTCCGGTTCGCCTTCCATTTTTTTTGCATCCAATGAACTGGCTACAGCACTGGCCGTAAAAGCGGGTTGTTTAGTGGCCAGAGTGGAACCTGTTTCATCTATCATGATAAACCCGGCGCTGTAGTTCACACTGTATAAAAAACCCATTGGGAATGGAGCAAATTTTAATTTTCCGATGAGATTCTTGATGATGGCAATAAAAGAAATGATCAGGCCACCCATCATGGCGCTCCGGACCATGCGGTAGAATTCTTTTCTTGTCTCGGTAATGTATTTGTTTCCTTTCGCTCCTTTATGTTCTGCGATCTGGTAAGCCAGGTATGCCATTCCCTGTGAAAGAAATTCACGGATACTGTTTTTTCTTTTTTCGTTTCTTACCAGCATCCGGAAGATGTCCACCAGCCTGCCGGTGTCAAATTCATGGTCCGCATCCAGCACATCAGTGATCAGCTGCATGCGTTGCAAACGGTTGGAAAGGATCATGAGCAAATAAGTCTGTTGTATGCTGGCCCCTTTTTCGGAATGGCTTTCACGAATATGATGGATCAGTTCATAACAATTATCAATGATAGTTTTTAATTGTACTGACGCAGCGGTGATCTCCTGCTCCGGTGCATTATTCAGCAACAGCTTTTCTATTTCATGCACTTTGTAGTTCTGTAATACAAAGGGGGTGTCATTATGCTGTTCTTCCACCGGCAGATAATAAAGCACTTCTCTTTCCAGTCCAAGTTGTGCCACCTGGAAGGAAAGGATTTTTTGTGCCTGGATCAGTTCATTTCTGAAATAGCCGCCACGGGAATCCAAATTAAATTTTACCAATTGAAAAAATTCAATCCAGGTTTGCCTGGGTATGGCTTCCACCCATTTGAAATCGCTTTTTTTAAAAAAAACATTATTGATGACATACAGAAAATCATCTTCGTTCTGTAAAGGGGGAAGTATCTTATGCTTGAAACGGTTAAAAAGTTCCTGCCAGAAACCTCTTGCCAGGGGTATGCCGCTTTCGGTTATGGCGTTCGTTGTATCCGTGTTTAAAAGCTGGGAAATAAATGCATGTTGTGTATTCGCTAATACGATCTTGTGCTCTTTTAATTGACCAAGGACATGAAGCAGGTTTTTTTCCGCGTTTTTCTTTGGAGTGCCGGGCACGGGGCGGATTTCTGAAAAGAAGTTAACCAGGTAATTCAGTCCTTGCAGGCGGTCATCAGGGGGTAAAATGTTATTTTCGGTAACTAATTGTTCAAAAAAACCAGGCTTTTTCTTTTTAAATCTGATCATGGATCGGGAATATTCATGAATTACAATTACACAAAGCTCTTACTTGCTGCTGAGTTTGCATATTAAGAAAAGTTTCCGAAATGATATAGAACATGCTGTTAAATCACATGAATTCACCACTTATCATTACTTTATCTATAAGATCAGATCCGAATGCGTAGGGCAAATAAGCAAGTGAAGGCACTGGTTTGGTGAAAATCAGGTTAGCTTTTTTTCCGGCAGTAATACTTCCCAGTTCATGCTGTAATTCCATGGCATGTGCTGCATTGATGGTGGCAGCGTTAATCGCTTCTTCCGGCAACATGCGCATTTGAATACAACTCATGGATACCACGAGGTTCATATTGCCGGATGGTGAGGAGCCAGGGTTGTAATCGGATGCCAGTGCAATAGCACAACCGGCATCGATCAATGCCCTGGCGGGTTGAAAAGGCATTCGTAGGAAAAAAGCAGCGGTGGGCAATAAGGTACCGATGGTGGAAGACCCGGCCAGCGCCATGATAGCTTCCTTATCCATGGTTTCGAGATGGTCCACACTTAAAGCCCCCAGGTTCACTCCCACTTGCGTGCCTTTGGACAGGTTCAGCTGGTTGGCATGGATCTTAGGTTTCAATCCATAACTCATACCGGCACGGCATATTGTTTCTGTTTCTTCCGGTGAAAAAAAACCTGTTTCACAAAATACATCAATATAATCTGCTAATTGTTCGGCCGCGATCACCGGCAGCATTTCGTTAATAAGAAGATCGATATAACCGGGATGATTGTCTTTGAATTCAGGAGGATACGTGTGTGCACCGAGAAAAGTTGCTTTAACCGGTATGGGCGATGTTTCTTTCAGGTGTTTGATAACCCGGAGCATTTTCAATTCACCCTCTACCGTTAATCCATAACCGCTTTTTATTTCAACAGCCCCGGTTCCCAGGCGGATCAGTTCATACAACCGGGCCCAGGCCTGCCGCAACAAATCTGATTCCGGGGTTTCCTGCAACTTACGGGCTGAGTTCAGGATGCCCCCTCCTTTTGCAGCTATTTCTGCATAACTCAATCCTTTTATTTTATCCACGAATTCTTCTTCGCGGCTGGCGGCAAAAACAAGATGAGTGTGGCTATCGCACCAGCAGGGAAGCACCATTTGTCCGGAGGCGTCAATGGTATGATCAGCCGGTGTTTCTGACCAGCCTTTTTCCTCCATAGTGCCATACTCTGTGATGATCCCGTCTTCTACCAGGAGACAGGCATTTTCGATACGGGGTAATTCAGATAGTTCTTTCCCCCTGAGCAATTTGGTTTCTTCACGGGTATTGACAAGACATTTAATATTAATGATCTCAGTCCTCATCAGGCAGCCATTCAATTTTTACTTTTCTCCGCATCAGTTCCCTTACCGGTTTCCCTTTATCATCATATTCCGACACCGCAATAAAAAAAAGGTACAGTGGCGGGCCCACGTCTTTCACTCTTACCACCTGAGATTCTGCCACATCATAGAATTGTTTAACCACTTTCGTACATACAACACTATTACTATCCAGTGCAATGATTTTACGGTGAAAGGGATGCCAATCCGCTTTGGAATCATAGAACCAGTAGGACCAGCCGGTTTCGGCAATATTCAGTTCTTTATTGGTATTGAAACGGTCTTCCCGCATTTCTAACAAAGGCAGGTAAGCAAAGTCGCGGATGGGGCCCGACTCTGTGAAACGATAAACGGAATCCCTCACACTTGCAAAAACATACACGCCATCCATATTTCTTAGCATGACCTGGAATTTAAAGACCTTACGCTTCAACTGAATGGTGGTCTGAAAATCGTTTAGCTGCACTGAATGGTCCTGTATGATCCGTATGCTTACATTTTTATCATCCTTATCATACTGCGGATACGCTCGAAGGGTGACCAGGAAGGAAGCAAGCACGAGTACAATGCTTTGGCGTAGGAACATATATTCGGTTATTCAACTAAGTTACTGCTTTATTTACAGATATAAAGCCTTTCAATCTTCATCTGTCCACTCGATCTTCACTTTACGGCGCATCAGTTCTTTCAGGGGCTTTCCTGCGGCATCTTCTTCCTTCACCGCTACAAAAAACAGGTATAGGGTACGGGTGTTGTCTTTCAGCTTCCGAGTTTTTTTATCTGCCACCAGGTATACATTTTTAATGGTTTTGGTAGCTACTACTTTATGGGAGTCGAGGAGAATGATCTTTTTGTTGAAACGGTGCCAGTCCAGGTCTTTTTTGTAAAACCAATACGACCAGCCTTCGTCACTTACCAGGATCTCTTTGTCCTTATTGAAACTTTCCTCGGCCATAGACATCGCCGGTAATTGCTCAAAACCGGGAATGGGATCTGTTTCGGCTAATTTATACAGGGAATCATGAAAAGCAGCAAATACATACAGCCCATCGGTTTTTTGCAACGATACCAGTATCTTAAAACCATCCCGTTTCAGTTTAATCTGTGTATCGAAATTATCCAGGAGCACCGTGTTTTGCTGCTGGATCCTGACGATCACCTGCTTCTCCTGCGCCTGCAGGATCAGGGTCAGCGATATAACGGCTAAGAGTAACCGTATTTTCAGCCCCATGGTTTGCATAAGTAGTACAAGGTAATTATTCTTTGGTTCCTGTATGATTTTAATGATGCAGGCTTTTTTTCATCAACCAGTCTGTTTGCGGGTCGTCGCCCAGCAGGAACACATGGGTGTTGAACTTT
This sequence comes from uncultured Chitinophaga sp., assembly GCA_964606155.1. Classification (GTDB taxonomy): domain Bacteria; phylum Bacteroidota; class Bacteroidia; order Chitinophagales; family Chitinophagaceae; genus JJ008. The sequence goes on along the minus strand of CAZSGD010000013.1, from coordinate 44,951 downwards.
TGAAAGCCCCATTTGGAATAAAATTCAATGGCCCGCTGGTTTTGCTCCCACACTCCCAGCCAGATGGTGTCCATGCCTCTTTCCCGGGCGATCTCCACGGCCTTTTCCATCAGGGCTTTTCCAATTCCTTTTCCAATCCGGTGTGTGGCCGCATAGATCCTGGCGATCTCTATGGCCTTCTCATGCTGCAGTTCCGGCGGGTTATTATTTTCCCGCATACGTACATAGCCCACTGCTTCGTGACCGTCGAATGCCAGGAAAAAAATATTACCGGGTGCACTCACTTCCCGCATCAAAGCTTCGCGGGTAAACTGCTGGTTCATGAATTTATCCATGTTCTCCTGCGTGTTTTGTGCAGCAAAAGTTTCATAAAATGTTTGCCGGCTCATTTCCGCAATAAGTCCGGCATCCCTGGCCGTTGCCATCCGTATCGTTAACTCAGTCATATTGCAAACTAAATTTATTTTCTGCAGAAAGTAATTAATACTACCTTACTTCTCCTTCGCCCCCTATCTCGACAATACCCTCTCTATTTATTCACACTTAAACAACCAAAACATGAGAAAGTTCTTATTTCTCTGCATGCTTGTTCCTTTATTGGGAGCAGGGCAGACCAAAAATGTCATTAACAGTTTCCGCGTTTTTCCAAAACCAGATAAAAATGCCGAGTTTGAAAAAGCTCTGGCAGCCCATGCACAAAAATACCATACGGGTAACTGGAAATGGAGGGTATTTGAGATTCAAACCGGTCCCGATGCAGGCGGTTTTCATGTGGTGGAGGGGCCTCTTTCCTGGGATGAATTTGATACCCGCGGAGACCTGGGCGCCGAACACATGACTGACTGGAATAAAAATGTTGCCCCGCTCACCACCGGTATGGGTACACAATCTTATTCCACTTATGATGCTGAATTGAGTACGATCCAGCTTACTGATTACACCGATAAGATCGTTATTACCCATATTTTTCCCAAACCCGGGATGATCAATGGCGCCACAGACCTGGTGCGGAAATTAAAAAAGGTATGGCAGGCCAGCAATGAAACAGTGGCCGTTTACCGGGCTGCATTTTCAGGACCGCCGCAGATCATTACCGTTAACCGCCTGAAGGCCGGTTTAAAAGAACTGGACCCAACATACAGAAAGCCAATGCCGGAGAGATATAATGTGGTGTATGGCGAAGAGGCATGGAAGCATTATCTCGAAGATTATGCAGCATCTGTGGAAAACCGCTGGAGTGAAATGCTTTTTGCGCGGCCAGATCTGGGTTCTAAGCAATAAGTATAAGTTTCGATACAGGGCCATCATCAACTCCGGGGCAACTCCCGGAGTTTTTTATTTATTGGTTGAAATATTCGTTTCCACCTTCCATTCTCCATTTCGTTTACGGTACACCGATACCCATGCATAATGGGTGGTATCATAAAAAGCTTTCCCGGTGGTATCCGGGTAAGTAAGGATCACTTCTTTTTGCACCACAGCATAGGCCATGGTGCCATCATCGGAAATACGGATAACGGGGTCCGCAGTATCATCCCATTTTATAAACTGTACGCTTCCAAAATAAGAACTGAGCCGCTTTTCATTCTCTTCCCGGGAAGGAATTCGTACTGCGCCATTTTTCACAAAGATCATACTGTCTGCAAACTCTGACATGAACAGTTTTACATTCTTGTCAATATGGGCTTTCCGTTCCTGTTGTAACAGGTGGCGAATGGCTTTTTCCTCCGTTGCAGGGTCAGCTTTTGATCCGCAAGCCATAGTTACGATCGTGCATATCAAAATAACCAGCACCCTGTCCATAGATTACAATTTAATTTTTCTGATAATAATGTTTTCAAGACTGTCCAATGGTTTTATTTCCTGTTTTTCATAATCTATCCCGCTTCGTATCTGCGAATTGACAATGAAATAATAATGCCCCTCGCCTTTCTCTCCCGTGGTGGAAGAGTCAAACTCGTTACCGGTACTCAAGGTATCCACTTTTATAATACTATCCTTCCCGGGAGAAAGATAGAACCGGCATACTTTTGAACTTTGGTGACCCATAAAATACCCGCTGGTAAAAGACAAACCATCAATACTCAGTGCTTTATTGCTATCCTTAACCGGCAAAAGAGAATACCTCTTTGCGGGCAGGTCAATGGAAACTATCCCCTCCTCACAAGTAACGAAAAGCTGTTGGGGATCATCGGCAAAACAGATACCATTGACAAACGAGTAAGAAGGGAGGCGAAGAAATAAACTGAGCGTATCATCGCCCGGTTTGATTTGATAAATAGCAGCATTTCTTGTTTCCGTGGCATACACTGTCCCGTCATCTGCCACCGTAATATCATTTAAAAACACGCTATCCCTGTTCAAAGGGTATTGCTTCATCAGTTTATTGTTTTGCAGGTCATATTGATAAACAGATGACCACCATTGACGGTCGCCAGGTTCTTTGAGCGGCAATACTTCTTTTGCTTCAGAGCTGATAGCCCAGAGGCAATTTCTTTTTTTATCTACTTCCATACCAATAACACTCCTGATATTATCCTGGCCTTCCCGGATGAAGTCTGCCACTTCACCTTCCGGGCTGATGGAAATGACCTTTCTTTTATAAGTGCTGCTGATATATATTTTGCCGGTGGCCGGATCAAAAGCCACTCCCTCGGGTACCAGGTCTTTTTCCAGGATGGTATAATCAGTAATCCTGTTTTCGTTCCGGTGATGGCAGGATGTCAGTATCACTAACAGTAATAAATAGGCGAATAATGAGGGATTTTTCATCAGCAGTTCGATTGTTTTTAAAAATAGAACTAAGTATCGCAACCCCTGCCTGTTTTCAATGAACGGCAAATAAAAACCTGCGAAAGACGCAGGTTGCAGTATGAATTTTAGGATGAGCTGGTCTAATCCAGGTTTTCAATGACCATAGCGGATGCGCCGCCACCACCATTGCAAATACCGGCAGCGCCGTATTTCGCTTTGTTTGTTTTCAATACATTGATCAGCGTAACAATAATCCTGGCACCACTGGCCCCTAATGGATGACCGATTGATACAGCTCCTCCATGCACGTTTACTTTAGCGGGGTCCAGTTTCATCCTGCGGCTGTTCTCAATACCCACCACAGCAAATGCTTCGTTCAGCTCCCAGTATTGAATGTCTTCCATTTTTAACCCGGCTTTTGCCACCGCTTTCGGAACAGCCAATGAAGGTGTGGTGGTAAACCACTCCGGCGCCTGTTCTGCGTCGGCATAAGATCTGATCTTTGCAATAGGTTTCAATCCCAGTTCTTTTGCTTTGTCTGCACTCATCAATACCAATGCTGCAGCCCCATCATTCATTGTGCTGGCGTTAGCAGCAGTCACCGTACCGTCTTTCTGGAAAGCAGGGCTTAAGGAAGGTATCTTATCAAATTTTACATTATAAGGCTCTTCATCTTTGGCAAACACAACGGGATCGCCTTTACGTTGTGGTATTTCCACGGGCACGACTTCATTGGCAAACCATCCTTTTTCCCAGGCAGCCTGTGAACGTTTATAGCTTTCCACGGCAAATGCATCCTGCTCTTCACGGCTGATACCACATTCTTTGGCGCATAATTCAGCGGCATTGCCCATGGCCTTTCCATCATACACATCGGTCAACCCATCTTTGGCAAGACCATCGATAAATGTGGCATTACCATACTTATTCCCCCATCTCATACTATCTGCATAAAAAGGAACATTACTCATGCTTTCCATACCTCCGGCCACCACGATATCAGCATCACCCAGCATAATACTTTGTGCGGCCTGAGCAATAGCTTTCATACCGCTGGCACACACTTTATTTACTGTGGTGCAATTCACTTCATTGGGTAAGCCCGCGAATTTGGCAGCCTGCCGGGCGGGTGCCTGGCCCAGGTTAGCCTGGATCACACAACCCATCAATACATCCTGTACCTGTGCAGGGCTTACACCCGCTTTTTGCAAAGCACCTTTTATAGCTCCGGCGCCTAATTGTGTGGCCGATAATCCTTTGAGTGATCCTCCAAAACTGCCGATCGGAGTTCTTACTGCCGAGATAATAACTACTTCTTTCATGATTTTTTTGAACTTTAAAGGAATGCAAAGCTAACGATTGTTAGTCATTTGCACAAACCAGCCTATCATCAATTGTGTTAACATTGTGCCATGCTCAAAGGTAAGTTAACAGACGATCAAACCCGTTGTGTTCATTATCACTCCCCGCTGGATATCATTGCCATTAGATTCAAATGTTGCGGTGACTATTATCCCTGTTATCAATGTCATGAAGAAGGAACAGATCATGCAGCCATTCCCTGGTCAACAGAAGAAAGAGATGAAAAAGCTATCCTTTGCGGTGTTTGTAAAACTGAGTTAACGATACAGGAATATTTTAACTCCGGCAATACCTGTCCGGAATGTAAAAGCGCTTTCAATTCTAACTGCAGCAGGCATTATCATTTATATTTCGACATCTAGTTTTCGCACCCGGTCATTGGTCCAGGAATTCCCGGATCATCCTGTAAGTTTCAGCAGGATTATCTTTCCATATAAAACAGGCAGCGTCTTTGATATCTTTTATATGCACCATGTTGTTTCTTTCCGGTGCATCATTCCATGCGTCGATAAACTGCGGACGGAGATAATTATTGACGGGAGCCTGTACTATTTTATCATTGAACAGGGCCCTTAGTACCAGCACCCGGCATTTTAATTTAACGAGTTCTTCACGGGCATCTGAGGCAAAATACTCACAGGAGTAACGGATCGCCACGGACAGGTCCACCCCTGCCGATTTTTTCCATAAGGATACTCCCTTCGTGCTGTCGAGTGAATATATTTCCGGCCTGAAATTATTGGCATCGAAGAATTCCTTTTTCATTGTTTTAAACCAAACCGGGGCGGTGTATTTATCTGTATATTGAACCAGCTTAGCCAGGGGTTCATCATATATTTTTCCATTCATAGCCGCGATGAACTTGACGGGCCCTCCCATTAAAATCAGCCCTCCTGTTTTATCCGGATGCTCCGCCGCGAATCGTATGGCTATTTGTATGCCCTGCACAAAGTGACCAACGATCACAGGTTGCATCAACTGTTCCTTATCAATAAGTTTTACCAAACCTTCCATCACTCCTTTGTTCCAGGTTTGCTCACCATAGCTGGTACCCGGAGGTGGCATGGGTGCTGCTTTGCTGTTACCGTAGCCGGCTATGGTAATAGCGTACATTGTATAGTTTTTCTTATTGGCTTCCATGAAATCGCTGAATACAGATGCATCAAAACCCAGCCCGGGAATAAGTACGAGTGTTTGACTGCCCTGTCCTGCTTTTATATATGCAGGCATAGCCCCATACCCGCTGGTAGTATATCCTGCAGGCAGTACGAGATTATTGATACTTGAATCCTGTGCCAGTATGGGTATTGATGCACTCAGCAGCAGTGGGTGTAGCATAGCGGTTAAGAACAGCTTTCTGATTTTCATAAAAACTTCTTTATGGTTATGGTAAATATATGCCCGCAGATGCCCGGGAGCAGGATTGAATAGTCTGAACAACCTAAGTGGATGTGTAAAACGATAAAAACAGTGGGTGAAATACCCGGTAATTAACGTATGAGCGTTACCGTTCCTTTAAACGTCAGTTGATAGGCACGCAAGGTGAGAATATATACAAATACGCCGGTGGATTGTTTTTCACCTTTGAAAGTCCCATCCCAGGCCAGTTCCGGCCCGCTGGCCTGGTACACCAGTTGCCCGTACCGGTTATACACCTGCACAAAAGCATTCCACTCCGGGTCAAGGAAAGGGATCCGCCACAGATCATTACGGCCATCACCGTTAGGTGTAAACGCAGTAGGCACATAAATACCATTCACCACTTTAACCACGACCTGGTCATCGTTGGTACAGCCAAATGCAGAAATTGCCGATAATGTATAAAGCATATCTGTTGTTGGGGAAGCATCAGGGTTCAGGGAGGTGATATCAGATAAATAGTCGGGTGGCTGCCAGGTAAAAACGGGGGTTTCTCCGGTTACACTGGCCTTTAAGGTGGCTTTCGTTCCTGTTAGCAATACCCGGTCGGGGCCTGCATCAACTAACGGTTTAGGATGAACGTTAATAATGATCAGGTTCGATGACACCCGGCAGGCCTTGATCCCCGAAGAACTGGCTTCGGTAACTGCCATTCGGTACCAGTAATGCCCGGGTCCCGTGGGCTGACGGATATAACTGGTGGTTACAGCACCCGGGATATCCGTCCAGGTGATACCGGAATCCAGGCTGATCTGCCATTGGTAAACAGGTGACACATAGGTGGATGCCGCATTGCCGGTAAAGCTGAAGACTTCTGTATCTCCCTCACACCTGTCAATAATGTCTGTATTTCCCTGCACTACAGCCGTTACCCTGGCTCCGCAGGGGCGAAAAGTAATATCATCAAGGGCAAGGTCATTGCCTATTCCACCCGGAGCATTATTAGTGATCCTTAAAATGATAGTAGCATTATTGGCCGGGGTGGTAAAGAATAAGCCATATTGCTGCCATGCTGGTTGTGCTAACTCGGGAATATCACCGGTAAGAAATTGTCCGAGTATGGTACCATCCGGCTGTTCGATAGTGAAGGTAACATTAGGCTTGATTCCGTTTCTCGGCGCCAGCACATTCATGATCCATGCCGCAAACTCATAGGTGGTATTAGGACACAGGTCCGTGACCGTTGTTTTAAAAAAATCTCCGGGAGTATAAGATGCGTTCACCAGCATAAATGCACCATTACCGGTATGATCAGATGGAACTGTATGCCAACTGCTGGAAAAACAACCGGAAGTGGAACGGATTATGGTATAAAACCCATCGTTGGGGCAATCGGAGGGGCTGAAAGTATAAGTGTTGGGTGGTGCATACGCCGTATTACCAGCGTCGGCCCCGTTCCCAAAAGTGATATTCACCACCGGGTCACCCAGGCTGCCGTTGCACAACTGGGCTTTCAGGGCCGGGGAAAATACAGCAGTTGATGCCAGGAAAATTATGCTTGCAATTCTTTGCAACACGGGTTCAATGAATTAATTGACAGGTATTAAGGGTCTGTAAGTTAAAACAATTATCCGGTATTCTGGTCAGGCAGCAGGATAATGCGAACAGTTTTATGCATGCTGGATACATGGGTAATAATCCGGGCCGGTCTCCAGGTGATAACTGGGAACAGGTTTCCAAATTTTGTAACTTCAAAATAAAAAATGGCAAGGTCACATCATCGTAAAAAGCACAAAGCGCATCTGAAGCAATTCAAGCATAGCCATGATACCACTGTTTCTCCTAATGCAAGAGGAAAATCTCTGCCCATTTTTGTGATCGGTGCTGCTGTAGCAGGTTTTGCCATTGGGTATTTTGCTTCCAACGGGTCTCCCATTTGGATGGCCCTCACCACATTGATAGGTACTTGCGCTGGTTATTTCATCGGTCGTAAAATGGACAAAGAATAATACGAGTTTGGCCAAAAATGTTTGCATCTTGTAGAAAACTAACGCTTTAATACGGGCCGAACTGCTTACTTTTACAAAAACACTGCGATGAAAATCTTTGTGGCAGGTCTGCCTTACGACATGGATGATGCTGAGCTGGAAGAATTTTTTGAGAAGTTCGGTACTGTTGCATCCGTAAAAATTGCGATGGACCGGGAAACCGGGAAAAGCAAGGGGTTTGGATTTGTGGAAATGCCTAATGATACCGAAGCAAAAGAAGCGATTGAAGGCCTCAATGATATTTCATTGGGCAAAAAACCATTGGTGGTAAAACAGGCCGATGAAAAACAGGGCGGCCATGGTGGTGGAGGCGGTGGTGGTTTCCGCCGGAATAATAATTTCGGTAACAAGGGAAATTTCAATAACAATTATGGCAATAATAACCGGGATCGCCGGCGTTATTGATACTACTTTTTAGTAAAGTAAAACCGTTCTGTCTATCAGGACGGTTTTTATTTTGAATACCCCCGGTATATTGTTCTAATTTTGTAGTTATGCAAACAGCACCAGGTAAAGTCATTTCAGCCCGTCAAAAAGAGATCACCAGGCAATATGTAACCGAACTGGATAAGCATGTTCAGGCACTGAAAGATGGCACAACCGACAAAGTGCTTGAGATAAGAGAATTTGCAGCCATTATGCACATGCATCCTGTTCATCTGAGCAATACTATAAAAGAAGTGACTGGTCAGTCCACCTGCGATTTGTTTGAAGAGAGATTAGTGAAAATAGCCAAGGAATTATTGCTCAGCAGCCCGCAATCCATTGCACAGATAGCCCGGCAATTGACCTATGACCCCTCCAACTTCACCAAGTTCTTCAAGGCTTACACCGGTATGACACCCAGGGAATTCAGGAACCGGGAGACAAAATCTTAAACACTCACCATTTTTTCTTAAACAGTCACCATGTTCACCTGCTATGAGTAGTGCACTTTTGCATCTCATTAAACAGGAATATCATGACAACAGGAAAAATCGCCCTCATAACCGGCGGCAGCCGCGGTCTGGGAAAGGATATGGCCCTATCCATCGCTAAAAAGGGAATAGATGTAGTACTCACTTACAAGGCCAATGAACAGGAAGCTAAAAAGGTGGCCGGTGAAATTGAACAGATGGGACGAAAAGCTTCCTTCATCCAGTTGGATATGGCCGATTTCAAATCATTGGATGGATTTATAGAAAAATTGAAAATCACATTACAGGCAAAATGGAATACGGGGTCTTTTGATCACCTGATCAATAATGCCGGTATGGGAGCTACTGTACCCTTTTTACAGGTAACAGAAACATTGTTTACTGAATTTTTCCATGTGCATTTCAAAAGCGTTTATTTTCTGACGCAGAAATGTATTGCCCTGATGAATAATGGTGGTAGTATTATCAATATTTCCACCGGCACCACCCGTTTCAGTAATCCCGGTTATTCTGTATATGCATCGATGAAAGGAGCTGTGGAAGTATTTACAAAATATGCGGCCAAAGAATTGGGCACCAAACACATTCGTGCCAACGTGGTGGCACCCGGGCCTGTGGAAACAGATTTTAACAGCGCTGCGATCCGTAACAACCCGGAAATGAAAAGCAGGTTAAGCAGTCTTTCCCCTCTCAACAGGGTGGGCAACGCTTCCGATATTGGTGGTGTAGTGGCTTTTTTATGTACAGATGAAGCAGCATGGATCAATGGCCAGCGGATTGAAGTGAGCGGTGGCATTAATGGATAAGTTTATTTTCAATATGTTTGGAGCATGAAAAAAATAGCTCCGCTCCTGCTGTTCATGGTTGCAACAATTTTTTGCAAAGCAGCCGATACAGATTCCATCATGAAACTGAACCTCCCGGATTCTGTTAAAGCTGTTCAGCTGATGGCAGAGCTGAAAATTGAGTCTGTCAGTGGTAAAAAGACATCCCTTGCGGGTATTAAAACAGACCTCGTGTCACTGTACCTGGAAACAGAAAAAAATGACCGTGAAGTAAAATTTTCTTTTCCTGCCAAAGCAAAGATAGTGGCATTGGGAATGGGTGTTGAAATAGATGATGATGAACTGGAGCTGGAATACAACTGGGCACTGAATGAAAACTACAAGTTGTTGCTGTCCATTGCTTCTGACTCAGCGGATAATTTTACTTTGTATTCAGGCTATCTGTGGCTCCCTGAAGAAACCAAATGGAAACTGATCGGCACCTGCCGGATAGAAGAACGCTGGTGGCCCATGAAGGAACCGGCTTTTTATTATTCATCCGGAAAGAAAAACGGTATCCGGGCCAGTGCCGCACAGGTATGGATTCAACGTAACACCGGTTCCTGGAAGAATATGATGACGGAAGGAATTGCTCCTCCTGTTATTAATTTATATGCTCATATCGACAGCCTGGCACAATTTGAACACGAGAAAAAAATCATTGACGATGCCATTGCATCCGGTAAAACAGATGCCCGGTTGTTTAAAGATGGCGTGTATTATATGATGATGAAAGAAGGAAATGATGTGCCGGTATTAGTTTCCGATACAGTAGTAGCTTATTATAAAGGATATTTATTTGATGATAATACTGTATTCGACCAGACAAAAGATAAACCGGCCACTTTCCCTTTAAACCGGCTGATCAAAGGATGGCAGATCGGTGTGCCTTTATGCAAAGTGGGCGGTAAGATCAAGCTGGTAATACCATCCGGGCTGGCTTATTCCATTCGTACCAGGGCTGCGAAGATCCCACCCAACAGTATATTGGTTTTTGAAATAGAAGTGCTGGAAACAAAACCGGCCATGCCAAAATGATACAATAGTTTATTGCCCTTTTTCCTCGATCTCATCCAGCCGGTACACATAACGGAAAGCAGTGAGCTTACTGGTGTATAATTCCGCATCCGGGTTAGCAGCCACCGCTCTCTTATAATAATCATAGGCTTCTGCGAGGAAATGTTTTTTCTCCAGCATATATGCAATGCGGAAGCATTGGGCTCCCAGGTCTTCCTCAAAATCCACCTGTTTCAAACTATCGATCATCTTATTCACTAATTCGGGAACTACATAATTCATTATCCTCCTGCGGATCACACCCGTATTAGCATTGGCCGTAATAGTCCATGCATAACGGGTGCCCGGTTTCAGTTTATTATTGAATTCGCTGATAAAAATATAATCTCCTTTTGTACTGTCTTTATAAACAAGTTTTCTGTCTTTTGCCTGGTATACCTGGAACTGGTAATTGCCTGTAAAATCATAACACAACCAGGATAAGGGAAAATCAAGAGTGGAATAATTGATCGTATCCAGGCCAGCAGGAAATTCAACATACACCATTCCTTCGGGCAGATCATCCACGATGGTTTTAGGATCACCTCTTGTTATGCCCATCTGCCCGTATTTCTCCAGTTCTTCTTTATATTCCTTGCTCTTGTGGTATAATTCCGACCATACATATTTAAGATAGTTGGAAGTCATGGACCCTTTTTCCATCCGGCAGGAATCCCTCCACTTAAGTAATGGATAGGTACCGGGTTGTTTTACACATAAGGCCCTGCCCTGCCGGCATATCATGGTCAGGGAGGCGTTGGGCTCCGTCTTCAGCATCATGCCTTGCTTCAGCACCTTGCCAATCTTAACGGGTGTTTCCTGGTTATTATACACCGCGGTTACTTTTCCTTTTACAGCGTACACCAGCAATTCATCTCCACGCTGTGCCTTTGCGTTTACCACAAAAACAAGAAAAAGGAGGATGGTTAACTGTCTTTTCATAATGAATTATTCCTGGTAAAGAATAGTACAACTATAAGGTTTAAGATCAATAGAACTCAGCATTTCATCTTTGATATTGGAGAACACATTATTCAGGATGGCTGCATGCCAGTTCCTGGAAATAACAACCGGTTGTTCTGTGGCGCTGCCATTGTAAAACACCTGTATGGTTTTCCAGCTATCTCCCGCTTTCTTTCCATCGATCGTGTAGCTGATTACCCCTTCCGGCAAATTACTTCTGAATACGATACCCTCGGCGATATCTGCGGCCTTTGTCATCCGGAATGCCGGATGCGCTTTCCGCATGGCAATCAGTTTTTTTACATACTCAAATACATCTTTGTATTTTGTCTTCAGGCTCCAGTCGATCGCATTGATGCTATCGGGGGACTGATAAGAATTCTCCACCCCTTTTTTGCTTCGTACAAATTCGCTGCCGGCATGGAGAAAGGGAATTCCCTGTGCCGTGAGCACAATGGATAAAGCCAGTTTATGCATATCCAGCCTTTCCTGTTCTTTAACGTCCGGGGCAGAGATATTCAGTTTGTCCCGGAGGCAATGGTTATCATGACATTCACAATAACTGATAGTTTGATAAGGCTCTGGAGAGTACGGTGCTTTGGAATAGTTCACCCTGGTATAATCCACCTGCGGATGTTTGCAACTGGCCACCACGCCGAACTTGATACTTTCTTCCATGCCCGGCTTGCCACTGGCAAATCCTTTATCATGATGGTCAAATACACTTCCTTTTATCCCATCGCGAATATCATCACTGAATACGGCGATCCTGTCCAGTTGAGCAGCATTGGCTTTTAATGCCCGTAACGAATCCGGCAAAGGGGATGCTCCGGCTGTCCAGCCCTCCCCATATAATAAGATACCGGGTTTGATGGCATGCAGTTCTTTGGAGATAAGATTCATGGTTTCGATATCATGCACGCCCATCAGGTCAATCCTGAAACCGTCGACATGAAATTCCTGCACCCAGTATTTCATAGATTCCAGCATGAATTTTCTGAACATAGGCCGTTCACTTGCTGTTTCATTGCCACAGGCTGTGGCATTGGAAAATTTTCCCTCCTTTGTTTGCCGGTAATAATATCCTGGTACCAGCTGGTTGAAGTTGGAGGTTTCGGAAAGTGCCGTATGATTATATACCACATCCATGATCACGCCAATATTTTTGTCGTGAAAGGTTTTGATCAATTGTTTGAATTCTTTGATCCGGGTGATCCCATCGTAAGGCTGGGTTGAATAAGAACCTTCAGGTACGTTGTAATTAAGCGGATCGTATCCCCAGTTATATTGGGCAGCGGAATTTGTTTCGTCAACCGAGTTGTAATCAAAAACGGGAAGCAGGTGAACATGTGTGACACCCAGCTCTTTCAGGTGATCGATACCGGTAGTTGCACCTTCTCCGTTGCTGATGCCTGTTTCTGTTAATCCAAGGAACTTTCCTTTGTGTACGATGCCCGAGCTGAGGTGAATAGTTGCATCCCGGACATGTAATTCATATATGACAGCGTCTACCGGGTTGTTCAGTACCGGCCCCGTATCAGCCGCCCAGCCCGACGGGTTGGTCTCCATTAAATCAGCAATAAACCCTCTTTTGCCATTGACACCCACGGCTTTTACGTAGGGATCGGGCACTTCGGCTGACCATTTACCGTTCACATACACCCGGAATGTATAGAACCTGCCTTTCTGATCCCCTGTGAGAGCGTGCATCCACAGTCCGTTTTTCCCCCTGGTCATGGAATATGGGCGGGTGGTGGCTTGTTCGGCCGTATTATAGATATATAATTCCGCTTTGGTGGCAGAAGGGGCCCAGATACGAAACACAGTTCGTTCAGGCGTATACGTCAGTCCCAGGTCATTTTCACTGTAAACAGGATACTTGCTGAAATCGGGGGCCTGAGCTTTGCCGGTAAATAATTGCGTGAAAAAGCCAAGGAGCATAAAACACTTCTTCATTAAGAAATGAATTTTGAATAAAGATACAGATCAGTTGATAGTTAAGAGATAATAGTTAAAAGATAAAAGCGTACAAAGGGCTTTTGTTTTGATCCTGCGGCTTTTTGTTAACCACTTATCTACAGGATTTTGGCGCTATTGATGTTTACTGTAAATTGTTCGCTAATACTATTAATACTATTGGCGCTATGGGAGATATCCAGGTTAAGAAGCAATCTAAAAAATATGATGCTGTCATTGTCGGTTCAGGTGCCGGAGGCGGGATGGCCGCCTATATTATGGCCAAAGCCGGTCTGAAGGTTTGCATTATTGAAGCGGGATTTATGTACGACCCGCAAAAGAATGTGACCCAATTAAAAAATCCATGGGACTCGCCCCGTCGGGGCGCCAGCACCAAATTGCGGCCTTTTGGCGACTTTGATGCCTGTTATGGCGGATGGTCATTGGACGGCGAGCCTTTTACGAAGGAAAAAGATACGGATTGGATGTGGTGGCGGGCCCGCATGCTGGGTGGACGTACCAATCACTGGGGAAGGATCTCTCTTCGCTTTGGTCCTAAAGATTTCAAACGGAGAAGTATTGACGGATTGGGTGATGACTGGCCGATCGGTTATGAGGATGTGAAACCGTTTTATGACCGGGTAGATAAACTTGTCGGCATTTTTGGCACCAATGAGGGATTGGATAACGACCCGGATGGCTTTTTTCTTCCTCCGCCCAGGCCCAGGTTACATGAGCTTTTTATTAAGAACGCGGCAACGCAGGCTGGTGTAAAAGTTATTCCTTCCCGTCTTTCTATTTTAACCAAGAGCATTGAGAATGATGCGGGCCGGGGCGCCTGTTTCTTTTGTGCACAATGCGGAAGGAATTGCAGCATGGCCAAGGCGGACTTCTCCTCCCCTAACGTTCTGATATACCCGGCTATGAAAACGGGTAATGTGGATGTGATTGCCAATGCCATGGCAAGAGAAGTGCTGACCAATAAGGAAGGTCTCGCCACCGGTGTTTCTTATATCAGTAAGGACGATTTGATGGAATACCAGGTGGAGGGCCGGGTGGTGATACTGGCAGCCAGTGCCTGCGAAAGTGCAAGGTTGTTATTGAACTCGAAATCCGACCGGCATCCCAACGGGCTTGCCAACAGCAGCAATGTGGTGGGCAAATACCTGCATGATTCCACCGGTGCCGCACTGGGTGGAATACTGCCGCAGTTATTTGACAGAAAAAGATATAATGAAGATGGTGTGGGTGGCATGCATATTTATTCACCCTGGTGGCTGGATAATAAAAAGCTGGATTTCCCCCGCGGTTATCATATTGAATACTGGGGTGGCATGAGCCAGCCTTCGTATGGGTTTAGCTGGGGTATCGAAAACCTGAATGGCAAGTATGTGGTGAAGGGGAAACAAAAAGAAGGAGGCGGCTACGGGGCATCACTGAAGGAGGATTACCGTTACTTCTATGGTTGTGGCGTGGGCATGGCAGGACGCGGGGAGGCTATACCGTTGGAAACAAATTATTGTGCCATTGATCCCAACACGGTAGATAAATATGGCATCCCTGTTTTAAAGTTCAATGTAAAATGGAGTGAACACGAGATCAAACAGGCCAAACACATGAAGGAAACTTTCAAGGAAGTGATGCATAATATGGGGGCTGTTATTACCTGGGGTGGCGATGATGATGAAAAGAACCAATGGGGATTGTCCAAACCAGGCGAGATCATTCACGAAGCCGGTACGGTAAGGATGGGGAACGATGCGAAAAGTTCTGCCTTGAATAAGTGGAGCCAGGCCCATGATTGTAAGAACCTGTTTTGCGTGGATGGCGGCCAGTTTGTTTCGCAGGCAGATAAGAATATTACCTGGACGATACTGGCCCTGAGTATGAGGGCATCGGAGTATATTATTGATGAAATGAAAAAAAATAATTTATAAATGTTATTCACCGCGGAGAATCAGAGAAATGGAGCTTTCGCAGAGGGTCTCAGCGTGAACTTTGCGCTCTCATTTTCACAGCGGTTAAAAAAATAAATATGAAAAGAAGAGATTCATTAAAATTAATTGCCACAGGGGCCATTGCTGCTCCTGCCGTTCTTGCAGGTTGTAAAACGGAAGACAAAAAAGGACAGGAAGCAAAAACAGAAAATACGTTCAACCTTGACCGTAACCCGGATGAGTTAAAATATGAGAATAGCCTCCTGGCCAAAGAAAAATTCTTTACCGATCATGAAATGGCTACGATCGCAGTGCTGGCAGATATCATCATCCCTAAAGATAATGTGAGCGGCAGTGCTTCCGAAGCCAAAGTGCCCGAGTTCATTGAGTTTATTGTAAAAGATATGCCCCAGCACCAGGTGCCCCTCAAAGGTGGGCTTCGCTGGCTGGACATGCAATGCCTGAAACGGTATGAAAAAACATTCATTGCCTGCAACCCGGCACAACAGATCGAGCTGGTGGACCAGATTGCCTATCCTAAAAAAGCAAAGCCGGATATGGGCCAGGGTGTAAAATTCTTCAGCCTGATGCGTGACCTCACGGCCACCGGTTTTTATACTTCTGAGATCGGTGTGAAAGACCTGGGTTATGCGGGTAATAAACCCAACCAGTGGAATGGCGTACCAGAAGAGGTGCTGAAGCAATACAATCTATCTTATACAGAAAAGGAGCTGAAAGAATGTATCAGCTTCAACAGCTGAGAATTTCTTTTTTGCAGCAGAGAAACTTTCTTAACTTCCATAAGACCAAAACTTCATCTTATGATCAAGAAAGCCTTCTGGCTATTGATGCTTTCCTTCAGCATCTTTACCGGCACTGCACAGAATTACGTTACATTATACGAGAACTGCAATTATAGTGGACGCAGCTATACCCTGGAACCAGGCAACTACCGGTTATACCAGATGAAGATCAGTAATGATCAGCTCTCCTCTATTCGCATACCCGATCGTTTGAAAGTGACGATCTATGAAAATGATAATTTCGGAGGCCGGTCAAAGATCTATACAACTAACAATTCCTGTTTAGAAAGCGGGTGGAATGATGCCGCATCTTCCATTGTAGTGGAAAGTGAATATGATCAACCGGGGTATGGCCAGGGCGACTATGTAACATTTTATGAAAACAGTAACAGCCGTGGCTTTTCACAAAGCCTGCGCATTGGAAGATACACCGGCAGCCAATTAGGCAATCTGCGGTATAACATTTCCTCTTTTGTCATCAATGGAAGTTTACGGGTGAAGGCCTATCTCAACAGCGATAACCTTACCGGTTATTCGGTTGTTTTTGATGAGAGCAAATCTTATTTGCCCGATAACCAGAATGATAAGATCGGCTCACTGATTATTGAATATAATCCCAATAGTCCCGGGAATGGTGGTGGAAATAACAATACCGGTAACTATGCCACTTTTTATGAAGATTGTAATTACCAGGGCAATGCGCTGCGACTGATGCCGGGCTATTATTCCGGCGAAAAACTGGGGATTTTGAAATACAATATTGCTTCGGCACAGATCCCTTCTAATTTACGGGTAAAAGTATTTATCAATAATGATAACCTGTACGGACAATCCTCCACCCTTACCAATAATAATACCTGTTTGGATTATAATCTCAAAGACCGTATAGGGTCACTGGTGGTGGAAGAGCGGGGCGGTTATGGTGGTGGTGGTGGTGGTAATAACCCCGGCAATGAAACAGTGATCATTTATTCAGATGAAAATTATAAGGGGCAATCGGCTGTGCTGCTGCCGGGTACTTACAATACCATGTCACAGGCAAGTGGTTTTCCCGACAATTCATTAAGTTCATTAAAGGTACCGCCCGGCTATCGTGTTGTGTTGTATGAATTTGCTAACCTGCAGGGTAAAAGCTATACTATTACCAATGATAAAACGGGTTTTTCCATTTCCGGCTGGAATGATAAAACCTCATCGATCGTAGTGTACCGGGATTGATATAATAAAAGAGGCTGTCTCAAAGAATGTCATGCTGTCCCGAAGTTTCGGGATTGTCGAAGCGTGTACCCTGATTGATTGTCAATATTTCGACAGGCTCAATATGACAATCAACCAGGCTTTCGAGACAGCCTCCTGGGTTTAACGGGATCTGATTATCTTTTGCTGACCACCAATTTTTCTACGGTCTGCTCTCCTGTTCCGGTATCCACCACCCGCAGGGTGTACATCCCGGTTACAAGATTATCGATTTGAATATTGTTATTGGTAACACCTCTCCATTGTCTTACCACACGGCCATTCATATCCACCAGGGTCACATCTCTTACGGCGGCAGCTTCTTCAAACACCACTTTTACTTTGCCATCACTGCTGGGATTAGGATATACAATGATCTTTCCAGCCTGGCCCCATCCCCTTACAGAGCGGATCTCGCTGAATTTGTAGTGTTCGTCGATATCCACTTGTTTGATCCGGTATTGGGTAACACCTTTGGATGAATTGGCGTCAGTAAAATGATAGGTCAGCAGATCGTTGCTGTTGCCACCCGCGGCCTGTGAAGGGATGAAGGCAACTTCTTCCCAAGTACTTCCATTCGTATTTCTTTCAACAGAAAAACCTTTGCTGTTTTGTTCCGTTGATGTCTGCCAGCTCAATAATACACTGGCGTCATTGCGTTTTGCCGTGAAGGATACAAAAGAAACCGGTAAAGGTGATTCCTGGATGATCAGCACAGACCCGCAGGTGCCGCCCTGGCAGGTACCATTACTGGCGGTATAGCGGGTGATCCTGATCGTTAGTACTTCGCTGCACAGGCAGGTAAAGGTGTTGGTGGTGAAATCTGCGCCACCGGGTGCCGTAGAAGCCAGGAAACACTGATCCAATACAGGGGTTTGTGAACCGCCGCATAAAACCTCAACTCTTACCCCTTTGGGGTTGGAGCCGGAAACGTCATTCGTGATGTGCAGGGTGATGCTGGCATTACAGGTACCATCCCCGTTAAAAACTACGTTTGTTTTGCGGATACCTGATACTGTCGGGCAGGGGTTTTCTTGCGCCCATGCTGTAAGCGACAGCAAGGCGATAGCAAGACTTGTAAAAATCTTTTTCATGCTCTGGGAGTTTTGAATTAAACAATCTTATTTACACAAGTACAGACAGAACTTCCTCCAGGCATGAAATACCCGTTGCGGAAGGGGTCGGCGGGAATTAATAGGAAGGACTTATTATCGCACTGCTGCGAAATCTGTGATCAACAATAGAAAATAGAGGATTTGTCGGCGATTTTCAGGGGAAGGAGATTCTAACAGTATGAATTACATGTAAAATTATACATCCTTCTACGCAATATCAATAACCCCTGCCAGCAAGAGAAAGGTGGAGGATGATAACCCTTTTAACTCATTATATATCAAGCTGGTATAGTGGGGTCTTTTTAACAATTGTGCATAACTTTATCAAAGGAATCAGGCCTCAGGCATGATTTTTATTCCTTCAAGCACAAAAAACAGGTATGAGAAAGCTATTATTTATTATCCCGGTTATTACCACTGCCCTGATCTTATATGCCTGCTCCAAGGAAGCCGGCAACAATGGCGAAACGACAAGTCTAAAAATTTTACTGACCGATAATCCTTTCAATGCATCAGAAGTAAATGTGGATATTCAGCAGGTACGTGTCAAATTCAGTGATGACTCTACCGGTGGCTGGGTGGACCTGAATACCCAGGCAGGGGTGTATAATCTCCTGGCCCTTCAAAATGGCATAGACACCACATTAGCCGTGGGCACCGTGGCCGTTGGCACATTAAAAGAAGTGCGTTTTGTTCTCGGCAGCAACAACAGTATCAAAATCGATAATACTGTGTATCCGCTCACGATCCCCAGTGGTAGTGAGTCTGGTTTGAAAATAAAATTGAATAAGGCGCTGAATGCAACCATGGACTCCCTGATCAT
This sequence comes from uncultured Chitinophaga sp., assembly GCA_964606155.1. Lineage (GTDB taxonomy): Bacteria > Bacteroidota > Bacteroidia > Chitinophagales > Chitinophagaceae > JJ008. Next base: position 25,798 of record CAZSGD010000013.1, on the reverse strand, counting down.
TGACTTTGATGCTGCATTATCCATCATTCAGACAGGGGCCGGTGATTACAAATTAAAACCCGTTCTAAAGATAAAATAACAGTAAGGTTTCAATTAAAGAAAACGTCATCCCTTGCGGATGACTTTTTTTATGCCAGCCTGTAAACCGGGATCGGTTCATACCAGCCATTGGGTTTCACTTCATCCAGGCAGGTAGCTGCGGCAGAGGTATGTATTGAGCGGTTCACATCTTCGGATATCAGTAACTGTGAGCCGAATTGTTTGTTCATTTGCTCAATTCGTGCGGCCAGGATCACCACGTCGCCGGTAATAGAGTATTGCTGACGTTCATCGGTCCCGATATTCCCGGTGATCACTTCACCGGTATGTATGCCTAACCCGATCTTCGTTTCGGGAATCTCCCCTTTTACAATCGCTGTATCAATAGCACGCAATAACATCAACGCTGCATTGACCGCATTTTGGGAAGGATTCTCCAGGTCGACCGGTGCACCAAAGCTCACCATGCAACCATCACCCAGGAATTGAAGCACAATGCCTTTGTATTTTGACACGGTATGAATAACGATCTTGAAAAAAGCATTTTGATACTGTACGATCTCTTCAGGACTGCGGCCCGCTGCAAATTTTGTAAACCCCCTGATATCGATAAACATAACAGCCACCTTCATGCGTTTGCTTTCAATATTGCCTTCATTCTCCAGCATTTTCTCCGCCACTTCTGCCGATAACTGCTGGCCGAACATACTTTCCACCCTGGATCTTTTTTCAGCTTCTTTGAGTGTATTGTTGATACCGGCCCTGATCTGTTTAGCCACCAATCCTGCCGCCACACCACTCAATAATACGATCAGGGCCCTGGCTGCATCGCTGGAATAAAACTGCCCGCCCAGCGATAATCTGAACATGACATACGAGGCTGCTGATAATAATCCACAAAAGAAAGAAAGGCCAAAACTCAGTCGCATCGTGGAGAGAATGATAAAAATAAAATAGATGTATAATGCCGGGGATTTAATCAGATCGTATTGCGGGTATTGTTTAGCTACTCCAAGGATGATCAGGGAGGGTAAGAAAATTTCAAACGCAGTATTAAGGAATTGCAAGGGAACCGGTATCTTCTTTCCCCCTCTTTTAATCCGCCTGTTTATATAAGTGAGCGATGCCAGTTCAAACAAAATAATGGTGATGGGGAAAAGCCATACTGTGGAAAAGGAATTGACAGGCTGTGCTGAAGTATCGATCTTGAAAAAAGTAACATCAATGGCCCTGTAGGCTATTGCAAACAGGAATATTGTAATAATAATGATCGTTCTCTTTCTTTCGCTCCGGAGCAGTTGCTCATCTAATTGCTGTTGTAAGGTCGTTTTCATTTTTTTGACTTGACCGGTTTTCTTTAGAATAACAGCAAGCGGCCGGAGCCACCTGCTGTCTTTATTAACCCTTAACCATGCACATACAAATCTTTTGGTTTATTAAAACAGGAACCCTGCTTTGATGCTGACGAGTTTTTTCTCCTGCGATATACCATAGGTTGCTGTCAGCGCCATTTTGTTGAAAGGCAGGAACCAGAGCCCGCCGCCGTATCCATGATGCCACTGATCAGAATTTTCTTCCGGCATCCATACCCTTCCGTGATCGGAAAAGGCCATGATACCCCAGCTTCCTTTAGTGATATAAGCGTTGAAATCGCTGATGCGTAACCGAACCTCGCTGTTCTGGTATACACCTGTTTTACCCGCAAACCTGTTTCTGCGATAGCCCCGAAGATTTTCAAGCCCGCCCAGTTCATTAGCCTGGAAAAATTCATAATCATTGCCCAGGTTGCTGCTGATACCGGTACGGCTTACCCAGGTGAGCCTGCCGAAGGAATGATAGAATGAAGCTTCAGCAGATAATTGCACAAAATCTTTCTGGCTGTCATCCAGGTTCCGGGTATAAGCCACACTTGTTTTCAGCTTCGCTCCTTTGGTGGGGTACACAGTACTATTAAGTGAGTTGAATTCATATCCTAATTGTGTCTTCCCGTATTTCTGCCTGTCAAAGTCTGAAGAATCCAGTTTGGAATCATTGCTGGAAACAAACCTGTCTGCCGTTTGTTCTACTTTATAAGACTGGAATTCACTTCCGAAATACAGTGTATGATGCTTACCTAACTGCCTGTGTAAAGAGGACGAAACCGATAGCTGGCTGATGCGTACACGGTAATAGTCAATTTCAGCGTTCTCGTCGTTTACTGTTTCATTACCCAGTCCATAGAAATTTCTTGTATAGGCAGGTGAATTATACCTGGCTGCCAGGTGTAAATCGGCCTTGCCTGCAAAACCTTTGAAGATACCTGTGTACCATACAGAGGAAGCACCTGTACTGAAAGCATAGTTTCCACCGATTGTTTGCAGGGACGCATACGGGGATTTACCGAATCCCTGCTTTTTAAAGATCAGTCCCCCTCCAAAAAAGAATCCGTCATCAGGATTATACCCGGGATTAACTGTGGGTGCCAGCCAATCAAAGCGGAAAGATTTACGATGATATTCATTCCTCAATGTATCATTGCTGATATGAAATTTTACTTCTTTACCGGCATCACAAAAATTATCTCCGTTATCATACACTTTTGTCTGATGACCGGATTGATTTACAGCAGACAGATCATTGTAACAATCCTGCCCATCGCCACCGATAACCCGTATCAATATGCCTTTGCCTGTTTTGCCATAGATATTAAAAATATCATCGCCACCTAATCCATATAGCCTGATCTCTTTTGTTTCAGAGCGAAGAAAGGTCCTGGTGTAAACCACCCGTTCGGCCAGGTCGCCATTCCCGTTCTTATAAATAGTTACGATCGTTGAATCGTTATTCTCCCTTCTTACACTGAATATTTCTTTATCTTTTGTTCCTACAATATTTACTTCTTCGATCAGGAACCCGTAATATTGTTTTGTATATTTCAACAGGTCATCTCTTCTCCGTTTCAGTTTCTCTTCGGTTACCGGGCCACTGATCGCATAGATCGCCTCAGGCATTTCTTTGAAGGCCTTTTCAATGGCCAGGTCTGTCAGGTCTTCCTGTAACTCTTCTGCTATTTCCAGCCAATCTTTTAAAGTCAGGCGGGTGGTGAAATTCCTGTCGAGTGCGCCGCCATTGGCATTCAAACCATATACATCACGTACGGAGTAGCCAAAGTGCTGCACCTGGCGATAGGCCCATTTACGGGTGAATAGTTGCGGTATAGCTCCGTCCAGGTTAGAGAATGCCTGGTCACGGTCTCTGGGAATGGGGACATAGACCGTTTTACCTCCTGTTTTAAAGCCGGCCCAGGACCATTGATCTTCGTGGCGGTCCCAATCACCAATAAGCAGATCAAAAAGCCTTGCTTTCAGGAATGCTCTTTCATTAACGAGATGATCTGCATCACCGAATACCTTATACAGTAATTTTTCTGTATTCACAATATTCTTCGAAAACCCGAAAGCTGCATTATCTGTATTTTCATTATCCGGGCGTTGTTCGATCAGGCAGAGAGTTTCTGCAAAATCAGCACTGTATTCACCCAATCTTTCACTGGCGGGAACATATACCAGTTGCGGGGTGCTGTGAAAGATACCGGCAGCCTGAGATAATGAGGCTACCACCAGGGGGGCATAAGGATTAGAAGAAGATATCTGATCTTGTACAATATCTTCGGCAAAAGTACCTCTCAGTTCTTCCACGATCGCTTTGGAAGGATCTTTATTGACAGAACGGAGGACATATTCATTTCCATCCCTTCCTTTTAATCGTAATGATTTTGTCTGCTTTCCTCCTCCCAGTTTGCTGACGGAAAGACCGCCTGCAAACACATCCATATCCAGTACGGGTACATCCACTTCTGTGGCCCATTCTTTACGGTAGTGTTTACCATAAGTCATTTTTTTAAACCCGCTTACTTTATTATACTGTTTGTTAGCCGCCACTCTTATGGTAGCGGTGGTATCATTCGGTTGCGGAGCGGGTTGGGCAACGGAAGACAAAATGAGCAATGTCACAAATGCTGCCACCAGCAGGCTTCGGATAAATAACAGGACCATTTCTTTTCTCATATTTATTGATTATCTGTTTACAAGTAAAGGCGTGATGATCCGATCTCACACGGTGGCCAGTTTGGTGTACACTGTGTGAGACCATCACCATTCAACGCCTCAGGATTATTTTGCGGGAAAACCTGCCATCATCTTATTGATGGTGGCACTGATCACTTTCCGGGGATCTTTAGGGGCTTTGGAAATTTCAGTATTTACCGTGCCCTGCCAAACCCTTCTTTTGGTTTCAGCATCGAGCACATCCACCACCAATGAACCATCTTTCAGGTTGCTTTCTTCCACGGTGGTTTCACCGGCAGCTGAACCATACTGGCTCCAGTAGATCATGGTCTGTAAAGATTCGCCCGTATTGGAATAACTTGTTTTGGTGGTCCTTGTTTGTCTTTTCTTCATCACGGTCTTTATATTCACCACCATATCGGGATTGCTGTTTGTTTCTTTAAAACCTTTTTTGGTCAGCTCCTCTTTTACGGAGTTTTCAATATGCTTCAGGTTCTCTATATTCACTTCTCCCTGGGGGGTATAAGTGATCATGCTGAATGTTTTGTAATCCGGGAAATGAACGGTTTTATCATACGTGGTGGAGTTGATCTCCACAGAAGGCTTGCAGGACGCTACCAGCGCTGCCACCAGGACGAATAAGCAAAACCGGATGAGTAATTTTTTCATTTAAAATTGATTTAATGATGTTGGTTTATGTTTATGTTTCTATTTATACGTTTTACTTTTATTTATTCTGACACAAAGGTATTTTTGAGAACAGGGCCAGGTATATGGTATTGAGCAGATGAATGATTTTTTGAGTGAATGACAGGCAAAAAAAAGCCCCCGCGCTGGGCGGAGGCTTCTAATTCATTCAGTTTGAATGAGGCTAGGCATATTCTTCCCTGGCCGTTTTACTGTACTCGTCTATCAGTTTTCGCTGCAGGTCAAAAGGAACAGGTTCATACGCCTTAAAGTGCATTTTGAATTTCGCCCTGCCCTGTGTAATGGAACGCAGTGAAGAGGAATAGCCATCCATCTCAGCAAGTGGAACTTTGGCGTTCACTTTCTGGAAATGGCCTTCGCTGTCGATACCCTCCACAATGGCCCTGCGGCTTTGCAGATCGCCCATCACGGCACCTGTCAGATCATCAGGACAAAGTACTTCCACATGATAAATGGGCTCCAGTATCTGCGGGTCTGCTTGTTGGAAGGCCTGTCGGAAAGCCTGTAACCCGGCTATCTTAAAGGAAATATCATTGCTGTCCACCGGGTGCATCTTACCATCGTAAACGCATACCCGAATATCGCGGGCATACGAACCGGTGAGCGGCCCGTTATGCATTTTTTCCATCACTCCTTTTAAAATGGAGGGCAGGAACCTGGCGTCAATAGCGCCGCCTACAATGCAATTATAGAATACCAGTTTGCCCCCCCAATCGAGGTCATACGTATCCCGGCCTCTTACGTTAAGGTCGGTTGGCTCCGGCATACCCTCATGCCAGGGTTCAATACGCATGAATACTTCCCCGAATTGCCCGGCGCCACCACTCTGCTTTTTATGGCGGTAGTTGGCATCGGCCATTTTGCGGATCGTTTCACGGTAAGCAATACGTGGTTTTACAAATTTCACTTCCAGCCGGTGCTGATGTTCAATCTTCCACTTGGCCACCGCCAGGTGCATATCACCCTGGCAATGGATCAGGGTTTGTTTCAGTTCCGGTGAAACCTCCACCAACAACGTAGGATCTTCTTCTCTTAACTGGTGCATGGCCTGTGATAATTTTTCCTCCTCCCCTTTTTTCAGGGTCTCGATCGCCACGGTCATATTAGGTGGCGGAAACTCAATGGGAGGAAGTTCATAGTTCTTTCCACGTGCATGCAAAGTGTTGTTCACATGCGTATTCTTCAGTTTCAGGGTGGCGCCGATATCCCCGGCCACTAATTCATTGGTGGCTGTTCTTTTATTGCCTTCCACCAGGAATAACTGGGCGATCTTTTCCGTTACACCGGTAGATTCATTCTCCAGTTCCATTCCACTCTTAATGGTGCCCGAATACACTTTAAAGAAAGAAAGTTCACCCACATGTGGTTCTGAAATGGTTTTATAGATGAACAAACAGGCCGGGCCGTTCGCATCGCAGGTTAATTTTTCATTTGATTTCGTTACCTGCGGCGGCATTTCATTGGCGCTGGGGCATACATTATCGATGAAACCCATGAGGCGGCCGCTGCCCATATTTCGGGAAGCAGAAAGACAGAACAGGGGGAAGAGGTCATGATGGATCATGGCTTTCTTTAAACCTTCCTTCATTTCATCCTCGTCCAGTTCACCTTTATCGAAGTATTTTTCCATCAGTGATTCATCATTGCTGGCAATGGCTTCGATCAGTTCTTTATGCAGTTCATCGGCCTTGCTTTTTTCTTCCTCCGGTATGGGCATTTTTTCAGGCTTGCCCCCCGCATCTTTGAATTTATACATGGTCATGCGCAGCACATCAACGATCTCGTGAAATCCCGCACCTGTTTGCCGCGGGTATTGCACCACTACCACCTTGCTTCCAAAATGTGCTTTGGCTTCTCTTACTGTTTTATCAAAGTCAGCATTGTCTTCATCGAGCTTGTTTACGGCAAAGATCATGGGTGTTTTGAACTTCTCGGTGTAATCCCAGATAATATCTGTTCCAACTTCCACACCCATCACGGCATTTAATAACATCACCCCGGTGTCGGCCACCCGCAGGGCAGAAATGACCTCACCTACAAAGTCATCGTAACCCGGAGTATCGAGGATATTGATCTTATACCCCCGCCATTTGGTGTGGAGGAGCTTGCTAAAAATAGAATTACCACGTTCCTGTTCCAGTTCGTGGTAATCTCCTGTTGTGTTTCCTTCGGCTATGCTGCCGCGGCGGTTTATTATGCCAGCTTCGAAGAGCATGCATTCCGCTAAGGTGGTCTTACCGGAGCCGGCATGGCCCAGCAAGACAATATTTTTTACGTGTGAGGTATCAAATTCCGGCATGGCAATCAATTTAAAAGTGAAGTAATAAATGAACCGTTACAAATTTTCAACAGAATACATTCATGTTCTTATGAGCCTTATCAGGTCATAAGCTGAGATCAGTGGGGGTAGTAAGTGAGGTTCTTTAATGATGCCGTTACGATCGTCCTAAAAAATCGGTGAATTCCTGGCGAAGTCCATGCAATGTTTGTTCCAGATGCTGGTAATCCTCAAAAAGCCTTTCATGTTCTGCAAATGTTTCTTCATTCAACTGGCCGCCGTTTGTCTGTATCTCATAGCCCATTCTGCGATCATGGTTCTTGATCGACTGCTTGAGATCATGAATGTTGATAAGTTGAATGTGAAACTGGTTGTGAAGATGTTCTACGTCGTGGAGCTGTTCTTTGGAGAGTGGTTTACCGGCTACCTGTCTGAGTTTTGCTTCATCGCGGTTAAATTCTTCCCGAAACTGACGAAGCTGTTCTCTCCAGGTGTTGCACTCTCCGGAGAGCTGTGAGATGTCTACCTGAACCATGGGATTTAAAATTTAAAAGATTAAAAAATAAAGAACCTTTTAATTGCTTGCTCTGGGGCAATTTTCCCGGGGGCGGATCGTGTACAGGTGGGTTTATGCTATTAGTAAATTAAGCCCAAATTCATTAAAAAACAAGATTTCGTTTCAGTATTTATCAAAAGAAATGCACAGGTTATATACCTGTGCACTTATTATGGCTTCAATATAGGAGTATGTTTATCAGTTCCGCCTGACCACTGTAGTCCTTCCGGCCCTTACTGCACCATTCCTGTTGGCACCCACTACCGTAGTCCTTGTTGCTGAATTGCCTGCAGGCCCGGTTACGGTTGTTCTTGCACCCCCCACTACTCCATTGGGACCAGCAGCCACCCCTGCCGTGCGGCTTACAGTTACCGAGCTGGAACGGTAAGGTGTGTACAGGTAATGTGCCCCTGTGACCCGGTATGCTGAAGCCGTAACATAATGGTAATTATATACTGTACAGCGGGGGTACCAGGTATGCCATGATACGGGTGTCCAGGGGGCCCACCAGCCCGGATAGTAGCCCCATCTCCAGGGAGAAACCCAGGGAGTGTATAAGGGACCATATACAAATGTTACACAAGGCCATGCCCAAACATTCACGACCACTATCGGAACCAATTCTTCGGGATAACCCGGTGAAGGTCCGCTGTTCACACTGTTCCATTCTTCTGCTGAAGCCTGGTTTTTTTTTGTATTGTTATTACCAGGCTCCAGTATCACTTCTTTTCCATAAAGGTCCTTATCACCCACGATCTGCACGATGGCGGAGGTATCGCCTGTTTTTTCCAGTTCTATCACAGCCACATCCTGGTTCTCTTTTTGTGATACGGGTACCTGCAGGATGAAAGCATGCACTTTCTTCTCCGATTTATCGATCACTTTTACATAATCTGTTTTGCCATCCTTGTTCAGGTCAAGGTTATTGACATGGTTCGATTGTGTGTTCAATAATTTTTCAAATTCTTCCGGTGATGTTGCTTTTTGAAACATTTGCAGGGCCCCCTGCAGGCTGAAATGATCACCGGGCAATCCCGTTGAATCTTTTTTGGCCTGTTGTTGCTGCGCATGGCCGAGGGCCGGCAGCAGCGCCATCATTAAAAAGGGTAATAATTTTTTACATGTCTTCATAATCGAGTTAAACATTCGTTTTTATTCATACAATAAGCGACAGGAACGTGAAGCTCCTTTCACCGGTTTACGATTGTAAAACTAGCACGGGGTAAATGGCTATAAAGGACGGATGAGTGATCGGGAGGGTATGCCCCGTCACCGGCTGATTTTCTTATTCAGCTGTAAAATAAAAAAGCACAGGCCGCAGCGGCCCGTGCCTGTCATTATCCTTTTGATACAAAATCCGATTTAATGCCTGCCCCTTTTCACCGTGGTCTTGCTGGCTTTTACTTTTCCATTTTTTCCGCTCACGGTCGTTGTGGTGCGGGTGGCAGACCTTCCCCTTGGTCCGGTTACCGTGGTTTTGGTACGGGTAACACGGTAATGGTTAACCGAAGCTGAATGTCTTGTTCTCACACTTACCGATGTAACCCGGAAAGGAGTATACACCCGGCGGGCTGCAATTCCCCTGTGCACATGCACAACGGTAAAATGGCGGTGATGGACCACACAACGGGGATGCCATACTCTCCAGGCCACCGGTCTCCAGGGACGATACCAGCCCGGGTAATGACGCCATCTCCAGGGAGATATCCAGGGCCTGTAAACAGGTCCGTATATAAACCGTACCGATGGCCAGAACCATACATTCACAATGATACGCGGCGTATTTCCGTTACCGTAAGAAGGGGCCGGACCACTGGTGTTACTGCTGTTCCAACCGTTGAGAAGGGCATCATCCCCTTCCTCCTCACCCGGCTCCACGATCACCTGTTCGCCATAAATATCTTCATCACCCACGATCTGTATAACAGCTGTGGAATCGCCAGTCTTTTCCAGCTCGATCACAGCAATATCCTGGTTTTCATTTTCCGAAACGGGAACCTGCAGTACAAAGGCATGCACGTTCTTTTCATTCTTATCAATTACCTTAATATAATCGGTCTCGCCATCGCCATTCAGGTCGAGATTGTTCACATTATTATTTTCTGCATTGAGTAATTTTTCAAAATCCTCAGGAGAAGTGGCTTTCTGGAACATTTCAAGGGCACCCTGCAGACTGAAATTATCGCCGGGTAGCCCGGTGGAATCCACACCGCTTTTCTGGGCGCTGGCTTTGGGAGAGGAAGCGGCCAGTATCAGTACAAACGGCAGAATTTTCAGATATGTTTTCATATTAACGAGTTTGGTATGAGATAAGTTTAAGTCCCGGGGGTTTAATATGTTGTTCTTCATTTTTTTAAACGGCAATGTAGCAGCTTTAGTACGGGTATTCTTCCTAAGTAAAACCTCATAATTTAGCCATTTCCCGGCCTTTTACCGATATTGCATGCCCGGTAAAACATTGATTTGATCTCTCAAAATACCATACAGCAAATTCTTAACCGTCTCGACATCATTGATGTAATTGGCGGCTTTGTGAAACTGAAAAGAAGGGGAACTAACTACCTGGGCCTCTGTCCTTTTCATAACGAAAAAACCCCTTCATTCACTGTTTCACCCAGCAAAGAGATCTATAAGTGTTTTGGTTGCGGTCGCAGCGGCAATACCATCAGCTTCCTGATGGAACACGAAAAGTACAGCTATGCCGAAACGCTGAAATGGCTGGCCAATAAGTATGGGATCGAGATCGAAGAGACTTTTCAAAGTGATGAGCAACGGCAAAGCCAGCAGGTGGCAGACAGTTTATATATCCTTAATGCTTTTGCACAGCAATTCTTTACCCATAGCTTATTTGAAACAGATGAGGGACAGGATATTGGTCTGGCGTATTTCAAAGAAAGAGGCTTCAGGGAGGATGTTATTAAAAAATTCCAGCTAGGTTATTCGCCTGAACAAAGAGATGCTTTTACCCGGGAAGCGATTGCCAAACAATACAATCCTGAATTATTGATAAAGGCGGGCCTTTCTGCTAATCGTAACGACCAGTTAGTGGACAACTATCGCGGCCGGGTTATCTTCCCTATTCACAACCACAGCGGCAAAGTATTGGGGTTTGGTGCCAGGATATTGAAGAGCAATGATAAGGCGCCGAAATATATCAATACCCCGGAGAATGAGATCTATATCAAAAGCAAGGTCCTTTACGGATCTTATTTTGCCCGGCAGGCCATTGATAAAGCGGATGAATGTTTGCTGGTGGAAGGTTATACGGATGTGATCTCATTGCACCAGGCCGGTATTGAAAACGTAGTGGCCAGCGGGGGTACCTCTCTTACTCCTGATCAGCTGCGGCTCATCAAAAAATATTCTAACAACCTTACCATCATTTATGATGGCGATAGTGCCGGCGTGAAGGCGGCCCTTCGTGGGTTGGACCTGGCCCTGGAAGAAGGACTGAATGTAAAACTGGTGCTGATACCCGACAATGACGACCCGGATAGTTATGTGAACAAGGTCGGGGCCTTCCATTTTACAGAATTCATTCAAAAGAATAAAAAAGATGTCATCCTCTTCCAGCTGGATGTGGCATTGAAGGATGCAGGACATGACTCTACTAAAAAAGCAGAAGTGGTGAACCGGATGGCGGAAACCATTTCACGCATCAATAAGGCAGAGGATTTTACCAAACAACAGGATTATATCAAACAATGTGCAGAGATCCTGAAGATCGATGAGGCAGGTCTTCACACCCTGGTCAATAAATTCATCCGTGACCGGATCGCCACACAGGAAAGAAAGCTGCCCTTTGAAGAGGCCAAAACATTTGAAGAAAATGCCAAACAGGCGGAAGCGAGCAATTATGATGATGCTACTTTCAACCTGTTATTCAAAGATGAGTTGCAGGAAAAAGAAGTGGCCCGCATTTTATTGGAATATGGTATTCGCAAATGGGATGAGAGCAAACTGGTGGCCGATCATATTTTTGAAGAAATGGTGGATGAAAGCCTGATTGACAACCCGGGTGTAATCAAACTGCTGCATTCATTTAAAGAGGTATTGCAACAAAATACTGCAACATTTAACCCGAATTATTTTATTTATCATCCCGATACACAACTCAGCGCTTTGGTTGTTTCGCTGCTAAACGCTCCGTACGAAGAAAGTGAACACTGGCGTCGTGAATTCAGCCAGGCCAGTGGTTATCAGAAAAACCTGTTTGAACAGAGCTACGAGAATTTTATCAGCACTCTTGCACATGATAATCATGAGAAATTGCTGGGCTTCCTGAAAATGGATGAGGATAAGACCAATGAAGAAGTGGAATCAGCCATCGGTTACCTAAAGCTGCGCAAAATAAAACGGATGCTGCTGGAAAATCAGCTGGATATGGAAAAACAGCATAGTCCCGAAGAATTCAACATGCTTCATCAAACCCATGAGCACCTGAAAAAGATGGAAATGGAACTGACGAAGAAAATGGGAACCGTGATTATTAAATAATAAGCTTTAAGTTAAAAATTTTAAGTTGAAGGTTTCAAAATAAGGCTGTGACCATGTGCCGGTATCTTTCAGCAGGTCGCGGTCCATACCGATGAAGTAATAGTGTTTAATTTGGGCAGAAGTATAAGTCGAATAAAAAAAGAGAAAGAAAATTAGGCAATTCCTTTTCATAAATATCCCATCATTACCCGGGTAAGTTACTCATTTTTATTTTGTATTTTTATACAAACGATTCTATGAATAAGAATATAAAAGAGCAATTGCATACCCTTATCGATCAATGCGACGATCCCTCCCTCCTGGAGGAGGCCAAAATTCTTTTCCAAATCTCCAACAACACCGACTGGTGGGACGAACTATCGGATGAGGATAAAAATCTTGTCAAAGAATCAGAGGAGCAATACAATAAAGGAAATGTTATTAGTCACAAGGAGTTAGTGCGGCGCTTTGAAGAATGGAGAAAGAAATAGTATGGACAACCGTTGCTCAAAATGATTTTTGGGAAATTGTTACCTATTTAAAAGAAAGTTGGCCTGAAAGAGTACTGGCCCGGTTTTATAAGTCACTTGAAGTAAAATCTACGCTCTTATGCTCCAATCCCAGTCTGGGCTCCAGGAGTAGTAAGTCGTCAAAGTTCAGAAAAACGCTCATAACCCGGCATTATATGCTCATCTATTCTGTGAACAGAAAGGCTATCGTTATTCATCGCCTGAAGCATACCAGTATGAAATAGTAAGCAAATTTTCATTACTTTTAATAATAACCATCCCATTCTTTTAAATCAAATGAATCGATAGTATAGTTTTTACGGGAAATCAGTTTATTGTTTTTATTGATTGAGTCGACACGTACTGTTGAAGCATCCAGTATCCTTAATTTTCGGCAAGTCTTATCAGGGTTATAAATAGTAATTCTCCAGTCAGCTGTGGTTACCATACAACCGGAGGCAACAGAAACTTTTCTACCACTATAAATGAGGGTATTATTCCCGTCGTATTTTGTAATAATGTGTTCAACCTTACTTGGCCCCGTTCCGGTGATACCTCCCCCCGTTCCTGATGCAATGATTTCCTCTACCGTTTTAATTCCAGTAACAGGATCAGTATTTGCCTCAACTGTCTTTCTTGGTATATCAGGATCAACCGGTTTGGGAATAAAAATAGTCCTGCTATTATCCTCACGTCTGCCGCAGGATAATGATAGAACTAATAAAATGAATATAGCTATCCTTGTCATATTGCCCAGTATTAACTTAACCACAAAGATCGCAAAGTAATTCTGCACGGAGTCCACAAAGTGTTTCAAGTATCCGTAGTGTACTTTGTGTTGCCTTAGTGAACTTCGTGGTACTGTATTAAAATCAGACTGGAGCTTCTCTTCACTGTACAAAATGCCAGCACACTCCCGCCAGGTCAATGATATTCACCTCTCTGCCATAGGGCATATCGCTTACGGAACCGATACGGATCTCATATTTTTCCGGCAATTTTTTATCCAATACTTCCTGTCTGAATTCATCAGCATTGGGTATAACCACAGTGATCATGAAGTTTTCGGCAAAATCTTTATTGTCAAATTTCTGCAGGATAAAAGCGCAGCCGTCTTTTTCAAAACCCACATAATCGCCAGCGTCCCATTTGAGGTCGAAGCCCAGCTCCACGAAGAATTGTTTCGACCCCTCAAAATCGGGGCCTGAAGGAACAAAGGGCTGGAGAGAATGGAATTTCATAAATAATCCTTTTAATGCTAACAGTTATTGGAAATAAACTTTAGCAAAATAAATAAAATTGAAAAATAAACGCATTAAGAATCTTAATAGCCAGGGAGGTGGCCTCTTGAGCTGTTGCAGCCTGCCATTCACGCAGCTGGTACCAGATTCTGTGGTAAGATATTTCAGTAGTGTATCAGTTTGAATACAATCCAAGGCTTAAAAAGAATAATTTTTGTGTTTTAGTTGCTCTCCCGAAGGCTACCGGGTGGCAAAAAAATAGCCACTGAAGCACTGAATCTGATTCACTACCGATATTTCATAGAGCCACGCAAAACTGGAAAAAACGCTTATCTTCACCCCGATCTGAGGTAATTCGTAATATATACGTTCTCATGTGAGGAAAGGTATTATGCAATCCGGTTGAACTATTATTACGTAATTATCGCATGGCCCCTATTTTCATTTTCATTATCTGTCATTGGTATATCTCCCTTTTCTTACAGTCTTTCTTCTACCACCGTTATGCTGCTCATGGAATTTTTTATCTATCACCGGGCTGGGAAAAATTCTTTTACATCTTTTGCTATATCATCCACGGGTCATCTTTTATGAATGCCGGCGCCTATGGCATCATGCACCGCCTGCATCATGCGCATACCGACGAGCAGGAAGACCCCCACTCGCCTCATTATAGTTTAAATGTGCTGACACTGATGTGGAAAACAAGGAGCAGCTACCAGGATATTTTACAGGAAAAAATACAATTTGATCAGAAATACAGTAAAGACCTGCCGGCATGGCCGCTGCTGGAAAAAATAGGCCACAACTGGATATCAAGGCTGCTGTGGGCTGTTATCTATGCAGGCATCTTTATGCTGTTATGTGATGCCTGGTGGCAATTTCTTTTTTTGCCGGTGGTAATAGCCAGCAGTGCTTTTCATGGCGTGGTGGTAAATTGGTGGGCGCATAAATTCGGGTATGAAAACTACCCGATGACCAATACTTCTAAAAATATTATCCCTGTGGATGTTTTTTTTGCAGGCGAAGCCTATCATAACAATCATCACAAGCATCCGGGCAGGGCCAATAATGCAGTAAAATGGTTTGAAATAGACCCCACTTACCAGGTCATCCGCCTGATGCACTGGTTAAAGATTCTCCGTATAAAAAATACCGGGAAAATACTTTCTGGCACCTGAAAGGAGTTTCGATTTAACTTACCTGGCTAGCAGTCTTGAGAGGTCTTTCCACCGATAACCACCATCAAAGTTTCCTTTTTCGGAATGCATCTTCTCTCCTCCCATGGCTTCATGAAAATAACAGGATGGGTTTTGCGGTACGCCCAGCAAATACATTTTATTGACGCCTGCATCTGTAAACCGCTGTACGGCCATTCTAAACATTTGCTTACCCAGCCCCAGCCGCTGGTAATTACGTAGCAGGTAAATTTTGTTGATCTCCCCATTTCCTTCATCCCGGTGAATGATCCCTTTCAGGAAACCCACCAGTTCCTTATTACTATTGACGACGATTAGACAGAACCAGCTTCCGTCATTTGCAATGGAAAATGCTTGCTGCCACTGTGATTGCCTCAATGCGATATTAGATACTTTGGCATGGTAGGTCTCTGCCCAGGTAATAGCATGTAATTTCCCAAGGGCAGGTACATCCTCAGCTACAGCATCCCGGAACGTAAAAGAATCCAGCGTTTCACCGCCATTTTTGAGTTTTTTTAAATTCTCTGCTTTGGATGGCCTTCTGAAGCTGTTGAGAAAACGAATGATATCGTTGAGAAAATTTTTCATTCAGTAGAAACTATATTGCAGTTTACAGCGAGATGTGAACAGAATTAATCTCCGGTAGGTTGAATGGCATTTGTTTCCACCATCAGCATCACTGTTTTCTTTGGTGCACGGGGCCGGTGCATTACCCCTTTGGTGATGGTAACACCCTGGTTCGGGTTCAGCTCAATTGTTCTGTCTTCAAGGTCTATTAATAACTGGCCTGAAAGCACAAAAAAGAATTCATCATCATTTTCATGTTTATGCCAATGGTATTCTCCTTCTACAATACCCAACCGCACCACACTGTCATTTACTTCTGTCAGTGTTTGATTAAACCATTTATCGGTACATTCCCGAACCAATTGGTCAGTATCCATTTTTTCCAGGTGTTCAAACTTTACGTCCAGTTTGGTAACGTAACTGTATTGCTGTTCCATATCATCAAAATTTATACAGCAATTTACGAAACCGGAGAGAGTGTCAAAAGTTAAGAAATTAGCAGCCTCCGTTTGAAATAAACTACTCACCTCCTGACATAGGGTTGTCAGTGACCACCGGTAGATTTGGCCTTATTACATTCACTTAAATGACCAACATGGAAAAAACAATGCCAACTGCAACAAAAGAATTTATTGTAACCCCTTCTGCCACTTCTTCAGCCAGCGATTTTGACTTCCTGGAAGGAAAATGGAAAGTGCATAACCGGAAATTAAGAAAGCGCCTTGCCCAAAATGACGACTGGGACGAATTTGAATCGGAACTGCACATGCGAAAAACACTGATGGGCAATATCGAGAATTATTATGCCAATTTTAATGGGGAGCCTTTTGAGGGAATGGCGGTTCGTTTGTTCCACCCCGTTAGCCGGTTGTGGACGATCCACTGGATAGACAGCCATACCCGTAAAATGGATGAACATCCCGTGACCGGTTCTTTTGAAAAAGGTGTTGGAAAATTTTATACTCCTGATACTTTCGAAGGCAGACCTATCATTATGCTTTACCAATGGGATGCCACCAACCCCGTGCATCCTGTATGGTCGCAGGCATTTTCAACAGACAACGGCGAAAGCTGGGAATGGAACTGGGAAATGGTGCTGACGAAAATGGATTGATCTTTCTGCAAACGGAAAAACACGTTTACCTGCATCGTAATAATAAGTGAAAGCCTTTAAAAATATTCACATTTCAAAAAACTTTTCCTGAAAATTTGAAACTGAATCACAGAAAAACCTAAATTGAAGACAGAACCTATAAACCGGTTCTGTCTTCTGCTTCAATTTTCCATTACTGCCAGTTTGCTTCAGACTGTCCGGGTTTTAAATTAACCCGCAGCGATTCTTTGTAACCAAAAACCTGGCATATGAAAAAGTCAATTTTCCGGAATTTCATCACATTATTCATGTTTGTTATTGCAGGCAACACAGCGCAGTCGCAATGCACCAATTGTTTTCAGAACCTCTCTATCACAACGTCGGGATGTTCGGCCCTTATTTCGTGGACAGCCGCCGGACAGGACGCCACCCTGCATCATTTCAGCATTCAGCGTTCAGAAGACAATGGAACTAATTATTATGAGATCGGGACCTTAAGTGTTATTGCCGGCTCCACGGCCAATTATACATTTACGGACGGCAATCCGCCCATGGCCGGCTTTCCGCCAAGCTATAATACCTACCGTGTGATGGCGGTCCGGGCCAATGGTACAGGTTCCTTGTCTTCATCCACCACACTTACTTTTTTTTGCAGCCCCATACCTCCCACTATATTTCCGTGCAGTAATTCACCCGTTATTGATGCCCCATCCAATCTCACCACCTGTTCGGGCACACAATATATCTCGGTGATCAACGCCACTCCGCAAACCACCACCTGGTCATCCAGCAACCCCTCGGTGCTGCAGGTGGCATCCAGTGGTTTCTCGCATGGCGTGGTTTTGTTGCCTACGGGAGGAACAGGCACGGCCACCATCACCGCCACACAACCCTGGTGCGGACGCACGATTACAAAAACCATTGCTGTTACCAACTGCCCTGCCTGTACATTAACCTGCACCCCAGTTTCTGCATTTCGTGGTTGCAATGGCAGTCCCACCTGTCCCTATGAGAATTTTAACTGGAATGGGGCCACAGGCGCTTCTTTGTACAGTATCGAATTTACCGTCCTGAATCCTTCTCTGGGACAAACCCGCCCCACCAAATATTTTGAAACGGTGGGTGGTGTTATTTCGGGCAACCTGATCGGTTCAACTTATTACCCAAGAGAAATTTTATCCGGCAGCGGTTGGGTGATTATTTTCCGGGTGAGGGCTAAATGTTCTTCCAGTGGTCAGTGGGGTAACTACAGCAGTTGGTCGCAACAATTTGTATACTAATTTTCCATTGATTCATTATTTGCACAGGCATGCTATTGGAAATGGTGTGCCTGTGTTTTTTTGTAACAATCAGCCCCTTTCAGGAGACTCGATGGAGAGAAAATTCATTGATCAATGAATTAGTTTTGAAGGAACAAACTCACATATCACAATCTCTTTCTTATTACTCATATAAGCTACAGTGTATTTTTTCTTATATGGCACACAGCGAAAGTTGAGTTTTTCCCAGGCATGATGGCGACATAGCTTATGAACGACTCTGTCATCAGATAATCGCTCAAAAAAATCAAATGCTTCTGATACAAATATTTTAGCTGTGTCAGGGAGGCCCCTTACTTTCAATAAAAAATGCGATCTCAGCAATGGAACTGGCTGCTGATTCCAGGATACTTACTTTCCTTTTGCCCATTTATCAATCAATTTGTAAGCATGCTTCTTACCGGCAGCGAGAGACATTTTTTTTTCTGGTTTTGTTTTTAATGCTGCCCGCATCTGCAGGGCCTCATACTCCTTTTGAGGCATTAAAACATATTTTTTTCTATCAATAACTATCGTAGTCATAATGCTAAGATACAAAAAGGTATAGATCATGCACGGTAATACATATATCTGCTCGTACAAAAATGATAAATTTTCCTGCCAGCATCGGGTTTCCCCGATAGACTCCGGCAAAGTAAGTTTCAAATAAAAAGCCCCCGCGTTTTCCGCAGGGGCTGTTAAGATTATTGGCCTCTCCCCAACCCTCTCCAAAAGAGAGGGAGGATGTGGCATTTCGTTTATTTCACTTCTTCGTAAGGAACATCCGTCACATTATCACCACCGGCGCCTGCATCAGCAGTATGAGGTTGTTCACTTGCACCTTGTGCACCCGGGCCTTGCTGTTCCTGAGTGGCTTTATACATATCCTCACTTGCCGCTGTCCAGGCTGCATTCAGCGACGCCATAGCCGTATCAATACCCGGCATATCCTGTGCCTTGTGCGCTTCTTTCAATTTCTCCGCCGCCTGCTCAATAGCTGTTTTCTTTTCTGCCGGAATTTTTTCGCCATATTCCTTCAGTTGTTTCTCTGTCTGGAACACGAGGCTGTCGGCCATATTCAATTTTTCTACTTTCTCCTTTTCTGCTTTATCAGTCGCTTCATTGGCCCTTGCTTCCGCTTTCATTCTTTCCACCTCATCCTTGCTCAATCCACTACCTGCTTCGATATGTATCTTTTGTTCTTTACCGGTGCCTTTGTCCTTTGCCGTTACATGCAAAATTCCATTGGCATCAATATCAAATGTTACTTCGATCTGCGGAACGCCTCTCGGCGCCGGCGGAATACCATCGAGGTTGAAAATGCCGAGGCTCTTGTTGTCCTTCGCCATACTTCTCTCTCCCTGCAATACATGTATCTGCACCCCCGGCTGATTGTCGCTGGCCGTACTGAAGGTTTCAGATTTTTTGGTTGGGATCGTGGTATTGC
>CAZSGD010000013.1:0-6241 GCA_964606155.1 uncultured Chitinophaga sp. | reverse complement strand
TTGTCGCTGGCCGTACTGAAGGTTTCAGATTTTTTGGTTGGGATCGTGGTATTGCTGGGTATCAGCGTGGTCATGATGCTACCCATGGTTTCGATACCCAGTGAAAGCGGCGTTACATCGAGCAACAGCACATCTTTTACTTCACCAGTCAGTACCGCACCCTGGATACCGGCACCCACAGCAACCACTTCATCGGGGTTCACACCTTTGTTAGGTTTTTTGCCGAAGAATTTCTCCACGATCTCCTGCACTTTGGGTATACGGGTGCTACCACCCACCAGGATCACTTCATCGATCTGGGCCTTATCAATACCGGCATCTTTCAATGCCTGCTCACAAGGCTTTAAACAACGGGCGAATAAGTTATCAGCCAGTTGCTCAAATTTGGCACGGCTCAGTTTCTTTACCAGGTGTTTGGGTACACCATCCACTGCCGTGATATAGGGAAGATTGATCTCTGTTTCTGAAGAAGAGCTCAGCTCCACTTTTGCTTTTTCAGCCGCTTCTTTCAAGCGCTGTAAGGCCATAGGGTCTTTGCGCAGGTCGATGGCTTCATCTTTTTTGAATTCATCGGCCAGCCAATCCATGATCACTTTATCAAAGTCATCACCACCCAGGTGGGTATCACCGTTAGTGGATTTTACCTCAAACACGCCGTCGCCGAGTTCCAGTACGGAGATATCGAATGTACCGCCACCAAGGTCAAATACAGCGATCTTCTGATCGTGCTTGCCTTTGTCCAGGCCATAAGCCAGGGCTGCGGCCGTAGGCTCGTTCACAATCCTGCGAACCGTCAACCCAGCGATTTCACCGGCTTCTTTGGTAGCCTGGCGCTGGGCATCATTGAAGTAGGCCGGAACGGTGATCACCGCTTCCGTTACCTCATGACCGAGGTAATCTTCAGCCGTTTTTTTCATTTTTTGAAGCACCATGGCGCTGATCTCCTGGGGAGTGTACAGCCTGCCATCTATGTCAATACGAACGGTATTATTGTCACCTTTTACCACCTTATAGCTCCAGTGGCTGATCTCTTCGGTTACCTCGTCAAAACGACGGCCCATAAATCGCTTTACAGAAGCGATGGTATTGTGGGGGTTGGTAATGGCCTGGCGCTTGGCCGGGTCACCCACCTTACGTTCACCGTTTTTCAAAAAAGCCACTACAGACGGGGTGGTACGGCGTCCCTCGTCATTGGCTATCACCACCGGTTCGCTGCCTTCCATAACGGCCACGCAGCTGTTGGTGGTCCCTAAGTCTATTCCAATAATTTTTGCCATAATATGTTTCTCCTTTTAAACTAGCCCTCTTTGGACAGGCCGCTATTGATTGTCAATGATTATGCCGCAGGCGGCGGATGTGCAAAATTGTCAGGTTTGTGGCTGGGCCGACCACAGACGACAGTCGATAGTCCACCGCCCTTTTCTTACAGGAGAAAGCCTCCATTTGTATTGTAGCCTGCTCATCCCAGAAAAGCCCCGGCTCCGTAATCATTAAACATGGCCAATCTTTAGTTAACGACTGCCTACTGCAGACTCCCTAAGAAAGCAACAATCAAGAAGCTCAAGACCTCAAACCACCTTATTTTTATCAAAAGAAACCTGGATGGCTACTTCTATTTCTGATAAGCTGCGCATTAAACCTAAAAACACCCTGCTTACCCTGAACGCACCGCCCGATTTCAAAAAAGGGCTCAAAGATCTTCCGGCAGGCGTAAAAATTACCGATTCGGGGAAAGTGTATGACCAGGTGCATTGGTTCGTGAGAAATATGGCCCAACTGGAAAAGGAATTGAGCAGAGTGATGAAACTGGTGAAGCCTGACGTTTTTGTATGGATATACTATCCCAAAGGCACATCGGGCATACAAACAGACCTTACCCGCGACAAAGGCTGGGATTGCCTGATGAAAGAGGGTGATAAACTTGCCTGGATCAACCTTTTTTCTTTTGACGATACCTGGAGCATATTTGGATTAAGGGCAAAAACAGAAGCGGACCGGAAAAAAGAAGCCAAAGGCCCTGTAAAAAGAGAGATATTTAATTGGGTGAACCCCGCCACCAAAGAAGTGAAACTACCGGATGATGTGGCTGCAGCCCTAAAGAAGAATAAAAAAGAAGCTGCTTTTTTTGAAACGCTTTCTTTTACCAATAAAAAAGAATACCTGGAGTGGATCGTAACGGCCAAACAGGAAAAAACAAGAACCGACAGGATAAATGGAACGATGGAGAGGTTGGGGAAAAAATGGAAGAACCCAGTGAATAGATAGTTACTGGTTGCTGGTTTTTGGTTGCTGGTTACTTATAGTACGCAAAGGCGCTCTTGTATTTGAAGAACCAGTGACCTGCAACAAGCAACCAGCGACCGGTGATCAAGTATTAACTAAAATCAGAATAACTTAGCAGTCCCGAACAAATGCAACTTACAACCGATATATATCAACGGGTGGTGGCCGCCAAGATGTTCATTGATGAAAATTATCATGAACCGCTTGACCTGGAGCAGATCTCACAACAGGCTTTTCTCTCCCGTTTTCATTTTCACCGGATATTTGTCAGGGTCTATCGCAAAACGCCGCATCAATACCTCACCCAAAAAAGGATAGAAGCCGCCAAGGAAATGCTCGCTAAAGAAGGGATCAGCATCACCGACGTTTGTAACCTGATCGGCTTTGAAAGCCTGGGCTCCTTCAGCAGTTTGTTTCGTAAACAAAACGGTTACTCCCCCCAATACTACCGCAATATTGCCTGGCTCAAAAAAAAGCTGGCGAAAGAACAGCCGAAACGGTTTATTCCGCATTGTTTTATTGAAAATTACCGGCTGGGATGCTAGTTGCTGGTTATTGGTTCCTGGTTACTTAAAGCAGGAAAAGTTTTTCCTGGATCGTAAATACCAGCAACCCGTACCCAGCAACCAGAAAAGCAAGATTCAAGAACCCACTCTCCTTTCTTCCCTTTATTTTTATAGCATAATGATCAGCTTATAAAGAATATCTACCTGTCTGTGAGAAAAGATAGAAATCAAAAAACTAAAATTAAAAATCTAAAATAACAATCATGATCACAAAATTCTCCCACACTACCTTGTATGTGCTCGACCAGGACAAGGCCTACGATTTTTATGTAAACACTTTGGGCTTTAAAGTAAATACCGATGCCACGATGGAAAATGGTTATCGCTGGCTCACGGTAAACCCGCCTGAACAGCCCGACCTGGAAGTGGTGCTGATGCCCATACTCCATAAAAGCATGGTAAAAACAGCTGAATTTCCCGATGGTATTGACGAAGAAAGCCAGAAAGCCTTCAAATTACTATTGGAAAAAGGGATCCTGGGTTCAGGTGTGATGTACACTCCCGATTGCCGCGCCACTTACGAAGAACTAAAAGCCAAAGGCGTCAAATTCAAAGGCGAACCGAAGGAACAGTTCTATGGTATCGAAGCGGTGATGTTTGATGGTTGCGGAAACTGGTTCAGTATGACCCAGCCCAAAGAATTTAAATGATCAGTAACGCATAGCCAACGGAGTAATGCGGGAGAAGCGGAAAAGAAGCATTTGACCTTTTTGCGTACGGCATATCAAGATGATAAGAAGCATGGTAACCATAGGATACATTTCAAAGTATAACAATAACGATTTCCTCGGTATTAAAGTTACGTTATCTGAAGGAACTATTGTTATAAAGTTATCTTTTGTTTTTTGTAGTGTTTTAGCTACTTTTTGAGCTGCGGGCTTGTGAGCCGTGTGCGTCGAGTGAAAAAGCTTTTGAATTTTAACTTTTGATTTTTTGATTCGTGTATCTTTTCCACGTGTTTTTACATAGAATTAATTCACAATTCCTTTTCCTTTCTTTTTTTATTTTTGACCGTTAATCGTCAAAATGAAAGGAAAAGGAATTCTTTTATTCATCAGCGTACTCTGTTTCAATTTTGTTAATTCGCAAAAGATCAACCCGGCCAACCCGGACCTGTCACCCGAAAACTTCAGGCTGGACTCTCTTCCCAATTCTGAGATCAATATACCCATCCAGATCAGCCTGAAGCCAGTGTACCAACTGGCGGAAAAAAGTGTGGATACGCTATTCACTTCTGCCGGCTACCCGGATGGCTGGGTGCAGGAAGGTTGTGATATCCGGTATAAATATGTCTTCCGCCGAAGCCCTCTCGAAATGAAAGCGATCGGCACTTCTTTGCACCTGGGATTTACCGGCTATTATAAGATCGTGGGCTCCACCCGTGTTTGTGTAGGTGGCACCGTTGTTTCACCCTGGACCCCGCCCTGCCGCTGCGGTTTCAACGAAGGCGAGCGAAAAGTAAAAGTTTCCTTTAATAACACGCTTGGTTTCCAACCCGATTTTAAAGTGAAACTGGCTGTTAAGCGAAATGAACCGGAACCACAGGATAAATGTGAGGTCTGTTTCTGGGGACAGGATATTACCAAACAAGTGATGAAAGGTTTGACAACAGAACTGGACCTTGCCAAAGCTGACCTTGATAAGAACTATGGCACGGTGGACCTGAAACCCCGCTTTCAGCAGGTGTGGGACCAGCTAAACAAAGTATATAACCTTTACGGGCTGGGATGGTTACAGATCAACCCGCAAAGTATCCGTATCAATAATCTCTATGCCCTGAACGATTCCCTGAATCTTTTCCTGGGCCTCTCGGCCAAACCTTCCATCAGTTTTGAAAGGCCCGTGGAAAAGAGTTCCTGGGTGCCGAATATATCTGTATATGGCAAAAGGCCCGGTTTTAATATTTTCCTGGATGCCGTGCTGAGTTATGACTCACTCAGTGCTATCATCAACCAAAAAGTAAAGGGACTGGAATATTCCTTTAAAAAGGGGTTTGTCAGGAAAAAATTTGTGATTGAAGAATGCAAGATCTATGGTGGCGGTTTTGAGAAACTGATCATCAAAGTCAATTTTTCAGGCACCAACAATGGTGTTATTTACCTCGTGGGCAAGCCGGTGTATAAAAAAGATTCCCGCAGTATTGAAGTGGAGGATATCGATTTTGATATTAAATCAAAGAATGTATTGCTGGGCTCGGCCGACTGGCTATTTGACAAAAAGATCACCAAAGAGATCAGTAAAGCGGCTAAGTTTGAATTAAGCTCCTATATCGATACCGCCAAAGTAACCATCAACCAGCAATTGAACCAGGAATGGAGGAAGGGAATCCGCAGTTATGGCAATATCAATGAGATCAACCTGATCGGCATCTACCCGATGCAAAAACACCTGGTGTTAAGAAGCAATTGTGAGGGCAGCCTGTCCATGAAAGTGGAGTCGATCGATTTCAGCCTGTAGAATCTTCTTCGTTGATGTCAACTGCTTTAAAAGAAAAATTCCGCTGTGCGATGTAACTGAAAATAACGACCACGATGGTGGTGATGATCTGCGCCAGTACCGGGTAAACATTGAATTGCTCCACAAATATTTTCAGCAGCAGGTAGTTCAGCAGCAGGTTGAATAAACAGATCATTAGATACCGCACCAATTGTACCCTGCCTTTTATATTGGAATCGCTGAACACTACATATTTTGACATAAAAAATCCAAACAGGAAGGTGACCACAAAGGACAGAAACAGGGCGGCCACGTGTCCTTTAAAAGCATAAAAACCGAAATGGAACTCTTTTTCGAAGAAAATATACTTGTACCCGATAAAATACGCGGTAAAACCCAGCAAAGTGTTCGTTCCCCCGGAAGCCACATAGCGGAAGGTCTGCAGATTCATCAATTTCCGGACAGGAGGATAGAAAAAATCGATGATCGGCAGTATAAAATCCCGGGCACTATGGATATGTTTCCGCATGGTGGACGCAAAGTTAATGTGAGAATTGGGAATTAAGGAATTAGGGCCAATGTTTCCTAAATTTGCGGCAAAATCTAAAGAACCGGATGAGTATTGTAAACAAGATAAAATCATTGGTGGCAAAGGAATTGAACAGTCTTTATGGATTAGCTATACCCCTGCCTGAACTTACCATTAATTCCACCAAACCGGAATTTGAAGGAGATTACACACTGGTGCTTTTTTCTTTTGTAAAACAATTAAAAAAATCGCCCGAACAACTGGGTAAAGAGATCGGTGACGCACTGGTAAGTAACCATGCCGGTTTTTTTACAGCCTATAATGTGATAAAAGGTTTTTTGAATCTTTCTATCGCTGATACCTACTGGTTACAGGTACTTCATGAGAATTTTGGCAACAAAAAATTTGGCGCCAAACCCTCTAACGG
>CAZSGD010000012.1:58883-115610 GCA_964606155.1 uncultured Chitinophaga sp. | reverse complement strand
CCACGAATGCGCTGACAGCATGGGATTGGTATCCTTATGCCACCACGCTGCCTGTTTCGATGGGCCCGGCTGTAGATAGCCGTTATGATCCGGCGACCAAGATTATCTATGCGAACTTTTATTACAATAATAACCCCGGTGCAAGAGCGTTCTTTGACACCCTGCGTTATTTAGGCCCCAGATAATTATTTTTTGAGCTTGTAAAAAGGGATTGTTTATTAACAATCCCTTTTTCTTTTTTGATCATTCCGGCTTGCTTTTTTAGTACTTTTAAGGCTCGTTAAAGTTTTATTAACCACAAGATTTAAATATGAAAATGATAAGAACATGTACCCTGGCAGCGATCGCTGCCGCCATTTTTACAGGGCAATCCAATGCCCAGATCCATAATACCTATATGGACAATGCACTTAATTTCAACAAGCTTTTAAAGGAGAGAACAGGGGAGGGAGAGCTTAAATTGATCGGCCCCTATAAGGTAAAAGGAACATCCTATCTTTTTGGGGAAAAGAACAAGGGCGATCTTTTTTCCACAGAAGCCAAAGCCTATAATATTTCACTGAGCTATAATACCTATAACCAGCAGGTGGAATTTTATTCCAGCAGCAACCCTGATAAGCCGTTGGTGAAAGAGGCAGGTGAAGTGGATTCGTTTGTGTTGCAGGCCAACCCGGAAGTGGGTATCATGCAGGCGATGAATTTTGTATATGGATCGCACCTGGGCAGCCAGGACAAATCTTATTTCCTGGAAATTTTTAAAGGGTCACGCTATAGCGTTTACAAAAAATATAAATCAGAGCTGGGATACGTATCGGAGAATTATGTTCAGTCAGAACTTCGCCAGTTTGACCTCACCTTCGAATATTATTATCACGATAATCAAAAGCCGGGCCTCAAAAAATTAAAGACCAATTCGGCCAGTATTATCAAGGAGCTAAAGAGTATCAAGGATATTACACCTGTATTTAGTGATGCAGACTTTACGGTTAACCAGGAAGCAGCATTAAAAAAAGCATTCCAGTATTTAAATCAATAATTATGGCTGAGCAACAGGGTAGTCCCAATCAATTAAATATCGAAATATCGGAAGAGGTGGCGGAAGGGACTTATGCCAATCTCGCCATCATTACACATTCACATGCTGAATTTGTGATTGATTTTGTAAACGTGATGCCGGGCACACCCAAGAGCAAAGTGAAATCAAGGATCATCCTGACACCGCAGCACGCCAAACGCTTCATGAAAGCCATGACGGATAATATCCAGAAATATGAGTCGGTCAATGGCGCAATAAAAGACCTGGAAGAGATACAATTACCAATGAATTTTGGAGGGCCCACTGCACAAGCTTAAAGAACCGTTAGTCCCGGGCCCTTAGTCTTTAGTCGCAAACTCCCTGAACAGTCTTCCTGACAATAAAGTAATTGCCTGGATTAGGAAACAGACTCCCGGCTAATGACTAAAGACTCCTTACTCTAAAGAAGTCCCTCATCTGCGAAGCTATAATATCCCCTTTCGCTCACAATAATATGGTCCAGCACGGCTATATCCAGGTAGCGGGAGGCTTCCCTGATTTTTATCGTAAGGCTTTCATCTGCCCGGCTGGGCCGCAGGCTGCCGGAAGGATGGTTATGGCACAGGATGATACTGACGGCATCCTGTTCCAGGGCTTTTCGTAGTATCACCCTGGGGTCTGCTATGGTTCCGGTAATACCCCCTTCGCTAATGATCTCAAAATGGTTGACCTTATTGGCCCTGTTAAGGTAAAGCACGGCAAATACCTCCCTGCGGTAATCGCCCAGTTTTTGCCTTAAAAACTGAGCTATATCCTGGCTTCCTTTAACGGTGGTTTTATCCAGTGAAGTGGCTGCCTGCCGCCTCCTGCCCAGCTCCAGGGCTGCGGCAATGGTTATGGCCTTTGCCTCAGCTATCCCATCAATTGCCATCAGTTGTTTTACAGATAGCTTACCCAGTTCCACCAGGTTGTTTTTGCCCAGGCGAAGCAGCTCCATAGCCAGTTCGAGGGCATTCTTTTTGGGGGTACCGCTACGCAGGAGGATGGCCAGTAATTCCGAATTGCTGAGGTTTTCTGCACCCGTGGTAAGTAGTTTTTCTCTGGGCCTATCGTCTTTTGACCATTGTTTGATAGAGTACTTCTGCTCTTGCATTAAACAATAATAGCCAATATTTTTATTCTAACAATACCTTAACAAGTATTAGAAAAGCCACCAATATCCATTAATCACTGATTGAAAAACACTAAAATCTGGTACTCATGAAAGCCAAAGCCTTTAGCCCGATGGGATCATTACATCCTATTCTTTTCTTCGCTGTTGTTTACATCGTTTCCTTACTTGCCTCTGTTTTCATTTGTTCATCGCTTTTCTACAGCTGTAATGCCAGCAAAACTGATATCGTGAAGCAGCAGCCGAAGACAAAGCCGGTGCCAGCTGCCGGAACAGGTACAACAGTGGCCCTCAGATAGGATATTCTGCTCCCGGTCAATTTTTTAGTGACTGCGCATGGCGATTGAGCCGATAGTAATATCTTCGCCGCTCAAAACAAGTTCCCCTGGAACGAATTTTCAGCTATGCAATCAGCTAAAATTTTTGCCGGTACAGGCTCACAGAAGCTGGCCGAACAGATCTGCAAAAGGTACGGCACACAGCTTGGTAAGGTAAATATCCAGCGTTTTAGTGATGGGGAAATATCCCCGATCTTTCTCGAAAGTGTCAGAGGCGATTATGTTTTCCTGGTTCAAAGTACTTTTTCTCCTGCCGAGAACCTCATGGAGCTTCTCCTGATGATCGATGCGGCCCGCAGGGCCTCTGCTTACAAAGTCATTGCGGTTATTCCCTATTATGGCTATGCCCGGCAGGACCGGAAGGACCGCCCGCGGGTAGCTATTGGTAGTAAGCTGGTAGCCAATATGTTGGTGGCAGCCGGAGCCGATAGGGTAGTTACCATGGACCTTCATGCACCCCAGATACAGGGCTATTTTGATATACCGGTAGACCACCTGGACAGCCATGCAGTTTTTATCCCTTATATAGAGAATCTAAGGCTGGAAAATCTTACCTTTGCGGCCCCCGATGTAGGGGCTACCAACCGTATCCGGGAGATCGCCAGCTACTTTAGTGCAGAGATGGTGATCTGTGATAAGCACCGGAAGCGGGCCAACGAGATCGCCAGCATGGTAGTGATAGGAGATGTAACAGACAAGGATATCGTGATCATTGATGATATATGTGATACGGGAGGAACGCTGGCAAAAAGTGCAGGTCTTTTAAAAGAGAAAGGAGCGAGGAGCGTAAGAGCATTGATCACCCATCCTGTTTTGAGCGGAAAGGCTTACGAGAATATCGAAAACAGTGTGCTGGAAGAACTGGTGGTGTGTGATACGATACCGGTAAAAAAAGACAGCCCGAAGATCAAAATACTGAGCGTGGCTGAGCTTTTTGCAGTGGCCATCCGCAATGCGTATGAAAATAAGAGTATCACCAGCTTATTCATCCATTCGCAAAGAAGAGACAAGTAAAATTTAAACAAACATAAAAATGAAGACAATTACAATCGAAGGACAACTGAGGACCGGCTTTGGCAAAACAGCCACCCGCCAACTCCGCTCTCAGGACCTGGTGCCTGGTGTAATTTACGGGGGTGCACAGGAGATCAATTTTGCGGCTCCTGCTGCGGCTTTTAAAAACATCGTTTACACACCAAGTTTCCAGTTAGTAGAAGTTAAAGTAGAGGGCAAATCCTACAAAGCCATTTTAAAAGATGTGCAGTTTGACAAAGTGAATGATAAGCTCACTCACGTTGATCTGCTGGAGCTGGTGGAGGATAAAAAAGTGATCGCTAATATTCCTTTGAAATTCACAGGTGTTTCCAAAGGGGTAAAAGATGGCGGTAAGCTGATCACCAAAATGAAAGCCCTGAAGGTAAAAACATTACCCAAATACCTGAAGGAGAACATTGAGGTTTCTATTGACAACCTTGACCTGAACGAGAATATCCGTGTGGAAGATGTAAAGGAAGCTAATTATGAGATCCTGAACTCTCCGCGAATTCCTATCGCTTCTGTGGTATTAACAAGGCAATTGAAACAGGAAGAAGCCGCTGCTCCTGCAGCCGGTGCCGCTCCTGCTGCCGGCGCTGCCGCACCCGCTGCTGCCCCTGCTGCTGCAGAAAAAGGTAAGAAATAATCTCTTTTATAATATCATTCAGAAACCTGCCCGAAACTACCGGGCAGGTTTTTTTATCGGGCTCCTGAAGGAAATTACCGTACATTCCTGTTAATTCGCATGATGAAGTTTTTAATTGCCGGCTTGGGAAATATCGGGGATGAATATGCTCATACCCGTCACAACATTGGTTTTGATGTGGTGAATGCTTTTGTGCAAAAACATAAAGGTACCTTCCGGGTGGACAGGCTGGCCTATGTGGCCGATATCAAATGGAAGGGGAAGACCTTTGTTTGTATTTGCCCAACAACATTCATGAACCTCAGCGGGAAGGCCCTCAAATACTGGATGGATAAGGAAAAGGTACTTCTAGAAAATATCCTGGTTATCCTGGACGAAGTGGCCATTCCCCTCGATAAGATCCGTTTAAAGCCCGGTGGTAGTGACGGTGGCCATAATGGGCTGAAAAGTATCCAGGAGGTGCTGGCTACCACTCAATATGCCCGGCTAAGGTTTGGGATCGGCAACGATTATCCCCGGGGCATGCAGTCCGATTTCGTGCTGGGGCACTGGAAAAAGGAGGAGGAACCCCTGATAAAACTGAAGATTGATAAGGCCGTGGAAACGATAGAAACCTTTGCCACACAAGGTATTGCAGCTGCTATGAATGCTGTAAATAATAAGAATTTTTCTTTATGATAAATCAGATTGATTACTTACTTTAGCAGCCCTGACCTTTTTTTCTGGTTCCCGGCCTTGCCGGGATAAAATCCAATCATCATATTGATACCTGGAATATAGAGGATAAACAGTTTCCTATTCTGTATCCTGTGTATTTTTTAAAAACTCTTACTGTTTATGAAAATCTTTTGTGTTGGTCGTAATTATGCGGCACATGCCAGTGAGCTGGGGAATGAAATTCCAGACGAGCCTATCATTTTTATGAAGCCGAAAAGCGCCATGCTGCAATCACATACACCATTTTATTATCCTGAATTTACCAACGAACTGCATTATGAATGTGAACTGGTACTGCGTATCAGTAAGAATGGAAAATATATCCAGGAAAAATTTGCAGGCAAATACTATGACGCCATCACTGCCGGCATTGATTTTACTGCCAGGGATATTCAAAACGAACTAAAAGAAAAGGGGTTGCCCTGGGAAAAGGCCAAAGCATGGGACAATTCAGCCGTAATTGGTAAATGGATACCCATCACATCGATCAAGAACAAGAAGGATATCAATTTTTGCCTGTACAAAAATAAAGAGCTGGTTCAACAGAGCAATTCAGCCAACATGATCCATAGTTTCGATAAGATCGTGGCCTATATTTCAAATTATTTTTCTGTCAATATCGGGGATGTGATCTTTACCGGTACACCGGCAGGTGTGGGAGAAGTGGTGGTGGGAGATGAACTGGAAGCCTTTATTGAAGATGACAGCATGTTTACACTGGAAGTTAAGTAATACAAATGGGGCAGGGTACCCAACCGCTGCACCACTAAAACCAACTGCACACACGAAGGGCCATTCCGATAACAGGAATGGCTTTTTCTTTTGATCATTCCGTTTCGCAATTGCCCAAACTATCGTGTGTTTGTGCCTGATGTTTCCCTTAAATTTGCCGATCATTGTTTGCGCCTGTATGATCGACATCAACATATTGCTGAAAACCTACAGGCTCATGAGCCAGGTAAAGGCAATGGCCGAAACTTATGAAGCCAACCGGGCAATTTGTAAATATGTACACTCCACCTCCCGAGGACATGAGGCCATTCAACTCGCCACCGCTTTTCAGTTAGGGCCACAGGATTTTGTCAGCCCTTATTACCGGGATGAAAGTATCATACTGGGCCTGGGTTTCACCCCTTATGATCAAATGCTGCAATTGCTGGCCAAAGGGAATGATATTTTTACCGGTGGGAAAGAATATTATTCGCATCCCAATTACCGGGGTGATGACAAACCCACCATGATTCACCAAAGCAGTGCCACCGGGATGCAGGCCATACCCACCACGGGCCTGGCGCAAGGGGTGCAATACCTGGAAAAACATTTTTCTGAAAAACTGAAAAAAGGAGTGAATGGAGAACTGCCGCTGGTGCTCTGCTCTTTGGGAGATGCCAGCATTACTGAAGGAGAAGTAAGTGAAGCCTTTCAGTTTGCCGTATTGAAACAGCTCCCCATCATTTATCTCGTGCAGGACAATAACTGGGGTATCAGTGTAACGGCTGAGGAGGCAAGGGCCATGAATGCATTTGAATTTGCTGCAGGATTTAAAGGAATGTACAGGGTACAGGTGGATGGAAGTGATTTTGAAGCTTCTTATTCCGTTATGAAAGAAGTATGTGACTTTGTGCGGCGTGAAAGAAAACCTTACCTGGTACATGCACAGGTACCGTTGCTGGGCCACCATACCAGTGGCGTGAGAAGGGAGTTCTATCGCTCTGATGATGACTGGGCCAAACATATGGCACATGATCCTCATCCTAAGCTTCGCAAAAAATTATTGGAAAGAGGAGTGGCTGAAAACGATATTCTGCAAATAGAGAAAGAAGCAGCTGATCTGGTGGCGAATGATTTTGCAAAAGCTGTGGCTTCACCGGAACCCGATCCGGCTATGATCAGTGAGGATGTTTTTGCCCCTACGCCTGTCACGGAGGAAAAAGGACAACGCAGCCCGACGGGTGCTGAAAAAGTAATCATGGTGGATGCCGCCTTGTTTGCTATCCGTGAGGTAATGCAAGATCATCCCGAAGCTGTTTTATACGGGCAGGATGTGGGTAAAAGACTGGGAGGGGTATTCCGTGAAGCGGCTACACTGGCCGATCAATTTGGGGATCACCGGGTGTTCAATATGGCTATCCAGGAAGCCTATATTGTAGGGTCCACTGTGGGTATGAGTGCTGTGGGTTTAAAACCGATAGTGGAAGTACAGTTTGCCGACTATATTTATCCGGGTTTTAATCAATTGGTAACTGAGATATCCAAGAGCTGCTACCTGAGCTGCGGCAAATTTCCCGTTTCCATGATCCTAAGGGTCCCGATTGGGGCTTATGGCGGCGGCGGACCGTATCATAGCGGTAGTGTGGAAACGACGGTATTGTCGGTAAAAGGCATTAAAGTGGCTTATCCTTCCAATGCGGCCGATATGAAGGGCCTGATGAAAGCGGCTTATTATGACCCTAACCCGGTGGTGATGCTGGAGCATAAAGGGCTTTACTGGAGTAAAGTGCCCGGTACAGAAGAAGCCAAAACTCCTGAGCCTTGCCGTGATTATATGCTGCCCTTCGGGAAGGGTAATATTGTTTTGAAAGCTGATCCAAAAGCAATTAATAACGGCGAGAGCTGTGTGGTGGTGACTTATGGTATGGGGGTGTATTGGGCCAAAGCAGCAGCAAAAAATTTTAACGGTAATATTGAGGTGATTG
This sequence comes from uncultured Chitinophaga sp., assembly GCA_964606155.1. Classification (GTDB taxonomy): domain Bacteria; phylum Bacteroidota; class Bacteroidia; order Chitinophagales; family Chitinophagaceae; genus JJ008. The sequence goes on along the minus strand of CAZSGD010000012.1, from coordinate 107,992 downwards.
ATCTGCGCAGTTTATTTCCGCTGGATGAAGAATTAGTATTTGCGAGAGTAATAGCGCATGGAAAATGCCTGGTGCTGACAGAAGAACAGCAGCATAATTCTTTTGCGGAGGCGCTGGCAGGACGAATATCCAAACACTGTTTTCGGTCACTCGATGCGCCGGTGGAAGTGCTGGGTGCCTTAAACTTGCCTGCAGTGCCGATGAATATGGGCTTAGAACAAGCTATGTTGCCGAATGCGGAGAAGGTGGTAAAGGTTTTGAAAGGGCTTTTAAATTCCTGAGATATCTCTGGCTCCGTAGGAGCCCAATATTAATAGGGAATAATTTAATGCGTTGAACGGAACCCCGCAGGGGTGAAATGTTTAACATGCTGCTCCTGCGGAGCTTATTCTTAATGGTTTTACCTTTCTAACGTAGCTATTGCACATAATATATGAGGATCCTTATTCAGCATCCTCATCTTCTATCTTGCGCTTGTATTGTTTGTTGATATGATTTACTAAAATCAACTGGTTGGTAAAAATGAAAAAACCTCCCAGCAGGTGGAGGAAAAAATTGAACCAGAGAAAACGAAGAATTTTTGGCGACCCGCCTATTACTATTTCTTCATTTAATATCTCATATAAAAAATAAATGATGACTATCTGCGCTATGATAAACAATGACGCCGATACCAGGAAGAGAATTTTTTTATGATGGCCCATTGGGTAGTCGGGGTAATGCCGCCTGGCAACATGAAGGCTGAAGATAGAATTACAAAAAGTGATCAGCATAAGTGGTGATACCTCCATCATCACGGATACACCTTCTCCCTGAGGGACCACTAACACGATAAAATTTAATAATTGCAGGAAATGAAAAACGGCAATGAACAGGAAAATATAATTGGCCAGTTTAAAAAGTGTCCATTGAGCAGGCATGCATCTAACTTTTCAGGTTCAGCTTTATCTGCAATTCTTCAAACTGCTTCTGATCGATCGTGGCCGGTGCATCCAGCATCACATCCCTTCCTGCATTGTTCTTGGGAAAGGCAATAAAATCACGGATACTTTCACTGCCTCCAAGAATGGCACAAAGCCTGTCAAAGCCAAAGGCAATGCCACCATGCGGCGGGGCGCCGTATTCAAACGCACCTAAGAGGAAACCAAATTTGTGCAGCTGTTCTTCTTTACCCATACCCAGGGCGGCAAACATTTTTTCCTGTAACTCCCTTTGGAAAATACGAATTGAACCGCCACCGATCTCATTTCCGTTCAATACCATATCGTAGGCATTGGCTTTGATATGGGCATAAGGATGTTGTAAATACTCCGCGGCATTTTCAATGACCGGGTTGTTATGGATCATGGTTTCGATCTGTGAGGGCTTGGGAGAAGTGAAGGGGTGATGCCTGGCCACCCAGCGGTTACCTTCTTCATCATACTCAAACAGCGGGAAATCGAGTACCCATAACAGTTTGAATTCAGTATTTTTTCTCAGGCCCAGTCTTTCCCCCATTTCCAGGCGCAGTTCACTGATGGCTTTTCTTGTTCTTTCCTCAGCACCAGCCAGGATCAATACGAGATCACCGGCTTTTGCACCGGCAGCATCAGCGATGGCTTTTAATTTTTCTTCATTATAAAATTTATCCACGCTGCTTTTATACGTACCGTCAGCACCGCATTTGATGAACACCAAACCTTTCATTCCGATCTGCGGGCGCTTCACCCACTCGGTCAGCTCATCAGTTTGCTTACGGCTATATTCACTGCAACCCGGTACAGCAATGGCCAGCACCGTTTCTGCATCATCAAATACTTTAAAACCGGCCCCATGGATCAACGATGATTGGTCCTGCCGGGTAGTGTAAACAGAGGAAGGTTTTTTGAGGTTCAGCAAAGACATTCCAAAACGGATATCCGGTTTATCATTTCCATATTGCCACATGGCATCTTCCCAGGTCATCCGTTGCACTGTTTCTGTATAGTCAATACCTTTTACTTCTTTGAAGATATGTTTCACCATGCCTTCAAACATGTTCAAAATATCTTCCTGCTCCACAAAGGCCATTTCACAGTCGATCTGTGTAAACTCTGGTTGGCGGTCGGCACGGAGATCTTCATCCCTAAAACATTTTACCACCTGGTAATAGCGGTCATAACCACTCACCATCAACAGTTGCTTGAAGGTTTGTGGTGATTGTGGTAATGCATAAAACTGCCCGGGGTTCATACGGGAGGGCACCACAAAATCCCGTGCCCCTTCGGGTGTGGATTTGATCAGGAAGGGGGTTTCAATATCCATGAAATGTTGCTGGTGCAGGTAATTTCTCGCTGCACGGTTTACGGCGTAGCGGAGTTCCAGGTTCTTTCTCACAGCCTGGCGGCGCAGGTCGAGAAAACGATATTTCATTCTCAGGTCATCACCGCCATCGGTATCATCTTGTATAGTGAAAGGCGGAACGGCCGATTTATTCAAAATGGAAAAGGAGGATACTAATAACTCAATATCACCGGTGGGAATATTCGGGTTTTTATTACTTCTTTCATTCACTGTACCACTGGCCTGTAATACAAATTCACGTCCCAGCGGGGTTTCTTCCAGCTGCTTGTTCAATTCCTCGCCAAATAGAAGTTGAGTGATGCCGTAACGGTCACGGAGGTCCACAAACGTAATGGCGCCAAATTTCCTGACGGTCTGAACCCACCCTGCCAGGGTCACTGTATTGCCTTTATTACTGATCCTTAATTCACCACAAGTGTGCGTTCTGTACATAAGTCCTTGAAAAATTGATAAGTTAACTGGTTGGCCGGGCCAAATTTCCCGGAGGCGCAAAGATAGCGATGGGAGAGGCTTTGGGCAAATTACACCTATCCTTGTTTTGTCGCTATCTTCGTGCCATCAGTACCACATGCCACCGGGAGATACCACCATTTATACCAGTAAAGAGGCACTGCTGCAATCTGTACCCGATAGTATCAGGCCAACGATCGATTCATTCTTGAGCAGCCGGCCAGTTCTGCCCACGCAGAGCGATGACCCTCATCTCCTGTTACCAGAATGGCTATTATTTTTTATCGTTTTACTGATCCTTTCAGCCATCATTTTTTACCAGGTCGGCCTTTCCCTGTTTTTTCCTAAATGGGCGCAAAAGATCAGGCTGAAAAAGGCCAATCAATTATTAGAGCAAAGGAGCTATCAATATGCCGGATGGTTGGATCAATACAATCCTTATTATCATTCGCTTTCCAAAGAACTGAAAGAAAGGTTTTTGCTGCGAACAGTGGCTTTTATGCAGTCAAAAGAATTTCAGTTCCATTCCTTGTCTTACGAGGAACACATACCGGTATTGATCAGCGGTTCAGCAGTACAGCTGACCTTTGGTCTCCCTAATTTTCAGATGGATTATTTTCCGGTAATACATGTGATCGGTAAAGAGTATGTATTGCAGCATGACCAGGATACTTATTTTGGACATGTAAGTAAAACGGGCATCTATGTGGCATGGAACCATTTTTTAAAAGGCTATGCCCAATATGATGATTCCATTAATGTGGGCCTGCATGAAATGGCGCATGCTGTTTCTTATGATGTCTTTTTAGGACAGGAGGACCGCCACGACCGGGCATTTAAAAAAAGACTGGAGGATTTTTCAGAAGAAGGCCGGCCCGTATTCAGGGCCATGCGCAAAGGGTCTGCTCATTTGTTAGATGATTATGCCACCACCAATTTTGATGAATTCTGGGCTGTTTGTATCGAAACATTTTTTGAAAACCCGGACGAATTCAAGAAGAATGAACCTGATCTGTACATATCTATTTGTGAACTCTTGAATCAGGACCCTGGCACCCCGGCAAAAATAATAGACCGTGCATTAGCAGGTATGGAAGCGGCGATATGATCAAAGTGTCACATCCGTTTTTTTCCGGATCTCTCCCGGGCGTTGAACCACATAGTAAAAAAGCAGGATGAAAGCCCCGATAAAAAAAGGGATCAGGGCCAGGTGCTTTCCGGTAAACCATCCCCATATCACCATTTCATCAAACGCAAAGAACTCGCTGATCATCCAGAGTGAATTGGCGCTGATCCAGAAAGCAACGGCCAGGTTATGCGCCAGTTCTGAAGCCAGCCGCCGGGTGCGCCAGGCAATAACCAGTGCTATCGTAAGAGTGGGGAAGATCATCGCAATACCCAGCAGTTTCCAGATCATACACCAGCTGATATCTTTTACCAGCCAAAACGCTATATGCATATTTTCCATCCGGCGGAAGCGGGCAGGAATGCTGTACAGGGACTCATTTTTTTGTGACATTCGGTCAGGGTTTGTGTATTACAGAAAGATATGAAATGTTGCAGGAAACAATGTATGTGGCTATCTCGACAATATCCGGGTAAATCTTTTTACATCTGCTTCTGGTGTAATGGGCGTACCCTGCAGCAGATGGTCCACCAATTGTTTGGCAAAAAAGGGAGAAAGGGAACATCCTTTCGTTCCCATGCCGTTTAATATTCCAATGGAAGGATAAAGCGGGTGCATACCCACAAAAGGTCTTCTTTCCAGTGTAGCAGGTCTTGTACCGGCAAAATGATCTGCAGTTTTAAAAGGCATTTTCAGCCAACTACTTAACAGGGATTCTGTTTTGTCGCGGAATTCTTTCGTTGGGCCCGGGTGTTCATAGTCCCATTCATAACTTGCTCCCACCCACCAAAAACCAGAAGCCAGCGGTACCAGCATCATGCCTCTTTTATAGGTCTTCCTCGGTGGAAGATCAGGTATTTCCAACAGTAAAGACTCCCCTTTATTGGGAGCAAAGGGCAATGGTTTAAAATAGGGGTTATGGGTGCCGTCGCTTCCATCACAAAAAATGATCTTGCCGGCCTGGATATCTTTGTAGCGGATACCGTTGTTTTCGCTCTTTAACTGGTCCGTGTCAAACTCTTCTTCTAAAAGGGTTCCTTTTTCTTTGAGAATTTTTCGCCAGGCAGGTAAAATGCTCTCCAGGTGAGCCGTATAGACCGGGCGTATTTCCCCATAACCAAAATCATAATTGAACAAATGTGTAAAATGGTTCTCGGTGGTAAAACTGTGTACATACTGATTTTTTTCCTCCACTCTTTCCATAAAGCTCAGCCGCATTTGCGGACTGGGAAAGAAATCAATAATGTTTTTTTGAGAAATGGTTTTCAAACCGAGCTGATCCCCCAGGTGTGAATAGGCTTGCCAGGCAAATGGCAGTATCTCCTCGGCCATCCATACCGTTGCATGGCGACGGCCGGTAACCGGGTTAATAATACCTGCTGCTATCCGGGAGGGGGATGTGTTGTTCTCTTTGTCAATGACAAGAGAACTTTTTCCTTCTTTTTGAAGATAATAACTCAACCATGTACCTGAAATACCCTGGCCAATAACGAGGTAATCAACCGTCATTTGGCAAAAATAGGTGTACAGGGCTCAATTTGCAAACGGGCAATCACAAACGGCCTTACCGGCAACCCCTCTATTCAATATTTACACGCACGCCTTCTGAATGCGACGTGAACTCCGGTGCATACATGCATTGTATCGTTGTTACTCCATTGCTGAAATTGCCGGCATGGGTGGCGAACAACTGGTACTCGAACACATAGGTGCCCTTTCTCAGGTAGCTGAAGAAAAAGTTGGTACTGGCATCTTTTGTTGTTTCGTAATATCCCAGTCCTCCCTGCCATTTATACTGGCTCAGCACATTCACCGGTTCAAAAGTGGAAGCCCGCATATCTTTCATGTGCACATATTCCATATCACGGTCCACCCTCAGCTCAATCCGCACTTTTATTTTATCACCTACTTTCACGATATCGCCTTCATTTACCGGTGTCAGTACCGGTCCGCGGTCGGTATTTTTTTCAATGAATAATTTCTTATTCAGCTTCAGCGGCGTGGAAGCTGTGGTTATCTTATCCAGGTCTTCAAAATACTGCCAGTACACGCCTCCCCAGGTGGCGCCGGTTGTGGGTGAGTTGGCGGATGACGAAACCGACACAGAGATATTTCCCATCTGCGGGGATACCAATCCACCATCAATGGTTTTCTTGAAATAACCCGTCCCCGCTTCCTGGCCCTGTATGGCTGATCTTAGAACAGGACCGGTGCCTAATTTTATTTCGATCACGGGCTCATTGTCCAGCCATTGTGTTCCCTGCAACAGCAGGGCATAGCAGGCTTCTGCCGTGGCTTTTGTTGTTTTCCAGTTATTGGTTTGTTTGTTTTTCAATAACCAGGTCCTGAGATCATCCACCGTTTTTGTGTCATTACCCACTTCCTGGAATGTTTCTATCAGCAAGGCCTGCGTTTCTATGGGTGCCTGGTACCAGAACCAGCCATTGGTTTGATCTTTCCAGTACATGCCCAGTTCTTCATGGGTGATAGATGTTTCTTTCAGTGATTTTAATATAGCTGATGGTGTTTTAATATCACCTGTTCTGCTCAATGCCAGGGCGATCATTCCCTGCATGTATTTGCTTTGTCCCACCCAGGTTTGCTGCACCCGTCCACGGAAATAATTATAAGCGGTTTTGGAAGCTTTGTCTATTTCATATTCAGGGAAAAAGCTCCGCATATAGAGGTATTGAATGGCGGTGTATCCCGGGGTGTATTTTTTAAGGTCAGTTTTATATTTCACCAGGTCATCATATTCTTCTTTGATCTTACGGTCCAGGTAAGGAATGGCTGTGGCCAAAATCGCTTTCAGTTTACTGTCCTGCCCGTCAGGAACAGCTTTTAATTTTTTCAGGTGCCCGATGCCAGTAACAATGTACTGGGTGATGTACCTGTCGTCAGGCCCGCCGCTGAACCATACAAATCCACCATTGCTGCTTTGCATTTGTTTCAGTTTATCATAGGAGCTGGTCAGTTGTTCGCTCATTTTGATCATATCAAACAACAGGGCGATATTCTTTTTCTGCCCGGCTTCATTCTTTGCCTGCAATACCCAGGGGGTTTCTTCCAGTAAAACGGATTTCAACTCCTGGTTCTTCTGCAAATTGCTCATCAATGCGGCCGTGTCTTTTATTTTCCATTTTTCAAATACCTGCCTGATCTTCGGTGAAGAATTGGCAATATAGGAGGCCAGTGCATTGGCATAATAACGGTTCCAGGTTTGCTCGGCACAGTCATAAGGATACTCCATCAGGTAAGGCAGGGCCTGTATGGCATACCAGGCCGGGTTGCTGGTATACTCCACCGTTAGTGCATGATGCTGTAATGTGGTGCTGTTACCTGCATTCAGCAATTTTTGGAAACTGAAATTTTTAGTGCCCGTACCCTGCATGGGTAATGGCATCGTTTCTGTGACCAGCATACGGTTGGTCAGTACCGGCATGGCATTCTCTTCACCATCGCTATAATTACCCGATTTGGCCACAATTCTCCATACCAGTGCCTTGTTGAACAGGTAAGGAACTTCTATCGGGAACTTCAATGCTTCGCTTTGCCCGGCGGCTACAGTGAAATACTGGTTGGGTACCATATTGCGGAACCAGCCATCCACAGGCTGATTGGTGGTGGCATCGAATAATTGTAACTCAGCCGTACCCGTTAGTTCCTTATCCGTCAGGTTCACGATCTTGGAACTGAATTCCAGTTGATCACCTTCTCTCAAGAACCGCGGAGCATTAGGTTGCACCATCAGTTCTTTCTGTGTAACGATCTCTTTGGTGCTTTTGCCAAACGAGCCTTCTTTAGTATGTGCCAGGGCCTGGAATTTCCATTTGGTCAGTGCTTCGGGCATGGTAAATGAAAATTCAATAGCGCCGGTGCTGTCTGTTCGCAGATCAGGGAAGAAGAAAGCTGTTTCGTTGAAATTTTTACGGACCTTAACATCAGGTGATTGTTGCGTTTGGTTCCCTGCGTTAGCATTCACATTTTCTACATATTTATTCTTTACTGCATAGCCAACTACCACTTCTTCACCTAAGGATTTATTTCCCCTGAAAGTAGCATAATCAGCATTTGCACCAAACATCGCCTCTTTTTCCTGTATCACGCCCGGTTTTGGCAAACGCATCAGCCTGGGGTTTCTTACTTCACTGTAGGCATAATCCAGCGGGTTCATCCACCACAGGGGCTCTGTGCTGTTCCTGTATTCCGGTGCAAATACATAAGAGGCAAGGAAAGCATCGTATCGTTTATCGAAAGATTTGTATTCTTCTGCAGCAGCATATTTCTGCACAGATTCTATCCTCGCAAAATTCTGCGAACCTTGCCAGCTAAACCCACCATAGCAGCAGGGCCACAAAGCAGGCGCACTCCAGCTATAAGGGTAAAACTGGTCCAGTGATGCATCATACATACTCGCCAGCATTTCAGCAGCCACTTTTTCATTTTTCAGGCCACTGATCTTCAGTTTCCACTTTTCTTCACTACCCGGCAGGGTCTTATCACGGTAAGTGGCATATTCGATCTTTAGTTCCTTATTGGTCCAGGGTACACTCACGGTTTCATTCAACTGATAAAAGCGGTTGTTCTTAATAAACATCCAGCTTACGCCATAACCGCCACGGTCTGCCTCCGTTACCGGAAAGCTGAATTGTTTCTTTTCGTTGGATAATTTCAGGAAGGTATAATCGGCGGCCAGCATCTTTGTGTTTTGCGTACGGTTGATTTGCTGCACCAAAAACAAATTATCTGCGGCTGTGCCGATCTCCACCTTGGCCGTTTCACCGGGTTCCGCTACTGTTTTTTTCACGCCTGCCCATAAATAATCGGGGCGATTTAACTGGCGGCTCTTTTCATCAAACAGTTCGATGTATTTCACATCTTTTACTTCCTGGCCATTTTTATCTTTTGTTGAAATGTCAATCAAATAAAAGCCGGGTGTCCAGTTGCCTCCGCTGATAATCCACTTGCCATTTTCTTTGGCAGTATCCGCTTTGCTGAATACTTCACCTGCTTTTTCCCAACTTTTGTAATCTGTTTCGTTGTCGTACTCATCATAGGGGAAGTTGTGGATGTATTCCTCCTTATTCATCACAAACTGATCGGGGCGTTCCCAATACCGGTCACGTATCAGTCTTTTTTCTTCTTTTAACCTGGTGATCGTCACTTTCACCATCGCTTTTTCAAATTCGCCGTTCATATTCTCGGTGCGGATAGATAAGGTTTTCAAACTATCGGCCGGTAAGCTGGCCGGAATGCTTGTGACGAGCATTAATGATTTATAGCTCACCGGCACAGATTTCTCACCACTTCTTGTTTCGCCGTTGATATCGGTTACATCTGCATACACGGTATAATCAAATACCGGTTCAAATTTTTTATCGATGGAAAGGTCAGGAATGGCCGTAAACTCCACGGTGAATTTTCCATCTTTATCCGTTTTCACTTCGCCATGGGCAATTTCCATTTGTTCCACTGGTGGTTGCCACCATTTCCAGAACAACCAGGGATAGATGAATCTTGGATTGCGCACCACCCGGTAGCTAACCGTGGCCCCATCAATAGTATTGCCGGCGTAGGCTTTGGCAATCCCCGTTACTTTGATCTTATCATTCACTTTATAAGTACCCTTGATTGGTTCATAGTCCACATAGAATTTAGGCCGCTTATATTCTTCTACCCGGATCACAGCGCTGCCACCATCTTTTCGGGTGGAAAGGGCGAACTGCCCGTTCAGCCCGCTTTGCGGTAATTGAAATTTGCCACTGAAGGAACCATATTCATTGGTTTTTACGTTGATGGTATCGATCTCTTTGTAATTGGCGTCACGTAGGATCACCGTGGCATTGTAACCGTCTCTCACCCAATTTTTCTTTTCTGTGGTATTACGTCCAAATACAATGCCTTTGAAATACACCGTTTGCCCGGGCCGGTAAATGCCCCTGTCGGTAAACAGGAATATCGACGTGATTTCTTTGGGCCCTTCGGCTTCCCCATCGCGGTAGTAATAAGCATCGTATGCCATTTCATTGATCAATAACCTGTCGCCACCATGCGAGATCTCGAGCTGGTACGAGTAGTTGGTATAATTATTATTTTCTTTTTTGGGTTTTTCCAGCCGGAAGAAGCCATTGGCGTCTGTGGTATAGGCCCTTCCTTTTTCTTTGATGTATTTGGATTGTTTATAATCATAGACCTGCTGCCATACCTGCACGGCTGCCTGTGCCAGGGGCTGGCCGTTATCCCTGTTCAGTACAAAATGATCGTTGGCATTGCTAACGTAGCTGATTCCTGATACATAGAAGTAACGGGCACCTATAACCGCTTTTTTGCCGGAAAGATCTTTGTCGGGAGAAGCCACCAGCACATATTCGCCGGCAGGCAGTGCATCGATTTTGATCTCCACGCTGTGCTGCTGCAGGTCATTCGTGGCAGGGAGAGTTTGCTCCCAGTTTTTTACCGGTTTGGCAGCGATGATCGCTGGCCAGTATTTTTCATCATATGGGTTTTCCATCAGGCTTCTCAGGGTGGCATCTGCTTTCAGGATACGGAAATGAAGAGAGGGTACATTAGTATATTGTACCAGGGCCCGGAAAGGCTGGGCCGGCACATTCACCCTTTCCAGGCTGAATTGAAATTGGGCCCCGTTCAGTTCGATCAGCAGGTTGTGACAATTGACTTTGCCTTCAGAATTTTCTTTTTGTTGCAACACTTTTTCACAGATCTCTTTTGCTTTTATTTTATCATACCGGTGTGTGGTATCGCCGTAGGGCTTATAGCCCGAGGCTTTTTCCGTATAATATGCCGCCATTAAATACCAGGCCTGTGCGGCAGCAGGTACATTTTCGTATTGGCGGGCAATATGATTGATGGCGTTGAAGTATAATTCATCCTTTGAAGGGTGGGTAGATTTGTTGTTTACAAATTGAATCCGCTGAATATCGGCATCGACCAGGGCATCCGGTTTGGTATCTGCCAGGTGAAAGGCGATCAGATTTTGATAAATCAGCAGCGCTTTATGTTGCAGCGACAGGGAGTCGCTGGTCATAAATTTCCTGGTTACAAAATCCGCAGCGGGATCAAAGGCACTTGCCTGGTTGATCTCGAAGGCATAGGCGGGCTTTTTAATATCCTGTTCATCGTTTTCAAAATAGTCGAGGGCACGGTGTGCCAGCAGGTCGTACAGGGTGGGCCGTAATTGCCGGGTATTACCTTTAATAATGATCGCATCAAATGATTCGAGTTTGGTTTGCTGCAGCAATTTTTCATGGCGGATCGATTGCTGATAGAGTTCAGCGATCTTTTTATGAAAATCCTCCGTACCCCAGGTGGCTATATCCTCTTTTTTAAAACCGGCGGTGGAGGTGCGGTCATACACCCGCCAGCGGTTACGCTGAAAATAATTCCAGTAGAGCTCTGCCTGCAGGCTTTTTAGAATGGAAGTGGCAGGTTCTTTACTTACTCCGGCTTCTTTTTCAACTTCTGCAAGCGAGAGCAGATCATTATTTTCACGGTTTTCCGATTGTAGCCCCACCATATACACCAGCGCTTTGATGATCTGGGCATCCTGCTTTTCAGATTTGGCCAGTGTGTATATTTTCTTTACTTCATCATACGCTGATTTGGGTAAACCTTTTTTGGCAAAGTTCTCCACCTTTTTCCACTCTTTCGTATAATTCTTAATAGGGTTTTGGCTGTGCGCATTCATGGTACAAAAGCTAAGTGTGATAAGGCTTATTAAAAAAATAATGGATTTCGTCATCTTCATCCTTTTAAATTTTATACAAGGTAATTCAATCTCGTTATTCACTTCGCCGTCCTTCAGTAATTATTCTTTCCCTGGTTTTCCAGGACGTAAAATGTACCTGTTAAGATGCTTTATGAAGGTGAATTGCATAAGCAACACAGCCGGAACACCGGGTTTAACGAGATTACTGATTTTATAAAAAATTTGCATTCGCATTGGCCAGGCAATAATACCGCAGGCTGAAACCATTTACAGGGGCGGATTCCAGCAGAAAGCAGCAGGTAACAGCAGGCCTGATTTTTTCCCTTTAACATTTCGTTGGAGTGTTTTTTGGCACGATGGCATGGGTTTGGAAATATCTTCTTCAACAACAATTTTTTTTTAATAACCCTAAAACTTCAAGTCATGAAAAGAATTTTTACCCTTTTATTAAGCTCACTATTCTCACTTTCTCTTTTAGCCTTTGATGGCAGCCGTTTAAGTATCTCTTCTGTGGCCACCAGCACACAGATCAAAGTAGAGGTGGACGGCCGGAAATTCACCATGAAGAACAACAGTATCACTCTCGGTTACCTGTCGGATGGTTTCCACCAGGTGAAGATATACCGGGAGAAGAAACGTACCGGCAACAGTTTTGAAAGAAGAGAGGTGCTGTACAGCGGCCAGGTAAAACTGAAAAGAGGTTTTCACATGGATATCACCGTTAGCCGTTTTGGTAAAGTGATGATGGATGAACGCCGGATCGACATGGACGATGAATGGTACAATGATGAAGATGATTATTACAACAGTGATGACGGTGGCTGGAGCAATAACAACAATGCCATGAGCAGCCGTGATTTCCACAATGTTAAAGAACAGATCCGTAAGGAATGGTTTGAGAACAACAGGCTTATTTCTGTGAAAACAATTATCGATAAGAACCAGTTCTCCACACAACAGGTAAAAGAACTGATGTTGCTGTTCACCTTTGAGAACAACAGGTTAGAGGTCGCTAAGTATGCCTATTGCAAAACAGTTGACCCCCGGAATTACTACCAGCTGAACGATGCCCTTACATTCAGCAGCAGTAAAGAAGAATTGGCCCGTTTTCTCCGTGAAGCCCACTAATGAAAATAGTTTAGATACACTTAGGGTTAAAACAAAGCCCCGTAGTTTGTACTACGGGGCTTTTTATAAGCGGGAACTTTTTTATTTCTTCATTACTTCCGCCATTTTTTTCCCAATATCGGCCGGGCTGCTGACCACATGGATACCACATTCGCTCATGATCTTCATTTTGGCAGCGGCGGTATCGTCTGCTCCGCCCACAATAGCACCTGCGTGTCCCATACGGCGGCCGGGGGGGGCGGTCTGTCCTGCAATAAAACCCACCACCGGTTTTTTATTTCCCGATTCCTTGATCCAGCGTGCTGCTTCTGCTTCCATGCCTCCGCCAATTTCACCAATCATTACGATAGCATCCGTATTGGGGTCGTTCATGAATAATTCAACTGCTTCTTTGGTGGTTGTGCCGATGATCGGGTCTCCGCCAATTCCAACAGCGGTCGAAATACCCAGTCCGGCTTTGGCCACCTGGTCTGCTGCTTCATAGGTCAGCGTACCTGATTTGGATACAATACCAATGCGGCCAGGTATAAAGACAAAGCCGGGCATGATACCCACTTTACATTCGCCTGCAGTAATCACACCGGGGCAGTTGGGCCCGATCAGCCTCGTATTTTTTCCCTGCAGGTAATTCTTCACTTTTACCATATCCTGCACCGGAATACCTTCTGTGATACAAACCACCAGCCGGATACCCGCATCAGCAGCTTCCATCACGGCATCGGCAGCAAAAGCCGGGGGTACAAAGATGATACTGACATCGGCGCCTGTTTTGGAAACGCAATCAACCACCGTATTAAAGACAGGCCTGTCCAGGTGAGTGCTGCCCCCTTTTCCGGGTGTCACACCGCCTACAACGTTGGTTCCGTAATCGATCATTTGTGTGGCATGAAAAGTGCCTTCCGTACCGGTAAAGCCCTGCACTAATACCTTCGAATTTTTATTGACCAGGATGCTCATGTTGGAGATTTAGAAGTTGCGCAAAAGTAAGGGATTGTCGGCAGTTTAGGATGGGTGGTTCAGGCTGTCAGCCCGGTCATTTTTGAGGATCTTTGGGAGGAGTGTCCCTGCCCATCAGATCGTCCATATTCCTGTTATTGGATATTTTGCCGGTCTCTTCCAGCATCCGCATATCCTTGGCGTCTTTGAGGAACTCAGAGGCGAATATAAAGTCATTCAGTCGCTGGTTTTTGCTGAAAATGATCTCCCGGTTGCTGCCTTCCCACTCTTTATTGCCTTTATACATGTACAGTATATAATTGCCGATCTCCATTACGCTGTTCATATCATGCGTATTGATGACGGTGGTGATATTATATTCTACCGTGATCTCCTGTATCAGTTTGTCAATAACCAGCGAGGTTTGCGGGTCCAGGCCGGAATTGGGCTCATCACAGAAAAGATATTTGGGGTTGAGCACGATGGCACGGGCCAGGGCCACCCTTTTTTTCATACCACCACTCAATTCAGCCGGGTATTTACGGTTTACATCCGGCAGATTTACTCTTGCCAGCACTTCGTTTACCCGTTCCAGTTTCTTTTTATGTGCCCATGTCGTAAACATGCTGAGCGGGAACATGATATTTTCTTCTACCGTCAGGCTGTCAAATAAGGCAGAGCCCTGGAACAGCATACCGATCTCTTTCCGGATCTCCGTCTTCTCTTCTGTATTCATGGCCGTGAAATTCTGTCCGCTATACAGCACCTGGCCGCTATCCGGTATAAAAAGGCCTACAATACATTTCATCAAAACGGTTTTGCCGCTTCCGCTGGAGCCAATGATCAAATTGCACTGACCGGCTTTCATCACCGTACTCACTTCCTCGATGACCACCTTGTCGTCAAAACTTTTCTTTATGTTTTTTACTTCGATCATATTAATTTACTCAGAGCAACAATGCAGATAATATATAATCAGCAAACAAAATCAGGATACAGCTCACCACCACGGCCTTGGTGCTGGCCCTTCCAATTTCCAGGGCACCTCCTTTTACATAATAACCATAGAATGCGGGGATACTGGAAATAATAAATGCAAACACATAAGCTTTTGTCAGCGCAAAGAAAACATTATAGGGTACAAAGAATTCCAGCAATCCTTTATCGTAGGTAACGCCTGAAAGGATCCCGGAGGCCACACCAGCCAGTCTGCCGCCCCAGATACCCAGCGCCATGGCGATCACCACCAGCATCGGAATCATCAGCAAGGCGGCCAGTATTTTGGGAAGGATGAGATAGGTCTTGGTATTGACGCCCATGATCTCCAGCGCATCGATCTGTTCACTCACTCTCATATTACCCAGCTCGCTGGCAATACGGCTGCCGGCCACACCTGCCAGTACGATACACACTAAGGTGGGCGCAAATTCCAGGATAACCGTATCTCTTACGATCTGTGCAATCGTGGAAGCCGGAATCAGCGGGCTCACCAATTGGTAAGCTGTTTGAATAGTGGAAACCGCACCTATAAAAACGGATATGATGGCCACTATGCCTAATGAGCCAAACCCGATCTCAGTGCACTGGTGAATAAACTCTTTCCAGTACATCTTACCGTTTTCGGGACGGGAAAACATGCCCTTGAGCATCAAAAGGTAACGGCCTATGTCGCTGAAAATGGTCATGTGGATAATTGCCGGGTTTACTTACTGGTTTTGGGGCATGCAATGATTATGATTATGGCTCCGGGGTATCCGCAAATTTAAGAACCAAACCCGAAACCGTTCTGCTTTAAATATCCTTGCTGGTTTTTCTGAAACGCTTCCACCATCTTGATTTTTTTACAATCTCTTCTGTGGGTGTTTTACTTTTTATCTGGGCATCCACCACAGCGATCAGCGCCATGTTGATGATGCTGCGGACAGAGCTTCCTAACTGTAGTATATGCACCGGTTTTTTAAGTCCCAGCAGAATGGGCCCCACCGCATCAGCCGTTTCCAGTTCTTTCAGCAGGTTATAAGCAATATTGCCGGAGGCAAGATTGGGAAATATCAGTGTGTTCACATCTTTATCCACCAATTCGCTGAAAGGATAGTTCTCTTTCATCAATTCTTTATTGAAAGCCACACTGGCCTGCATCTCTCCGTCCACCAGCAGTGTGGGCATTTTTTCCTTTACGATCTGGCGGGCTTTGGCCACCAGGTTGGCTTCCGGTGAATTGCTGCTGCCAAAATTGGAGTAGCTCAGCATGGCAATGCGTGGAATGATATTAAAGTTGCGAACTTCTTTGGCCACTAATAAAGTGATCTCCGCCAGTTCTTCCGCCGTGGGATTAAAGTTGACCGTGGTATCTGCCAGGAAGAGCGGGCCCTGTTTGGTAAGCATCAGGTACATGCCGGCAATTTTTTTCACGCCTTCTTCCGTTCCGATGGTATGCAATGCCGGGCGTATGGTGTCCGGGTAATTCTTGGATAATCCGGAGATCATCGCATCTGCATCGCCACATTCCACCATCATACAGCCGTAATAGTTGCGGTCCTTCATTACTTTCTTCGATTCGTAGGCATTGAAACCTTTCCGGCCTCTTTTGGCAAAGAAGATCTCTGCATACTGGTTCCTTTTTTCCTCCATAGCATCACTGCGGGGGTCAAAGATGGGCAGGCCTTCAATATCGATGTTATTGGAGAGTGCCATCGACCGTATTTTATTCTCATCTCCTAACAGGATAGGATAACCGACACCCTCGTCAAAAATGATCTGGGCGGCTTTCAGGATCTTAATATTATCTGCTTCTGCAAATACGATACGTTTGGGATCACGACGGGCTTTGTTGCCGATGATACGCATCACCTGGTTATCCAGCCCCAGGCGCTTATTCAGATTGGTAACATAAGCTTCCCAGTTGGTAATTGGCTGTTGCGCTTCCCCGCTTTCCATTGCCGCTTTTGCCACGGCAGGGGCCACGGTGGCGAGTAGCCGCGGGTCAAGTGGTTTAGGAATAATATAGCTTTCGCCAAATGTGATGTTCTTTTCATTGTAGGCCATGTTCACAATATCCGGAACAGGGGTTTTGGCCAGTTCTGCCAGGGCTTTTACGGCAGACAGCTTCATGGCTTCATTGATATGCCTGGCCCTTACATCCAGCGCTCCCCGGAAGATATAGGGGAAGCCCAGTACATTATTCACCTGGTTGGGATAATCGCTTCTGCCCGTTGCCATGATCACATCTTTACGGGCGGCAGTGGCATCTTCCCAGCTGATCTCAGGATCCGGGTTGGCCATCGCAAATACAATAGGATTTTTGGCCATGCTTTTCACCATATCCTGGCTCACCACATTGCCGGCACTCAGCCCGATAAATACATCGGCATCCTTCATGGCCTGTGCTAATGTCATTTCATGCTTCGCATTGGCAAATTTTTGTTTGAATTCTTCGAGGTCGGTCCTTTCTTTATGTAGTACTCCTTTACGATCGAACACCAGGAAGTTATCGTGCCTGGCACCAAGTGCTTCATATAGCATGATGCAGGCCATGGCGGCTGCGCCGGCGCCATTCACTACAAATTTTACCTTGTCGATCTTTTTCTTCTGGATCTCCAGTGCATTCAGCAGGGCGGCAGCCGAGATGATGGCGGTGCCATGCTGGTCGTCGTGCATCACGGGGATGTTCAACTGTTCTTTCAGTTTCTTTTCGATATAAAAACATTCGGGTGCCTTTATGTCTTCGAGATTGATACCACCAAAAGTGGGTTCCAGCGCTTTGACGATCTGCACAAATTTTTCCGGATCTTTTTCATTGATCTCAATATCGAATACATCGATGTCGGCAAATATTTTAAACAATACACCTTTTCCTTCCATTACCGGCTTTCCGGCTTCGGGGCCAATATCGCCCAGTCCCAATACGGCAGTACCATTACTGATTACAGCGACGAGGTTTCCTTTGGCAGTGTATTTATAAACGTTTTCAACATTCTCAGCAATTTCTTTGCAGGGTTCTGCTACTCCGGGAGAGTAGGCCAGCGAGAGGTCTCTTTGTGTTTTAGCTTCTTTAGTGGGTACCACTTCAATTTTTCCGGGTCTTCCTTTAGCATGGTACTCAAGGGCCTGTTGCTTGCGCAAATCGTTTTGCATATCAGAGGTTTAGGGTTCTTCATTCCGCACGGTTCTTGAATGGAGGTGCAATGTACAAAATTATAATTCGAGGATATTCGGGAAGACTTCTGTCAATGCATGCAGCCAACATAAACTTCACTCGTTTTGAAATAGGCGGTTTTATAAGTAGTCCTGACTTTTTTGTAAATGTCTTTCATTTCCTTGTCATTTCGATGACCACTGGCGGCCACTACAATGTAATATCCGGAAGCAAATCCGCTGTAGGCGTCACTGTATTCTATGCTTATGTATACGCCATCATCCCAGCGTCCGCGGGCATAATACGCAGGAAATTCCCAGCCCTCCGTTTCACAATATTCTTTTGAAAGTGAAAGACCGGTTTGCTTATTTTCTGATAAACCTTTTAAGCGTAATTCTATCTGTTGGCTTTTTGATGCTTTTTTTGCGGTGACCAATGCTGCGGAGTAATTTTTTGTGGAAAGCAGGATCAGGAAATCCTTATTCACGAACATGTCAGCCGTGTCGCTGTTCTGAGCATGGACGGAGGATAGGACCGCCAGGGAAAATAAAAACAAAAAATATTTCAACATCTTGTTAGTTCAGTTCTTTTCGCATGTAATGGATAAATTCTTCTCCCTGCATAATTTTTCGAATAAGGGCACTTTCCAGCTCCCATCCTTCAGCTCCCATGAATTCCAGGGCTTCGTCCAGGTTTTTTGTTTTCCTAACTTTGTTAGACAATTCGGAAGAAATAAGGCTTCCTTCAACAATAATCTCTATCGGATTTCCGGCAATTTCCCATTTATCGAGGTAGTACAAAATTGCGTAGCTATATTTTTTCTTATTCGATTGAGCAGGTTTATTACCAGTGTTCTGGGCAAAGATCAGCGAGGCTAGAATGATGGCGGGAAGGAGGAAGAGGATTGCCTTTTTCATGATGTATTTTTTTGATTATTATAAAAGGTTCGCCGGACCTGCCGGTACCCGTTTACATGATGATTGTACAGAACTTCTTTATATACTGTATCCGCAAAGCCAGGATTCCCGGATTTTTTATAACTGAATTTAATTTTTTATCCGGAAACTTCAATATGTGCGTTTGAACATCTTTCAATATTTCACCGTACTTCCCAGCCAGGCCATCATACCCATACCCACTTCAATGGCATTCTCATCGATGTTAAAAGTAGGGGTGTGTACGTTGGAAGTGATGCCTTTGGCTTTATTCATCGTGCCCAGCCGGTAGAAGCAGGCGGGAACTAACTGTGCATAATAGCCGAAATCTTCGGCACCCATGCGCAATTCCGTTTCACTTACATTTTCATGGCCCAGGTATTCGGCTGCTTTGCCCCAGGCATTTTTAGTCAGTTGTTCATTATTGTATACACAGGGATAGCCCACATCAATATGAAGGTCCGCCACACCTCCCATGGAATGCACCAGGTCGTTAGTGGTTCGGGTAATCAATTCATGCGCTTTAAAGCGCCATTCCTCGTCCATGGCCCTGAAAGTGCCCATCAGTTTCACTTCATTCGGTATTACATTGGTGGTATTGCCGGCATTAAAAGAAGTAATAGAAAGCACGGATGGATTAAAAGGATTATTATTCCGGCTGATCAGTTGTTGTAATGCAATGATCAAATGAGAACTGATCAATATCGGGTCAACAGTCAGGTGTGGGGAAGCAGCATGACCGCCTTTCCCTTTCACTGTAATATATATTTCATCGGCACTGGCCATCACCTGTCCGCCCCGAAAACTCAGTTTGCCCACTTCCATTGCCGTGTGCACATGCAAAGCGAGAATACCCTGTGGCCTGGGATTTTCCAGTACCCCATCTTTGATCATCAGGCTGGCGCCACCGGGGTTTTTTTCTTCTCCCGGCTGAAAGATCAGTTTCACCGTCCCTTCCCATTCGTTTTTTAATTCAGTCAATATCCTCGCAGCTCCCAGCAAACAAGTAGTGTGCACATCATGCCCGCAGGCATGCATCACGCCTTCATTTTTAGATTTATAAGGGATATCATTTTCCTCTTTGATCGGTAATGCATCCATATCGGCACGCAGGGCAATGACACGGCTCTCAGGATTTTGTCCCTGGATCAATCCTGTTACACCCGTGGTGGCTTTTACTTCAAACGGGATACCCAATTCTTTCAGTTTGCCCTGCACAAATTTGGAGGTTTCAAATTCCTGGTAGCTGAGTTCAGGATGGGCGTGAAGGTGGTGGCGAACGTTAATATATTCCGGTGCGTATTTTTTAGCCAGTGCTTTGATCTTGTCTTGCATGAGGCAAAAATACTATTTCAAATTTTGAGAAAGCTGGTAAATAAAAATCCCTGCCGGAGCAGGGACATCTTAGAAATTTTTTTTATTACTGTATATCATCTTCCAATTCCCTGGCAGGTTTTACTTCGATGATATCATTCATAATAAATACGCCTTTGGGAAAATATGTATTCATTCGTTTTTGGTATGCTTCAGCATCTTTCCGGTCTTTGAAATTACCGGCCTTTACCCTGAAATAGGGGGACTGGTACCACAAATATGCTTTTAGCTCAGGAAAATAAGTGTACACCTTTGTTTTGGCGGCAATGGCTTCATCCCGGCTGTTGGTGCTGATGATCATCAACCGGAAACCTTTATCTGTTCTTCTCGCATCACGGCTGGTTTCTTCGTTGATCTGGGCTTGTTTTTTTACCAGCAGGTCCAGCCGTGGATCTTTATGCACGATCACCGAACTGCTGTCGGTCAGTCTTTTGATAGTAGTGTCGGGTGGAGCGGGAGGACTAACCCCCACCTGCGATTTCCCCGCAACAGCGATAATGGTGATAAGGACCAGGAAGGTTAATTTCATGTGTGACATAAGGGCAAATATCCTACCAAAAAGGGTTAAAGTTCGGGGTTTAGTAACCACTGCCGGCCCCGGCAATATTCTCCACGGGATGCCAGGTAGTTTTAATTTCCTGCGTATCCATGATAAAATAGGGTGATTGTCCGTCATTTTCATACCATTTTACTTTATCATAAAAATGCACCCGCTTGAGGTTTTGGGCCGATTTCTCCCGGATCATTTTCTTTGTATCAGAATCCTTTTCGCAGTAAAGGGTTGCATTCACATCCATATGGTCTACAAACCAGGATGTTAATTCTGCCGGCTTCCCTGTTAAAATATTGACCACGCCGCCGGGCAGGTCGGAAGAATTGAGCACTTCCGCAAAAGTAACTGCACAAAGGGGCTTTGTTTCAGAGGCCAGCACCACACAGGTATTACCACCGGCTATAACGGGGGCTATAACCGACACCAGCCCCAGTAAAGAATCACCCTGGGGAGCAATGACGGCTACCACGCCGGTGGGTTCGGGTACAGAAAAATTAAAATGAGAAGAGGCAACGGGATTCACAGCACTGAAGAGTTGCTGAAATTTATCGCACCATCCTGCATAATAAATCAAACGATCAATAGCCAGGTTCACTTCTTTTTCCGCTTTTGCTTTGCTTGCATCCTGTTGCATTAATTCATCGATGAACTGGGCCTTTCTCCCTTCCAGCATTTCGGCCATACGGTATAATATCTGTCCACGGTTAAAAGCGGCACGACCGCTCCACCCGCTGAAAGCGCCTCTGGCGGCCACAACTGCATCCCGAAAATCTTTTCGTGAACTCAGGCAAACATTCGCCAGTTTTTTCCCGGCAGCATTGACGGGAATGTAATACCGGCCTGATTCTGTACGGGGAAACTGGCCACCGATATAAATTTTATAGGTCTTCAAAACTTCCAGCCTTTTAGAAGAAGTTTTTTTCTCAATACCATTCTCACTGATGCTGAGTGAAGATTTTTTTACTGATTCCATCTTTATTTTTTTTATACCGCGGATAATAATCTGCTCTGCGGGATCTCATTTTACCCTGTTCTCTGTGGTGAATAATTTTAATTTACCAGGTTTAAATAAGGCAGCAATCCATGCAGTCCGCCTTCTCTGCCAAATCCGCTTTCTTTATAACCACCGAAAGGAGAGGAGGGGTCGAACTTATTGAATGTATTCGCCCATACCACACCGGCCCTCATTCTTTTCGTCATATTGAAAATCTTGGAGCCTTTATCTGTCCACACGCCTGCGCTTAACCCATACGGTGAGTTATTAGCTTTTTCGATCACTTCATCATCTGTTCTGAAAGTCAGTATGGCCAGCACCGGCCCGAATATTTCTTCCTGGGCAATGCGGTTGCTCTGTGCCACATTGGTGAATAAAGTGGGCCGGCACCAAAACCCTTTTCCGGGCAAACGACAGGAACTTTCATACATTTCCGCTCCCTCTTTTTTACCAATGCTCAAATATTTATGGATCGTTTCCAGTTGTTGTTTGGAATTGATAGCGCCAATATCTGTATTCTTATCCAACGGGTCCCCCACGATCAATGATTCGATCCTGTCTTTTAATTTCCGGATCACTTCCCTGGCCACTGATTCCTGCACATATAATCTTGAACCGGCACAGCACACATGGCCCTGGTTGAAATAGATACCATTGATCACCCCTTCCACTGCCTGGTCGATCGGGGCATCTTCAAAAATGATATTCGCGGCTTTGCCGCCCAGCTCCAGTGTTACTTTCTTATCTGTACCTGCAATGGCCCTTTGTATGATCTTGCCTACATCAGTAGAACCGGTAAAAGCGATCTTGTTAATATCCGGATGGTTGACAATGGCAGCACCTGTAGCCCCGGCGCCTGTAATAATATTCACCACGCCGGGCGGCAGGTCGGATTCCTGTATGATCTCTGCCAGCTTCAGCGCAGTTAAAGGCGTGGTTTCTGCGGGTTTTAATACTACTGTATTTCCTGTAGCAATAGCCGGGGCTATTTTCCATGCGGCCATGAGCAAGGGAAAATTCCAGGGAATGATCTGTCCCGCTACTCCTAACGGTGTAGTATGACGGTTGGGAAATGCATATTCCAGTTTATCGGCCCAACCGGCATAATAAAAGAAATGATTGGCAGCAGTGGGCACATCAAAGTCCCGGCTCTCCCGGATAGGTTTGCCTCCGTCCAGCGATTCAATGATCGCCAGTTCTCTTGCTTTTTCCTGTATCATCCTGGCGATACGGAAAATATATTTCGCTCTCTCTTTAGCCGGCATCTTCTTCCACACTTTTTCATACGCATTCCTGGCCGATCTTACAGCTTTGTCCACATCCGCTGCATTCGCATCGGCCACTTCACTTATTTTTTCTTCATTGGCAGGGTTGATGGTGCCAAAATATTTCCCGCTGCCGGGTTTCACCCATTCGCCATTGATAAAAAGATCATATTGCTTATTGATGGTAGCCGCACTTTTGCTTTCCGGTGCAGGATCATAAGACCAGCTTGTATCAAATTTTAATTTGACCGTGTTATTTTTTTTGAGCGGAACCTTCTTCTTTGAAATTGCCATAATTTATTTTTTTTGTACCCGGCTGTAGTGCTGCTATCATCTGCTGTTGCGTTGCACTCTTCAGGGTTCTGTTCGCTGCCCGGCTTTACTGATATGTCGCCCCTAACGGGGCTACTGATATATCACCCCTATGGGGTTAAAATTTTATTTGTAATTTGTCAAACAATTGTATCGGTTAGTGTATTATTAGGACTTTTAAACTTTCGGGTTCGGAAGCCCCTCCTTCGGAGGGGTTTGGGGAGGCTTTCTAATCAACACTAAAATAATTCGCCGCCTGGTACAAACCTGTTTTCTCTTTTACCATTTGCATCAGCACATCGTTTGCCAAACTACTGGCACCAAAACGGAACCACTGATTGTTCAGCCAGTCTTCTCCCAACACTTCCTTTACCATCACCAGGTAATGCAAGGCCAATTTTGACTTGGATATTCCGCCCGCCGGTTTCATGCCTATCATTCTGCCTGTTTTATAATAAAAATCACGGATGGCTTCCAGCATTACCAATGTTACCGGCATCGTGGCGGCTGGTTGTATTTTGCCAGTTGATGTTTTAATAAAATCAGCACCGGCATGCATGGCAATATCACTGGCCCTTCTTACTTTATCATAAGTGCCCAGTTCGCCGGTTTCCAGGATCACTTTCAATCTTGCTTCACCGCAGGCTTCTTTAATAGCGGCTATCTCATCAAAAACAAAATTGTATTCACCGGCATGGAACTTACCCCGGCTGATCACCATGTCCACTTCATCCGCCCCCTCATTTACTGCGTATTTGGTATCCCTGATTTTAATATCCCTGGGTGCCTGGCCGCTGGGAAAGGCGGTGGCTACAGAAGCGACTTTGATCCCTGAATCACCCAACGCTTTTTTGGCCACTTTTACCATGGAGGGATAAACGCAAATGGCTGCCACGGTGGGAATCCCCGGTACGGCATCATGCGGGTGCATGGCTTTATAACATAGCTGTTTTACTTTACCATCCGTATCCTTTCCTTCCAGCGTGGTGAGATCGATCATATTCAATACCAGCTTCAGGCCATTCATCTTCGATTCCTTTTTGATGCTTCTTTTGGTGAACCGGGAGGCCCTCTCATCTGCTCCTACCTGGTCTATCCGGGGCGAAAGGCTGAAATCAGGCAGTACAATTCTGTCTTTAACGGCAGGCATAATCTGTTTTCTTGTATTCAAAAGTAAAACTATTTATGGGGATTCGGCGTGTATAAATAATATGTGTAAGTGACTGAAAGGTAGTGCTGTTTTTAACGTCAAACCACCCTGTTCGCCGTTCATCCAAATGAATAGAACAAGTTTTTCGGGTAAATACGTTTTTCGATAACTTTCATCAAAATCAACTGTATGAGAAAACTGAAGAGACTGGCGGGAATTGCTTTCCTGTTCGTCCAGCCCTTACTTGCACTTTCGCAGCCCACATTTCCGGAAAACGGTACGGCTGACCCCAGGCATGGGTACTATGCTTTTACCAACGCAACAATATTAAAAGATGGTATTACCTCCCTGAGTAATGCCACGATGATCATCAAAGATGGCAGGATCATTTCTGTGGGAACAGGGTTAGCAGTTCCTGCCGGTGCCGTGGAAGTGGATTGCAAAGGCAAATACATTTACCCGTCTTTTATTGATATTTATTCGGATTATGGCACACCGCAACGCCCCACACAGCAGGGGCCCTTCAACTTTTTTGCGCAACAACAGCTGGAAACAAATGTAAAAGGACCTTATGGGTGGAACCAGGCCATTAAATCAGATGTGGATGTGTATAAGGTTTTTGGAGTAAACGACGCTTCTGCCAAACCCCTGCGGGAAGCAGGATTTGGTACAGTGCTCACCCACGTAAAAGATGGCGTGGCCCGGGGAACTGGTGCTGTGGTGACGCTGGCCAGCGAAAAAGAGAACCTGGTGATCGTAAAAGAAAAAGCATCTGCCCATTACTCTTTCAGCAAAGGAACTTCCACGCAAACCTATCCCACTTCCATGATGGGTTATATTTCATTATTACGCCAAACTTATTTGGATGCAGCCTGGTATAAGACTAAACCCTATCTGGAAGGGTTCAATGCCACCCTGCAATCCTGGAATGATAACCAGAACCTGCCGCAAATTTTTGAAGCCAATGATAAATGGAACGATCTGCGGGCCGACAGGATAGGTGATGAATTTGGTGTGCAGTACATCATCAAAGCAGGACAAAACGAATATCAGCGTATAAAAGATATGAAAGCGACCAATGCCACTTTCATTCTTCCATTGAACTATCCGTTAGCGCAGGATGTGGAAGATCCTAACGACGCACAATTTGTATCGCTCAGTGATATGAAACATTGGGAGCTGGCACCCACAAACGCTGCTGCTTTTGAAAAAGCTGGCATTCCTTTCTGTCTTACCACTGCCGATCTCAGAACTGTTTCAGGTTTCTGGAGCAGCCTCCGCAAAGCGATGGAATATGGTTTGAGCGATGCAAAGGCCATCGAAGCACTGACAAAGACACCTGCCACTATTTTAGGGGTGTACGATAAAGTGGGGAGCCTGGATGCAGGTAAGCTGGCCAACTTCCTGATCACTAACGGGCCAATTTTTAATGAAAAGACAACGATCCTCTATAATTATGTACAGGGTATTAAATACAATGTAAAAGATGAAGCAGATGCTTCCGGTACTTACCATCTTACGATCAATGGTCCTTCTGGTCCTGAAAAATATACACTGGATGTAAAGAACAACAACTCTGTTTCCATGTATGGAAAAGATACCATGAATACAAGGTTCAGCTTTGATGGCAAGCAGGTGAAATTGAGTTATGCACCCATGCCCAGGCGTCAGCGCCCTGCTCCTCAGCCGGGCGATACCACACTGCCTCGTCGCGGCCCCGGTAGTTTTGGAGGTGGTGGCCAGGCCAGTGCCCCATTACCTGCCAGCGCCACAAGATTAGGAGGTATCAGTAACGGAACAGAATGGAATGGTACAGGTTTGGATTCACTGGGTAATCAACTTACCTGGACCGCTGTTTTTGTAAAAGCAGCGGAGGTAAAAACGGATAGTGTGAAGAAAAAAGATCCGCCTGTGGTGGGTAAAGTGATTTATCCTTTTCTGCCTTATGGATGGGATGAAGAACACCAGCCTAAACAGGAAACGATATTGATTAAGAATGCAACGGTGTGGACCAGTGAGAAAGAAGGTATTTTACAGAATACGGATGTGTTGCTGAAAGCGGGCAAAATTGCAGCGATTGGAAAAAACCTCAGCGAGCCCAACGCAAAGGTCATTGATGGTACAGGCAAACATGTATCGCCTGGCGTTATTGATGAGCACTCGCATATCGCTGCGGCATCGATCAACGAAGGGGCGCAATCGGTAACATCTGAGGTACGCATCGGAGATAACCTGAACCCGGATGATATCAATATCTATCGCCAGTTGAGTGGTGGAGTAACCACTTCACATATCCTGCATGGCTCTGCCAATACGATCGGCGGACAAACCCAGTTGATCAAACTGCGCTGGGGCGCTGATGATGCCGGCCTGAAATTCAAGAACTGGGATGGCTTCATCAAATTTGCATTGGGAGAAAATGTAAAACGTTCTGCTGCCACACAGGGTAATACCCGTTATCCCGATACAAGAATGGGAGTGGAGCAGGTACTGGTGGATGCATTTACAAGAGCAAAGGATTACAAAAAGGAATGGGATAATTATAATAGCGAAAAAGAAAAACTCACCAAAGCCAAAAAGCCATTAACAGGATTGAACCCGCCACGCCGTGACCTGGAACTGGATGCGCTGGTGGAAATTATGGACAGAAAGCGTTTTATCACCTGCCACTCTTATGTACAAAGCGAGATTACCGGTTTGATTGAAGTGGCCGATAAGATGGGTTTCAAAGTAAACACCTTTACGCATATACTGGAGGGTTATAAAGTGGCAGATAAAATGCTGAAGCATGGAGCCAATGCTTCTACTTTCTCCGACTGGTGGGCCTATAAAGTGGAAGTGGAAGATGCCATCCCTTACAATGCGGCTATTATGCATAAGGTGGGTTTGAATGTGGCGATCAACTCTGACGATGCAGAAATGGCCAGGCGCCTGAACCAGGAAGCGGCCAAGACCATGAAATATGGTGGCCTGAGCCCCGAGGAAGCGCTGGGCCTGGTTACCATCAACCCGGCCAAAATGCTGCGGGTGGATGACCGCGTGGGGAGTATCAAAGTGGGTAAAGATGCGGATGTGGTGATATGGAGCGACAGTCCGCTGAGTATTTATGCCAAATCGCTGTATACGATCGTGGATGGTACCGTTTATTTCGACAGGCAAAAAGATGAACAACTGCAAAAAGAGGTGGATGCTGAACGTGCCCGGCTGGTGAAAAAACTGAATGGTGAAAAAAGAGGTGGCGGGGCCACTATCCCGGCGCAACCCACTTTCCAGATAATGCATACCTGCAGCGATCATGCACATAGTCATGGCCTGCTGGTGATTGACTCAGATGACCTTAATAACCAATAAAAATATTTTACATGAAAAAGTTATTCCTGATCAGCATATTATCGGCACTGGCGGTGATGGTATATGCGCAATCCAATGTGTTGCCGGCAAAAGCACAAAAAGGATTGTTATTTATAAAAAATGCCACTATCCATGTGGGTAATGGAACGGTGATCGAGAATGGTACCATCCAGGTACGGGATGGTAAGATCGAAAAAGTGGGAAAGGATATTGCTATCCCCGCCGGTGATGTGGAAGTAGTGGATGCCAATGGAAAACAGGTATATCCCGGTTTGATATTGCCCACGAGCGCACTGGGCCTTACTGAGATCAGCGCTGTAAGAGCGTCTAACGATGTACGTGAGATCGGCGATATGAATCCCAATGTGCGTTCGATCGTGGCCTATAATACAGATTCGAAGGTGATCAATACACTTCGTTCCAATGGTATACTGGCAGCCAATATCGTTCCGCAGGGAAGTTTCCTGGCCGGTTCTTCATCAGTTGTTCAATTGGATGCCTGGACCTGGGAAGATGCTTCGGTGAAAACAGATGCGGGCATGCATTTATATATGCCTTCTTTATTACCCCGCCCTAATTTCGGACGTTTTGGAGGCGGAGGCGGTGCTGGACCAAATGCCGGTGCGGCGTCCGATCCGGTAAAAGAAGGGTTGGAAAAGATTGAATCGCTCAAGGATTTTTTCCGCCAGGCAAAAGCTTATAATGCAGTGACCACACATGAGGAAGTGAACCTGAAATATGAATCCGTAAAAAATCTCTTTGCTAAAACGCAAAAGTTCTATGTACACGCCAATACGGTGAAGCAAATGCTGGTAGCCCTTGATTTCGTAAAAGAATTTGGATTTGACCTCGTGATCGTGGGTGGCAGCGAAAGCTGGCAGATCGCCAACCTGCTCAAAGAACATAATGTATCGGTGGTGTTGCAGCAGATGCATAGTTTACCTACAACAGCAGATGACGCAGTGGACCAGCCTTATAAATCAGCAGCGGAATTACAAAAGGCCGGGGTATTGTTCGCTATTTCAGATGATGATGGACAAACAAGGGGACGTAACCTTCCCTTTAATGCGGGTACTGCGGTTACTTATGGGTTGACAAAAGAACAGGCGCTCGCAGCTATTTCTTTGAATGCAGCAAAGATCATGGGGGTGAGTGATAAAACGGGAAGCATTGAGCCGGGTAAGGATGCCAATATCATTATCAGCTCAGGTGATATCCTGGACATGAGCACCAGTAATGTAACCGATGCCTTTATCCAGGGACGCAAGATCAACCTGGATGACAAGCAAAAGCAACTGAATGATCGATACGAACAGAAATATGAGCTAAAGGGAAAGAAAGGATTTTGATCTCTCTTTGTATCATGAAAAAAGCCAGTTCTTATGAACTGGCTTTTTTATTTACTGAGCTGATCTTATTTTTTACGCATCCTTCCCGTGGCAATGCTTGTATTTCTTTCCTGATCCGCAAGGGCAGGGGTCATTCCTCCCGATCTTGGGACCTACTTTCACCGGCTCTTGTTTCACTGCCACATCACCCCCGCCACCGGGTTCAAATTTATCTCTTTCATTAGCGGCGTAATCCTGACCAGCATTATCCACCTCGTCTTTATTGGCCCGCATCTTACTCATATCCGTCTTTTGCTGGCGCCCTTCTTTCAGGGGTGTGTTGTCCTGTTCAATAGGAATGGAAGAATGACAGAGGAAGGAAACAATATCCTTATTCACTTCAGAATTCATATTCCTGAACTGGTTATAGGCCTCCACTTTATAAATCACCAATGGATCTTTTTGTTCCAGGTATGCGGTCTGCACACTTTGTTTCAGGTCATCCATGGCACGCAGGTGTTCTTTCCAGGCATCATCGATAACAGCGAGTGTTATCGTTTTTTCCAGCGAATTAGTGAGTTCGTTGCCATGGCTGCTGATCGTTTTGTCCAGGTTGGCCAGCACTTGTAAACCTTTACGGCCATCCGTAAAAGGCACCACCACATTCTCAATATGGCTTCCCTGTGTTAAACGAATATTCTTAAATACCGGTATTGCCTGTTTTTGTAATTCACCCTTATGGAAATTATATCTCTCGGTGGCTTCGTTATACAGTTTGTCTATCAAAGAATTGATATCTCCTTTTTTGAATTCTTCTTCTTCCATCTTTATATCCAGGCCAAAGTTCATGATACAAGACAGCTTGAAGCCTTCAAAATCTTCCTGTTCCTTAAAGGAGCTTACCAATCCCTCTGCGAGCGCAGAGAAAGAAGTATCAATATCCAGAGCCAGGCGTTCGCCAAACAAAGCGTGATTACGTCTTTTATACACCGCATTACGCTGCATATTCATCACATCATCATATTCCAGCAAACGCTTACGGATGCCAAAGTTGTTTTCCTCCACTTTTTTCTGCGCACGCTGAATGCTATTGCTGATCATGCTGTGCTGGATCACATCACCTTCCTTGTAGCCTAATTTATCCATCAGTGAAGCAATACGTTCGCTGCCGAACATGCGCATCAGGTCGTCTTCGAGTGATACATAGAATTGTGAAGTACCAGGGTCACCCTGCCTGCCCGCACGGCCCCGTAACTGCCTGTCCACACGGCGGCTTTCATGTCTTTCCGTGCCAATGATCGCCAATCCGCCTGCTTCTTTTACACCGGGACCCAGTTTGATATCTGTACCACGGCCGGCCATATTGGTGGCAATGGTTACAGCGCCTGGTAAACCCGCCTCGGCCACGATCTGGGCTTCCCGTGCGTGCTGTTTTGCATTCAATACATTATGCGGGATCTTTTTCTGTTGCAACATCCGGCTCAGCAATTCACTTACCTCTACCGACGTGGTACCTACCAGGCAGGGACGTCCGGCATTACGCAATGCCTCGATCTCGTCGATGACCGATTTATATTTCTCTCTTTTTGTTTTATACACCAGGTCCTGTTTATCATTACGGACCATCTTCAGGTTAGTGGGGATAGAAACCACGTCCAGTTTATAAATACTCCACAATTCTGCTGCTTCTGTTTCCGCTGTTCCGGTCATACCGGCCAGTTTGTGGTACATACGGAAGTAGTTCTGTAACGTGACCGTAGCATAAGTTTGTGTAGCAGCTTCGATCTTCACGTTTTCCTTGGCTTCAATGGCCTGGTGCAAACCGTCAGAATACCTTCTGCCATCCAGGATACGCCCTGTTTGCTCGTCCACGATCTTGATAGCACCATCCATCACCACATACTCCACATCCTTATCAAAAAGGGTATAGGCTTTTAGTAATTGTTGTACGGTATGGATCCTGTCTGCTTTTTGTGCATACTCGTTCAGGATAGTCTCTTTCAGGTGTAATTTTTCATCGCTGGTGGCGTCGCTTTTTTCCACCTCTGCCAGTTTTACGCCAATATCAGGTAATACAAAGAATTCAGGATCTTCACCTGTACGGGTGATCATGTTGAGGCCCTTATCGGTCAGTTCAACGGAATTATTTTTTTCATCAATGTGAAAAAGCAATTCCTCGTCTACAATATGCATATTGCGTTGCTGGTCCTGCAGGTAATAATTTTCCGCCTTTTGCATTTTTACCTTAATGCCCGATTCGCTCAGGAATTTGATCACAGGGCCATATTTGGGCAAACCCCTGTGTGCCCTGAATAAATAAAGGCCACCACTTTTCGCATCATCCTCCCCTTCGGCAAAACGTTTTTTTGCTTCATTTAAACAATTACGAACAATGCGTTCCTGCTCCTGTACCAGTTGCTGGATACGGGGTTTGTGTATATGGAATTGCTGGTCTTCGCCTTTGGGTACCGGGCCGGAAATGATCAATGGAGTCCTGGCATCATCGATCAATACAGAATCCACCTCATCCACCATGGCATAATGATGTTTGCGCTGCACCATTTCTTCGGGTGTGTGCACCATATTATCGCGGAGATAGTCAAACCCAAATTCGTTGTTGGTGCCATAGGTAATATCGGCGAGATAGGCTTTTCTCCTGTCTTCACTGTTGGGCTGGTGTTTGTCAATACAATCCACGGTTAATCCCAGCCATTCAAAGATGGTTCCATTCCATTCCTGGTCACGACGGGCCAGGTAATCGTTTACTGTTACGATATGCACCCCTTCGCCGGCTAAGGCATTGAGATAAGCGGGTAAAGTGGATACAAGGGTTTTGCCCTCACCCGTTGCCATTTCGGAAATCTTGCCCTGGTGTAATACAATACCACCGATCAGCTGCACATCATAATGCACCATGTTCCAGGTTACTTCTCCTCCTGCTGCTGTCCAGGTATTCTTAAAAACAGATGTATCGCCATCAATGGTGATATAGTTCTTTTTTACGCTCAGGTCGCGGTCCAGTTGTGTGGCGGTTGCAGTGAGCTCTTTATTTTCTTTGAAGCGGCGGGCTGTTTCTTTTACCACGGCAAAGGCTTCGGGAAGTATTTCTTCCAGCACCTCTTCAATTTTTTTGTCCCGGTCTTTTTTCAGTTTATCCACTTCCTGGTAGATGGCGTCTTTACCAAACAGGTCGTTAAAGGGAAGCTCTTCCGCAGTTTTATTTCTTTCAGCAATTTCTGCATCTATTTCGGTCAGGTGTTCTTTGATACGCTGACGAAACTCCTGTGTCTTATGTCGAAGCTGATCATTTGTAAGCGACTGGTACGAGCTAAAGAACTGGTTGATCTTAGCGACGTAGGGCTCTACTTTTTTGACATCTTTTTCCGACTTACTGCCGCCAAAGATTTTTGAAATGAAACCAAGCATGGTTGGGATTGTGAATGGTTATATGAATATAATTTTCTGTCTGCTCTTCATTTTGTCAAAAACGGTGCTACAAAGTCCTCTCAGGCCAATTTGACATATACGCAGAGATAGTTCAGAAAGGATGGCAAAGATAAGCCTTACAGGGCAGTTTATAGAATGGCGTTTTGCGCCAAAACAGGCAATAATGTTAAACCTGAGATAATGATATTCAACGCGTTTTATATATTATGCGTACCTTTCCAGCCGATTCGCAATTCGTATCAACTGGGTGCATATGGCGAAAAAATATTCCTGGCTTCTTCTTTCCTCCCTGCTCATTTTTTTTGGTTGCAGAAATCAAGACCGGCGCATAGAAACGCCGGATGCGGAGCATATTTACCTCGATTACCGGATTTCGGGAGAAGAAGGGTATGATAAGCTGACCATCGTGGCCAGGTTCCTGGTAGGGGGTAAGAACGGGGAGAGTATTTTTCTCGATAGCCCTTCGAAAATTGAATTGGATGGAGAAGTGATGCCGTCTGATAGTTCAGCCATGACCGGCTTTTTTTATGAGCTCAACAAAGGTATCGGTGAATTTTCCGGCAAGCATGAATTTGTATTTACAGAACCCGACGGGCAAAAACACCGGCAAACCTTCCGTTTCCATCCCATGACGCTTCGTAATAGCCCGCCAGATACCCTGACACGTTCAGAGCTTGTTTTTGAACTGGCAGGTGTGGAGGAAGAGGACTTTGTGAGAGTTTTAATGACCGATACAGCAGCTTTTAATGAGGGGATGGACAGGCTTGACACCGTTCGCAATGGCAGGCTGATATTGAGGCCGGAGGACCTCGCAGAGGTTGCCAATGGACCTGTAACCCTTGAGCTTATCAATGAGCGGGATGAGTCCATCAGGGAAGGAGAGCATACCCGGGGAAAGTTGCACATTTATTACCGGATCCGGCGGTCCTTTTTTCTTAAAGATTGAGCTGGTCGCCAAAGATTTACACAAGCAAATCACATCGGCCGGGATCACCCCATTTATTTTGTTCTCCCTATGGAATTTTACCCTGTAGCCCATACCTTTGCGGCCGAATTTGAGTCGAAAAGGTTAACGTGCAGCAACAGGGAGAATCTTCGAATCACAGGGTGGCTGCTAACCATAAACCTCAAACTATAAACTAATTTAAAGATGCCTGGTCAGTTAAAAGAGGTCCGAAATCGAATCAAGTCAGTTCAAAGCACGCAGCAAATCACTAAAGCGATGAAGATGGTGAGTGCAGCCAAATTGAGGAGGGCGCAGGATGCTATCATCCAAATGCGTCCTTACGCAAAAAAACTGCAGGAAATGCTGAGCAATATTGTGAGCAATAGCGAAGGTGATGCCGGTATGTCGCTGGCGATGGAACGCCCGGTGGAAAAAGTATTACTGATCGTGATCACCAGTGATCGCGGACTGGCCGGCGCTTTCAATACGAATATCATCAAGCTGACCAAAGCTACCATTGCATCCCAGTACGCCGGGCAATACAAAAAAGGGAATGTGACCATTTGGGGTATAGGTAAAAAAGGGTACGAGCATTTTACCAAGAACAACTATAAAACAGAGGCCGCTTACAGGGATATTTTCCTGAACCTGACATTTGAGAATGTACAACAGGCTTCCAAAGCTGCGATGAAGGCTTTTGAAGAAAAACAATTTGATGTGGTGGAGATCATATACAGCCAGTTCAAAAACGCAGCCACGCAACGCTACGAAGTGGAGAGATTCCTGCCCATTCCGAAGGTGGAGAAAAAGCCGGGCGCCACTAAGGCTGATTTTATCTATGATCCCTCCAAGGAAGAGCTGATTGCCGAACTGATGCCTAAGATCCTCAACACCCAATTATATAAAGCCGTGCTGGACTCCAATGCTTCTGAACATGGTGCACGTATGACCGCCATGGATAAAGCCAGCGAGAATGCCAATGAAATGCTTCGTTCATTGAAGATCTCTTATAACAGGGCCCGCCAGGCAGCTATCACCACCGAATTGACCGAGATCGTGAGTGGGGCGGCTGCATTGCAGGGGTAGGAAGTCAAATAGAAGTGGTCCTTCAGGCAGAATTTTATTTTCATTCACAAAACCGGCACAATTATTTCCGTTAGAGTCAGGAATATTACGAATGGAACCAGGCAGAAAAATGAAGAATAATTGTGCATAACCTGTTTTTAGCTATTTCTATCCGATAGTTATCTTGCTTCTGTAAATATGACTTATTTGACCTATTGACTTATTTGACATTTTATGACAACATCCGACCTGATACCTCACATTGAAGCCCTGATCTTTGCCAGCGATAAACCCTTAACAACCCTGGAAATAACAGAACTGGTCAATAATGCCCTTGGCTATATGGATGATAAGATCACCCTGGATAAAGTGGAAGCGGCACTGGAGGGGATCACTGAAAAATACAGCGCTGATTTTTACCCTTTTGAAGTGAAACAAAGCGGTGGTGGCTGGCAATTCCTTACCCGCCCGCAATACCATAAAACAGTGGCCCAGCTGAACGGTGATAAATTCCTGAAGCGTCTTTCTGCCGCCGCACTGGAAACCCTGGCCATCGTAGCCTACAAACAGCCCGTTACCAAAGGTGAGATAGAAGCTATACGTGGCGTGAGTTCTGACTACGCCGTTCAGAAATTGCTGGAAAAAGAATTGATCATCATCAGCGGCCGGAATGAAAAAGCACCGGGACAACCCCTCTTATATTCCACATCCAAGAACTTTATGGATTATTTCGGTATCAACTCTGCCGAGGATCTTCCGAAGATCAAAGAAGTTTTGGCTGAACAGCTGGTGCAGCCAACCGTAATAAAAGATGCTCCGTCCGATGAGTTAAGATCTGAGGATAACGATACCGATACCGAAGCACTGGCAGTGGCCGAAAGCGGTGAACTCGTGGTGAATACAGAACCGGGCGAAGGGGAAGAAAGCTAATTCCGGTCATCTTAGTTTATATTGTTGCGTGCCATTCCACAAGGATGGCACGCTTATTTTTATTTAGTAAGTATATTCGCAACTATGCCACAATCATTACAACCGGAGCAGCTGATACAGGCAGCCAGAGAATTCGGAACACCGTTGTATGTCTATCATGCAGAAAAGATCAAAGAGCAATACCAGAAGCTGGTCAATGCTTTTTCCACTCTCGACACCCAATTTTTTTATGCCAGTAAAGCACTGACCAATATCCATGTGCTCCGGTATATCAGGGAGATCGGTTGTAATGTGGATTGCAGCTCTATCAACGAAGTAAAACTGGCGATCCATGCTGGCTTTGAGCCGGCCCGTGTTTTATATACCTCTAATGGAATTGATTTCAGCGAGATCGAAGAAGCGGCAACACTGGGTGTGCACCTGAATATTGATAGTTTATCCAACCTGGAAAAATTCGGTAAGAAATACGGTCATAATTACCCGGTGGGTATCCGTATCCGCCCCAACATTATGGCAGGCGGTAACCTGAAGATCTCCACGGGCCATGATGCGAGTAAGTTTGGTGTGCCGGTAAATCAACTGACGCTGATTGAAAAAATAGTGAAAGAGAATAATATTTTTATCCGCACCCTGCATATCCATACCGGCAGCGATATTAAAGATGCGGATGTATTTGTACAGGGCATTGAAGTGCTTTTTGAACTGATCCCGCATTTCCCCGAACTGGAAGTAATAGACCTGGGCGGTGGATTCAAAGTGCCGTATATGCCCGGCGAAGAAGAGACGGATATGAACTTATTGGCGAAAAAGATCAAAGAAACCTTCGACAACCATCCCATAGCGGGCAACAAAAAATTCAAACTTTGGTTTGAGCCGGGAAAATTCCTGGTAAGTGAATCGGGATACCTGGTTACGCAGGTAACGGTTATGAAGGATACCGGGTCCATTGTATTTGCCGGGGTGAACAGCGGCCTCAATCACCTGATCCGCCCGATGATGTATGGCTCGTATCACCATATTGAGAATATCACCAATCCTAACGGCATTCCGAAAGTTTATACGGTGACAGGGAATATTTGCGAAACAGACACTTTTGGCGAGGACCGCAACCTTGCGGAAGTAAGGGAAGGAGACCTGCTGGTTTTCCGCAATGCCGGCGCTTATGGATTTGAAATGGCTTCCAATTATAATTCAAGATTCAAACCTGCTGAAGTGCTGGTGCGTGAGGGTAAGGCGAAACTGATCCGCAAACGTGATGATATGAATGACCTGTTGAAGAACCAGCTAATTTAACTGGATCATTATTCCCCTGGTTTCACTGCAATATTTATCGTAACCCTGGAAGTAACGGGTAATGTACCGAAGGAGGATTCATTATTACCACTGCCTTCCATAGTGATCGTTTTTTCTTTGATGAGCCTTGTGGCTTTATCCAGTATCACTTTTCCCGTTGACTTATGATTCATGGTGGTGGTGCTGGTGTTGCCCATCATTTCAAATTTGGTGACAGTAGAAGAATTCCCGGTGAAATCCAGCACATAAGTGGAATCATTGATATCTGCCACGGTATAGGTGGTGGCAAATTTGCCCGATTCGTTTTCATAGGCATCATTCCAGGTATCGCCTTTCGTCATTTCTTTATCCGGAAGCACTTTAAAAAAACTTCCGCCGCCTTTTGGGGGTGGTTGTACCATATCCATCACTTCTTTCATCATACTGTTGATGATCGCCATCCGGCTATCAGTTTGTGCCGTATTGATCTTTTCCGGAAAAGCCATCATTACGGTACCCACCGGGTCGAT
Organism: uncultured Chitinophaga sp.; assembly: GCA_964606155.1. Lineage (GTDB taxonomy): Bacteria > Bacteroidota > Bacteroidia > Chitinophagales > Chitinophagaceae > JJ008. The sequence continues at coordinate 70,717 of CAZSGD010000012.1, read as the reverse complement.
CACCATATCGTAAGGTTTTTCCTTCATTTCTTTTACCGGTTTTCCGAAGGGACCGTTCATGTCTTTTTCTTTATCTGAATCAAAAGACATTTTTTGTCCCATGCCATCAAAAGCGAATGTGATCTTTTTCACTTCATGATGAAGGGTGGTATTGTCTTCCGTGGCATTAGTTACTTTATAAGTGTGAATGCCCGTGGCGTTCACGGTAAAATCAATCGCTTGTCCCATGGCTTGCTGGGATATCTGCGTTTTGGTATCCATGGTGATCACAAAACTTTTTCCCTGCTCAAATTTCAACTTAGTAGAAGTTTGAGAGAAAGCCAAAGCGTGGATCATTATTGCCGGCAGAAAGGAGATCAATTGTTTTTTCATAACCTGATTTGGGGTTAGCATCAAATTTGACGATTCTTCGGCACAATCGTTGCAAAAAAGGGAAAAAAAATTGTTATTCCATACCACCCTGACCCGGATTAATTCATCTGAACTTCCTACTTTTAAATAACATTTACCAAAACGATTTATTATGCCTATCAGAATGACAGACGACCCGGTGGACCCGAACCAGCAAGACGATGATGGCGGTGGCGGTGGAAGGAGACCCAATTTACCCGGAGGCGGTGGCGGATTAATGTCACTCTTACCGATGTTGCTCGGATTATTCAAGGGAAAAGGTATCATCCTCTTATTAGTGTTGGGTGTGGGCGCTTATTTCCTTATGTCAAAAGGAGGCGGCTGCAATGTGGCGGAGATCGTGAAAAATTTCTCGAACAGTGGTTATAGTTTCAATCCTGCAGAATTCAATAAAGCTTCCGTGTATGAAGGCCTGGAAGATGATGCAGGAAAAAATCCACTTCCGGAAGCTGTTTCTTTACTGCGTTATGCCCCAGACCGTTCCAACCAGGGCCAGCAGGGCAGTTGTGTGGCATGGAGCTGTGCCTATAGTGCGCAAACCATTTTGACTGCAGCAGCTACCGGGCAGGACCCCAACAGTATTGTTTTCAGCCCTTCTTATTTGTATAACCAGATCAGGCTGGAAGGTTGCCAGGGCTCCTACCTGCAAAGGGCTATGGAAGCAATGCAACGAAATGGCGGCGTACCCCTGAGCCAGTATCCCTATACTGACCAGGACTGCGAAAGGATGCCCACTTCTTCTGATGTGCAGATGGGCAGGCAAAATGTTATTCATGGGTTTACCCGTATTACCAACGGGGATAATATCAACGAAATAAGTGTACGCGGCATTAAAGAGCATTTGCATAAGAATGCACCTGTGGCCATTGGTATGATGGTGGGCCAGAGTTTTATGCAGGATATGATGGGACAGGAACTGTGGAGACCCTCCGGAATGGATGGCTCCCAGATGGGAATGGGTGGTCATGCCATGTGTGTGATCGGGTATGACGACCGGAAATTTGGCGGCGCCTTCCAGATCATGAACAGCTGGGGGCCTGAGTGGGGAAAGAATGGCGTGGCCTGGGTAAAATATGGGGATTTTAAAAATTATGTAAGAGAAGCTTATGGAATTGATCCTTTGCCCAAGAGAAGCGAAGTGGCCAATATACCGCTGGAATGTAATATTGGTTTGGTGAATAATGCCGGCGGCCAGGTGATCCCCCTGCGTGTATCCGGCAGCAATATGTTCCGCACGGCTTCGCCGATCACCAAAGGCACAAGATTTAAAATGTCTGTCAACAATATAACGGAGTGTTATATCTATATTTTTGGAAGGGAGACAGACAACAGCAGTTATGTGTTATTCCCTTATTTGAAACCAGGTGAAACAACTTCTAAGCACTCGCCTTATTGCGGCATCACAGGTTACCGATTATTCCCTAAAGCACAATCTTTTGAAGCAGATAGTATCGGCACCAGCGACCAGATCGCCATCGTAGTGAGTAAAGATGAGTTGAATTACCAGCAATTAAATGAGGCGATCAACCGCAGTACAAGACCCGATTATTTAAGTAAGGTAAATGAAGCCGTGCAAAGCATCATGATCCGTTCGGTCCGGTTCAACAATACAAATGATGGTAATATTTACTTTAAGGTAGATGCTAATGACAATAAAGCCGTGGCCTGCGTGGTAACCATCGATAAACAATAGATAATGACATCTTCTACTGCCACTTTTATAAAACTAATGAAACATCCTGTCAAGTTCAGGATGTTTCTGTTTTCTAAATTACCCGCTGCTTTTATTGCAGGTGTGAGGGTAAGGGATATTGATGAAAAGCAATGCAGGGTAACGGTACCGTATAAATGGTTATCGCAAAATCCTTTTCGCTCCACCTATTTTGCCTGCCTGAGTATGGCCGCAGAAATGAGCACGGGCGCATTGGCCATGGCACATATTTATAAATCCATACCCCCGGTTTCCATGCTGGTGGTTAAAGTGGAGTCGGAATATTTTAAAAAAGCAACGGGCCGGTCCACATTTACCTGTGAGGATGGGGATTTATTTCACAGAGCAGTGGAAGAAACTATAGCCACCGGTGAGCCCAGGATGATAAGGGCCCGGTCGGTAGGAAGAAATAGTGATGGGGAAGTGGTGGCCGAATTTTTTATTACCTGGTCTTTCAAAGCAAAAGGATAAAATATTTTCCTGGGAAGGAAAGAATAATCCACAATCTTCCATACCTGTTTTGCACCTGCATTTCCTTTACACCGGTCGGAATGCTATGCCGCACACGGTATCAGGTTATCCATTAACAGCACAACTAGTTGCAAATTTTTGTTTTGGAGAAATATTAAATTACCCCGTTTTGAACGGATTTATTTTAATACTTTACAGTGTATCTTAAATAACTATGTATGAAAATTGCATTTCATGGAGCGGCAAGATGTGTGACCGGTTCCAAGCACCTTATCACACTAAAGAATGGGAAAAAGATACTATTGGATTGCGGTATGTTCCAGGGAATGGGTAAGGAAACGATCCACCTGAACAATGACCTGGGATTTGATGCTACCACATTGGATGTGATGGTGCTTTCGCATGCGCATATCGATCACAGCGGGTTGATACCAAAACTGGTGAAGGAGGGTTACCGGGGAAGAATATTCTGCACACCGGCCACCAAAGACCTTACAACTGTATTGCTGGAAGACTCAGCAGAGATACAGGAGAATGAAGTACGCTATATCAATAAAAAAAGGGCCAATGAAGGGCAGCCTTATGTTCTTCCATTATATACCCTGGATGATGCCAAAAAAGCGGCAGACCACCTGGAAGTGGTGCCCTACAATCAATGGGTAACGATACTGGAAGGGGTGGAGTTATTTTTTACGGATGCCGGGCATATCATCGGCAGCACCTGTGTGCACTTGAAGATAAAAGAAAATGGGACCACACACCGGCTCACTTTTAGTGGTGATGTGGGCCGTTACCGGGATGTGATCCTGAAATCCCCCCAGGAATTTCCCCAGGCAGATTTTATCATTTTAGAATCCACTTATGGCAACAGCCTGCATGAAATGCAGGTGACCACACCCGACCAGCTGCTGCAATGGATCGAGCGGACCTGTATGCAGAAAAAGGGGAAGCTGATCATACCGGCTTTCAGTGTGGGACGAACACAGGAAATTTTATTTGCTTTAAATCAGCTTGAACTTGAGCGCAGGCTGCCACCGGTAGATTATTTTGTGGATAGCCCGTTAAGTGTGGAGGCAACAGAGATCGTGAAGCGTTACCCGGAATATTTTAACCGTACTATTCAAAAAATATTACAAAGTGATAATGATCCTTTTATGTTCCCGGGATTGAAATACATCAAATCGGTGGAGCAGAGCAAGATGCTCAACTTTCGCAACGAGCCCTGCGTTATTATTTCAGCCAGTGGAATGGCTGAAGCAGGCCGGGTAAAACATCATATCAGTAATAATGTGGAGAATAGCCGCAATGGCATTTTAATGACCGGTTATTGTGAGCCCAATTCCTTAGGGGCAAGGCTGCAGTCGGGTGCCAAAGAAGTAGGGATTTTTGGTGTGGCGCATGAAGTGAATGCCGAGATCGGCTCCATCCGCAGCATGAGCGCCCATGGCGATTTTGAGGACTTGTCGCAATGGTTGTCCGGCCAGGACCCCCGGCAGGTAAAGCGTCTTTTCCTGGTGCATGGGGAGTATAATGTGCAGGTGGATTTTAAATCAAGGCTTTTAAAAAAAGGCTTCCTCGATATAGAAATCCCGGAGTTGCATTACGAAACAGGTTTGACATGATTTTCACATCTCTTTAGTAATCCCGGCACATTTTTTTCCGTTTATATAGTTGTATCTCCAGACCTCCTTGGCTTTTGAGAAAGGTTAACAATACTATTTTGTTATATATAAAAAGGAGGAATCATGAAAATTGGAACAAGACTGTGGATCGGATCTTTAGGTATCGTCTTCTTGCTGGCAAGTTGTGCATCCACGGCCCATATTGAAAAAGACGAGAATGTTGATTTCAGGAATTACAAAACCTTTGCCTGGGTGGATAAGGATGGCGAAGGGAAGGAGGATCAGAACCGGAGTAATGACCTGACAGAGCAAAGGATGAAGGATGCGGTGACAAAAGAGCTGGTAAAATCAGCAGGCTGGCGGGAAGTGAAGAACAGGCCGGATGTGTTGCTGAGCTATGACGTGCTGGTGGAAAGGGGGGTGAAAGAAAGTAACAGCCCGGTATATTCAAGGCCTTTTTCAAGGCTGGTTTATAATCCTTATACCCGTCGTTATGCCACCATCTTTTATCCTTCCCAATTTGTGGGTTATGACAGGGAACAAAGACCCACTAAAGAAGGTACAATAACTATTACCATGATCGATGCGAAGACTGATAAAACCGTATGGCAGGGCTGGACCACCGATGAGGTGAACAGCAAGAACCTGACAACCAAAGAAATCCAGTATGCCGTGCGATCTATCTTCAGAAAATTCGATGTTGCAAAAAACTGATTGCTGGAAACCTGGTAAGGACCAGCAGGACGGTTCCGGACTCTGCCTCCCCGATGATTTGGGGAGGCTTTTTATTGAAAAAAAGGCTGAAAACCACTATTTTTGCGGCCCGCTTACAGCAAATCTGTGAGGGGACAAAGAGACCTAAGCCGGGGTAGCTCAGCTGGTTAGAGCACAGGATTCATAACCCTGAGGTCGGCAGTTCAAGTCTGCTCCCCGGTACTAAGCCCATCGAAAGATGGGTTTTTTATTTCCATTTCCAGCTCAGCTCATTTTTATAGGGTATCCTCTGCTGGTTAGCCAGTTCCGATAATGTGTTTCTTAACATGCCAGGATTATTGACCCTTTGTTTAGGGATGATTACGCTACCGCCAATTTTTAAAACAAGGTAGTGGTATGATCCGGTTTCGACTATACTTTCAAATGCCTCATAGTTTATTTTCGATTCACCGGTAATATCGGTAGTCAGTAAACTCGTTTCGCCAAAAGTAATTGAGCAAGGTGAACCAAAGCGGTTCTTCAGATGTTCCCGCACATACCTTTTATAATGTTTCATATAAAGATCACGCAGGTACAGGGGATAGAATATGATGGTAAGAATTGCGGCAACACCCACAGTGTATACCATCTTTATGTTGTCCGCCTGATAAAACAAAAAAGCCAGGGCAGCAATCGCAAGCAATGCGATCAGCAAACTACGGGACCGGTTTTTTTTACCAGGGGCGATACAGAGGCAGAATAGAGCTGATGCTGAAGAAAATCGTCTTCAGTTAAATGAAAAGTAATGGTCATAATACGAATATCTATATGTTCTTTCAAAAATTAATAATCACTCCGGACTTCAGTTCCTGTTTCCGCTATTGTTGGTCTTTTTATTTCAAAGCACTTCCTTCTCTAGTTCAGCAGCTAACAATGAATAGATCGGTAAACCTCGTTGTTGATGCGGGCTCAGTACAATTGTATTTTCTCAAAACAGCACACCAACAAAGGAGTTAATTATTTACTGCCGTATCATTTTCTTAATGATCACCACCTGCCCTAAATGATAATGGGTGTGCTCGATGATGCCCAGCATATTGCGGTGGTAAATACCGTATTTTTCATCTGCAAAGGTTTCCCACAATTTGCTTTCGGGCAATTGTTCCAAAAGAGCGGCAAATTTTTCTGCTTCTGAAAATGTTTTATCCAGCAATCGCTGCCAGTCTTCTTTTGAAAAGACAGGTGGCAGATCAAAACTGTATTTATCACTGGCATCCAGTGTTTTTCCTTCCAGCACTTTCAGTACGGCGCTCACATAATAATTCATGTGAAAAACGAGAGCGGCAATGCTGTTGAAGGAAGGGATCTTTTTAGTGGCTTCCTGCCAGGTAACATCAACAAGGGCGTCTTTCAAATTTGAAGCTGTCCAGTTTCCCCCGAAATGGACATCGCGGAAATGTTTTGCCAGTTGTGCGGAGAGATCCATATTTGCAAAATTTTATGACAGGCCCACAGGCCGTCAAAATTGAAATTAAGAAAAGGGTTTACTCAGTCTTTCTGTCTTTTTTTGCCTCATGATGTAGAATATTCCAGCAGCCAGCCCCAATATAGCGCCGATATAGCTAAAATTATGTATTGAGCCAACAACTATAAAACTGTTTTTATCGACAATATCCGGAGGTAACCACCAGTTTACTTCTCTTTTGATCAAAACAGTTTTGCCATATAAATAACCTGCTGATCCGGTTATTAAGGCAATACAAAATAAAAGACCGACTGCTTTGTAAATCACAGTCAACATGATATTATGATTTTTGAATCCGAACCCTGTCATTCCGAACGAAATTCCAACGATCAGGCCTACCCACCAGGTAGCAAAGAACCCGACAACCGACACGCCTAACCTTGGCGATATTGCCTGGGCCATCGGGAATTGTTTAAACTTAAATTTTGTAAAATATTCTGGGGAAATAGTATAAGTAACCTGGTCATGAATGATACCATAGATCCCACCTAAAACAATAGATATAAAAAGTACAGATGCCAGGGCCCCAAATTTTCGTATTGCGCTACTATTACCCAATTTTCAACTAGTAAATAAATGTATGATTCTTTTTCCTCTTAATTTAGCGCCATGTCACTCCGCCTGGCCACAGCTGCCGATGCTGCGGGCATATTAAAAATTTATGCCCCCTATATCGAAAACACTTCCTTCACTTTTGAAACCGAAGTGCCTTCGCTGGATGCTTTTGCAGAACGCATAAGAACTTACCTGGAAACATGGCCCTGGCTGGTATATGAAGATAATGGCATTATTGCCGGCTATGCCTATGCCACCCGTCACCGGGAACGTACCGCTTACCAGTGGTGCACCGAAAGCTCCATCTACATCGCCGATGATTACCGGGGTACCGGTATCGCCAAAGCATTATACGAAGCATTGTTTGTAATACTGGAAAGGCAGGGGTTTCGAAATGTATATGCAGTCATCAATCTTCCCAATGAACCCAGCGTGGCTTTTCATGAGAAATGCGGGTTTAAATATTTTGCCACATACGAAAAAGTTGGGTATAAACTCGGGCGTTGGAAAAATGTGGGTTGGTGGAAGCTGGTCCTGAATGAATACGGGGACGAACCTGAAGCCCCGGTTAAATTCCCGGTAATTAATAAAGATTTTCTGCAAATGATGCTGGAAGAAAAGCAAAAACTAATAAGTCTCAGATAGCCCGTCGATATAAAAAAGAAAAGCCGCCGTTGCCGGCGACTTTCTTTTATCAGGACAAGCAAACGTTAGAAACTAAATGCTAAACGGACGAACAGGCGCCTTCCATTACTTCCCATTTGTACTGCATCCCAGGGGCCACCAGTTTCCGTATTATAAGCCCAGCCTTTTGCACCAGCTGCAACTCCAAAATCCGGGTGGGTGTTCAGCACATTGTCAGCACCTGCAAATAATGTTACTTTAGTACCCATGGGGTAGCTGAGGTAAATGTCATTTACCAGTTTGCCACCATATACAAATTCATCCGGCACATCACCACTGCCGTTATCCAAAGGAACAGTAGGATTGATACCCAAACCATCCTGGCCATACCCCAGCAGGGTTACTTTACCGAAGTAAGTCAGGCGTGTGCCCAGGGTCAGTTTCTTAATACCATATTCAAAAGTGGCTGTTGCCTTTACTTTGGGGGCAGAAGCGAGCAGGAACTTTTCTTCACGGTCGCTATAGAAAGTTTTGCGTAAAAACTCTGAACCACTCAGTTTAGCCGGCACATTGATCTTATCGATCTTCATGTTTTGTAAATTACCGGCAAATAACAATTTGATCCTGTTGCTGCCGATCTTTTTATTATAATCCACCACCACATCCACTCCATAATTGCTGGTGTTAACGGCATTGGCAAAGAATTGGGCGAGGCCCACATTCAGTAATGCCATTTGTGCCCTCAACCCTGCATCCAGGTCGGGATCGCTGCCATCAAACTGCCCGCTCAATACCACCCTGTCTTTGATCTTTGTCCAATAGCCATCCAATGTTACACTCAGGTCAGCTGTAGCTTTCCAGGTAAAACCGAGACTGGCGCTCACACTTTTTTCCTGTGTAAGATCAGGGATGCCGGCAGATTTGGCGAGGGAGCTGTAATTGGGGGCGATCTTTACTTCAGAGATATTACCCGCCTGCACAGTGGTGAAAGATGAACTGAAGTTGATCTGCTGTAATGAAGGTGCCCGGAAGCCCGTGCTTACTGATGCACGGATATTGATATCGGAAGAGGCTTTATAACGGGTGGCCAGTTTATAATTGTGTGTAAATCCAAAATCGCTGTAATTCTCTGCACGGGCAGCCAGGTTTATCAGCCATTCAGGAGTGGCATCATACTCCACATCCGCATATCCGCCCACCACATGTCTTTTTGCATTGACAACGTCGGCCGGCTGGTAGCCCGGGAAACCCTGCGCCCCGGTGGCTTTATCACCACTTAGATCATAATTCCTGTAAGACGCTTCTTCTCCTGCGTATATTTTATAGTTCTCATAACGGTATTCACCACCTGCTCCGAGGTTGAAACGGCTGGAGAATTCACGGCTAACGTTGAGGTTCACGGTATTTTGCAGGAAAGAAAAACCGCCGTCATCAAAATGATTATAGTTGGAAGCATAGGAAGCATTGAAAGTTTTATCACCATAAAAATGGAAATTATTTCTGCCGGTTGTATTGCTCAGGTCCCAGTTCCAGTTATGACATACACCTTTCAAACCACCTGTTACGGATACGTCGTTGATCTTGGTTTGTATATGCGGGCTGTACCAAACCTCACCGTCATCCGCCACTCTCATGATGGAAGGAACGAAAATCAGGTCACCATTGGGTTGCGTGGGAAACCGGTCAGGCCTGGCTGAAAAATTCCGGGTAAAGGCATACGCATCAGAGGATTTATGATTATGCCCGCCAAAGGCATACAGTGTAACATTCTTACCGGGTAGCTCCAGGGTATAAAAACCCCCAAATGATTTCAACCCGGCATCACCATTACCGCGACGATAGATGTTCAACGGTAATGCGTCTTCATCCGTTTCATAGTTATCATTTTTCAGGGCCTGGCGGAAAGTTTTGCCTGTTGTCAAAACATCATAAGTAGCATTAAAGTAACCCCCTTTTTTACCTAATGCCAATCCAAAATTCACATTGGTGGAAAATGAATTACCGTCTACTTTGCTGGCATGTTCGTATTGTGAAAAAAGATTTTCTTCATACGCGGTGTTGAATTTTGGATCATGATAACCGGCCCAGCCCATAGTGGCGCTAACTTTTCCGATATTCTTTTTGGTAATAAGGTTGATTACACCGGCAATGGCATCGGAACCATATTGGGCAGAAGCTCCATCCCGTAATATCTCCACACGATCAATGGCAAATGCCGGAATAGCATTAAGGTCTGTGCCTGAAGCACCGCGGCCACGGGTGCCAAACACAGCCACAAAAGCTGTTTGATGACGGCGCTTACCATTTACTAACACCAATGTTTGGTCCGGCCCCAGTCCTCTTAAGGTGGCGAGGTCAATATGATCTGCACCATCACTGCCGCTTTGTTTGTTGTAGTTGAAGGAAGGGGCTGTATAATTTAATACCGAGGTAAGGTCCATGCGTGCAGTGGGCGCAGTGGTTTGTCCAACATTGATCACATCCACGGGTGCTGTGGTCTCTGTTTTTACCCGGCCTAACCGGCGAGTTCCCACCAATACCACTTCCGTAAGGCCTTTATCACCCAGTTTCAAAGTAATATTCACCTCGCCGGCGCTTGCGCTGGAGGTTTGAGTGGTATAACCTACAAAGGAGAATTCCAGTTCATCATCCGCATTGATCGTTATCCGGTAGGTACCATCACTCGCTGTAATGGTGCCTTTGCCGGTTTTTTTGGATTTTACGGATACTCCGGCCAGGGGGAGACCATTATCATCTGTCACTTTGCCGGTAACGGTTTTTTGTCCGAAAGCGATGGTTGCAATAAATAGCAGGGGTAGTAAAAGCAGGAGGGCTTTTCTCATAAAGCATGATTTTGTTTGAAATGTGGCCTAAATATAATAGAAAATTAACGTGTTACAAATGACGGTTAATAAATATGGCACAACAAGGAGAGCAGATAACATAAAAGCTGCCGGGAGGCAGCTTCCAACATTCTCAGGACTTTTGGATAAACTAACCCTCAGCCGCAACCGCTTTTTTAGTGATGGCCGTTTTACCCGGGTATTGCTCCAGTGCTTTTTCCAGGCAGTCCATCGCGGCATTGATGGCATCGAGGTTCAGTACATAGGCCAGCCTCACTTCATTTTTACCCAAACCCTGCGTGCCATAAAAGCCGGTGGCCGGAGCCAGCATCACTGTTTGATTATTATACGAGAAGGATTCCAATAACCACTGACAGAACTTATCGGAATCGTCAATGGGTAATTTTGCAATGGCATAGAATGCCCCGCCCGGGTTAGGACAATACACACCGGGCATATTATTCAGTCTTTTTACCAGCAAATTTCTCCGTCGCAGGTACTCGGCCTTAGGGGCATCAAAATAGGAATCCGGGAGGTCCACGGCTGCCTCACCCATGATCTGTGCCAGCCCCGGGGGACTTAATCTTGCCTGTGCAAATTTCATCGCGGCATTATATACTGATTTGTTTTTTGTTACCAGGGCACCCAGCCTGGCGCCGCAGGCGCTGTACCTTTTACTGATCGTATCCATCAGTACCACGTTTTCCTCCAGGCCTTTCAAATGCATGGCGCTCACATAATCGCCGTCGTAGCAAAATTCACGGTACGCTTCGTCACTGAACAGATATAGATGATGTTTGATGCAGATTTCTTTCAGCGCTTCCATTTCTTCGCGGCTGTATAAATAGCCGGTGGGGTTATTGGGACTGCAGATGATGATCGCTTTTGTTCTATTGGTAATTACTTTTTCAAAATCGGTAATCGGAGGCAGGGCAAAACCATTTTCAATATGTGCCGTGATAGGCACCACGTTCACGCCGGCCGCACAGGCAAAACCATTGTAATTGGCATAAAAAGGTTCGGGAATGATGACTTCATCACCGGGATTGAGGCAGGTAAAGAAACCAAACATGATGGCTTCACTGCCACCGGTGGTAATGAGTATCTGGTCATGTGAAACATCAATACCCACTTTTTTATAATACTGTACCAGTTTGCGTCGGTAGCTTTCATTGCCGGCACTATGACTGTATTCCAGCACCTTGATATCGGCATGCCGGACCGCATCCATAATAACGGGTGGTGTTTCAATGTCGGGCTGGCCTATATTCAGGTGATAGACCTTGATCCCCTTTTTCTTGGCAGCCTCAGCATACGGTACCAGTTTCCGTATTGGCGAGGGTGGCATCTGCTGGCCACGATGTGAAATAGTAAGCATG
>CAZSGD010000012.1:0-58783 GCA_964606155.1 uncultured Chitinophaga sp. | reverse complement strand
TTTCCGTATTGGCGAGGGTGGCATCTGCTGGCCACGATGTGAAATAGTAAGCATGGGGCAAAGATAAGTGAGAAGCCCGAAGTCAACCGTAAAAGCTAGCCAATTATCATAATACAACAGCTTTTTCGTTATAAAGAGAAAGCCATGCGTTATTACCTTATTTTCTTAGCGATAGTCATTGCCTTCCCGGCAGATGCCCAGGAAACCGTCATTATGAAGGGTCGGCAGCACAACTACGCCTATATAGGATTTGAGAACCCGCTTATGATCCTGGCAGAAGGGTATGATTGTGATGAAATAAAAGTGAATGTGACTAATGGAAGCGTTATGAAGATTAAAGATTGTTATTATAAATTCCAGCCATCAATTCTGGGTACTGCAGAATTCACCATCTATGTAATCAAAAATAAAAAACAGGAAACGCTGGCGAAACACATTTGGCAGGTAATCCCGCTTCCACGGCCAGTAGCGATTGTTGGTGGCTATTCCAACCTATCCGAGATTCCCAAAAGTGTGTTCAAGGCACAGGGCGGGGTCATGGCTTATGCCACTAATGAAACAGGTCTTGAGATTCGATTAGTAGTTGACAGCTTTGATATTAGTTTTAAAAGTGCTGAGGGCAATCTAAAATTTGTTCATAATGTGGGCAATGCGTTTTCACAAGAGTCTGTCGAAAGCATAAGAAGTATAGAAGAAGGATGGACAATTGTGATTTCAAGTATCTGGGCCAGATATCCCGATCATACGATAGTAAAACTCGAGCCACTTGAGTATTTAATTAGATAGGATTTTTTATTCCGGTTATTTTATTTGCTATAGTTTTACTGTCAATGGATTACCAGGTTTACACACCCTCACCTGATCTGCAATCATTTGTAAAATGCTTCTGGACCCTGGATGCGCCTGCAGAAACCGAACCCGTGAAACAAAGGGTTTTGCCCGACGGATGTATGGAGTTGATCTTTCATTATGGCGACCTTTTTCAGCAATTTTTTGAGGACGGTTCCTCCATCATTCAGCCCAGGAGTTTTGTATTTGGACAAATTTCCCGGTTCATCGAAATAGCACCCACCGGGGTCAGTGGTATAGTAGCGGCGAGGTTCCTGCCCGAGGGATTAATGCCTTTTTTGTGTATGCCGGTAACAGCGCTGGATAATAAGGCCGTGGCCATTGCGGAGGTATTTGGTGAAAAAGGGGTGGAACTGGAAGAACAGGTCATAACAGCGCCGGATAACCGAAAAAGAATAGCGCTGATCGAATCTTTCCTGTTATCCCGGCTGGCTGATCCGCAAACGGTGGACCGGGTGGCCAAATCCTGTGTGGAAGTTATATTCCAGTCACAAGGTCAGCTCGGTATGGCCGAACTGGCGGGTAAGCTGAATATCAACCGTCGAAATATGGAAAGAAAATTCACTACTGCGATCGGGCTTAGCCCCAAACAACTCTCCCGTGTGGCGCGGCTGCAGACAGCATTGAAATTGCTGGAACAAAAAAAATTCACCAACCTTACTGCCCTGGCCTATGAAAGCGGGTACTACGACCAGGCCCATTTTATCAGGGATTTCAAAGAGTTTGCAGGCATCAGCCCGAAATCATTTTATAGCGATAGCCTGAGGCTTTCCTCTCTTTTTGTAGCCGCCGATTGATTGTCGCAATTTTACAATTTTGAAATTTGGCCCTTTGATATTTTGCGGCACATAAAATACTACTATATGAAGAAAGTTATGATGCTGTTCATAGCGGGAATAATGATCGCCTGCAACAACGAAAAAAATAATTCCCCGGCAACTGAAACGATAAGCGACACTGCAAAAAAAGAAAGTGTACCCGCCGGGCAACTGGTATTTGAAAAATTGGTGGGCACCTGGAAAAGTGAAGATGGAAAAAGTTTTGAAGAATGGTCAAAAAATGAGAAAGGTTACCAGTCCCGTGCATACAGTGTAAAAGGAGCCGACACTTCCTGGAATGAGCAAGCGAGTATATACCCGGAAAACAATCAATGGGTGTTTGAGAACACGGTAAAGGGACAAAATGATGGTAAGGCGATAAAATTCACTTCTTCTATGCTGACGGGACACCAGGTGCAGTTCAGTAACCCCGCACATGATTTTCCCACCGATATAAATTATACAGTTGCTGATGTCAACACCATCCATGCCTTTATAGTTGGCCCTAATAGTAAGGGGGGAAAGGATACGATACCTTTTAATTATACGAGAGTGAAATAGCAAGGGTGTAAAAAAGTGGCGAAGGAACTCGTCCTTCGCCGTTGTAACTATACTCTAAGCCGCCATCTACTCAGGTTGATTCCGGCCAGGGCAACCGGGTCATGAACTGCTATGACCCGGTTCGCCGGATGTGTTTGCTATGCATTAAGGGAAATTGGGGTGTGTGACAAATAATAGCATATATAGAGAGAATAAGGTTTCAAAAAAAATAACCGTTGCTGCTAAGGAGAGACTTGAATGTTGTATTCAGGGGAACAGATAACAGGGAGTAGTAAAAAATACAGGGTGAAGTTAGGGCGCAAACAGAATGCAGACAATACCTGATTTGTGGTATTTTTTGGAACTTAAGTGTAAATCATTAGCTGTACCTGTTACACATTATGTATAACGGGTACAGCTGAATGAGAAAGTGAATGGCGGGGCAGAGTTTAATTGCTGATTACGCTGAAAGCGCCGGGGCCGGAAAACTAAAAGTGATGACGGTTTCTTCTTTCTTTTTACTCGTGACTCCTAAAAATCCTCCCATCTTTTGTGTGATCCCCTGCATTTGCTGTAAGGAATTCACAACGGAGATAGTATTGCAAAGGTTATTATCCCTTACCTGGACCAGGATCATGCCGTCACAGCATTTTGCAGAGATCCTGATACAACTATCCCGGGCATAAGCGGCCATATTCCGGAGGAGCCCGCTTACCACGGCCGGCACCCATTCGGCATCGGCACTGAAATACAATTCAGCAGGTACATCGTTAACAAAGAAACTTTTGTTTTTCACAGCTACGGATTGGCTGCTTGTCATTAGCTGGTTTACCAGCCAGCGCAGGTGTGTTGTAACGGGGCCGGTGGTTTGCATAAGAAACGGTTTTAATGTATGTAATATTTGTTTTCTACAGGATACAGGCCCGTTCACGTCAGTACAGATGGATTGATAGCTTACATTTCAAGAGTACGTATTTTGGTTTTTCATGGGCATGGCCAGGTTTCTTCACAGGGAAAATATTATTATATCGGTTTGTTATATCTCCTTTGCTGACACAAAGAAACGATTTCCCGGAGGCTCTTTCCTATACCAGAACTTAGGAAGCTTTTGTGCGGTTTCTTCATCTCTTTGTAGTATTAGATTGACTTATGCGGCTTTTACTGACAACAAAAAAGGGTGGTTTGAAATGGACACTTATTTCTTTTAAGTGGTTACATTTATCTATGGGGATGGCATATTAACAGAAAGCTAACTTCATTTATCCCCTGTAACCAGCCGCTTGTCAATTGCGTTATATACCGGTACAAAGACCGGACTATTTTTACCTGAACACTAATCATTAAACCGCAACATGCCCATTACAGGTCTATTTTTCAGGAGTATTGGGATAGCAATACTTGTTGCATGTTCGGTTTGGAGTGCCCATGCAGGGTTGGTGGTTCCGGCGTCCGGCCCGGGTATCAGGGTGGAATTGGTGCCCGAAGTGGTCTCTGCCGACTCTTCTTCTTTTATCCTTCATTTTAGCAGGGCAGGAAACCTGATTCTTGTCAAAGCCCGGGCTGATACCACCGAAGGGAGTTTTATTTTAGATACGGGCTGTCCTCATTTGGTACTGAATCTTACTTATTTCCGTAACTATCCCAGCTATGATAACGATGAAGAACGCAATGGTATTACCGGCACGGATTTCACGGTTAAGCAGACGAAAGTGGCCAATTTTTCACTGGGGGATGCCCGTTATTACCAGGTGCCAGCCGACCTGGCCAACCTGGGTAATATTGAAAACAGCAAAGGGGTGAAAATATTAGGGCTGATCGGGATGTCTTTGCTGGATAAATTTGAAATGATCATTGATTTTGAAAAAAACCAGATCCACCTGCATCGGTTCAACCGTAAAAATTCGTCTTCTTACCGTCATGAGCTATTGAAAGATGAAACAGCCTATAGCACTGTACCTATCAGGATCATGGATAACCGCATTATGCTTGAAACTGTTTTGGGCGGGAAAAAAATAAAACTGATCGTGGATAGTGGCGCAGAAACCAATATGCTGGACAGCCGCCTGCCCGATAAAGTATTTGAAAGTATTTCTATTACGGGCAGGACCTTGCTGACGGGTGTGGGGAATAAAAAAATTGAGGTGCTGAAAGGCGATCTGGAATCCTTGCAGATAGGGGACCAGTCGATAAAAAACCTGCCGGTACTGATCACCAACCTGGAAAAAACCTGTTTTGCCTATGGGGGATGCGTGGACGGTATACTGGGATTTGATTTCCTGTCTCTCAAAAAAATTGGGTTTAATTTTGTAACGAACAAAATGTATGTATGGAAATGAGGATCAGAAGAAAATATATCATGAAAGCATGGCTGCAGACCTGTTGCTGCCTGATCGTTTTCATGCTGATCGCTGTTGTTTCCTCCCAGGCACAGGATTCGCTGAAAGTATATACCGTGAAGAATGGGAAAATGTATATCTGGCTCAGCAAGAATTTGCCCGTAAAAGAACTGGATCAATTTATTGCCCAATTCGACCTGGGACATTTGGCCCTGAAGCGTTTTATCAGTACCGGTGATACCGATTCTATTCGCCTGGCAGGATGGAAGATCGGTTTGAACAATAACCAGAGTTTTACGCTGGAAAAATCGTTGGCTGCATTTGATGAGATCAATAACCCGGCCGACCGGATCATGCTCACTGGTAAAGATGCTTTTGGGGCCCGGTTCCCGGCAGTCAGCAATGCCGTGGTATTTGGCTATAACCGGTTCAGGAATAAATATCCTTTTGCTATAAAAGATTCCGTGGTTACGTTTTTCCTTCGCCGCAATACAGAAGCCCGGAGAGTTTATTTGGCAGGTAGTTTCAATGATTGGGATCCCGGCACTTTATTAATGACTAAAACAGACAGTGGCTGGATCGCCGGGGTAAAACTAAAGCCCGGTAAATACTGGTATAAATTTATTGTGGATGGCAACTGGATCGTGGATGATGATAACCGCAACAACGAAAATGATGAGGAAGGGAATACTAATTCTGTTTTTTATTATACAAATTCAACTTTCAGCCTGAAAGGTTATACGGATGCCCGGAGAGTTTACCTGGCTGGCAGTTTCAATCATTGGAGCGGAGATGAACTGCAGATGGAAAAAGGCAGTGATGGATGGGAACTGTCATTGTATCTCGCAGAGGGCACACATACTTATAAATATATAGTCGGCAGAAACTGGATCGCTGACCCCGGCAACCCGAATCGCTTCCCCAATGAGTTCAATGATTATAATTCGTATATCTCCATCGGTAAACCGTATGTTTTTAAACTGGATGGTTATAGCGATGCAAAGCAAGTGGTATTACAGGGATCATTCAATGGGTGGAGGGACAATGAACTGTATATGACACGTACCGCTACCGGGTGGGAGTTGCCGTATGTACTGGGACCAGGTAATTATGAATACCGGTTTATAGCAGATGGAAAATGGATGCCTGACCCGGCCAATCCTCCTGTTGTGAAAGGAGATAATAAAGCAACTTCCACCCTGGTACTGCAACCCAATTATACATTCCGCCTGAAAGGAAATGAGAATGCTAAAAAAGTCTTCCTGTCCGGCAGTTTCAACAACTGGAACCCCCAGGCATGGGCGATGAAGAAAGAAAATGGTGAATGGGTCATCACCGTACATTTATCACCCGGCAAACATCTTTACAAGTTTGTAGTGGATGGCAAATGGATCAGGGACCCCGAAAACCGGTTCTGGGAAGAAAACGAACACAGCTCGGGTAATTCCGTTCTTTGGTTTAACCCGGAAACGAAGAATAACCGCTGGTAATGACAGGTATCAATTCTTGATGATCTTGAATTCCACTCTCCGGTTCAGCTGTCTTCCGTCATCGGTATCATTGGTGGCAACAGGCAACGTTTCACCATAACCCTTAGACGAAATTCTTGAAGGGGATATACCTTTCGACAGGATGTATTCCATACAGGACCTGGCACGGTTATCACTCAGTTTGAAATTATATTCATCCGATCCACGGCTGTCGGTATGTGCACTCATCTCGATGACGATAGCGGGATTATCTTCCAGCAGCTTCACCACCCGGTTCAGTTCCAGGAAGGATTCGCCGCGCAGGTCCCATTTATCAAAGTCAAAAAATACATTATTCAGGCGCACCACCTGGCCCACTTCGATGGGTACCAGGTAAAGGTCTTTGTGGATCTCTTTATAACCGGCTTTCACCAGCGAATCCAGGTTGAGGTTCTCTGATTGCGCAAAGAAATGATCGGCGGTGGCCCGTATCAGGTAATTCTTATCATATGGCAATACGATCTTGAAAGATCCATCTGTTATATTGGAGATCGCATTTCCTGCTTCCACACCATCGGGTAATGTTTCATACAACAAAGAAGCACTGATCGGTTCGTTCGTTTTTTTATTATATACATTACCGCTTACCAATACCACGGGATCTGGTTTTTCTCTTTCCAGTAATTTTACCCGCACAATATCACTTTCGCCAAATCCACCCTGTGCAGAAGTAAGGTAGGCATATTCACCTCCGGCATCGAGTGTAAAGAACGCATCCCAGTCGGCCGAGTTGATCGGTTCGCCGAGGTTCACCGGGTCGCTCCATTTCTGCCAGCTGTTATCCAGTCGCTTCGTCATCCAGATATCATTATCGCCAAAACCGCCAGGCCTGTTGCTGCTGAAATATAATGTCACCCCATCTGCTGCGAGATAAGGGGTTAGTTCATCATAATTGGGGAGATTGATCTTTTTGCCCAATGTTTTAGGCTCTGACCAGGTCCCGTCTTTTTGTAAAAAAGAAACAAAAATATCGTTGTTGACACTGGCTTTTGATTCACCAAAGTATAACAGTAATGTTTGACCGTCGTGCGACATACTGGCCCCGTATTGCTGGCCCTTATCATATTTTTCAAAATACCGGATGCGCAATGCCTGCGGTTTACTCCAGCGGCCATCTTCACCCAACATACTCATGCTAACGCCATTACCCACGTAATCGCCATTGATAAAAGCATTGCGGACGAGGATACGGTTATTATCCGGCGAGATCCAGAATACCGCGTTGAAATAATATGTGTTCAACGGATAGCCCAGGTGCATCGCGTCACTCCATTTACCATTGGCGTCGCGGAATGAATACCAGATGTCCTGTGAGTTTCTGATCTCTTTATATCGGGTATTGGCCGGGTGGTTCTGGCAAATAAAGAACAGGATATCGCCGTCGGCTGAAATAGTAGGGCGCAATTCGGGCAGATTGGAATTGATCTTCAGGCCAAGGTTCTCGATCTTGATAATGGTGTTGGCGGTAATGACATTTTCTTTCTGCTGCACTAATGCACCTAAAGTGTCTGATGGCTGGGCGGTAAGGGTATATGCACAAATGGCATATAATGAAAGGAGTAGCGCTCTTTTCACGATATTGGATTTGCTAACAAAATACTCAAAAACAACGGTATCTCATAGCATTACCGCAAAAAACTAGAGCACTTTTACTTCGGTCCTCCGGTTTAGTTGGCGGCCCTTTTCTGTGTCATTCTCTGCCACCGGCTGAGAAGCGCCATAGCCCCTGGCAGTAACGCGGGCCGCTTTTATACCTTTTTGTACCAGGTAATTACGAATGGTATTTGCCCTGTCCTGTGAAAGCTTAAGATTGTGGGCATCATTGCCAACATTGTCGGTATGGCCTCCGATCTCCACATTGATCTCCTCATGCCGCTGCAGGTATTCGAGCAACTCTTTTAGTTGCGGGTAGGAGTCGGGCCGCAGCGTGGCTTTATCGGTATCAAAATGCACATGGTCGAGGCGATAATGGCGGGGAGGATCGAATTTTATATTCACCCAGAATGGTTCGGTAAAATATTCATCTTCTGCGAGAGCCGGTACATTCAGGATCATATATTTTGTAGTATCGGAAATGCTTTTCACACTTACATGATAATTATCGCCGGGTGGCAGCATTTGTTTGGCTTTGCCACCGGCATCTGACAGGCACATGAATATTTTTCCTGTTTTCTCCCCGCGGAAAATGACCTGTTCACCCTTGCGGGGTTTTATTTTCATATCGGTAACGGTTACGTTCACTGTTGCATCTTTCGACGATGAGTCAGCCGCCGCAGTATTTTGTGCGTGGGAGAACTGATTTCCTAAAAATGTCAGCAGGAGTAGCGTTCGTATCATGGTGAAATATAGTGCTGCGGTAACGAAGGGGTGACGGGAAATATTGTAATGGTCAAAAGGTTTTTTGAGCGGCAATTGTTTAGAAAATCATAAGATGTTTTTTGCTGGTCATCGTTTTCATAAATAAATGTTGTAACCTCAGCAGGATGGTTGCAAAGCTTATTTCACAGTATATATTTGATATCACACAAAAATCACTGCCTACCAGCGCACATCTACGCTTAATTTACATCTATCACACAGCCCATGAAGAAATTTTTGTTCACGGACGGAACAAATGGGGTGAGGGAAGCGCAGTCGGAAGAGGAACTCAGGCAGCTCATCGAAGCCACAGCCGTCAAAGATGCTGTTCGTATCTGGTTATTCAGTACCAGCGAATGGATGAGCTATGCTGATTTCTGTAAAACATTCCCCTATTTTTTTAAAGTCAAAAAAGTTACCCAGGCCACCAATGGGGTGCATATACCTGATGCAGGGCCCACCGTCAAACCCCGGTCACGCCAACGCCTGGCGAAAAAGATATTGTTGTATACGGTGATTGGTACGGGCATATTCCTGGTGTACAATTTTACCCGTATTAAATGGGAACAAGCAGCGCCCTTGCAGGTGCAGGCGACAAGACCCGCCAATGTACCCTATATGGATGTGGACTCGCTCATTGCCGATATTGAATTCACAAGAGGTCAGCGTATTGATAAGAATACAAAATTCAATTTACGCACACGTAACACCTGGCCGGAAAAAATATTGCTGCAGGCCAGTGGGGAACACGAGACCAGTACTTCCGGCGACAAGTACTTTAATGTAACGGTAAGCCTGGATAATGCCACCGGCTTAAAGCTGGATAAAGCCGTGGTGCGATTCGTAGTGTGGAAGAATCAAAAACAAAGCAGCCGGGACACCCTGCAGTTTGGCGCTATTCCTTATGGGCAAGCGATAAAAAGAGAATTACCGGGAACATTCCGTGGCGACAGCATCTCCCTGGCTTTTGAATCCATCACGGCCAGGTCATTCAATTTTTGTTATTCGATAGATAAAGAGAATCATTCAGGCAATTATAACGACAGGTGGTTTTGCAGGGAATAAGTAAAACAATTTTTATCCATCATTTTATATTCTGATACCATGGCATTATACTATTTACCGTTACTGATCCGCAGTGACCGTTATTTCGTTGCAAGACTGGAGAACCGCCCCCGCCAGCTTGAAACATATACAGCACAGGCAGCTTCATCAACAGAGTTGGATTTCAATTTTGTGGTCCATGCCGAAGACCGGGTACTGACACCGTTAATAACGATCGAAGATCCGGGACGCATTGTACTGAACCAGATGGCGCCATCCGGTAAGCAGGATATTCCTTTGAGTGAATGTCATATCTCCCTTCGCAAAAAGGAGAGCGGGTTTGAACTGCTGATCCGCAAGAACACGGCATTTGCGGTTGAACCTTGCTGGGATGAGGAATCAGGTTTGCGCCTGGATTATTCAGCCGATACCAAAAGGGTCTTGCTCGGCTTTTATAAATACAAAGTGGAGCAAACACCTTTGTTGCTAACCGTTACATTACAGCATAGTGAAGAAGAAAAATATTCAGGCAATTTTCTGTTTACCATCACCCGCTCCCAACAATGCCACCGGGTGGTGATCGATTTTGGCAGCGAAGCCAGCCAGGTGGGATATAAAAATTGCGGGCCCCAATCGGCCATTATGCAATATGATATTCTGGATAACCTGGTCAGCCGGCTGAACGTAACGGACAGGAGCAACAGGAAGAGAGAAGATTTCCTCAACCATGAGCCGGGCCAGCCTATGTTGTACCGCTCTTTTTATGCTGTGAAAAAAAGGATCGATGCAGATCAACGACAGCAATTCCCTTTCAATTTTACCGATAACATAACAGATGATGAGATAAGGCTGTTCATTGCAAAACAGGAAGTGTCGGCCACTGATTTTTCTTTCCGCGACAATTATGAGATCATACCTAACCTCAAACTGGGTATTGAGAAGAGCCTTCAATTAACCATCGGGAACAGGACAGAGGACTACAGCATCCGTTCGCATAAAAAGGAACTGATCAGCGCTGTGTTGTTACGGTTATTACGACTGATGATCAGTACCAAACCTGAGTTTCAGCGGGGAGGGATCATTGTTACCCTGCTGGTGCCGAATATCTACACGCAGTATGATGTATTTGAAATGTTGCAGGAACTGCGCAACCGGACGGAAAATTTAGTGGTATCCTTACAAATACAGCCAGGATCATTATATATAGAATATGAAACCATTTCGGAAAGCGATGCCGCTTTCATGGGTTTTCAGCAAACACATCCTTCGGATGTAAATCTTTCCAACGGAGATATGGCACTGGTGATAGATTGCGGAAAGGGCACCACAGATATCTCGATGCTGCTGGCAGATGATAACGAGAATTATTCCAGTTTTTTCCGGACAGGATTTGCCGGTGCAGGAAATGTATTGCTCTATGGATTCGTGGAAGATTTTCTGACACTGGTATTAAAGGCTATTCCGGGTAGCAACAGTATTGCTGTAAAGGACTTTATTAACAGGCAGATGCGTGACCAGGACCTGACAGCCGACGTACTGAATTTTATTCAACTGATGGAGGACCAAAAGAAGCGATTCAGGTATTTGCAGGCCGTGGGTATAGCTGAATTTGCCCAATTAGCAGAAACATCAGCCAGTACCGAGAGAAATATAGGTAACCTGCACAAAGACCAGTCCACCCTGTTGCAATATGCAGAAGCTATATTGAAAGACCGTAATATCCGCTGGGATGAAGAAGTAACCGGCCTGATACAAAAAGCAACAGACTGTATTGCTTACAGTATTATCGCCAGCATCAGGGATGTGATCACCAAAGACATTAAGAAAAGGATCAGGACCGTGATGCTGAGTGGCCGTGCTTTTTATTTTGATGCATTGCGGACCAGGCTGGAGAAAGAATTGAGAAATCTTTTGGGAAATGATATAAAGATCAACACCGTGCCATCAGGCCGTGCTATCAATAATAAAAATGTGGCCATCCACGGCGCTTTCAGTGGTGCCTATAAGATCACAGATTTTACCGGCATTCCCATTGATAAAAAAGAAGGTTTGTCGGGAAACAAGGACGTACTGAACAACAATATGTATTTGTACAGGGGTATCAAGATCGAACCGGGTAATGATATTTTGTACAATGCCTCGCTGGTCAGAAGAAATCACCTGGAGCTAAAAGCATTCAAGAATAAAACGGTCGATATTTATTTCACCCGTGACAATATTTACCTGCGGCTGATGGAAAACCAGCGGGTAAAAGAAGTGCGGTCGCTGTACAGCATCTTAACATCCATCGCAGAAACGTATTCACCCATACAGGACCTGAAAACCATTTCCATGTTCCCGGGTTATACCGGCGACCTGGCTTCCGTGACCCACTTGTACCAGGACATTCATCGTGAACAGGAATCTGCCCCGGTACAACCAGTGAAAAAAAGACAGGGGGTGCTGTCCTTCTTCCAGTTTTAATCATTAAATCAAACCTATGCGAAATAAGATTTGGATAACAGTTTTCGGGGTATTGCTGACCGTTAGTTCCCTGGCGCAGTCACCTGATAAAAAGCCGGTCCGGGTGGTGGACACACTGACACCGCAGGAAAAAACCGGCAGGAACCCTGTTTTACTCCGTTCAGAACTGGACTCCCTCATCGCCGATCATAACAGCAAACAGGCGCAATTACAGTTACCGGTTCAAAACAAATCCGATGAAGTAAAGGATAACCCAGCTGCCTGGTTGGCGGCCGGTATCGGGGCCATTGTATTGTTACTGGCAGGTATGCTATATATGTTTATCCGGTATCAGCATAAGATCGATAAGCTGGTGGCGAAATGGGGTGACAAGGCAGAACCCTTGTCAAACCTGCAGGTGAATAAAGAAAAGAATGGTAAGGGCAAGCTGACACCACCATCATTAGAAAACAGGATCCGTGACCTGAATACGGAACTGCTCAAATTATCGAAGGAAAATGAAGGGATGAGCAAGGTTATTAAGGAGTATAACGGCATTCATCATGAATATGATGCCATCCGGAAAGGAATGTTGAAAGCTTATAAAGTGAAGAATTACCCGGGAAATGACCAGGCAAAAGACGAAAACCTGGCTATGCAGGGTGTACTCGAAACAGAGAACGCGGTGGCACAGTATGCCTACGAGAAATTCCTGAAACCATTATTGACCATAACGGATACCAATAAAAATAATCCTGCAAAGATCAGCGAGCAGGACAGGGAGAAGATACTCGACCTGCTGGTGTCACTGTCCTTATTATATATCGAATATTTATACCTGCGGGTGAATGACCTGGCCATTGGTGGCAGAATGGTGGAAAGGATACAGGGTTTTGCCCGTGGCAACGGACTGGATACCTCTTTGTTGAAAAAATTGAATACAGATTCGGGTAACAGGGCCCTGGTACTGCGATTGGCATTGAGCAAATCATCCCTGCACACCCTTTCATACCCCGTATTTGAAGAAACCAACCTGAACCAGCCATGATGCTAACCATTTTTCAGTTTGTTACAAGCCTTACATTCCTGTATACTTTTGTGATCACTTTACTGATCGTATACGGAATAGTATATTATAAAAGTTTTGCCAGGAACCGTACCCAGCGAAAAAGATTTCCCTGGGTGTTCCTGCTGATCGGGTCCGCTTGCTTTGGTTTTTTATATCTTCATATGCATCCGCCTTTATCGCTAAAGACCTTTAGCAATACGGACCATTATTTTATACGGCATGATGGTTTCCGGGTAGCCGGCCAGGTGGAACTGGGAAGAACAGATACTGCCCATTTCCGGCAAAATGCCTATAACAGTTTTGTGCTGAGAAGGAGCAAAGAAGAGATCAGCATTTCTTCCTCTTATTCCGAAGAGCCGCTTTATTTGGGTGTGCAGGACCGTTATAAGCTGCTATCCGTTCATTACCCGGCCACAGGTCATCCATTGTCATTTACAAGCGATACAGTTCAGGTAAGCATAAAAGCAATTAGCGATACCAATTTTGAACTGGGCATTGGCAAAACAGGTTTTCGGGTACATAAGCAGGTAAAGAAGGGTATCAGTGTATGGAATCTGTTTAGAGATGCGCCCGATTTTATTAACTCATCCTGGTACACACAGGAGAACATAAACAGGGCCCTGCGCCAGCTATTCCTGCTGCGTGATGATGTGGGTAAAGAAGAAACCGGACAACTGGTCTATTTTATCTCCGGAGAACTAATTCAACCCGGCGTGCAGGTGAAATATGACGGGAACAATATTGATCGAAACAGCCTGGTTTTTTCTAAGCGGGTTCCCGCCCCATCATCCATTGCCTGGGGTATCGGTTTTTGGGATAATAACCGCAACCAGTTCCTGATGAAGTTGCAGGGAAGAGACAGTTTTGAATTGGCGAATAAATTTCCTGTTTCCTACCCGCTAACAGCGGAAGACCGCGGGAATTTTACCCCGCACAGCATCAATAAGTTCCTGGTTTCCGATCCAAAAAACCTGGCGGCAATGCCCGTGGTTTTCAATGAAGGGTTTTTATTTACATCATTTGAAGGAGATAGCCTGAACGCTTTTGCCCCTGTATTATTAAGCTACAAAAATGAGAGGGCCGGAGCCCCTTTGGCATTGCGGGCAACTAACATGAATGATATCAACCGGGAGTTGCCGTTGATGGATAATAAATTACTATTGCCGGCAGGTTTTCCCGGAGTTAATTGGGTTTTTTCTGTGCAGGATTCATTCAACTGGAAACTGGGAGGCAAGGTTTTTTCATCATCCGCCTGGCAGTGGCTGATATTTGGATCCCTGGGTATTTTTTTCCTCCTGATATTCGGTAGTTCCTGGCTGCAACCTGCTTACAAATTAAGCTGGATATGGCAATTGCTTTCTTGCGTTACCCTGGTATTGCTGACCACCCGTTTCTTTTTGTACTGGCGATACAAAAGTTTTCCGCCCTATGAAGGATTAGACCTTCCTTCGTTGCAACAACTGAACAGTTTCTGGAATTTCGGCATCATTCTTTTTGCCACTCTTGTGCTGGGGGTTGTATTGGGGTTTCATCTTCTCAGCTCCGTCTATAGATATTCTGTAAAGAAGCTGGCTTCCGTTTTGCAACGGCCTTACCAGGAAGGAAGTACCGGTCTTTTGCCGGTTCAGCAATGGAGCAATAAGATCGTGAATATGCACTTACTGAAAAAAAGAAAACCACTGTTTCTTTTTTTTACGGCATGGTCATTATTATTAACCGGAGCAGGAGGGTTTGCCGCGCTGAATGATTTTGACCCTGCTACCTGCCGGCACCTGGCCATTGGGTTAGTGTTGAGTTATTTTCTCTTTCTTTTTATTTCTTATCGTTATTCACCATTGGTGGCAGCTGCAGAAAAAAGCTGGTGGGCATTGAGTACGGCCAGTTGGGCCAATATCCTCATCAGCAACCCGGTGAAAGTACTGCTTTCAGTGAGCCTGCTGGCTTTGTTTGCGTTGGTGGATATCGGGTTTGCAATCGTGTTCCTGAATTTCCTGTTTTTCAATGAGGCTTTTCTTTGTATCAATTACAGCATGGCGGGACTATCGGCGGGGAGTAAACGAAATGCGGCCCTTTTTGCCGGCACAGGCTTTGTATATATAATTCTTTTTGCGGTCAATCTTACGTATGGCCCCTATATTTTCAAATATTTGCTGGACCTGCCTCAATTGCTGTATACGGCAGGATACGTGATCTTTTCTATTAGTATTGCTTATACTGTTTCCCGTTTATTATCCAGGTGGGAAAGAAGAAAAAAAATGCTGGTCGCAGCAGGTATGGCGACAGGCCTGTTTACCATGGCATTCCTGTTTTTTCCGAAAGAAAGAATTTTGGAAAAAGCGGCCATGACCAAATACAGGATCGATGTAATGGCCATGCCGGTGGATAAAGCCATTGAAGAAGCTTATGATGATGGTAAAACGTACACGCCTGTCATCCGGGCCGCACAGAACCAATGGTTCATCAACACATTTATTTATGAAAAGAATAACCCGGGGGTGAACTCCGCTGCGTTTCACCTGCTGCCCCATGCACCGCAAAATAAAGGCGCCAAATACAATGCACAGGCAACAGACCTGGTGGCAAGCCGCTTTATGATCGCCGAACACGGTAAATGGTCTGTATTGCTCTATGTATTATTGCTGATGCTTCCTGCTGTGTTGCTGGCCTCTTTTTATAAACTATATCCTGATTTTACAAACCGCATCAACAACCAGTATCCTTCTATTATCGCTGGTTTTTCCCTGCTGAATTATTTATTGATCACGGCATTGCTGGTGATACTGGCGGCAACCGGGCGTTATATTTTCTTCGGGCAGGACCTTCCTTTTGGCAGTATCCTGAGCAAGCAGTCGGTGCTGTTCCCTTCGATCATTGTTATCCTCCTGGTATTGTTATTCAAAAAAATATCGCTGGAGCAATATCCCAACCGGAAGAAAATGGTGCCCGGAGGGATCGTATTCACAGGGCTTGTATTATTGTTGTTCCTGTTTAAACCTGCTTTTAATAAGAACAAAGAATTTACCGTAAATGAGGTGGCGAAGAATATGGACATGTATATCCAGTTGCGCCTGCAACCCATATTGGACCATATTGATGCATCGCCTGCAACCCGGAAAATGGGGCTGGCGCAAAAAGATAAATTGTTTGCCGATTCCCTGCGACAACTCCTGGCATCCGGCTACCTCGACGATGCAGGGAAATTCTTTCTCAAAGAGATCAGTGCTTATACTAAAGGAAGTTTCTCCCGCCACCTGGATGACAGCCGCCTGCTCTATCTTGACCTGAATTCCGGCAAGCCTCAACTGGCCGTGAATGATAATTATTTCCGGGTGGAACCACCGCCTCATTTGCAGCAGTACTGGACCGGTAATGTGTTTGGCGATACCACCGATTATAATATCACATCCTGGAATGCTGCGAATGGGTCGTTAACAAGCTATCGTACCGGCAACTACGCTGGTCAGCAACGGTTCGGAATAGATAAAGACCTGGCATTTGTGTTAAAAAAAAGATTCAATGAGGATTTGCTGGGCGAGCCGGCCCTGGTCAATACTTCCTCTGCTGAGCTTCCATTAATATTAAACGGGAATAAGGTGAATCTGAAGCCGGGGGATACTATTGCGGTATCCAATCCTTCCCGTGTTATTGTGCTTAGTACTGATAATGGAAAGGACAGGATCATTACCGTTCAGCCGGATGCATTCATGAAGAATTATTATGTGAACGGAAGCCGTTTCTATGTGTACCCAATGGCGGACCGCTTTATCTGGGCCCGTCATTTTGCAGAAGGCATTTCTTCCGATTACACCGCAAAGGGAATGTATAAAAAGGATGCGTATGTTTCTTTGAATGTGGGGTTAATGGATTCATTGTCGGCCCGGATCAGCCGGATGATGGCCATGGATACCAGTTATCATATCGGTGCTGAGTATGGTATTTGTATTGCGGATGGTAACGGAAGACTGATCGCCATGAGTGATTTTATTAACGGGATGATACGGCCCGACCCTAATGATAAAGCGGGGTTCAATACAGTGATCCGTGGTGAAAACGGTATCGTGTCACAATCTTTGTTAAGAAAACAGGTAGGTAATATCAATTTGCTGCGATTAAATCCCGGTCCCGGTTCCACGCTTAAACCTGTTGTATTCTCCGCCATCGCCTCTCAGCTGAACCTGGACTGGGATGCATTTGCAGCAGAAGGATTTTCGGTTAAGCAACAATATTATGGCGGGGAGAAAGTGGCGGAATATGATTTTGAAAAGAATAACGGGCGCATCACTACCGTAAAGGACTACCTGAAATATTCTGATAATTATTATCACTCCAATCTATTATTACTTGGTTCGTATTCCAGGCAAAGCTTGCAGGATATTTTGGCTAATCATTTTGCCACTTCCAATCCTGAACAAAATTTACACTGGCCGTATTTCAGTTATAAGGGCAGGCAATACTGGCTGAATGGTTTTGAAAACTGGCCGGGCTATACCAATGGGAAGGCGGATTTTGGATCAGACAGCTCATTTGTATCAACAGGACTTTTCAACAACTATGGCATATTTACCTATCGTTCCTCCGGCAATGCGGGCAGGTTTAATTCGGGTTATGATTCCACTTTATTTATGGGAGCGGCCAGGCGCTCAGGGTTTATCATGCCGGAGTATGCCTTATTTGATCAGAAGGGAAGCAATATCGATCATCGCATTCCCTACGATGTTTTTATGTCATCTTTCAAGGGGCATGTAAAGGGCAGCAGCCAGGTGATGATTCCACCCGTAAAAATGACGGAAGCCTATGGAAGACTGATCAGCCAGAATAAAAATTATTCGCTTACACTGAATCCTTATGCAACCGTACAACCGTTCCAGGCTTTCGATGTGAACAATGGGGTGATCTACAGTCAATACCTTTCCCTGATGAGGGAAAGTGTGTTTACAGGAATGAAAGAAGCTTTATATACCGGCACAGCGGCGAAACTGGGCAGTTTGCTCAAAGATGCGGGGCCATATTTTTATTATGCTAAAACAGGCACCACCGGTGATGATGCTTCGGAACAAAAATCAAAACTTTTTGCGATCATCATTTCTGAAAGGGATGTAACAGACCCTGATTATAATTTCCGTAACAATCGTTTCTTTACGATCTATTTTACATCACAGGACGGACCTGCCAGGCAAAATGAACAATTTCAGGCTGAGATCATAAGATATGTTCAGCAATCAGCAGTATTTAAAGAGTATATGAGAAAAGAAGAGCGGTCCCGATAGCCACCGGTGGTTCAATAGTTTTCTTCCATGGGTCCGGTGGCAATAGCCACACTTACCGGTACAACACCAGGTGCAGGCGGAATATCCACTTCTGCTGTTAGTTCCTTCCGGAAGTCTGCTTCTATCTCTGCAATGTCTTTGAGGAAGTTATTGACAGGGAGTGCCATCAGGTTGATATACTCTGTAAACTCTTCCTTGATAAAAGTCACACCTTCCTGGATAAGGTTCACTCCTTCCTGTACCTGCTTTCGTGCAGAGCTGTACGATTGTTTGATATAATGGCTGATAGAAAGCATATTTTCTGATAGTACATCAGGCTTCACAAGGCTAAGCATTGTATTTTCCATAACCAGGGGTATTTGGATGAACTGGCATAAAATCCGTGCCGGAATTATTTGGCTTCCTGACGCAATAATGACAATCAGGTGGCTAAACATGCAAATGTGGAAAACTAGTATGAAGGAAAGGGAAAATTAAAATGGCTTTTCTATTAAATATTTTTTGAATGGGGAAATTATTTTCCCCATTCCCACAAACCCCATTTCACCACATCAGGAATTTTTTCGCCAGCTTGTTTTAAGGTGAGAAGGATATTACCGCGGTGGTGTGACTCATGGGAAATGAAATAGCCGAGCAATGGAAGCACCCCTTTTTTAAACCCCTTCACTTTGCCGCCATCGTCCCAGCTGCGCAGCAGTAATGTTTCAATGCCATTGGCGGACTGGTCCAGCGATTTTTTTAATGCTTTCCTGTCAAATGCAGCATCCTTATCCGGCACATTATATTTTCCCCATATATCTTTTGCACAAATTTCCAGCCATTGCATACGTACGTTATGGATATGCACCCATTGCTGGTATACGGTTCTCCCGCCACGGGTACTTAGCGTTTTTTGCATCCCTGCATCGGTACAGTTGTCGATCACCAGGTGGTTCATCTGGTGGTGGATACGCCAGGTTTCTGCCAGCTGCTCCTTCATACAATAGCTTTGATGGCAAAAATAAAAAATCCCCTCACCATACGGTCAGGGGACTTTATATGATCGGTTAAAGCTTCTATTAGTTGTTTGGCTTCTCTTTCGGCTTTGGCTTGGCTGCTTTGTCCTTCTCTTTTTCTTTTGACTCTTTTACCCATACTTCATAAGCATCAGCTGTCAGTACTTCACCCACAATATGCAATGTCCTGGGTTGTTCGATACCAGCAAATTTTACATACACATCTTTATTGATAGGGCCGATTGCAGCAGCATTGAAATCTACTTTCAACTTGGCAGTGGCGCCAGGCAGTATCGGGTCAACTATTTTTTCGGGGGTGGTACAACCGCAGGTAGCCCATGAATTTTCCACTACCAGGGGTTTATCGCCGGTATTTGTGATCTCGAAAAAATAAGTAACAGGATTACCTTGCTTTATTTTGCCAAAATCGTGTTTCTCGGTATTCACTTTCGAAACATCTTCCGCTTTTACTTGTGCCATGGCTGCATAGCTGAACACGAAAGCAGTGGCTAATAACAGGATCTTCTTCATGTCTTAAAGATTTAAAAGGATTGTTGTTTTAAAAAATTTACAGATACATTGGCAGGGGCGGGGCCATCGGGGGCTTTCCACACAGTGCCTTTGATCTTTATTTGTTTAGATTGATTGGTATTGTAGATTACGGTGATAGATTTGTCAAATGCACCTTCTGCTGCAGCATTATAACCAACTTTAATGACCGACACGGCGCTGGGAGCGATCGGTTCGCGACTCCATTCAGGTGTGGTGCAACCGCAACTGGCCTGAACATTATCTAGTTTGATCGGTGTTTTTCCGGTATTCGTGATCTTGAAAGAATAATAGACGGGTTTGTGCTGGGGTATCTTTCCAAAATCATGTTCTGTTTCTTTAAAGGAAAGGGCCTCATCCATAGTGGTACTGGCTGTGGCGGTGCTGCCATGGTTATGGCCATCATCAGCGCTATGGGTTTGCTGGGCATTGATGCCGGCCAGCAGGCAAAAAGATAAAACCAGCGTAGATATTTTCTTCATTATTAGCGGGTTTAGAATTTCAAATTTACGATAAAGATGGCACAATTGCCAGAGGGGTTGCACTACTAAAAGGTATTTTTTAACAGGGGTTTTCCCCGTGATCAATCTTCCTATTTTTGCTGCATGGAAAGCTCTAACCCGATTGCTGTTGTCAACCCTGAAAAACTCTCTTTTGACAGGTTCCGAAACGAGGTACTGAATGACTTTCGGGTCGTTTGTATCAGCCGGGAAGCCAGTCTTTTAGGAAGAAAAGAAGTGCTGGGCGGCAAGGCCAAATTTGGCATTTTTGGCGACGGTAAGGAAGTGGCCCAGGTGGCCATGGCAAAATTCTTCCTGCCAGGTGATTTCCGCAGCGGGTACTACCGCGATCAAACCTTTATGCTGGCGGCAGGTCTCGCCACCACTGAACAGATCTTTGCTCAGCTTTATGCCAACCCCGATATTAGCCAGGAGCCCTTTAGCGCAGGCCGGCAAATGAATTGTCATTTTGCCACTAAAATGGTGGATGAAAATGGGGATTGGATGGCCCTTGCCCATACTAAAAATATATCCAGCGATATTGCCCCCACCGGGGGCCAAATGCCAAGAGCTTTAGGGCTTGCACTGGCTTCTAAATCTTTCCGGAATATCCCCGAACTGCAGGGATTTACCCAGTTGTCGAATAACGGTAATGAAGTTTGTTTTACTACAATTGGAGATGCTTCCACCAGCGAAGGTCATTTCTGGGAAACCATTAATGCAGCAGGTGTGCAACAGGTGCCTTTAGCTGTTTTTGTTTGGGATGACGGGTACGGTATTTCCGTTCCCAAAGAATACCAGACCACCAAAGCGTCCGTATCGGAGGCACTGGCCGGTTTGCAGAAAAATGAAGGTACCAATGGCATCCGGATCTATAAAGTAAAAGGATGGGATTATGCCGGTATGTGCGAAGTGTTTGAAGAGGGTATTCGCATAGCCAGGGAAACACACACACCGGTACTTTTTCATGTGGAAGAGATCACACAACCGCAGGGACATTCCACTTCGGGTAGCCATGAACGTTATAAAACACCGGCCCGCCTGGAATGGGAAAGGGAATGGGATGGTATCCGGAAAATGAAAGAATGGATCATTGCCAATGCCCTGGCCGATGAAAGCGAACTGGATACGATTGTCAATGATGCCAAGCAACATGTGCGTGAAAGCAAACAGGCAGCGTGGAATACATTTATCGGACCTGTAAAACTACAGGTAACAAGATCAGCCGAACTGATCCGCAACATGGCCAATGTCCTTCCGGAAAAAGCAGATGCGCTTAGAAAATTAGCTGACGATCTTTCCGCCACCCGGGACCCGTTGCGCCGCGATGTACTGAAAACATTACACGATACCCTCGCCCTTGGCGGCAATGCTGATGCCGCCTATTGGACAAAGGATTATTATCGTGACCTGAAGGAAGAAGCCCGTAAATACTACAACACTCATTTATATAATGAAGGCCCGAAGAGCGCACTAAAAGTGCCCGAGATAAAACCACAATATGCGGCTGATGCCACTGTGGTCAATGGGTTTGAAGTGCTGAATAAATTCTTTGATGAATTGTTTGCCGCCAATCCCAAAGTAGTGGCTTTCGGCGAAGATCTTGGTTATATCGGTGATGTGAACCAGGGTTTCAGCGGACTGCAGCAGAAATATGGCAACCAGCGGATATTCGATACGGGTATCCGTGAACTCACTATCATGGGCCAGGGTATTGGTTTGGCCATGAGAGGTTTGCGACCCATTGCTGAAATTCAATACCTCGATTATTTATTATATGGTCTTCAGCCATTGAGTGATGATGTGGCCACGCTGCATTATCGCACGGCGGGTCAGCAAAGCTGTCCGCTCATTGTACGTACCCGCGGACATCGGCTCGAAGGCATCTGGCATAGTGGTTCACCCATGGGCATGGTCATTCATTCCCTGAGGGGAATGTATGTATGTGTGCCCCGGAATATGACACAGGCTGTGGGTATGTATAATACCCTGCTGCGGGGTAATGATCCTGCACTGGTGGTGGAATGTTTGAACGGGTACCGCCTGAAAGAAAAATTACCATCCAACCTCTCAGCGTTTACCGTGCCCCTGGGTGTTCCGGAAATTATTAAGGAAGGAAGTGATATCACGATTGTCTCCTACGGCTCCACGTTGCGTATCATCCAGGATGCCGCTCATTCACTGGAAGAAGCAGGAATCAGCTGCGAGATCGTGGACGTACAAACACTTTTACCATTTGATATCCATCATATCATTCTTGAATCGTTGAAAAAGACCAGCCGCATCGTCTTTGTGGATGAAGATGTGCCGGGTGGCGCCGCCGCTTTCATGTTCAACCAGGTAATGGAAGAGCAGGGTGGTTATAAATACCTCGATGTGGCGCCCAGGACCCTCACCGGTAAAGCCCACCGTCCTGCTTATGGAAGTGATGGTGATTATTTCAGCAAGCCCAATGCCGAAGACATTGAATCCGTGATCAGGGAAATGATGGCGGAGTAGGCCGGACATGTTGGAAGGGGGAGACTGCCAATTTATTTCTTACTGGTTTTTGCATGTATTTACACACAGAGCAACAGTGAACAGCCAGCAGAACATTGCCTGACTTTTGAGGGTTTCAGTGTGAGCGAAATTTCCCCATTTCAAAATTTCCCAATATCCACATATAACTACCGAATTTTTAGAAATTGGTGTACCTTATACATGTCAACCAATCAATTTATATAAATCAACGGTTATGCCAATTGTAAAAGTCATCGAGGTCATCGCTTCATCCGAAAAAAGTTTTGACGATGCCGTCAAACAGGCGGTAAAAGAAACATCCCGAACGATCCGCAATATTGACTCCGTATGGGTAAAAGATATGAAAGTGCATGTAAAAGACGGAAAGATCAAATCCTATGGCGTTATCTGTAAGGTTTCCTTCCGGCTGGATAAGGAAAAGAAAGACAAGAAGGAAAAGGACAATGATGAAAAATAGCACCGCCTGACTGTTATGCCCACCCAGTTTCTTTTTATCATTGATATTCTCGGAACGATCTCTTTCGCCGTCTCGGGGGCTTTCCTGGCCATGGAGAAAAAACTGGACCCC
Organism: uncultured Chitinophaga sp.; assembly: GCA_964606155.1. Classification (GTDB taxonomy): domain Bacteria; phylum Bacteroidota; class Bacteroidia; order Chitinophagales; family Chitinophagaceae; genus JJ008. The sequence goes on along the minus strand of CAZSGD010000012.1, from coordinate 35,399 downwards.
TTTGGGGTACTGGTACTCTCTTTTGTAACCGCTATTGGCGGAGGTACGCTGCGGGATATGATGATCGGCAATTTACCCGTGAGCTGGCTGCGCAATGAAACCGCCACCATTGTGATCTTTTGTTCTGCAATTGCCACCATGTTATTTGGAAGATACCTGCGGCATCTTACCACTACCTTATTCTTATTTGACGCACTGGGTTTGGGATTGTTTACCGTTGTGGGAGTCAAACTCGGTATTGAAAAGGAATTCAGCATCGGGGTCTGTATTGCTATCGGCACCATCACCGCCTGTTTTGGCGGCGTGGTGAGGGATGTGTTGTTGAATAATATCCCCCTTCTTTTCCGTAAAGAAATCTATGCGATGGCCTGCATCCTGGGCGGGCTGTTCTATTTTTTGTTGCGGCAAATGAAAATCAATGCCGACCTGGTAACGATACTGAGTATCCTGCTGATCTTTGCCATACGGGTACTGGCCGTACGCTATAAATTATCATTACCCCAATTCTATACCAATAATAAAGAATCATGAAACTCACCTTATATCAACTGGATGCATTTGCGAACAAATTATTCGGAGGCAACCCGGCCGCTGTTATCCCTTTAAAGAAATGGCTCGATGATGAGCTGATGCAAAAACTGGGGATGGAGAATAACCTGGCCGAAACGGTATTTTTTGTTCCTTCCAAAAATAAAGCCGCCGATTATGATATCCGCTGGTTCACTCCCGAACTGGAGATCAATCTCTGTGGCCATGCCACACTGGCTTCTGCCTGGGTGATCTTCGAGATACTCAGGAGCAAGAAAAAGAAAGTGGTATTTGATTCAAAAAGCGGGTTGCTTACGGTAACGAGAAAGAAAAATATACTGGAACTGGATTTCCCTTCGTGGAAACCGGAAAAACTGAATGATTATCCCGCCGGGTTAAAAGAAGCATTGGGTGTAAATGAAATTGTGGGTGTATATAAGCATCGCGACCTGCTGGTGGAATTAAATAAAGAAGAAGATGTGCAGCATGCCCGACCAGACTTTACAGCCATTAAAAAAATAGGGGAGAAGGTGATCATTACTGCACCGGGAAAGGATGTCGATTTTGTGTCAAGGTTCTTTGCGCCCACAGCAGGTATTGATGAAGATCCGGTAACGGGGTCGGCACATTCCCAACTCATCCCGTTCTGGAGCGAAAAACTGGGAAAAGATAAAATGACCGCGAAACAATTATCCAAAAGGGGAGGGGATATCACCTGCGGGCAGCAGGGGGACAGGGTGAAAATGGGAGGGAGATGTGTATTCTATATGAAAGGAGAATTAGTGATCTAGTATCAATATTTATAGAACTCCCTCATTTTGGCCAGGAAACTTTCTTTTTTCCTCCGGCTTACTTCCACTTCATGGCCGTTAGAGAGAATAACAGTGCCGCCTTCGCCACGGATATATTCTTTTACATGCTCCAGGTTAATGACAAAAGATTTATGTATCCTGGCAAAACCACAATCTTCCAGTAGTTCTTCATACTCATGAATAGGTTTGGAAGCGCAGATGAGCGGCCTCCCTGAAAAATGGAAATTGGTATAATTGCTGCTGGCTTCGCAGTAAATGATCTCTGATAGGCTTACCACCTGGAAACCTTTTTGAGAGGGGATGCACATTTTCATTTTTTGACCGCCTTCCTTGCTTCGCAGGTTGTATAATAAGGTCTCTACGCCATTACTGCTTGCTTTCTCTTCGATCCGTTTGATGGCCCTTTTTACAGCTTCTGCCAGTAAATTATCCTCCACCGGTTTCAGTAAATAATCCACAGCACTGAACCGGAATGCCTGCAGCATAAAATCGTTATGCGCGGTTACAAAAATGATCTCAAAATGGATAGGTACCAGTTCATTCAGCAGGTCAAACCCATTTTTTTCCGGCATGGCGATATCCAAAAACACCAGGCCGGGTTTCAACTGACTGATCTTTTCCTTGGCATCATCCACATTGCTGCTGGTACCAATGATCTCTAATTCAGGACAATTATATTCCAGCAGTTTTTGCAGGGAAGACAGCCCGCGGGGCTCATCATCTACCAGCAGGGTTTTTATTTTTGTCATGACTCTTTTATTTCAATGGGTAATTGCAGGGTGACGATCGTGCCGGTCCCGTTATCTTCCGAAATTTCTTTTTTATCGTAAATATCAATATGGGCCCGCAGGTCATATTTTTCATTGAGTAAATTTACCCGGTTCTTGATATTGTCAACACCGTGCGGCTGGTGCCTGGTGGTATTGTTGGTTTTATTCTTTTGTGACTGACGGATGCCCATACCATTATCATCGATCCTGCATACCAGATTATCGCCCTCTTTTATAAAATCAATCTTTACATGGATCTTTTTATTGTTGGCCGATACTCCATGCCAGAGGGCATTTTCTATAAAAGGCTGCAACAGCATAGGAGGTAAACCCACTTCATCAATATCGAGCTTTTCGTCCACATTTATTTCCCAGGTAAAAAGGCTGTTACGGATGCTTTCCATTTCCATATATCGTTCCAGGTAATCTTTGGTATTGCGTAAGGATACAAAAGTCTGGGTGGACTGGTCCAGTGTGATCCGCATCAGGTGGGCAAACTTGCTCAGGTAATGCGAGGCATCCTTATTCTCATTATTCAGTATCATTTCACGGATACTGTTAAGGCTGTTGAAGATAAAATGCGGGTTCATCTGTGCCTGTAAAGCTTTCATCTCCGTTTGCGACAGCATTTTATCAATATTTGCTTTTTGCCGGATATTCCTTACCCGTTTGCGGTAAATAAAATAAATAACACCGGCAACGGATAAAACTGCCAGTAAAATGAACCAGGACCTTTTCCATAAAGGCGGGTCAATGGTGATGAAAAAAGTTTTTGTTTTTTCTATGCCGGGTTTGCCGGAAGCTTTCAGCTCGATCGAGTAATTGCCGGGTGGCAGGTTATTGAGACTAATCGTTCGCTGGCTGCCCACCGAGGTCCAGGGGCTGGCCGGGTTTAGACGATAAGCAAACTGGTAATTACTTTTTTCAAAATCTATGATGGAATAATTGAAAGAGAGGTTATTTTCATTGTATTTGATCTCCAGGTCATCACCGGGCCAGTAAACGGTCCGTTTATTATCAATGATGAGCTCCTCTGTCAGCAAACCACTGCTATGGTCCAGTTTTTTTTCAGGTAAAAGCGGGAACCGGACGAGGTATTCGTTGCAGCACAGATAGATCTGGCCGGCAGTGCTGTCGTAATACATTCTTCTGCCGGTGGGGCTTTGTTCCGGGAAACCGTCTTCTGCATTGTAAACGGTGAATTGTTTGGTGCGGGTATCAAAGAGGGTAAGGTGATTGTTGCCAGCCAGCCATAGTTTGTCATGTATCACCGGGCTGAGTGCCTGCAATACATCTGAAGGGAGACCATCTTTCATCGTGTACGAAACAAATTGTTTTTCCTTCACCTTATACTCCAGCAATCCGTTATACATATTATGCAGCCAGAGTGACCCGGAATGGTCCGCTCTTATGGCAACAATATCATCGCTGAATTTATTGAGTCCGCCATACACGGTAATCAGTGTATCAAAAACCTGTTTTTTGTAATTGAACCTTGCCATGGAGTGGCCGCTCACCCACATGTCGCCGTACGAATCAAAAACAATATTTTTTACCCGGTCAAAGGGGAGGGCCGGGTTGGTTTTAGAAGTAATCAGTGTAAATGTCCGGGATGGGATATGATAACGGACCAGTTTACCTCCCAGCATGCTGATCATCCAGGCATTTCCATCGGGTCGGGCAGGGGTGAGCACAGGGTAGAAACTGGTGGCCCAGGGGTATTTTTTTTCATCCATTACTTTGCCATATCGTTGTGACCGGGTATCGAACCAAAGCAGGCCGCCATTCGATCCTATCCATAATGTATCCTTGTGGTACATCTCGATCGTTCTTATCTCATTCCAGGGTGAAATATTACCATAGAAATCTATTTCTTTGATCAGTTGCATGGTGACAGGGTCAATGACGGCCAGTCCCTTGCTGTTTGAAAATCGTGCGGCATACAGCAGATCCCTGTGCTTATACACACAGCTAAATCCCCCGGTATATTTTTCACCCCCCTTGGGCTGGTACCAATAAGCACTCACAAAAGCAGTTTGCAATTGCTGTTTTAATAATCCTTCTGTGGTACCCACCCATAATCTCTTATCCCTGTCCACATATAAGCACATGATCTTATAATTACGCAGGAATTTTTTTCCATCACAATAAATGGCGCCTGTACGCCTGTTCAGCTGATAGATATAAAAACCATTCGTTCTGCTGTTGATCAAAAAAGTGCTGTCGTTCAGCATACAGGTCCGGCTTTCCCAGTTGAGTGAATCGGTCATTCCTTTGGGAAGTGGTGACCGGGTCCATTTTTTTAAATCGTGCTGGTAGTAAACGATCTCGTCGGCCCCCCGGGGAACAAAGACAAACTCCTGTTCACTGAGCTTGTGCTTTACCACCCAATATTGTTCTGGCCTGGATGGAGAGTGCATGAAGTTGTACCAGTCGGAGTTGGTTTCATTCAGCTCGCTGTATTTGTTTTGACCGGCATCATAGAGGCCCAGCCTGTTTTCATCCACATACAGCAGGAATCGTTTGTGGGAAAGCTTAAAAAAATCACGGCCGTATAATATTCTTTTTTTCCCAATGTCGTTCACGTTGTACTTATCAAACCTCAGCGTTAGTTTTCCGGCAGGATCAAATACATAAAACCCGGATGCAGTGGAAAGTGCATAAGACTGTCCGGGCAGTTCCACAGCTTCCCAGGCAGAATTCAGGTGGTTGGTGAAAGCCGTGCTGTCCGGAATGATAAAATTCCGTACGGAATAGTCTTTTGTATTTACCACCTGGAAGCCCCCTTTACCCATGAGCCCCAGGCCCTGCTTGCCAAAACTTTTCATTCTCCATATACTTTCAGACAGCAGTTTGAGCGGGGCGGTGTGGGGGTGAAATACCCTGAAGGTATTGCCATCAAAACGGTTCAAACCTGCATCCGTGCCTATCCACATATAACCCTGTTCATCCTGCTGCAGGCAGGTAATGATATTATCGGTAAGCCCGTTCCTGACCGTATAACGTACAAAATCTTTTTCTGCATACTGGGAATATAACGGTAATGCATAGACGATGATGCAGGAAACAAGAAGGGATATATATTTCATTCTAATCAGTAGCATAATTCAGGGTTCAGAGAGGAAATAAAGTTAGCTCTATAAACCCATCAAAAAAGCAGCTGCCGGTATCGTTCCGGGACGGACTGTCATTAATTCGGTTATGCATACCGTTAGTACCGCCAAAGCCGCCACTGGCGCAAACGCGGTATCAAAATATCGTTTTGGGCCCTTTGCCGGATAATCAAATGAACCCGCCATTGGTGAATTGGGGCTCCTGGCCGCCTGTTTCCGAAACTATATTTACATCCGCTTATCCATCGCCCTGAAAATAACAGACCGGTAAGCGGGCCCTTTGGTAGAAAGTTCTTATATCATTTATTATTAGAAAAACAAATTAACATGCAAACAAAACAAGTGCAAGGTGAATTATGGAGTTCGGCTCCCGCCGATTGGGCAAAATACCTGGAGCCCACTTTCATTCCCATGTACCAGTCGGTCCTGAAACAGCTGACATTGGATGAAGACAAAACAGTATTGGACGCCGGATGCGGTTCCGGTTTATTCCTGAGTATGGTATCTTCCACCGGCGCTTCCATTCAGGGTGTGGACGCGGCACCCGGTCTGCTGGCCATCAGCCGCGAAAGATTACCCGATACTGCCTTATTGATCGAAGACCTGGAAGCCCTCCCTTTTATGGATGAGACCTTTGATGTGGTCAGCGGTTTCAACTCCTTTCAGTATACAGGTAGTTTTCAAAACGCATTATCCGAAGCGGCCCGTGTTACCAAAAAAAATGGCAGGGTCGTTATTGGGATCTGGGGTAAAGAAGAAGACTGCGACGCCGGCTCTGTATTAAAAGCAGTGGCCTCATTATTACCGGCTCCGCCCCCGGGCACACCCGGTCCTTTTGCCCTGAGTGAAGAAGGAAAAGTGGAAGCCATTTGTAAAGAAGCCGGATTGAAAGTAGTGAAGAAAGAATCTGTTTTTTGTCCCTGGACGTTCACCAGCACAGAAGATCTGCAACTGGGGTTTTTATGCACAGGTCCTTGCGTAAAAGCGATAAAAGCGATGGGGGAAACCAAAGTAAGAAATGCCATCACGGCCGGGGCAGCACCTTACCAGCTGGCAGAAGGTATATATTTCATGCGTAACTATTTCACTTTTTTCATCACTGAAAAAATATAACCAGCAACGTAGTACAAACTTTTCATTAATCATTAATCATTAAACTTTAAACCATGACAACATCTGTTAAGATGAACAGGCATCTTATTGCCCTCCTGGTACTGCCTGTTCTGCTCTCTGTTCTCTTACTGTTTTCCTGCAACAAGGATAAGGAAGACAATTCACCGGCAAAACAAATTGCCGAAAGCGAAAAATTAACCATTCCGGCTGCCATTGAATTACCGGCTAATCCCAGCGGGAATTCACGCTTACTGACTTATTATGCAGAAGGTGTGCAGAAATACAAAGCCCAGGCAAAAGCTGGCAGTCCCGGCACCTTCGAGTGGGTATTTGTGGCGCCACAGGCAGATCTTTTTAATGCTTCCAATAGTAAAATTGGAACCCATTCAGCCGGACCCACCTGGCAATTATTTGGCGGTGCAGATTCCATCTATGCTCAGCATTTTACACCGGCCAGAACTGCACCCAGCAGTGATCCGGCCAGCATCGACTGGTTGCTGCTGATGCCAAAGACCGGCAAACCTAAAACGGGTGTTTTTGCCCACGTGGATTATATACAACGCATTGCCACCAAAGGCGGGAAAGCCCCTTCCGTTTTACCCCTGCATGAAAATGAAACAGCCGAAGTAAAGTACACAGCCATTTACCGGTTCGCTAAAAAGAACCTATAATAATCAAAATCAAAAACCAAATCATTAAACCTTTATTAAGATGAAAAATTCGACTTACCATTTCAGGCATCGTATAGGTGTCCTGTTCCTTACCGTTGTTATTACAACTGCAGCCATTGTTTCCTGTTCAAAAGACAAACAGGAGTTTAAGAACAAGCCATCTTCTTACCCGGCTGTGGTGATCGACAAATGGATCACCCTGCAGCTGCGGCTGATGCGTAATGCCACAGGTATTGCCAATCATGCATTCTCCAGGCATTTTGCCTACAGCGGAATTGCAGCACTGGAATCATTAGCACCCGGTTTTTCAGGCCATGAAAAATGGAACAACAAATGGAATGGTCTTGCAGGTCTTCCCGCCGCAGGCCATTCCAAAAATTATTATTTCCCCGCCAATGTAAATGCAGCATTGGCCACTATTAACCGGTTGATGTTTCCTGGTGCCTCTGCAACGGATAAAGCAGCTATTGATTCATTGGAATCAGCGTTGAAGCAGGAGTTCCTGGCAAACCGCGAGGCAGCCATGATCACCACTTCTTCAGATTATGGCAAAGCTGTTGCCAATGCGGTATTTGCATGGTCGGAAACAGACGGATTCAAAAATGCGAATAATGCTTACACTATTCCAACGGGAGCAGGGTTATGGAAGCCCACACCGCCTGCATTTGCCAATCCAGCCACGCCTTATTGGGGCAATAACAGAACGATCATGGTGAATAGTATTGCCAATACAGCACCGGCGGCACCACCCGCTTATACCACCGAACCAGGTTCGCCTTTTTACCAGGTGGTGAAGCAAGTATATGATGCGTCACAAAATTTGACAGACGATCAAAAAGCTATGGCCATTTTTTGGAGAGATGTTCCCGGAGTTAGTTCTCCAGGGCATTGGTTGAGCATTTTGCAACAGGTGGTTCGCCATAAAAATGTTTCACTGGATAAAGCTGCACTGGCTTATGCTTTAGTGGGCACAGCAGTCAATGATGCACTGATTACCTGTTTTAAAGCCAAGTACCAGTATAATGTAATCCGCCCGGTTACTTATATCCGTGAGGTAATGGGCCAGGCATCCTGGACACCTTACCTCGGTACACCTGCAACCCCGGAATATGTATCAGCACATTCTTCTTTATCTGCCGCTGCGGCACATACCCTGCAGAATTTGCTGGGGTATAACAGCAGCTTCACCGATCATACCTATGATTATATGGGATTCGCACCCAGGAACTATCCCAATCTTGTGGGTATAGCCATGGAAGCAGGACATTCAAGGCTGTATGCCGGCATCCATTACCAGTTCAGTATTGATGCAGGTTTATTGCAGGGAAAGAAAGTGGCGGAAAATATACTGGCCATGTATAAGATAAAATAACAGGACGACGGCGGTTTGAACCAGGCCTCCGCCCATCGTGGCGGAGGCTATTTTAAAAAAGATAAAGTCTGCCCTGGTCCTGCATGAATATTTAACAGTTAAAAAATTTATTATGAAAAAGATAATCTCCTTATTATACGGGGTGATCTGTTACTTCGCTTTTTTTGGTACCATCCTGTATGCGATCGGTTTTGTGGGCAATATCGTGGTGCCAAAATCCATTGATGGTCCTGCTGAAGTATCGCTGTTCAGGGCCATTGTCACCAATGCTGCTTTACTATTATTATTTGCTTTACAACATAGTATCATGGCAAGACCAGCTTTCAAACGCTGGTGGGTAAAGATCATTCCGGAACACCTGGAACGAAGCACTTATGTATTGCTGGCCAGTCTTTGCCTGATGCTGCTGATGTGGCAATGGCAGCCCATGGGCGGTGTGATCTGGACTGTGGAGAATAAAATCATCAGGACCGTTATGCTGTGTACCTACCTGCTGGGATGGTCTGTGGTCTTTGTCAGTACATTTTTGATCAACCATTTCGACCTTTTTGGCCTGCGGCAGGTATGGCTGCATTTTAACGGTAAACCCTATACGCAGTTACCGTTCAGGCTCCCGTTTTTATATAAAGTGGTAAGGCATCCGCTCTATCTCGGCTTCCTGATCGCTTTCTGGTCCACACCGGTGATGACCGCAGCACACTTATTATTTGCCGCCCTTACCACTTTATACATCCTCACAGCTATACAATTTGAAGAGAGAGACCTGATCAAGACCTTTGGTGTGAGGTATGGCAACTACCGGAAATGGGTGCCGATGATCATTCCTTTCTCCCGGAAGAAATTCCTGAAGAAATAGTTTTACCAGGTCTTTATTGTCCTGGTAAAGCAAAATGATATGTGAAACCTCCGCAAAACCCCTGTTGATATCAGCAAAGAAGAATTTTTGAAAGCAGGCCATCAATTGATCGGTGATATTGCTGCTCTCTTTGATACTATCAGTGAAAGACCCGTTACAAAAGGAGAATAACCCGGACAACTGCAATCCACCCCGGGTCATTCTCCTTTACCACAAAAAGGCGGCAAAATATTTCTTTCCAATGCGGTGATCGGGGGCAAATACTGTTTCCGCTCCTGTATCCTCAATTTCCGGACAGCAGAAAAGGATATCCGCGAAGTGATCGGTATTATTGCAGGAGAAGGAAAAAAATTGCACCGGAAACTCCGGTTACCGGAACCAACAACCCTGGCTACAGGAGAAAGCGTTCCCGGACGGCGGGGGTGGGCACCATACATTGTTCTTTTTTGCCAAACCATTTATACCGGTTACGGGCAACGAAATTGTACAGGGCGTCGCGGATGAATTTAGGTATGATCATCAGTCCGTAGAATAATTTCCAGCCGCCAGCCAGGTATTTGCATATCCGGAGTGAGGCCGAAGATTGCGTATATACTTTACCGTTATCCAACAGGATCACAGAAGTGATGGCAGTGGCATCGATGGTATGCCGGGCTGCTAATTGCCGGGCCGTTTCCCCCTGTAAAGGAGCAAATTTCAACACGGATTTCGGGTCGTGGCGGATAGCAAAATTCACCCAGTAATTACAGAAATTACACACCCCATCAAATAAAACAACAGGCCCTGCTGGTATCATAGTGTAAAGGTAGTTCTCTGCTAATTGAAATATTAGTTGTAATTTTTACAATGCAGACTGCCCGTATTATGAGAAACGTATGGCCCGCATTTATCTTTATCCTTCTTTGGCATCCTCCTTCCCAAGCACAGGTATCCTACAACAGGGAAGACTCCCTCACCGTTTTTTCACTGATTGGCCGGGCCGAAGATTTTTTCACCAACGGGCAACATGATTCGGCCCTGCATTATTGTGATATGGCCGAACAATACAGCAGGCAAAAAGGATTTAAAAAAGGACAGGCGTATGCCCTGATCGAAGCAGCCGATGTGTATATCGACAGTGATGAACTGGATAAGGCGGATGCACATGCTGCTGCAGTGAACAAGCTGGGCGGGCAATTAAAAGATTCCCTGGTAACTGCCATCAGCTGGATGCAAATGGCACAGGTGAAAATGTATAAAGGCGCTTATGACGATGCCGTCAGCCTGTTTGGCCGCAGCCTGCAGTATTACCTGGCGGCACATCCCACCCGCTACACGGCATTAGCGTTTAATGACCTGGGTTATACATGGGGAATAAAAGGAGAGCTGAGTAAGAAAGCCAATTGCCTGATACAGGCGATCAGTATCTATGAAAATCATTTTCCGGAGGAATATGGTGAATTGGGCGTGGCGCTCAATAATCTCTCCACGGTATATTATGAGCTGAACCAGGTGGATAAAGCCATTGACTATGCTAAACGATCACTGGTGTACCGTGAAAAAACCGGGGATGTGGCCCGCTTATCGATCGGCTGTTGTAATATCAGCCAGTTTTACTCCGGTATCAATAACCAGGAAGCAGAAAAATATTTGCAGCTCTGTGTAAAATACGCGATGCAAAGTAACCAGGAATCCAGAATGATCCATTCTTATGTAACGGCCTCGAAAGTGTATGCAATGAATAAAAAACCAGCCGAAGCGATGGACTACGAATTGAAAGCCATTAGTTTGCTGGAAAAAAGTGGTAAAGATCCTGCCATGCTCGCCAATCGTTATGTGGCCGCAGGTATCCTGGGACGCCAATTGAATAAGGATTCCGCTTTGATCATGTCCTATTTTAAAAAATCGGCCGATATTCTGCATGCACAGAATAACAAAACCTACCTGCGGGATTATTATTACCAGCTCTCTGCTTTTTATAATGATAATAAGAACTATGCGGCGGCTTATGAGAGCTATAAAAAATATATCGCTTATCGCGACAGCCTGATCAATCAAAACACGCAATCTGCCATTGCGGAGATCAGTACCCGCTATGAAACAGAGAAAAAAGATAATGAAATATCACGATTGAACACGGACCAGCGGATCAAGCAACTGGAAATAGAAAAGCAAAAAGCGATCATTGACGGAAATGCTGCTGCTGCCCTGCAGAAGCAAAACGAGATCGACCTCCTGTCAAAATCCAGGGAACTGCAGGAAGCCAGGATACGCCAACAGGGAGAAGAACTGGAAAAGCAACAACTGCAGACCACCACCCATCAACAACGGTTACAGTTAGCCGAACAGGAAAGGCTCCTGCAGGACCGGCAACTGAAATCGCAAAAACAACTTCGTAATTTACTGATCGGGGGTATTGTCCTGATCGTATTACTGGGATTGACCTACCTGAACCGCTACCAGTTAAAGAAAAAGCTGGAACAACAAAAAAGCCTCCAGGCCATGCGCAACAATATCAGCCGCGACCTGCATGATGATATCGGGGCTTCACTAAGTAATATTAATATCCTGAATGAGCTGGCGAAGAGGAATATCACACAGCCGGATAAATCAAAGGAATATTTATCCAAGGCTTCGGAAGATATTCAACGTATCAGCGAATCCCTGTCTGATATTGTCTGGAACATCAATCCCCGTTATGATGAGCTGCAAAACCTTTTTATCCGCATGAAAAGATATGCTGCCGATATGCTGGATGGAAAAAACATCCGCGGCGAATTTGATTTTCCCGGTGATAATCCGGATATACAATTGAGCATGACGCAGCGGAGGGACCTCTACCTGATTTTCAAGGAAGCCGTCAATAACCTGGTGAAATACTCGGGTGCCAGTAAAGCCACCATCCGGTTTTCAACGGACAAGCATAAGATCGCGATGACCATCGCAGACAATGGTCGGGGTTTTGATCTGCAGGAAGTGAAACAGGGCAATGGGCTGCAAAACATGCTGCAAAGGGCCCGGGCTTCGGGTGGAGATGTGACCATTGATTCTATGCCCGGTCGTGGAACCGCAGTGCACCTGGAAATGTATGTGACCGGATAGTACCCGAATAGGTGATTTTTTTTCTGTAATGACAGTATTATTTTCGGAATATGCCATACCAGCTTTTAATATTTGAGGACAATGCCCGCCTGCGTCAATCGCTGGAGATATTGCTTAACGACGAAAATAACTTTCATGTGGCTGCTTCTTTTCCCGATTGTGATAAAGCGGAAAAAATGGTGGATAAATATAAGGCCGACCTGGTGGTCATGGATATCGATATGCCGGGTATAGGAGGGGTGGAGGGGGTGAAACGGATCAAGAACAGCAACCCCGAAGTAAAAGTAGTGATGCATACCATGTTTGATGACGATAACCGGATATTTGATTCTATCTGTGCCGGTGCTGATGGATATATGCTCAAGAATACCTCCCCGATTCAGCTAGTACATGCCCTGCAGGAGGTAATGAGCGGAGGGGCACCGATGAGTCCATTTGTGGCGCAAAAGGTTTTCCAGTTCTTCCGCCAGCAACATGCTGTCAGCGAACAATTCAACCTCACTATCCGGGAGAAAGAAATACTTGAATATTTAGTCAAAGGAAATTCCTATAAAATGATCGCCGATAAATCGGTCATCAGCATCGATACCGTAAAAAAACACCTCCAGAACATCTACCACAAGCTCCATGTGAATTGCGGAACAGAGGCGGTGGCTAAAGCCCTGCAGCACAAGATCATAAAACTTGACTAGGATTACCTGATTGTGTAATTGACTCCTGTCTTTTCTTTTATCAATTTTAGGCTAAAATCTAACGCATGAAAACGACCATCGCTGCTATGATCCTGGTATGGATATGCACAGCCTGTAATAATTCAGGACCTTCTTCCTCCGGGGAAAATGAAGATGCCGGTACTGCCACCGGTACGGAAAGCAAAGAAAAAAAAGTGGCGGGAGGACCGGCCGGCTGCAGCCGCCTGGTTTTCTTTCAGTCCGGGGCGGAGGTTGAAGCTACTACGTATGATGGTAACGGAAAGGCACAATCGAAGCAATACACCCGGATAGTGACGGTGAATAATGAAGGGGGGTTGACCGTGGCGCAGGTGGAAGGCAGGAATGTGCAGGCAGGTAATGATTCCGGCGACCGAAAAGTAAGCTATAACCTCAAATGTGATGGCAGCAGGATTTTCTTTGATATCGCCTCCCTGTTTCGTACAGACGAGAAAAATGCAGACAACAGTTTTGAATCCTCCTATATCGAGTATCCCATTAACATGACTGCGGGTGAAACCCTGCCGGATGCCAGGGGTACGATGAGTTCTTCCAAAGGGGGAAGAAAGATGACGATCAGTTACGTGTATAAGGACAGGAAAGTGGAAGGAACAGAAAAAGTGACCACGGCTGCAGGCAGCTGGAATTGTTACAAAATAAGCAACACCGTGGAGGCTGCGGTGGAATACCCGGGCATGGATGAAAAAATGAAGGAGATGATGAAGAGTGCCGGTGCGGGAAATAAAACCTCCACCACCACCTGGTTTGCCCCTGATTTCGGTATTGTGAAAATGGAAATGTATATGAACGGCAAACTGGTTTCGAAGAATGAAGTAACGTCTGTAAAAATGTAATTCCCGGATAGAAGCAAAAAAATCATTTATGAAAAAGATCTTACTATTAATATCCCTTGTGGCTGTTACCCACACCGGGTTGGCTCAGCCTGGCAAATATGCGGGGACCAAAAAGTCCCTGCTGGGAAAATCATACTCAGATAGCCGGAATATTGAAGGACTGCAAGGTTGGGAATTTCAGCAGGGAAGTGTGCTGAATGAACTAACCGACCCGGAGATGATCACCGTGGATGTATTCAAAAAGGGGACCACTTATATCATCTTTTTCAGTATCAAAGAAGACACCGCCTCGGATACATTCGTAATTCACGACGTACTGGAAGTAAAAGGAGTGGTGAAAGGATGGCAGATCATGACCAGCTTTTGCCGGAAAAATAAACAAGCCAGCACTTATATCGTGGCCTGGGTAAAAAATACAACGGCTGAGTATTTTAGGACCATTAAGAAAGCCTGGAAATTCAACCGGGATAAGCGAAGGATCGAAGTGACCCCTGTAAAGGGTATCGATTGCGAAAATATCGGATGTTAACTTACTTATCAATTATAAACACACACTATGAAAAGGGTAATTAATCTTACAAGAATTTTTTTCTGTATTGCCTGCACGATGGCAGTACTCCCCTTATTTTCCCAGCGAACACTGGTGGCGCCTGTTAACCCTTCGCGGATATTTCCTGAATGGACTGGTGGCGACAGGGATTTTTGGGGCCACGGGCCCCTGGTTTCCGGATCTATACGGGTGGTCGTTACAGAAGGTAAAACACAGATCATTGCCTTTATCAACCTCCGGCTGGATGAAGCCGGCGATGGCGACAGCAAATCAGAGATCAATGAAACCCGGTTGATCTACAGTGCACCTGAGGGAAAACAGATCAATGCGATCACATACCCCGCAGCGCTGATCAGTAATTTCAATACAAAATTGGCTAAAGGAGGACTGAACCGGGTGGTACCAACCGGTAATACAGGCCCCGTAAGTCATCTTATCGTGAATGGGGATGGTGAAAGCAAGGATATTGGTAACAATACTAACGATGACAGTTATGTGAACATTCATTTCAGAGGCTTTGTCGTTATGCTCGAGCCTTTAACAACCGGGATCCGGGAAATAAATATCCCTAAAACAATTCTGGCCTCCACCATCCAGGGAAAACTGCGGGGCACCACCGGCAAGTTAAACACCTATGGCCCCCGTAATGGCGATTCCTGGTTTAAGCCAAGAGATTCCTGGATCAAATTTCCGGGCGATATACGCAGAGACACCATGTTCTTCGATCAGATGCAGGAAGTGCTGATCTCTCCGCGCCGTTATAATTACAATGATATCAATCTTCGTTCTATTACTGGCAGGCCCAATGGCCAATACCTGCAGTTGAGCGTGAACTGGGAAGGAGATGGACCTGAGTTTCGGGGGGAATGTGTGAATGATGTGGGCTGCATGTTCGGTTCACCCACTGTTCAGCTCGATAACCTGGCCATCAGAATTAATGTACGGCCATTTGTAGCCGGGGGAAAGCTGACGTATGACAATTTTGATATACAGGTGGAATTCTCTTATAATTATTCTGCCGACTGCGGCATTTTATCAGCTTTATGTACAGAAGTATTTAAAGACCCTGTGATGAATGCTTTCTTTAATACCCGGTTTATGCTATCCAGGATTCTGGGAGAACCCTCCACACAAGAGCAGATCGCTACGGCGTTAACAGATGGGGTACTTACTTTCGTAAGAAGTTTGGGCAGGTTCCCGGAAGCATCACAAATTGTGGATGTACGGGATTCCGGTAACAATATTATCGTTCGCTGCAGGTAAGCGTATAAAAACGTTTCTATGAAAAAAATTTTTATCAGCTTCCTGGCGGTCTTTAGCGCCGGAATTTGTATGGCACAGGATACACCTGCCAGGGATACGGCCTGGGGTGCTTGGCCCGATCAGATCTATTATGATGGCATATTAGATGCACCGGTTATTACGGGCGAAACAGTAGCGATCACTATTACACCTGCCGGGCAGAAACTATGTTTTGACAAAAGGGTGAAAGTAAAATCATTGATCAGCAGCGGTCCTGTGGAGCAATGTATGTATATCAATACCAAAGAAGGGTATGTGGGTTTGCTGCCTCCTTTGCGGGGCGGTGGTGATCTTTGTGCGATCAAAGATGACGATGATAAGTTCACCTTTTTTGTGCTCGGACTGAAAGGGAATGCATACACATTCAGGAATACAAAGAAGAACGGGGTGGTGGAGCATTATGTTTCTACGGGTAATACACAAATGCATCAGATAAGTATGCCGGGTAATAGGATGCATACGATTCATAAGAAAACAGAACGAAGGGGTTATTGTGGTGACAGGATCAAGACATGGGCCTACAAACATGATAATCCCTCCAGCCCTGTGTATTATATTTTCGGAAAAACATATCCCGAAGAGATCCAGGTGAGCACGGCCAAATATATCGGGCAGTTTGGGGTAGGGTATCAATTAACGGATAAAGGTTTGTTCATTATTATGGAGATGGAAAGCGGCTCCTATGGATGTAAAATAACGGAGATAGAAGAAGTGAGTGTCTGTTTCGATCCCTCACGGTTTAAGGTAGCCGAAGATGAGTTTTTTACCAAAGCCACTGAAGGCATCCAACGTGAAAGAGAGAAGATCGCCAT
The DNA here is from genome assembly GCA_964606155.1 of uncultured Chitinophaga sp. Taxonomy (GTDB): domain Bacteria; phylum Bacteroidota; class Bacteroidia; order Chitinophagales; family Chitinophagaceae; genus JJ008. The sequence goes on along the minus strand of CAZSGD010000012.1, from coordinate 18,855 downwards.
TGATGAAGCAAAGGCCCAGGGCAGTGATTGTGCTTCCGAGAAAATGGCGGTGATCAATTTCAGAAAGGAACTGATGCGCCTGCAGGAGGCAAGGTTATACACAGTGCAACAGGGTAACAGTTACCAGGACCCCGCTACACAAAGGGCCATGGGACAAATGATGGACCATATTTCCGCCACAAAACAAGCCATACTGGAGAACCAGGTGAAGATCTGCCAAACGCAAAAAAGAATGTCGGAAACAAGGAGCCAGGCCAGCCGGGAGAAATACCAGCAAAAGATCAATTGTCTGAATAACCAGAATGGCCAATTGGAAAGTTTAAGAGGCGAACTGGAAGCGCTGGATACTCAGTATGCCAGTGAACCCGGAAGGGCCTTTGCAGAAAAATCAAAAAAATTCATGCAGGGAATACCAACGCCGTGTAACTAGTCCGGCATAGCCCCGCAAAGGCGGATGGATCATCCCATATTGTGAAATACCTTTTGCACATCATCGTCCTGTTCCAGTTTTTCGATCAGCTTGCTCACGTCTTCTGCCTGGGCATCGCTTAACGGAACGGTGGTGGATGGGATCCATTCCACCTCAGCGCTGATAGGAGTGATATTTTTATCCTCGAGGGCTTTTTGCATGTTACCAAAATCGGTGAAGCCACAGCGCACTACTAATATATCTTCCCCATTTTCGCCGGAGCCTTCCCCTAATTCTTCCAATCCATGATCGATCAGTTCCAGTTCCAGGTCTTCTGCATTCATCCCTTCGGGTTTTAATTTGAACACGCCCATTTTTTTAAACTGGAAAGCCACGCTGCCACTGTTGCCTAATGTGCCGCCACCTTTATTGAAATGTGATTTTACATTGGCCACGGTGCGAACATGGTTGTCGGTGGCTGTTTCCACCAGGAGGGCCACACCATGAGGACCATACCCTTCATAGAGTATCTCATCATAGTTATCCATTTCTTTGCCCATCGCTCTTTTGATAGCCGCTTCCACACGGTCTTTGGGCATGTTCACACTTTTGGCATTCTGGAAACAACGACGCAGGGCAGCATTCGTAGTGGGGTCGGGCCCCCCGGCTTTTACAGCAATAGCGATCTCTTTGCCGATACGGGTAAACTGTTTGGCCATCCGGTCCCACCGTGCAAACATGGAGGCTTTGCGTACTTCAAATATTCTTCCCATGATGATAAAGTCTTTATGTTCCGGGCTATCGGAACGGACGGCAAAAGTAAGGTAATAGGGCTAAAAGAAAAACCCCGCAGCACCGGCTGCGGGGTTCCTTCTATATTATTACTAATGAATCCGTTTTTAATTGCTGTCAGACTAATCATTTTGTGGGTTCAGGTCTGCCCAACTTGCTGGCATACAAACCCAGGTGAATGATTGCAAAGCCAATGGATATATACAATAATGTTCTGTCAGTATCAAAACCAACACTATATTGATGTAATAATCCGACCACCACTAATAGCAGTGAAAGCACAATGCCTGTGATCCGTGCTACTTTCATTCCTTTACGTTCCGTTGTACCATTGCCAAGGTGACTGTGCTTGGCGCCATACACCAGGTAAATATCCAGGCCGATAAGCATCCATACCAGTAAACGGATCCAGGTATCCATGGGCAGGAAAACCATCATGAATAAGCAGGTGACAACTCCCAGGATGGGTACTAAAGGAACCATCGGTGTCTTAAATGCTCTTGGAATATCCGGCATTTTATTCCGCATCACCCATACGCCGATACAAACTAAAATGAAAGCAAATAATGTTCCGATACTGGTCATTTCACCTACTACTCTCGCCGGTACAAAGGCGGCGAAAGCGCTTACAAAAAGCATGAACAATAAATTGTTCTTTGCGGGTGTTTGTGTTTTTGGATTTACAGAAGAGAATATTTTAGGTATCAAACCATCTTTACTCATACTGAAGAATACACGGCTTTGGCCCATCAGCATCACCAGTATCACCGAAGCGTATCCAAAAAGAATGGCTACAACAATAGCACGATTCAGCCATGGATAATCTGGCTTAACAACACCTGTTGCATCTGCTGTTCCCATGTGTTCAATAGCTACGGCCACAGGGGCAATACCATCTTTACCGGCAAATGTTGTATAGCTGGTAACGCCTGTCATTACGTGCGCAAAGAGTATATATAATAATGTACAGATGGCTAAAGAACCAAGAATACCAATGGGCATATCCCGCTTGGGGTTTTTAGCCTCCTGTGCGGCCGTACTTACCGCATCAAACCCGATATAGGCAAAGAACACAATGGCGGCAGCCCGGATAATACCACTAAATCCAAAGTCGCCAAATTTGCCGGTATTATCAGGAATGTAAGGATTGTAATTGTCGTTGTTGATATATTTCCAACCAAGGAAAATAAAGATCAGCACCACGGATATTTTTACGGCAACGATAATGCTGTTTACCAGGGCGCTTTCTTTGGTTCCTTTGATCAGTAGTAAGCTCATCAGCACAATAATAAATACAGCAGGTACATTAATCACACCGCCATCCCATGGGCCGGCCGTTAATTCAACCGGAAGCTGTATACCAAACCCATCCAGGAACCTGACGAGATACCGGCTCCAGCTTATACCCACGGTGGCAGCTCCCACCGCATATTCTAACACAAGGTCCCACCCGATGATCCAGGCCATAAACTCACCCATGGTGGCATAAGAATAGGTGTAGGCACTACCGGCTACAGGTATCATGGATGCAAATTCTGCATAACAAAGACCTGCAAAAAGGCATCCTAATCCTGCCACAACAAATGATATGGTAATGGCCGGACCAGCATGATTGGCTGCTGCCATCCCCGTGATAGAAAACAAACCAGCGCCAATAATGGCGCCAATACCTAATGCGACTAAACCTTTGGCGCCAAGCGTTTTCTTTAATGTATGCTGGCCGGTTTCAGCGGCTTCATTCATCAAAGCAGCCATCGGTTTCTTGACAAATAAACTCATGTGTTGGTTTTTTTAGAAGTGACTAAGATAGGGATTGCGTGTTAAAATTTATGGTTTCTTTTATAAAGGGTTTTATGCCGTTTTTTTCGTGGAAATAGCGAGATAATAGAGGGGTACCCCGATCAAAACGATGATCAGTCCCGGCCAGGTAAACTGCGGTTTATATATGATCAGGAGTATACAGAAGGCCAGTCCCATTAATATATACAGGAAGGGTAACACCGGGTAACCAAATGCTTTGTAAGGCCTTTCCGCATCCGGGCTTTTTTTCCGCAGGATAAAAATGCCAATGATGGTGAGAATATAGAATAATACCACCACGAAAGAGATCATATCCAGCAGGTCACCATACTTACCGCTCAGGCACCAGATACTGGCCGCCACACACTGGATCCATAAAGCCACCTGTGGTACTGCATTTTTATTGAGTGTACCCACATTTTTAAAAAACAACCCGTCTTTAGCCATGGTATAATACACCCGGGCGCCCGCCAGGATCAAACCATTATTACAACCAAAAGTGGATACCATGATCAATAAAGCGATCAGTATCGTTCCAAAAGAGGGGAAAATCTTGTTCGCTGCTGCAACGGCCACCCGGTCGTCCTTTGCAAATGCCAGTTCATTCAAAGGCAGCACATTCAGGTACATCAGGTTTACCAGCACATATATAACGGTTACGATCAGGGTACCTAATAATAAACTCATCCCAATATTTCTTTTGGGGTTTTTCATTTCGCCTGCAATGAACGTTACATTGTTCCAGGCATCACTGCTGAAGATCGAACCCACCATCGCTGCTGCAATGGCGCCCATCAGGGCACTTCCGCCGATCCCTATCCACATACCGGGTTGCAATTGGCCTGTTTCATCTTTTTTTCCAAAATCCTGCATGGCATTAAATCCTGTTTTCCAGTTCTCGTCCCAGAAACTTTCTTTAACAAGGATAAATCCGAACAGGATCAGCCCGAATAAGGCCAGCAGTTTGGCAGACGTGAAAAGCGTTTGAATGAACTTGCCTTCTTTAACCCCTTTGGAATTGATATAGGTGAGTATACAAATAATGGCAATGGCCACGAGTTGCCCGCTATATACTTTAATGATACCGGCATCAAATAAGAAATAGTTATTCCCCAATTCGGGTACCAGGTAAGCCAGGAATTTTGAAAAAGCCACACCCACGGCTGCAATGGTGGCAGTTTGTATCACGGCAAAAAAACTCCATCCGTATAAAAACCCCATCAGGGGGTTATAGGCTTCTTTTAAATACACGTATTGTCCGCCTGCTTTAGGAAACATGCCGCTCAGTTCTCCATAGCTCAGCGCAGCGGTGAGGGTCATAAACCCGGTGATCAGCCATACGGCCACCAGCCAGCCGGCGCTCCCAACATTGCGGGTAATATCCGCACTTACGATAAAAATTCCGGAGCCGATCATCGAGCCGGCCACGATCATCGTGCCGTCAAACAGGCCCAATGTGGGTTTGAACGTTGTGGGTTGTTCCTGCATAAAGTCAGTTTAGGAAGTTGGTTAGTAAGTTGATAAAGGAGGTAAAATACAGATTTCCGGTAAAAGGGTAATAAAAGAGTTATAAACGGAGCTTAACGGGCAGGATTTCAGGGATTGGGCACAAACCGTTAGTTTTGAATTTTTAGTGAACGGTATGAATAAACGAAACGCCGGCAAGCTTGCCTTATTGATTTTTACCATCGTGGCATTTCTTCATGTGCTGGACTGGAATGAGAAATTGAAAATAGACATCCCCGAAACTATACTGTCTGCAAGCAGATGGGTATTAGTGGCTTCATTAGGGGTGTACGCCTGGTTTAAAAAATCCCTCACTTCCTGGATCATGGTGTCGATGGTGCTGGGAGTACTGGTCGGGTATGAATACCGGGAGTTTTCTCAAAACCTGGTTTTTCTCCGCCAGATATTTTTAAACCTGGTAAAAGCAATCGTGGCGCCATTACTTTTCTCTACACTGGTGGTGGGTATTGCCGGACATTCCAATTTGAAACAAGTAGGACGATTGGGGTGGAAATCCCTTTTATACTTTGAAATTGTTACCACCATTGCGCTTTTCATCGGGTTAATGGCTATCAATATTTCCCAGGCAGGTGTGGGCATTGTAAAACCGGAGATACTGGAAAAATTACCGGAAACAAAAGCCCTTACCTGGAGCGAACATATTGTTGATATTTTCCCGGCAAATTTTATCAAAGCCATTTATGATGGTAAAGTATTGCAGATCGTGGTGTTTTCTGTATTGTTCGCTATTGGATTAGCGATGTTAAAAGAAGAAAAGAAAAGGCCCATGCTAAAGGCTTGCGAAAGTCTTTCGGAAGCCATGTTCAAATTCACCAATATCATCATGTATTTTGCTCCCATTGGTATCGGAGCGGCCATGGCGGTTACAGTAGGCCACCTGGGAATTGAAGTATTGAAGAACCTTCTTCAATTGGTAATTACATTATACATAGCATTGATCGTTTTCCTGTTCGGAGTGCTTCTGCCTGTTGCATTGATCATCAAATTGCCCATAAAAAAGTTCATTCAGGCCATCCGGGAGCCGGTGTCCATTGCCTTTGCCACCACCAGTTCCGACTCGGCATTGCCCAAAGCCATGGAAAACATGGAGAAATTTGGTGTGCCCCGCAAAATTGTATCATTTGTTATTCCCACCGGTTACACTTTCAACCTGGACGGTACTACTTTATATCTTTCCTTAGCCTCCGTATTTGTGGCGCAGGCAGCCGATATACACATGAGTATTGGCGCACAAATAACCATGTGCCTGGTATTGATGCTGACCAGTAAAGGTGTGGCCGCGGTGCCGAGGGCTTCGCTGGTAATCCTCATTGCCACAGCCGATCAGTTTCATTTACCACTCTGGCCCATCGCCGCTATATTCGGTATTGACGAGCTCATGGATATGGCACGCACATCTGTAAACGTCATTGGTAATACTCTTGCCAGTTGTGTCATTGCACGGTGGGAAGGAGAGTTCGATGATAAAAAAGCATTGGCCTTTAATGAAAAAGAGGCCGACTCGATCCGGGATTAATTATATCGCATAAAACGAAAGACAAATGGATTTTTTCTTGTTAGACAGTTTTCACTGGACCCAGTTGTTGCAACCGCAATGGTATGTGGAGAATGGCGGCCTCTGGTTGTTATTATTTGTTGTATTTGCTGAAACAGGCTTGTTCGTAGGCTTTTTTCTTCCCGGCGACTCCTTATTATTTGTGGCCGGTATCTATGCCCATAAATTAGATAATGGTGATCCGGGCCTTGCCCATCAATTCCTGAAGTTGATCGGCATGGGCAATGTGCAGAATGAATGGGTCGATCTTTTTGTTCTGGCAGGCCTTATTTCGGTCTGCGGTATTGTAGGTAATGCCGTTGGGTACTGGACGGGGCGCAAAGTGGGCCCTGCCATGTATAACTGGAAGGACCGTTTTCTTTTCAAAAAGAAATACCTGCACCAGGCACATGAATTTTATGAGAAGCATGGCGGTGTGGCCGTTATCGGCGCCCGTTTCCTTCCCTTCATCAGAACATTTGCCCCTATTGTAGCCGGTATTGTACAGATGGATAGAAAGAAATTCCATTTCTATAATGTAGTGGGTTGTATCGCCTGGGTGGTAACGATGATATTCTCCGGCTATTTCCTGCAAAAATGGATACTCCAGCAATTTGGTTTTGATCTGAAGCAACACCTGGAAATAATTGTACTGGTTATCGTATTGGTGACCACCGCACCGGTACTCATTAAAATGTTTTCGAAGGGTAAAAAGAAAGGGCCCGGAGAAATGACGCCACCCGCAGATTCCACACAATCCTAAACTATGGCACAAAAGCAATACGGTATCCTTTCCATTCCTGTTATTGTGGCGGCGCTCGGCTATTTTGTGGATATATATGACCTGCTGTTATTTACCATTGTGCGGGAACCCAGCCTGCAGGGGATTGGGGTAAACCTGTCGGATACAAAGGAAGTGATTGCCGCCAGTACAAAGATCATTAACTGGCAAATGGTGGGCCTGCTCATCGGAGGTATCGTGTGGGGAATTATGGGCGATAAAAAAGGAAGATTATCGGTATTGTTTGGTTCGATCATCCTTTATTCTGTGGCCAATTTTATTACCGGGTTTGTGCAAACAGTGGACCAGTATGCACACGCAAGATTTGTAGCCGGTATCGGGCTCGCGGGCGAACTGGGTGCCGGCATTACGCTGGTGAGTGAATTACTGCCAAAGAACAAAAGGGGTATTGGCACTTCCCTGGTGGCCGGTATCGGCTTGTTCGGGGCCGTGTTTGCCTATTTTACATATAAGTTCACCGACGACTGGAGGCTTTGTTATAAAATAGGCGGCGGACTGGGCATCATGCTCTTGTTCTTACGGATAAGTGTAGCCGAAAGTGGCATGTTCAGGCAGGTAAAGCAGCAAAATGTGTCACGGGGCAACCTGCTGCTGTTTTTTACCCATAAGAAACGCTTCCGGAAATACATACTCGCCATACTGATCGGGTTGCCTACCTGGTTCGTGATCGGGATACTGGTGAACCTGAGCAATCGCTTTGCCACTGCGTTCTACGGGGAAAATCAAATTGAATCAGGACGGGCTATTATGTATGCCTACGCCGCCATCGCTGTGGGTGATATCCTGATCGGTTTTGTGAGCCAGTATTTCCAGAGCCGGAAGAAAGCCCTGTACCTCTTTTATGCTTTTGCCATTGTATCGGGCATCATTTTTTTCAGCGGAGTCATAAATAGCGATGCCAGTATGTACGCCATCTGTGCTGCATTAGGGTTCAGTACCGGGTTCTGGGCTATTTTTGTTACCATGGGGGCCGAACAGTTTGGCACCAACCTGAGGGCCACAGCTGCCACCACCATTCCCAATATGGTACGGGGTTCGCTGCCACTGATCAATCTCCTGTTTGTAAACCTGTTTCAAAAATCATTTGGATGGGATATTATTAAAAGCGGGGTGATCACCGGTGTGATCGTAATGGCCATTACACTTATTGCGGCTTATTTTACAGAAGAAACTTTTCATAAGGATCTGAATTATACCGAACCCGAAGACGCATTACCATAATGTATTTATGACAGAATCAGTTATTCATACTGAAACTGCGGCAACTACACCTGTTGCGGAGCGAAAAGGCCCCAAATTCCTGATCGTTCGTTTTTCCTCCATTGGTGATATTGTATTGACAACACCCGTTATCCGCTGTTTAAAGAAACAGGTGCAGGGTGCAGAAGTACATTTTTTGGTAAAAGATAAATTCCGGGCTGTTGTTGAGCATAATCCCTATATCGATAAACTGCATGTGCTGGCACATAGCTGGGAACTGATGATCGAAGAGCTGAAAACAGAGAACTACGATTATATTATCGATCTTCATCACAATAGTAAAACACTGCGGTTAAAAGCGGCATTGAAGAAAAAGTCATTCTCTTTTTATAAACTGAATATTCAAAAATACCTATACACCAGCCTTAAAGTCAATGTTCTTCCCCGGGTGCATATTGTGGACCGTTATATGAAAACAGTCGCTTCATTTGGCGTGGAAAATGATGGCGCAGGCCTGGATTATTTCATTTCAAAAGACGAAGAAATAAAAAAAGAGGATATCCCGGCCTCTCATGCAGCAGGATATATTGCCTGCGTCATCGGGGCAGCACACGGTACCAAACGCTGGCCCGTGCATAAATGGAAAGAGTTTTGCAGGGAAATGAAACACCCGGTCATTTTATTGGGAGGAACGGAGGACAGGGTGAACGGGGATGAGATCGCAGCGGTGGACAGCATAAAAATTTATAATTCCTGCGGAAAGTTCAAATTGAATGAAAGTGCAGACATCATTCGCAGGGCAAAACTGGTCATAAGCAATGATACAGGCCTGATGCATATTGCAGCAGCCTATAAAAAACCGGTCCTTTCCTTATGGGGAAATACAGTTCCTGCCTTTGGCATGTATCCCTACTATGGCAATAAGTACACAGATGTACAGCTGTTTGAGATCATCGAAACAAAGAAACTCTGGTGCCGCCCCTGTTCCAAGATCGGGTACGACAAATGCCCCCTCGGACACTTTAAATGCATGGAAAAGATCCAGGCCGGCAAAGTGTTGGAAAGAGCCAGGCAAAGATTATAAATACGATGTCAGCACAACCCCCTCTGCCTGTCTCTTAAGATTTCAAATACCATATGCGTAATGCTTAGTTGGCCAATAAAGCCAGCACTGCAAACATGATGAAGAATCCGGCAATCACTAATCTTGCCTGGGCATCCTCAGTCTGGATCATGAGTTTAAATTTTTTCATAACCTGATCTTTTTAGTTTTCGAATAGATTTAGTAATCAGGCTTTCACGGAAGCTGGGTAAACGGATATTCAAGAAGGATAGGGGAACAAGTAGTGAAGTTGAGCAAAAATAAAATCTAATATCAGCATTTGCAAGTAACATGACTTCATTTTTTATGAATGATGAGCCCGTTTTATAGGAAAAATACGATGCATCCCTATAACAGCCTGACACATAGTTTGTAACTTTAGACAAATCACAGGCCTTGCGGTTTATTCATATTTTCATACCATTTGCTTTCTTTTATGTTAACGTTTTGGCACAGCCGAAGCCATCTCTTATCGACTCTTTTCGTATTCATGGAGATATAAAAGTGACGATCGATAAGCCTGCTGATTTCCCGCCACGTAAGAATACGATCATTGCTTTTTTTGCATTGCCCAATGGCAATACCACCGATCAGACCATGGGTAAAAAAATGCAGCCGGGAGATGACTGGCATTTCGATATTCAGCATATCAGGGCACAAACAAAATTTATCCGGAACCAGCTAAAAGAAAATTTTGTGGTCATTTACCTGGAAAATAATTATAAAAGCTGGCCATCCTGGAAGCAAAAACATCCTGACTTCAGGGTGTTGGTCCCGCACCTGGTTGATTCTTTATCATCAGCCATAGCCGGGAAAAAAAGGGCCATCTATCTCAATGGCCACAGCGGAGGCGGTAGTTTTATTTTCGGTTTTCTGGCAGGGGTTCCAAAAATTCCTTCCTATATCCGGCGGATCAGTTTCCTGGACAGTGATTATGGATACGATAGCAGTTATTATCCCAAAATAAGGGATTGGTTAAAAGAAAATAAACGGGCGGCCCTGAATGTGTTTGCCTATAATGACAGTATCGTTATTTATAACGGTAAGCCATTGGTATCACCCACCGGGGGTACCTGGTACAGGAGCCACTTGTTCTTACAACATTTACAAGCCGATTTCTCTTTTACAAAAAACAATAACGATAGCCTCGTCCATTATGCAGGTAATAACAGGAATATCCGTTTTTATTTTAAAATAAACAGGGATGGGGGAATATACCACACACAACAGGTGGAACTGAACGGTTTTATTCATTCAGTGTTATGCGGTACACGGCGGGAATCAAAAAACTATGAATACTACAAGGTAAGGGCTTACAACGACCTTATCGAATGATCAGCGGGAAGTGGCCGGCTCCTGTTCAAATTTTTCCTGGAACAAAACAGGGAATTGTTTTTTTAATTTCTCCTGTTTCTTTGTATCCAGGGCATCATATTTTTTTTCATGTTTCTGAAGGCAAATATCTGTCAGCGCCCTGCTCATCCCTTCTTTAATGCCATTGATAACGGATTGTTTCGCGGTTTCGGTTACACCGTCTTCGATCCACTGGATCACAATCCGGTCATGCATTTTGCCGGTGCCCAAATAACTTTTAAATAATCGTTCCTGCACATAGCGGCCAATACCATCCGGTGCCAGGGTGTCTCTTCCGATGAAAACAGTGCCGCCTGCATCAGCCCGGATCAGCAAGATCTTTTCATCGAAAGACCCGTTTCCGGCTGTAAAAGAGGATAACGCCACATGAAGACAGGCGAGCAGGGTAAATAATAACCATCTTTTCATAACGGTAATATATAGTCTTTTTTCAGGTGATTAAAGTTATGGATATCTGTTATTCGAAATAGAAAAACGTTCCGGATACCGGAACGTTTTTTTACGATAGCTCAATGGTCTACTTAGTGGCTTCTATGATGGGGTGGCGATCAATATATTGTCCCACCTGGTCTATCTTCCCGGCTTCATTATAGTGGTTGGCATTATGCATCCAGAATTTGATATTCTTTCCATTTTTATAGGTTACATCGGCCATAACCCAGTATAAAACCCATTTTCCTGTGGGTACCACGCCCGGCACCTGGCTTTCATTAGCCATGATCGGTAATACGATTTCGTTGGAAAACTTAATGGATTGGATCAGTTTCCAGCGGCCGGAATAGTAATCTTGTACCGCTTGTTTACCTACGAGGGTATCACCACCAGACCACTCGTAGCGTACCTTATCATCATAATCGGCCACCATGCCGGCCACATCGCCTTTGGCAAAAGCGGCAAATGATTTTTTAACACCGTCTGCTGCAGAAAGGTCCAGTAATTCTGTAGCTGCTTTTTTTGTTTCAGTGGTCGTGGTGGCAGAAGTGGAAGCCTCTTCTGTTTTTTTGCCGTCATCCTTTTTTTCATTGTTGCAGGCTATCAGCAAGGCACAGCCTGTTGCAAGCATGAAGATCTTTTTCATAATGCAAGTGTTGTTTTGGTTAAAAAATAGAGGGGGGATAACCTGGTCAGGATGGGCGGAAAGAACAGTTAAGCTAGTGAATTTCAGGACATCTCCCAATTTTTATTGCATAACAACTATGTGTGATCGTTAGTAAAGCACCTATATCGTTTTAATTACCGGGTATAAACGACCTCCCTCCAAAATCTAAAATCAAAAACCCAAAATAAAAAACTACTGTATTTCACTCAGCTCCAGCCACCGCATTTCTTTTTCATCCAGCAACTTTGTTACTTCACCGATACGCACAGACAGCTGCTGCAGTTCTTCAAACGAAGCATTGCCGCTGTTCAGTTTTTCAGTGATCATAGCTTTTTCATTGGACAAGTCAGCCATTTCTTTTTCCAGGCTGTCAAACTCCCTTTTTTCCTTGTAAGAAAGCTGTCTTTTTTGAGGGATGGGAGAAGCGGATTTTGCCGGCGCCTGTTCAGCAATTGTCTTTTCGGTTATAGAGGAGGGTTCGTTCGTCAGCGATTCCCTGTAACGGGAATAATTGCCGGGAAAATCCCGGATTTGCCCATTGCCTTCAAAAACAAACAAATGGTCCACCAGGCGGTCCATGAAATAGCGATCATGGGAAACGATGAGTAAACAACCCGCGAACTCACTTAAAAAATTTTCCAGCACTGCCAGCGTAGGAAGGTCCAGGTCATTGGTGGGTTCGTCCAGCACCAGGAAATTGGGGTTGCGGAACAAGATCGACAGAAGATGTAATCTTCTTTTTTCACCACCACTCAGCTTAGAGATATAGGTGTACTGTTTGTCGGGGTCGAATAAAAATAACTGCAGGAACTGTGCGGCGCTTAAGGACCCGCCACTGGCCAGGGGAAAATTCTCTGCAATGTTTTTTACAAATTCTATCACCCGCATGTCTTCTTTAATGATCAGCCCCTGTTGCGAGTAATGGCCGAATATTACTGTGTCGCCAATATTGATCTTTCCGCTGTCGGCTTTTTCAATACCCTGCAATATGTTGATGAAAGTGGATTTACCGGTGCCATTCTTTCCCACCACACCAATGCGTTCTCCTTTTTTAAATGTATAATCAAATCCTTTGAGCAGCACTTTATCGCCATAACTTTTATACACTTTTTTCATTTCCACCACTTTGCCGCCCAGCCGGCTCATCTTCATGTCCAGTTGCACCTGTTCATCCGTTATTTGTTGTTTGGCTTTTTTTTCGATGGTGTAAAAATTATCCTGCCGGCTTTTGCTCTTAGTGGTCCTTGCTTTGGGTTGCCTGCGCATCCACTCCAGTTCCTTGCGGTAGGTATTCCTGGCTTTGTCAATACTCGCCTGGTCATTCTCTGTCCGGGCGGCTTTCTTTTCCAGGTAATTCTCATAATCACCTTTATATACATACAGGTTGCTGCCATCCAGTTCCCAGATCTCTTCACAAACCGCATCCAGGAAATAACGGTCATGCGTAACCAATAATAAGGTCACATTTTCTTTATCGAGGTAATGCTCCAGCCATTCCACCATCTCCACATCCAGGTGGTTGGTGGGCTCATCCATGATCAGCAATACATGCTTATGTTCAAAACCGATATCGATCAGTGTTCTGGCCAGGGCCACTCTTTTTCGCTGACCCCCGCTTAATGTCTTAACGGATTGCTGCAGGTGATGAATATTGAGTTTGCCCAATACTTGTTTCACTTTGGCATCAAAGTCCCAGGCGCCCAGTTCATCCATTTTGATAATGGAAGCGCTGAGCTGAGCGGCATCGTTTTTTTCACTCACCGCTTCATACTCTCTGATTGCATTGATAATGGGGTGGTCGTGAAAAAAAATATTTTCAAGCACAGATAATTCTTCTTCAAATGAAGGCTCCTGTTCAAACAAAACCACATCCACATCTTTATTGATCCATACTTTGCCCGCATCCGCTGTTTCCCTGCCCGCTAATATTTTTAATAAAGTGGATTTGCCGGAACCATTGCGGGCCACCAGCGCAATTTTATCACCTTCTTCTATATGAAAGGAAATATTGTGGAATAAAGGCTGAATACCATAACTCTTGGCCGCACCTTCAACAGAAACATAATGCATAGCGCAAAGATAAAGAACCGCTTACCTCATTTTTGATTTCAAACGGAGGTGTGGCACAATTTTTTTAGGAATATGTGAAAATGTAGTTATGGCAACGAATCTGGCAGACCTGCTCCGGGAACGATTGAAATACCCCGGGCTAAAAAAAATTGATCCTAATATACAGGAGATACCCGGTAAGGACCAGCAATCCACAGTAGCTCTGATCGGGCAGGCCGCTATACCGGCTGTATTGACCGCTTTATATAGCCTATCCAGGAACGAAGAAGGGGCCGGCCAGGTTTTACAGCTGGATGATAAAGCAGACCCCTTGCCGGTTTTATTTAGAGGCAAAGAGAATGAGGCCACCCATAATGTGGCAAGGTATGCGGATGTATTGCCCAACCAGGCATTGGGGCATATAGAAAATATTGCCGAGGAGGCCGTCAGTATTATCAGAAAGACAGCAAACGATGCCGTAAAATTAAAACAGTTCATGAGCGATCAGCGGCATAATATCCTGGTGTATCTGCCTCCGGCCCTGCACATGGGTGAGCTGTTAAATGACGAATTACTTGATGACAGGACCAACAAAATGGAAGGGCCGGTTTCTAATGTCATGCATAAAATAGAAGATAAACTTTCCCAGGGAGGGAAATAATGGTTACCGGCGCCCGGAAAAATAGATCAGCAAACAGATCCCGGCAACAATCAGCGCCAGGATCCATACTTCATACTTTTCCCGTTGTTGGTTTTTTCGTCGCAGTGTAAAATAATTTGTCAGATACCCCTGTGCGGAAGCCGGCATATTCAGTTTTTGAAAACGACCTTGTAACGAAAGGGCTAATGGGAGTGGTAAGGGGTTAAGGCATTTCAATAATTCCTGTATGATCTTTTCTGTCATGTCCGGGTCCATAAATGTATTCAGCTTGCTGATGGTGTCATCTGAAAACATCTCTTCCATATAATTATGCAGGCCCTGTTTGTCCATACGGAATACATCCAGCCTTGATACATATTTTTCCAGTTCCAGCACCTGTTTCAGCATGGTTTCCGGTGTGATAATACCCTGTGTTCTTTTTTTACCGATACTTTGGTTATACCAGCGCTGTTGGAGGTAGTACTCTTTTTTTGAAGGGTCTGTCAGTATTTCGTAAGCTTCTTTAATTTCGGCAAACCGGGCGGCAGCATAGGGGTCGGCGGCATTTTTGTCGGGATGAAAAATATGTGCCAGCCGCCGGTAGGCTTTTTTGATTTCCGCGGCAGTGGCAGAAGGAGGCAATTCAAGAATACTGTAGTGATCTTTTAATTCCATATAAGGCCGCTAAGTTAGTAAGTGAAAGGAAAGGAATAACGAACCGGTCATCCCCAATTACCTGCTGGTGATAAAGAATATGTTCGGGGGTTTGTTAAATGAATTAATTTTAGCTATTAAATCATTCAATATGAAGCTAAAATATTTCCTGCTTGGCGCAGGAGTTGTGCTGTTCACAGCATGTAATAATTCCGGTAAGGAAAAAGAAGCGGAAAAATCTGCGGATACGCCTGCCGTCAAAACCGGCGATACGGCCCATCACGATCATACCGCCACTTCCTCGGCCAATATTCCGGAACTGCCGGCTGTTCCGAAAAATGCGAGGACATTTTTTGTCAACCTGAAGAACAATGCTGAAGTGAGTTCCCCACTAAAGATCCAGATGGGGGTATCAAATATTAAAATAGATACAGCCGGGCCCATCATTCCCGGTTCCGGTCACCATCACCTGATGATAGATGGTCCTGATTCTTTATCTGCTGGTACTGTGGTACCCAAAGATTCCCTCAATATTCATTTTGGCAGGGGGCAAACGGAAACAGAAGTAATACTAAGCCCCGGAAAACATAAACTAACCTTACAGTTTGCAGATGGAGCACACCGCTCTTATGGCCGTAAAATGGCCAGCAGCATTGTTGTTAATGTAAAGCAATAATCTATTTCAGGTATTTCCCGAAAAACTCTATAGTCCGCTGCCAGGCCTGCCTGGCGGCGGCTTCATTATACCGGGTGGGTGCAGTATCATTATGAAAAGCATGTTGTGCACCTTCATACATATACAGTTCGTAGGTGATCTTATTCGTCTTTAAGGCTTCTTCGTAGGTGGCAATACCCTTATTCACTCCTTCATCCAGTGCGCCATAATGTAATTGCACCGCTGCTTTTATCTTGCTCACCTCATCTGCAGCAGGCTGCCGTCCGTAAAAAGCCACGGCTGCTTTTAAAGAAGGAACGTTTACGGCCAGGTTATTCGACATCGCTCCGCCCCAGCAAAAACCCACACATCCTGTTTTCCCATTGCAATCCTTTCGGGTGGGCAGGTATTCAAATACTTTGATGAAATTCTGCAGGTTGTCCTCCGGCTTTAATTGCTGGAATCTGGCCCTGGCTTCATCGGCATTTTCGGGTGTGCCTCCCAGTGAGGAGAGGGCATTGGGGGCGATAGCCAGGTAGCCTGCCTTGGCCGCCCTCCGGGCCACATCTTCAATATGAGCATTCAAACCACGGTTCTCATGTATCACCACCACGGTGGCATAGGGTTTTTCTTCTTTGGGCCGTGCCACATAAGCCTGCATATCCCCGTTCACACCGGGATAAGTGACCCTTTCTGTAAACAGGTCATCCTGGCTGGTAACGGCCGCATGGGCATAGTTTACCTCCAGCATTGGCAAAAGAGCCATGGCGGCTGCTGTACTGCCTGCCAGCATGCTTAAGCGGCGCAGAAATTCCTGGCGGCTTAAAGGTTTATGTGTGTACTCATCGTAGAGGTTGATGATCTGCTGGTTCATAAATATGCTTTAGGACCTAAAGTTAGCCATTTAGCATTGCAGCTTTTCTATTTAGCCTGCTGTCCTAAAATATTATATTTATGGAGCCTGAATGGGTCATCTCCAATGCACTTACCACCACAAACTACCTGATATGTTGAAAATTATCACCCGGTTGCCCGGTTTGATCCTTCTGTTCAGTTTTTTTGGATCTGTGTTCGTGTCAGGTTGCGCAAAAGATTTGAATGACGCCGGACCTGGACTACCCGGGGAAAATTTAGATGCAGAAATGGTCAAATCCGGTGTGCAGGGTGTGGTCATAGATCAGAATAATCAACCGATGCAGGGTGCTGTAGTAACCAGCGGTACATTTTCAACTACAACTGACCGTTATGGTGTATTCAGGTTCAGTAATATCGATATCTCAAAGAATAATGCGCATATCCAGGTAAAGCAAACCGGCTATTTTACCGGTCACAGGACCTTTGTAGCTTCAGCAGGCCGCATTCATAATGTTCGTATTCGCTTATTGCCAAAAACTATAACCGGGAACTTCACGTCATCGGCTGGAGGTACAGTATCGCTGGGTACCGGAGGTAAAATAGTCATGCCGGCTAATGCAGTAACCGATGCAAGCGGCAATGTTTATAACGGTTCCGTGAATATTGCTATGACATGGATAGACCCCACCGCTCCTGATCTTCCTGAAGTAATGATGGGTGACCTTCGGGGTATTACAACTTCTAATGAAGAAAGAGGGTTAGCCACCTATGGAATGCTGGGCGTGGAAATGACGGGCAGTGGGGGACAAGCCCTGAAAATTGCCACTGGGAAAAAAGCCGAACTTACATTTCCGATCCCTTCCTCCATTGCTGGAGCAGCACCGGCAACAATAGACCTCTGGCATTTTGATGAAACTAAAGGAAGGTGGATACAGGAGGGTACCGCAACAAGAACAGGGATCAATTATGTAGCCCAGGTCAGTCATTTTTCTTTCTGGAATTGTGATGCGCCATTTCCAGTTGTTAATCTTTGTATGGCAGTGGTGAACGCAACCAATAACCTGCCACTAAATAATGTTTTGGTACGTATCAGGCGTGCAGACGGATCATATGGTTGCGGGTTGACAGATTCTACCGGTACCCTTTGTGGTAAAGTACCAAGGAACGAACCATTGACCCTGGAGATCATGGGTACCTGTAACTATGTCATTTATTCCCAAAATATCGGGCCATTTGCTGTTGATGCAAATCTGGGTACTCTTTCAATTGTCATACCACCAAACAATCAATTGACGATCACGGGGAATTTGGTGAACTGTTCAAATGCCAATATTAACAACGGCTCGGTACAGATTCTTTTACCAAATGCACTGGTATATTTTGTTCCCGTTACCAATGGGGCTTTTTCATTAACCATTCCTGTTTGCAGCAATAACATAAATTATGTTGCTATAGGCAGGGATTACACCACTCTACAAACAGGTAATCCCGTAAGTGGTTCAGCCATGGCTGGTGCTATTACGAATATTGGGAATATTCAGGCTTGCGGTTCACCTATCGATAAGTATATAGAAGCATTAATTAATGCGACGCCTAATAGTTTTTATAGTCCGGGTGATAGCATCCGGGCCGTTGAATCTGCCGGTAATGCCCCTTTCTCGAGCAAGATCACCATTGATGCACTAAGCTCAAATGTGAATATTTACAATGTCCTTACCTTCTCCTTTAGCAGCAACGGTGTTCCCGGAACAATGTTGCCGATGAATAGTTTTTATCTGAATTATTGGCCCCAGACGAATTTACCTGCTATAGTCGTCTCTCCCAACCCCACAGTCACAATCACCAGGTTTGACCCCCCGGGCACAGGCTATATTGAAGGATCGTTTAACGTTACCGTTAGTTTTTTTGGTGCTAATAGGAATTTTAATTGCAATTTTCGAGTAAGACGGCCTTAACCAAAAAAAAATCCGGGAATTAAACTATTCAAAAATTTCAGATCAAACTTCCTTTCCAGAAGTCTTCCGCAGTATTTCAACATAGCCGGTCCGTATCTGAATTTATTTTGATCTATTTTAAGTACTGCTAATCCCATGTGCGAATAGTTACTTTTAAATGATCCTGCAGAAACGTTAAGCATCAATAATTTTGTGACAGCCAATCCTGTAATTAACATTACCAATATTTCCACAGGGCCCGGCAGTTATATTAAAGGGAACTGGACAGCCCAGATGATGGATAATTTTGTCCCTCCGGAAGTCCGAACTGTTACCTGCCATTTTAAGGTCAAACGATAAAATAAGCTCTTTGCTTTAACACCAATACAATGTTTTGCTAAAATGACCCCGGCTGCCTTTTATCACCAC
>CAZSGD010000011.1:74338-121511 GCA_964606155.1 uncultured Chitinophaga sp. | reverse complement strand
ATTTCCTGACGAATGGTTAAAAAGGAGGGGCGTTAACTTTTTGTTAGGAGAAAAAAGAGCCGAAAAAGCAATTCAGCTCTTTTAATTGTAAATAAATGATCTGTTAGTTGTTGATTTTGACGTAAGTATATAAAGCTATATTTCTTGGTCGTGTTTCATCCAGCAACCCAATGCCGTTATCTGTTACATCACCAGATTCACACCTCATGTTGTCCGAATCACTAGAGTGTGAGCCCAATTCATTGCCGTGTCCACAATTAACTTCAGCAAACCAGGCGTCGCTGAAACCATGCTGATGTTTTTTCACACCGTCCGCCTGGTATGCCCCTGCCTTACGGTCACCGTCTATGTCTCCTTCAGTAATATTCCTGCTTTGATTCATACCTCTTATAAACACTCCTCTAGCATCAGGACAAGTGTTCATTGTAGTAAGCCGGAATAATTCTGAATTATTAATATTCCTTCCATCCATCAAAATCCATCCATCTCCATGAAGAACTATAAATTTTGCCGGTTCGAGTATAGAGTATTTTACATCTCCTATCTTGCCTTCATTTGGGGGTGGAGTTAAGTTTGAAAATGAAACCAGAGTGATGCAAGAGACCACTATTGCCATTATGAATACAATCTTTTTCATAAACATCTGTTTTTTGTGAATAATGGTAACAAATATTCTACAGATATCGTACGTGATCAACGAGGAAAGCACTGAGTATAAATAGGTGAAAACACTGTGTGGATAAAGTTGAAACACTGTTGAAAGCATTCTTTGCTTGTCTGAAATTTGGGTGGTAGCTTAACTTTTAACCAAAACAAACCACCATGAAATCGAAAAGCCTTTATTTGATCTTCGTATTACTTCTCGCAGTAGCTGCTTACATGATTGTACGGCTGGACAAAGAAAAAAAATCCCTTAAGCGGAAATATCTGCTCTTTGAGGGATTTGCAAATGGATGTGATCCTGACACCTCCAAATACCAATTAGTTAGAATGAATAAAGATACCTGTGACTATATTGTTATAAAGAAAAAAGAAAAGGAATTTGGCATCTTTAACTCTGGTACCGAGAATGCAATTGCTGGTAAAGGATATAAGCCGGCCCAGCTTATCCAATATGCCGAAGAGATTGATACCACCAGGGCGATAGCATTGATTGGAAAATACTATCGTGAAAATAATCTGCAGTTAACAAACACAATGGCAATCAATTTTGAGTATGATAAGATTACAGAGTATCTGGTAAATGCCAAACTGAAGAATAACAATCTTACTTACTTGAGAGTATATCTTGGTAAATACATGCCCAGTACTTCAAGACCGGAGCTGAACGAACGGCACACTGTAGTTTTGACTGCTGTAGATAGTCAAAAGGAATTCTATCTGGGCAGTAGCGATAACAGGGTAATTAATTATGGTGGACTATGCCCTCCTCCGTCTGCCGTTGAAGATTTGAATCGGATGGGATACTATATATTGGCGGAAGCGATCCGTCAATCAGATAATTCAGATGGAAAAAAGAAAACTGAAACCACAAAGCCACAAGGGAAAAAATGAGTCTTAGAGATTTTCCACTGCCGTATTGGTTTGAACTTCTTAGTTTTTTGATTTGCATCCTTTTGATTAGGAAGCTAAGAAGTTCTTCCATTTCGTTGATTATTCCGATTCTCTTCCTTGTATTCTGTGTGGAAACGGTGGGCATGTATTTAAAATATGAAAGGGGACAACAAACCGCCTGGTTGTATAATTGGCTAACCATTATTCAATTTCCTCTTTGGATAATGTTGTTCTATTTCAATATTAAAAGAAGGGATATAAAAAGAATATCACTGGTGACTATGTTCGTATTTATTTTCTTTTCAATTAGTAATGTATTTTTTATACAGGGTTACAATGTATTTAATAATTATTCCCTTATCCTTGGAGCAGCCAGCCTAATTTTGATTTGTTGTTGTTATTTATTGGAGCTACTTGGTGCTCAGTTAAAAATTAATCCATTGAGAGATTCGATGTTTTGGATTTCAGCTGGTTCCATCCTATATTTTACTGGTACTTTTTTATTCTTCGCATTTTACGGGTATTTGGAAAAATATCAGCAGGAAACAGGGAGTAAGATATTTAATTTGATTAATTTAAATCTCATTATTGTATTTTACACCTGCATAAGTATTGGTTTGATGTTTGTTAAACCAACCGAAAAATGGAAACAGCAATAGTCGCTTCTTCACTTGTTTTTTTATTGTTGGCTGTGTTTATTGTTATATTCCTTTTGTTCCATAGGATGCGACAAAAAGAGAATGCTGATGAGAAAAACGAAATGAAGTACCGGTTTGATCAAGAGCTCCTCCGCACCCAACTCGAAATCCAGGAACAAACACTCAAAACCATCTCCGAAGAAATTCATGATAATATCGGCCAGGCATTAAGTTTAGCCAAACTAAAACTCAATACCCTCGACCACAATAAACAGGAGGAATTAAAAGAAAAAATCGCAGATTCCAAAAGCCTGGTCAGCAAAGCCATCCAGGACCTCCGCGACCTTTCCCGCAGCCTCAACACCGATAATATCGCCGCCATGGGCCTGCTGCCAGCTATCGAGTATGAACTGGATATGATCCGTAAATCCGGTTTTGAAACGATGCTGGATGTAAATGGACCTATGATCAGAATGGAACCACAAAAAGAACTGATCGTATTTCGTATTGTGCAGGAAACTTTGAATAATATCATTAAGCATGCAGAAGCGGGTAAGATCATCGTGCACGCCACCTTTGATGCAAACAAACTGGAACTTAGTGTGGAAGATAATGGAATAGGGGTGGATCTTTCACCTTTAAATGATACAAAAGAGGTCACCGGTGGCCTTGGCATCCGCAATATGCATAGCCGCGCCAAAATGATCGGGGCCGATTTTAAGATGAGCAGTACCTTAGGCGCAGGGACCCACGTCTTTATCAGCATTCCGTACACGCACCAAATAAAATGATATGCAAAAGAAAGTGGCATTGGTTGACGATCATGTTTTACTCCGCAACGGACTGGCCGCCCTCGTGGGCACACTGGGATATACCGTCCTGTTTGAAGCGGATAATGGAAAAGATTTCCTGGATAAGCTGGAAAAAAACGGAATACCTGACCTCGTACTCTTAGACATCAACATGCCCAAAATGGATGGGTATGAAACGGCGCTGTGGCTGAAAAGAAATTACCCGGATGTACGGGTGCTGGCATTAAGTATGTATGATGATGAAAATGCCATTATCCGCATGCTGAAGAACGGGGCCCGGGGATATATTTTGAAAGACTCAGAACCATTGGAATTAAAAACTGCGATGGATGCCGTTTTCACAAAGGGGTTTCACTATTCGGAAATGGTAACCGGCCGGCTGATACATACCCTGAATACGATGGATGAAGAGAGTGACCGGAATAAATCTGTTTCCGGGCTCAATGAACGGGAAATTGAATTTTTAAAACTGGCGGCCACTGAAATGACCTACAAAGAAATTGCCGAGCAAATGCACCTGAGCCCCCGCACCATCGACGGATACCGGGATGCGCTTTTTGAAAAACTGGACCTCAAAAGCCGCGTGGGACTGGTACTTTTTGCTATTAAGCATGGGATTGTTACGGTGCAATAATTCTTTTCTTTTTAACAACAGCAATCAGCCAAACATTTCCCCGGATTTCCTACATTGCAGCACTACAAATTCAACAACTCTAATTATTTTTTATGTCTGCAACAGTCCCTTCGCCGGCAATCTTCTGGCCACATAGTGAACACTGGTCCGTTAAAATACCTCTTCAATCTCCCCATTACCGTATGCCGGTGATGGCGGAAAAAGGGTATGTGATCATGAAAACACTGGATATCTCCGGTATCCCATCATCAGAATGGGAAAATCTTGTTTATATGGACTGGAAAAGCGGCGGTGATACCAACTTTGCACCACTGGCTTCCTGTGACGGTACACTGGAATGCAAGGGTTTCTGGGAAAATGGAAAGCCCGATAAACATGCTTTGTTTACACCCAATACAGAAAAATGCCCGAACCTGATGGCCTATATAAAATCCATACCTGCCAATTTCGGGAGAGTGCGGATCATCAGGCTGGAGCCGCAGAACCATGACCAGGCATTACGTTCTGTACACCGGGATGATAATAACCGCCTGAACCCGGAAAATGAAGGTTGGGTGGTAAGAATGTGGATCGAATTAACAGATAACCCGGACAGCTACATGCTGCTTTATGATAGCGATGAGAATAACCTGCCCATCAAAGAATCGGAAGCCAGGGTGCCCATGCCAAAGGGTGCACACTTCGTGGTGGATTCACAAAGGTTGTGGCATGTGGGGGTGCATAACGGAAATAAATCCAGGTATGCGGCCATCATTAGTTGTGAAAGCACAGCAGAGCTGGATGCATGGATCAGGTCCAAAATGTAAAAAGCTTTTCAAGGGCAATAAAAAAGCCTCCGCCAGCCGGCGGAGGCTTTTTAGCATATAGAAGAAAATATATTAATTCAAAACACTTTTTTCTTTTACGATCTCAATTTTTTCCTGTTCCTTAATCTTACCCCATCCGCCCAATACATTCCGGAGATTATGCATACCGTGATGTTTGAGGATAGAAGAAGCAATAACACTGCGGTAACCACCGGCACAATGCACATATAAATTCTGTTCTTCCCCGATATGGGCAACTGATCCAGGATCAGCCATATCATTCAGCGGCAGGTTCAGTGCATCTTTCAGATGGCCGTCGGCAAATTCTGCAGGCCGGCGTACATCCACCACCAGTAAGTTCTTATCATGCGGCATATCCATGATCAGTTCATCTGCTTCCACATCAATGATCATATCTGTTTTTTCGCCTGCATTTTTCCACGCCTCATATCCACCTTCCAGGTAGCCATTCACTTTGCTGAAACCCACCCTTGCCATACGTACAATAGTTTCTTTTTCTTTGCCAGGTTCTGTTACCAGCAGGATAGGCCTGTCGAACGGCAGCAGGCTACCGGCCCATTCGGCAAATCTCCCCTCTAACCCGATGAAAATAGAACCGGGAACAAACCCCTGTGTGAATACACCGGCATGTCTCGTGTCCAGTATGATGACATTATCATCCTCCGCTGCTTTTTTAAATTCATTTACCGATAAGGCCTTTAATCCTTTTTGCAGCACTTCCTCCAAACTGTCATATCCTTCCTTATTGATCTTTGCATTGATGGGAAAATATTGCGGGGGTGCAGCGATTCCATCAGTCACCTCGCGAATAAAATCTGCTTTTGTAACAGCTTTCATAGCATAATTGAATTGCTTTTCTTCCCCAATAGTACTAAATGTATGTGGCCCCAGGTTCTTTCCACAGGAGCTTCCCGGGCCGTGTGCAGGATAAACGATCACATCGTCGGCCAAAGGAAAAAGTTTTGAATGAATACTGTCATACATCATTCCTGCCAGGTCATTCATCGTGATCTCAGCCCCTTTTTGTGCCAGGTCAGGGCGGCCCACATCACCTACAAATAAAGTATCACCGGTGAACACACAATAATCCTTGCCTTTTTCATCCTTTAATAAGAAACAGGTTGATTCCAGTGTATGACCAGGAGTATGCATTACTTCAATGGTCAACCCTCCCACTTTAAACTGCTCACCATCCTTTGCTACATGCACCGGGAATTTTGTATCGGTGCCGGGGCCATACACGATAGGGGCATCCACCGCTTTACTCAGGTCTAAATGACCACTTACGAAATCGGCATGGAAGTGTGTTTCAAAAATATATTTGATACGGGCTTTTCGCTCATTAGCTAATTCGAGGTATTCGTCAATATCGCGAAGGGGATCAATAACAGCTGCTTCGCCATTATTTTCCACATAATAGGCCGCTTCACTCAAACAGCCTGTATATAATTGCTTGATAAACATAGTAAAGGAATTATTGCTACCTGGAATTTGACAGCAAAAATACCTTAATAAAACAAGAAAAAGGAGACTTTGTTGCGAAGCGTGTATTTAGTTTAAAAGCTGATCTACAAAGCGATTCAACTCTTTAATGCGCTCCATATTCACTGAATAGTATATGAATTTTCCCTCCCTGTCTGTATTGACAAAGCCGGCCTTTCGCAAAATAGCAAGATGCTGGGAGGCAACAGATTGTTCCAGTCTGAGTTTTACATATAACTCGGTAACAGTGATCTTTCCGTGCTCATCGATCAGCTTCAGGATCTGCTGTCTTAGTTTGTGATTAACTGCACGAAGAATTAAAGCTGCTTTTTTAACGTTCAGCAGATCGATTTTCAGCGAAGAGCCTTCCACTGTTAACGTATTCAATGTCAGAGAATAGTTTGTCATAGTTAGCAGGGGTTAGAATGAATGGTAAAGTTAATTACGCTTCGTTGGTTTTTTTAATATTAATTGTTAATCCTGTAAACCATCAATGATTTGCAGTAAAATGTAAGACGTATTTTATTATGAATCCTTTCGCTGGGGAGAGTAAAAATCCTTAATGTAAAGCGGATCGGCCAGGGCAAGTGGGGAAAATTTTTCCCTTTTCCAGTAATTGTATGACAAATCAACCATATATTTTGCGGTGTTTTGCAGGTCGAATGTCATGAAAAGGGCATGTGGGTGATGTAAAATGTTTTTCAGTTTATCACTACCGTTCCCAAGGAAGATCATTCGCTTTTTATCTAAGTGAGTTAGAAATGATTGGGGGTCCACGATAGCTGCTGTGGGTTCTTGTATGACGAATCCATGACAATCATATATTGCAAAATAAACTTCCATTCGCCTCGCATCAATCATCGGGCAAATCCAGTTAGTCTCTCTTTTCAGATCTTCCGGTAATTGTTTAAGGGCTGCTTCTGCCATTATCTCCAGTGTACCAATAGTGATTAACGGAATGTTTAATGTGTAACAAAGACCCTTTGCTACGGACATACCAATACGCAGGCCCGTGTATGAGCCTGGGCCATTGCTGACAGCCACAGCTTGCAGTTGATTGATTTCGCAGCCGGCATCCTGTATCATTTCCCTGATGGCTGTATGTATCCAGGAGGCATGATCTTTTTGAAAAACATGGCTTCGATGCCCTACAACATGTTCATCCTGCGAAATACTTACCGAGCCGGATTCTACTGCAGTATCAATATTTAAAATCAGCGCCATTATGTCAATGCTTCTTTTTTCAATAAAGAGGCCGGTTGGTAGCGATCATTTATTTGAGCAAGTTGGTGAAGCAGTTCATATATTTTTTTTAAACCGATCTTATGCGCCCATTCAAAAGGACCGTAGGGGTAGTTAGTTCCCAGCTTCATAGCAGTGTCGATCTCTTCTTTGGTACTTACCTCTTCTTCCAATGCCAGGTAAGCTTCGTTAATAATCATGCTAATAACCCTTGCGGTAATAAAACCTGGTTTATCAGTCACCCATTCTGCTTTTTTCCCAAACAGCCCCAGTACAATTTCTGCTTTCCGTTTTGCCGCTTCATCAGTACAGCTTGCTTCTGTTATTTGTCTTTTTAAAAAACCCGGCCAGGCATTGATGCGTACAAAATGAGGAGGCATACCGGCAGAGGTATTCATGCTGTTCACCAGGACGGTGGCGCCCGTTTTGGTCCACTGTTCAAGCCGCCCGGCGTCACCATCAAATAAAAGATCGATATAACAATCAGCACCCGTTTCCAATGCTGGCTCTGCAAGCCAGGTCACCCGGGCATCCTGTTGCAATCCTTGTGCTAACAGCTCTTCCTTTAATGCTTCTGTGGTAATAACCACCATCTTCATAATCTATTTTTTGCAAAGAAAACGCTTAAAGCTAAATTCGTCGCCTCAATTTTAAAGCTTTATGGATAAGAAGATCATTACTACCGGCAATGCCCCGGCACCGATTGGCCCTTATAGCCAGGCTGTTCTTACGGGCAATATGTTATTTATTTCAGGCCAGGTTTGTATCGATCCGGCAACCGGGGAGCTGATGAATAACGATGTAAGGCAAGAGACAGAACAGGTGATGAAAAATCTGCAGGCAATCCTTAAAGATGCGGGCATGACTTTCAACAACGTGGTAAAGGCCACCATCTTTATCACGGATATGAAACGGTTTGGCGAGATTAATGAAGTGTATGGTCAATTTTTTGAGGGCGATTTTCCAGCCCGGGAAACAGTTCAAGTATCGGCCCTGCCCCGTTTTGTGAATGTGGAAATCAGCATGATAGCCGTAAAATAAGCTCCATCCGGAAAGGCAGGAATTAAGTAAATTTCCGATTCCGGCAGAAAGCCGGATTCTTAAGGTAATTTCATAATTTCGGAAAGTTTTTAATGCACCATATCACCTTTAAATAACAAATAACAAACCACTCCTTTATGAGAAAATTTTACTCCTTGCCATTACTCTTAGTAATGGTGATTGCTGCTGTATGTTTAATGCCGGGATGTGAAACTAAGAACGGGAAAGAAATTGAAACGGAAGAAGACGGATACGATGGGCCTATGGCGAGACTGGAATTTGAGCTGGAGAGAATGAGAGACCCGGCCACAGGCAAAGTTCCCTGGGATAAATTACTACTTGCTAAACAAGCCACAGAGCAAATAAAAGCCGGTATCGCACCAAACCGTATCAATGCCCTGAGCTGGATTGAAAGAGGACCTGACGGTGATTTTTATGGCCCGCAGGGAAATAGCCGTCCCCCCGGCCAGCAAACCGGCGGAAGGATCCGTGCTGTAATGGTGGATTCTCTTGATCCAACCCGCAAAACAGTATGGGCCGGCGGCGTGGATGGTGGCTTGTGGAAAACCACAGATATTACCGCATCACCTGCAAGCTGGACATTGATCAACGACTTTCTCCCCAACCTGGCTGTTGCAGAAATATGCCAGGATCCCCGGCCTGGATTCCGGAATATCATGTACTTCTGTACGGGTGAATCTTTTGGTAATGCGGATGCGGTGCAGGGAGTGGGTGTATTTAAAAGCATAGATGCAGGCGCTACCTGGAGTTTTCTTCCCAGTACCAGTTCTTATGTAAATGGCACCAGGATCATTTGCGACTTCCAGGGAAATGTTTACCTGGGAACAAGGGGTAATGGCCTGTTACGCTCAACAGATGGAGGTACCTCATGGACTAATATCACACCTACGGGCCTTGGCAATAATATTTGTGATCTCAAAATAAGCACTACTGCCGGTCCCGGACGACTCCATGTTACTGTGGGTATTTTCAGTGCAGGGGGATACCGCTATACCGATATTCCTGCAACAGTATCATCGGGTACAGGATGGGATCAGCCCGTTACTCCTTTCACATTTTTTAGCCAGCGTACAGAGATCGGGATCAATGGCAATACTTTATACGTTCTGCCTTGTAATGCGAGCTACCAGGTGCCTACTATCTGGAAATCGACTGATGGTGGTGCCAACTGGGCAGCTACAACAGCACAACCAGCCGGTAACTGGGCCAACGGACAGGGATGGTACGATCTTTCTGTGGGCATCAACCCGGCAGACCCTAACCAGGTCATTGTAGGCGGCCTGGATTGTTTCAGAACCACTAACGGTGGTACCTCCTGGACTAAAATATCATCCTGGGTGGGAGTAGCCGGCCCTTATGTACATGCCGATCAGCATAATGTACAATGGTGGGATGGCGGTACAAAACTGGTTTTTGGATGTGACGGTGGCATCCATTTTTCATCAGACGGCGGGAACACGATCACCGACCGAAATAAGGGATTACGCTTAAAGCAATTTTATTCTGTTGCTATTCACCCGGCACAAACCAACTACTTTCTTGCGGGAGCTCAGGATAATGGCGTGCATCGATTAGATCACCCCGGACTTGACAGTTCAATAGAAGTATATGGGGGTGATGGTTGTTATGTTGCTATCGATCAAAACGAACCTCAATACCAGTTTGGCTCATATGTATACAATGTATACAGAAGAAGTACTAATAATGGCGCCAGCTGGACCACACCCGTCAACAATACAACTACGGGAAGATTTGTTAACCCGTGGGATTATGATAATAATGGTAACAAGATTTATGCCTGTAATGCAGCAGGTAATTACCGCCGGTGGGATGACCCACAAACCGGTGGCACCACTGTAGTAGTGCCGGTTGCGGCATTTGGAACCGGAAACGTGTCTGCTGTGCATGCCTCTCCATATACAGCCAACAGGGTATATTTTGGCATGGGTAATGGAACATTATTTGTTGTGGATGATGCGCATACGGCTACGCCCAATGCCACTGCCATTACACCCGCAGGTGCAACCGGTTATCTTAATTGTATAGTAACAGGTTCCTCTGATCAAAATCTCATCGCCTGTTATTCCAGCTATGGGGTTATGAACGTTTGGGTATCCACCAATGGAGGTACTACCTGGACCGGTATTGACGGTAACCTGCCCAATATGCCCGTAAGATGGGCCTTATTCCATCCGGACACAGATACTAAAGCATTTATTGCAACGGAAACAGGTGTTTGGGAAACTGACCTGATCAATGGTGGCAGTACCGTATGGATACCGAATACTACTTTTCCGAATGTGAGAACAGATATGATCAAGTACAGAACAGCTGACCGCACTATTGCTGCGGGTACACATGGCCGTGGAATCTGGTCTGCCATCATACCAGCCCCATCGGGTTTCACTTTTAATACCCCTTCTGCAGCTGTAGCCACCTGCCCTGCACCGGCCAATATGTCCATTACGCTGCAATCTGTTGCCAACGGCGGATTCAGCAACCCGATCACATTGACCAATGGTGCTTTACCTCCGGGAACAAGCATCAGTTATACACCTAATCCTTTAACACCGGGCAATAGCACAACTGTAACGCTGAGCGGAACCAATACACTGGCACCCGGTTCTTATGTGGTAGCCGTAACGGGTACTGCAACAGCAGCCACACCGCAGCAGGTTAACCTCACCTTTACTATCAACCCTGGTACCGGACCTGCCATTACCACACAACCTCTCAGCCAGACAGTTTGCGCAGGCAGCAATGTTAGTTTCAGCATTGTTTCAGCAACCGCCACCTCATTCCAATGGCAGTTGAGTACAGATGGCGGAGTAACCTGGAATAATATCGGCGGAGCCACCACCACATCATACAGCATTACAGGCGTTACGGCGGGAATGAATGGTAACAGGTACCGCTGCGTGGCCAGTACCCAATGCGGAAACACCAACTCTTCTGCAGCCATACTCACAGTGGATACACCACCGAATATCACCACACAACCGCAGGATGCTTCTGTATGTACCGGCGGTAACAATACTTTTAGTGTTGTGGCTACAGGATCAGGCCTTACCTATCAGTGGCAATTGAGTACAGATGGTGGCGGAACTTATAATGATATCGTGGGTGCCACTTCTTCCTCTTATACAGTAACAGGTGCCACAGCAGGTATGAATGGTTTTCGTTACCGCGTCATTATTACAGGAACCTGCGCACCCACCACTGTTACATCTAATGGTGCCATACTAACTGTAGTTGCTTCCCTCACCATCACCACACAACCAACTGATGTTACAGCCTGTGTGGGTGGTAATGCCAGCTTTACCGTTGCAGCTACCGGATCGGGCATAGTTTACCAATGGCAGGTAAGTACCGATGGCGGTACCACTTACAATAACGTAACGAATGGCGGGGTATATTCAGGTGCCACTTCAGCTACTCTGAACATCACCGGTCTTACGGCTGGTCTGAATGGTAACCGGTACCGATGTGTGATCACGAGTCCTTGCGGTAATGGCACTTCCAATTCAGCATTGCTGACAGTAAACACACTACCGGCCATTACAGCGCAGCCACAAAACGTGAATATATGTGCTGGCAGTTCCGCCACATTCAGTGTAACAGCTGCAGGTACGGGTATTACCTATCAGTGGCAGGAGAGCACAGACGGCGGGGTAACGTATAATAACATACCCGGTGCAACCTCTTCATCTTATACAATTGCGGTGGTTACACTGGCTATGAATAATAACAGGTATCGTTGTGTGGTGTCGGGAATTTGTACCCCACCAGCCACTTCCAATGCGGCAATATTGACAACGGCCACATCGATCATCATTACCAGTCAGCCCGCCAATTCAACTATATGTGAGGGCACGAATACCAGCTTCTCCGTAACGGCAACTGGTTCAGGTCTCGTTTATCAGTGGCAGGTAAGCACTGATGGCGGCGGCACCTACAATAATGTAACTAATGGTGGTGTGTATGGCGGCGCTACTTCCGCTACCCTGACGATCACAGCAGCACCACCTTCGTTGAATGGTAACCGTTACAGGGTGATGGTTTCCAACCCGTCATGTTCACCCAGTACATCCACGGCTGCACTCCTTACGGTGAACACTTATCCGCAGATCACCGCACAGCCACAAAGTGCTACAGTGTGTGAAGGCGGTAATACCAGTTTCGTCGTTACAGCCACCACAGGAGTGGGCGTACTGAGTTATCAGTGGCAGGTAAGCACCGATGGTGGAACAACCTATTCCAATATTCCGGGAGCTACCACTAATACACTGGCATTGGCACAGGTAACTGCGGGAGCGAATAATTATCGTTATCGTGTTGTGGTAACAGCGGGTTGCGGTTCTGTTACCTCTAATGCTGCGGTGTTTACGGTAAATACTCTGCCTGTGATCACATTCGACCTGCCGGCAGTGATATGCTTGTCCGATGCACCTGTTTCATTGGGAGCTGCACCCGGCGGCGGCACATTCACGGGCGGCGGAGTAAGTGGAAGCAGCTTTAACCCGTCAACTGCAGGCCTGGGTCCGAAGGCGATCACATATACTGCCACCAACGCAGGCTGTGTGTCATCCGCCACCAGGACCATACAGGTAAATGAGTGTTCTGAGCGACATCTCCAACTGGACAAATACCCGGCGATCATCGTATATCCAAACCCAGGCGATGGACATTTTAATATCAGGGTAAATACGGACCTGTACACCAGCCTGAATTTGAAAATATTCAACAGCAGTGGACAGGAAGTGAAGTCCCAGGTATATACCAGTATCGGATATGGCAGCATACTGTCTGGTGATATTTCACGCCTGCCAGGCGGTACCTATCACCTGTATTTCACTAACGACCGTGATAAGTCAACAAGATCTGTCAGCCTGATGATCTACAGGTAAACAGGATCATCATACTGTATCTTTTCATCCCGTTCCGGCATAGCCGGAACGGGATTTTTGTTTTTGATAAACATGGATCAAAAACTTTAAATTGTCATGCTTTTGCATGAGAAGGTTTTTTCGCTTCATATTATTAAAGCCTATTTTATGGGCAGTGGCAAAATTTGCTTCCCGTCCGGATAAGGCGAGGATATTTGAAGCCCTGACCAAACTGCATGAATCTATCAGCAAAGAACCGGGGAAGAAGGGATTGATCATTCCTTTTGAATGGGAAACGGGAAAATTCATCATTTTCTCCGATCAGCATAAAGGCGCCCGCAATTGGGCGGATGATTTTAAATTTTCAGAAAAGAATTACCTGACCGCACTGGACCACTATGCCGCCAATGATTTTTTCTTTATCAACCTTGGTGATAGTGAAGAATTGTGGGAGAACCTCTTGTACAAAGTAAAGAAGCATAACAAGGAAACATTTGAGGCTGAAAGGAAATTCCTCCTCAACAATAAATACATCAAAATTTTTGGCAACCATGATCTTTTCTGGGACAATGACCCCCTGGCCTGGTGGCAGTTGAAAAATATTTATAGTGAAAAAATAAAAGTGTATGAAGGGGTGCTATTGCTCACAGAGACAAATTCCCCGGGCAGCACACTATCCATATTCCTCACGCATGGGCACCAGGGAGATGCCAGCAGTGATGGGAACTGGTTCAGTAAATTTTTTGTTGCACGGATATGGGCCCCTTTGCAGGCATTTTTGCGTATCAATCCTAATACACCGGCTTACGATGCGGTGAAGAAGACACAGCATAACAGTATCATGTACGAATGGTCGGCGCAGCAAAAAAATATGCTCCTGGTCACCGGTCACACACATCAGCCTGTATTTTGTTCATTAACCCACCTGGAAAGACTGTATAAACAATACCAGCTGTCTGAACAGGAAAAAAATGAAGCCCGGATGGAAGAAATAAAAGCTGAGATCAGGAAAAGGGAAAAAGAATTTGCTGCTGTAGCTGTTGATTATATGAGTATGAAGCCATCTTATTTTAACTCGGGCTGTTGCTGCTTCAGCGACGGGGATATAACGGGTATAGAAATAGAAGAGGGGTTTATTCGCCTGGTCAAATGGACAGCTGTGTCCGGGAGCCCGGTACGGCAGTTGCTGGAAGAAATAAGCCTGGAAACTCTTCATACTGCTTTGCAATAACCGGCCTCGTTATCATAAACAGCACAGGGGCAATTCATTCGGGGAAATAAGCAATCTATCCGTCCAAAAATATTTTTCACACAAGAATAGGGGTAAGCGCCCGTTGGGTTGTTATTCAATAAAGTACTTTTGGGCGCAGCTATATCACTTAGCAGGGATTACAGAACCAACGGAATGGAATTACAGGAATATTCGTTGAATAGTTTGCTGGCCCAAAGGGATGAAACAGCATTTGAACAGGTTTTTAAAACACATTTTAAGAACCTGCACAGCTATGCCTGTACGATGCTTAAGGATGAAGCCGATGCAGAAGAGACCGTTCAACAGGTTTTTTTTAAATTATGGGAGCGGGCCGATCATCTCACGTTCAGCGGATCTGTGGCAGCGTATCTCTACAAAGCTGTGCATAACGAATGCCTCAACCTTATTAAGCACTATAAAGTACGGAGCAGCCATCAATTACATGTAGCGTATAGTATGAAGAATAATGCGGGGACAGAACAGGGCGGTATGGCGACGAAAGACCTGGAACAAAAGATACAGGAGGCGCTGAATGAGCTGCCCGAGCAATGCCGTACTGTTTTTCAGATGAGCCGGTTTGAAGAGATGAAATACCGCGAGATAGCGGATAAGCTTTCGATCTCTGTAAAGACGGTGGAAAACCATATGGGTAAGGCCCTGAAATTGCTGCGTACCAAACTGGTGGATTATTTGTCCTTATTGATACTATTGCTCACCTATTAAAACCACATACTCTGCAAGAAAAATTCTACAATATAATGGATGATCTGCTGGCAAAATGCCTGCTGGACGAAGCAACGCCTGAAGAAAAACGACAGGTGGATGAATGGACCAGTAGCAATGCTGCCAATAAACTGTATTATGACCAGTTTAAAAAGATATGGGATGCCAGTCATCAATTGGCCGCTGTATCTGCTGCGGATGAAAATAAGGCCTGGGAGAAATTTAAGAACAGGGTACAGGGAAAGCATGAGGGTCCCTCGCCAGTACGTAAAGTAAGTTTTTCCTGGAAAAAGATGGCAGTGGCCGCTGCCGTGTTGATCGCTGTTTCATTAATAGGTTACCAGGTTTTTAATAATTCAGACAGGCCTGGAGAAATGCTTGTAGAAGCTAAACAATCGGTATTAACAGATACGCTGCCAGATGGCTCCGTGGTTACATTGAACAAAGAATCTTCCATCAGCTACCTGTCAAAATTTAAAAACAATACGAGAAAAGTAACCCTGAAAGGGGAAGCTTTCTTCTCCGTTGCACCGGATAGAACAAAACCTTTTGTGATCGATGTTAATGATGTGCAGGTTGTGGTGGTGGGTACTTCCTTTAACATAAAAAGTAATAACGGAAATACGGTAGTGGTGGTGGAATCTGGTATTGTAAAAGTGACAAGAAAAGGGAAGACAGTAGAGTTGAGGGCCGGGGAGAAAATAGAAACGGGAAAAATCGATTCGCTGATGCACAAGGAAGAGGTAACAGACAAGCTTTATAATTACTACAGAACAAAAGAATTTGTTTGTGATGATACGCCGCTCTGGAAACTGGTACAGGTACTCAACGAGGCTTACCAGGCCAATATTGTTATCGTGCGTGAAGACCTGAAAGGCCTGTTACTGAATACTACATTTGTAAACGAGTCACTTGACCAGGTATTACGGGTGATCAGCCTGACATTTAATATTAAAGTAACTAAAGAAGAAGGTAAAATTATTTTACAGTAGTGAGGATTTGCAGCATGAAAAAGAGTTTGATCGTAGCATTTGCAGTGTTCTTTGCATCTATCTCATCGGTGGCACAGAACAATCTTTCCAAAAACCTTTCCCTTGATGTGAACCGCCAGCGGCTGGATAATGTGCTGGAGATATTGAGCAATAAAGGAGATTTTTACTTCTCTTACAGTTCAGGTATTGTAAAGAAAGATAGCCTGGTCAGTTTAAGCGTTCGTAATAAGACAGTAAAAGAGATACTGGAGTTGTTATTCAATACCACCTATGAATTCAGGGAAAGTGGCAATTATGTCATTATCCGCAAAGCCCCGATCCGCATGACGATCGTTACCAGCAAGGGGACTGTGGAAGAGAAAGTTTACGCAGTAAACGGGTATGTATATGACGAACAGTCCGGCGCTGCAATTGCAGATGCCAGTGTATATGAAAAAAAGTTACTGGCCGGTGCGTTGACCAACCAGGAAGGCTTTTTCAAACTGAAACTGAAAAGCAGTAAAGCCAGTACCGCTACCCTTACTGTTAGCAAAGAATTTTATGAAGATACTTCGGTGGTAATAGAACCCCGGCATAACCAGCAGGTGACCATTACTATGATGCCGATAGAGCGGGAGATTGACAGGATCATTATTTCACCGGAGGATTATTTGTTGCCGGATACCGTTAAAACAACGGCCGACACTTCCAAAACAATTATCGCTTCCGCTGCTGATTCTGCAAAAGTGGAAAGAACGGGCATGGGGCGGTTTTTACTTTCTACGAAACAAAAGATACAAAGTATCAATCTCCGGAAATTCTTCACCACCCGTCCTTTCCAGGTCTCATTGATCCCCTGGGTCGGCTCGCATGGCAAATTGAGCGGCCAGGTGGTCAATAACTTTTCACTGAATATCCTGGGCGGTTATACTGCGGGTACTAATGGAGTAGAAATTGGTGGTGTGTTCAATATTGATAAGAAAGAAGTGAAATTTTTCCAGGCAGCCGGCGTATTCAATGTGGTAGGAGGACAGGTAAGGGGGATTCAGATAGCCGGGGTGAATAATACGGTGCTGGATACGGTAAAGGCATTCCAGGCAGCGGGTGTGAATAACCTGGTAAAAGGAAAATTCCAGGGTTTTCAAGTGGCTGGTGTATATAATCATGTAACAGACAGCATGAAAGGCTTCCAGGCAGCAGGGGTAGGGAATTTTGTAAAGAACAATGTGAGGGGTGTGCAAATAGCAGGTGTTATGAATTTCAGTAATAAAGAAACAAAGGGAGCGCAGGTGGCCGGTGTGATCAATTACACCAAAAAATTAAAAGGGCTGCAGATCGGGTTGATCAATATTGCAGATACATCGGAGGGGTTTAGTGTGGGGTTGATCAATATCATTCTTAAGGGGTATCATAAACTCAGTTTTTCTTCCAATGAAGTATTGAATATAAATGCTGCATTTAAAACGGGCAATGCAAAATTCTATAGCGTACTGCAGGCAGGATATAATTACAATGAGAACCGTAAACTATACGGATTTGGATACGGGTTTGGAAGTGAGCTGCCATTGACAAAAAAGAAGAACTTCTTCTTCAACCCTGAAGTGGTGTCGCAATATCTGTATGCAGGGAGCTGGGATTATCTCAACCTGTTGAACAGGCTGCAGTTAAACCTCAGCTTTAAGGTTGGAAAATTCTTATCGGTATATGCAGGTCCTGCATATACTGTTTTTGTATCAGATCAGCCCACTGGCTTCTCCGGGTATAAATTTCCCGTTCCTTCCAGCGGGTATAATGCACACAAATTCAGCAACCGGGTAAGTGGC
Organism: uncultured Chitinophaga sp.; assembly: GCA_964606155.1. Taxonomy (GTDB): domain Bacteria; phylum Bacteroidota; class Bacteroidia; order Chitinophagales; family Chitinophagaceae; genus JJ008. Next base: position 103,605 of record CAZSGD010000011.1, on the reverse strand, counting down.
TGGCTGGGCTGGAATGCCGGTATCAATCTTTTCTAAAATTTTGTTAACGGATAGGGGTATCCTTTTCTTTAGTTGTTGTATGTGTAAACAATTAACCAACGACAAATAGAAGAGGAATGAAATTCAGACTAAGCTTTACGTTACTCCTGTTGTCCGTGTACACATTCGGGCAAAGCAGGCAACAACTCCGGGGAACTGTTATTGACCAGCTATTGCAAAAACCACTGGCCGGGGCCACAGTGACCATTCCTGAAACCAACCAGTCTGTATTAACAGATGATGAAGGGGTGTTCCGTTTCAGGGACCTTTCCATTGGTTCATACAGGATCGTTATCACTTACATCGGGTTTAAAAATGTGACGCTGGAAAACATTTTTGTGAATGCCGGAAAGGAAACGGTATTGACCATCCCGCTGGAAGCATTGGTGAAGGTCGAAAACGAAGTGCTGATCAAAGCCAACAGCAAAAAGAATAAACCACTCAATGATCTGAGCGTGGTAAGCGCCAGGGCATTTACCGTGGAAGAAACGCAGAAATATGCTGCGGCGGTCAATGATCCTTTGCGCATGGCTACAGCTTTCCCGGGGGTGCAGGTAAGCGATGACGGCGGCAACAGCATTATCATCAGGGGTAATTCGTCCACCGGGTTGTTATGGAGAATGGAGGGGATGGATATCCCCAATCCAAACCATTTCAGTAATGCGGGAAATTCTGGCGGAGGTATTTCTATCCTAAGTTCACAGCTGCTGGCCAATTCGGATTTTGTTACTGCCGCATTTGCTGCGGAATATGGTAATGCCCTGAGCGGTGTTTTTGATCTCAAGCTCCGGAAAGGAAATAATGAGAAAAGAGAATATGCGATACAGGCAGGGGTGCTGGGTTTGAACTTTGCAGCAGAAGGCCCCTTTTCTAAAAAATATAAAGGATCTTACCTGGTGAACTACCGGTATTCCACACTCGAATTACTGAATAAGATCGGGGTACTGCCGGATAATGCTTCTACAAATTTCCAGGACCTTTCTTATAACATTTATTTACCCACAAATAAACTGGGCGCATTCACTTTATTTGGCTTTGGCGGAATAAGCAGCGATAAACAAAAACCTAAACTGGATTCCTCCAAATGGGAAGAAAAAGAGGACAGGAGACCCTTTGACTTTGTAGCCAATACCGGCATGAGTGGCATCACGCATACCCTTTTAGTAGGGAAAAAGATAAACTGGAAAACAGGGATCGGTTACTCCTATACCAATAATGCCTACGATGAGGATGAGATAGGGGATGATTATTCAATTTCTAAAAGGTATAAAGACAGTTATAAAACCAAAAAATGGCTGTTCAATACCATGATGAACTATAAATTCAGCAATAAACTTTCGTTACGGGCAGGTATCATTGCTGACCTGATCCGGTTTAATTACTACCAGCTTTCCAGCGAGCATGATAATGAGCCGATCAGGGAAGTGATCAATAACAAAGGAAATACTTCTACGCAGCAGGTGTATACGCAGTGGCTATATAAACCCACTAACGATATTTCACTTTCCGCGGGACTTCACTACCAGCACTTGTCTTTAAATAATTCTTCTGCGATTGAACCGAGGCTCTCAGCAAAATGGAATATAAGCAATAAAACGAATATTGCTGCCGGCTATGGCCTGCACAGCCAGTTACAACCTTACGGAATATATTTTGCGCAGCAGGAAAACCCGGGAAGCGCTGTTTTTCCCAATAAGCATCTCGGATTTACCAAAGCACATCATTATGTAATATCACTGGGACAGCGTTTATCCCCGAAAATGGTGATGAAAGCTGAAATCTATTACCAGGGTTTGTTTAATGTACCGGTAAGCCTGAAGGACAGCAGTACTTTTTCCACACTGAATATACAGGATGGATATGTACTGGACCCACTGGCCAATATTGGAAAAGGAAGAAACTATGGCCTGGAGATTTCACTGGAACGCTACCTGCAAAATAATTTCTATCTCACCTTAAGCAATTCCCTGTACCAGTCAAAGTATACAGCGGCAGATGGTGTGGAAAGGAATACGCGATTTAATGGAAATCATATTACCACCCTGATTGCCGGGAAGGATTTTGTTTCTGAAACAAAGAAGAAACGCTTTGGGGTGAATATTAAAACGGTGTATGCAGGCGGGATGCGTACGACGCCTATCGACTTTGAATCATCACAACAAAAAGGGTACACGGTATTTAAAGAGTATGAGGCTTTTACTTTGCAAAATGAAGCATACTTCCGTACGGACCTCCGGCTCAGCCTGACCTGGAACAAAAGGAAGTTCACCAGCACCTTATCGCTGGACATTCAGAATGTGACCAACCGTCTCAATATATACAATCAAATGTATGATGAGGACAAGAATGAGGTTGTGAATATCTATCAGACCGGGCTGATCCCCATCCTGAATTACAAGATCGAGTTTTAACAATTTGTATGTTCAATTCATACAGGGGCTTCATCAACTCATCCGTATTAAGAGAATAGTGAGAGCTAAAATGATAAATTTTGAGAATTCAAGTTTTAAAAATAAAAAGCATGAAAAGCAAATTAACCGTTGTACTGGCCGCCGCCATATTATCTTTTTTCACTTCCTGTGAGAAAGTGGTGGGAGAGGGGCCCATTGTTACTGAAACAAGAAATGTTGCCAATTTTAAAGGTGTTTCTATAAGCGTAAGTGGCCGTGTGAATTACAAGATCGACCCGGCGTATAAAGTAGAGGTACAGGCGCAGCAAAACATCCTGGATGTGCTGGAAACAAAACTGATAGGGGATGAACTCGTTGTTAAAGTAAAAGATGGAAAACGGATCCGGTCTAATGAGGAAATAACAGTGAACATCTCTGCACCCTACGCAGATTTTTTGAATCTGAATGGTTCGGCAAATGTTTATGTAACAGGTGGCCTGGCCACTACGAGTACCAGTTTAAAGGTTAGCGGGTCGGGGAGTATCAACGCAGACCAGGTTACTTTAACTGATAAACTGACTGTCAACATCAGCGGTTCCGGTGATATTAAGATCAACCAGGGCAATGTAAAGAATGAAGTACTGAAAATAAGCGGTAGTGGAAAGATTGACCTGGGAAATGTTATAACAGAAAAAGCAGTAGCAGAGATCAGCGGTTCGGGGGATATGTGGATACATGTTACCCAAAACCTGGATGCACATATTTCAGGCAGCGGTTCAGTTCGCTACCGGGGAACACCGGTCATTACAACACATATTTCGGGTTCAGGAAAGGTGCAGCCCTTCTGATTAGTCAAATAGCGCAAGGAGGTGTAAGAATATTTACCATCTCCTTGTTGCTATCTTTCCAGGTGTCACTGTTTGGATTCCAGGAAAGCTCTCAATGCATTCAACTCTTTTATGTGAGACTTTTTAAACATACCTGCAAATAATTTTGCCATCAAAGCACTGAAACCTTTCAATCCCCTGATCTGTCCGTCAACAGTCAAATCGGTACCGCCATTATTTGGCTGCAGAGCATAATGAAACAGGTATTCTCCTTTTTTAGAGCTACCCTTGGTGCCATCTATCCGGAACTTTATTTCCTTATTGGGAATAGCGGAGACTACTTCAAACTCTTCCGTGGCCGGTTTGCCAAAAAATTTGCGGGTTTCCCGGAACACGGCCCCGGTCTCAATTTTATTTCCTTTGATCATCTCAATACTAATATATCCTTTCATCCAGTGGTGGGCCTCCCCGAGATTGGTAAGCCCGTCATACACTTTTTCCGGCGTAACGTTGAAGGGCACGGTGATGGTAAATTGTACTGGCATATAATATTAGTTAGGTTGAGCAAATATGGTTTAACATTTTACGGTTTTCTTTTTCTTGCCATGGTAACCTTTGTCGATCACTTTTTTAATATAATCAGGTGCAAAAGGTACTTTACAGGAAGTGCCAGGCATATCCACTTCCACATGGCCTATTTTTTTACCGGTGGCAGTGGCCAGCGGAGTTAGTTCCTTTACAAAGCTACCGGCTGCGATGATAAAACTGTTCATACAGTAACGGACACGGTTAGGCGCTTTTTCAATTTCCTTTTCCACCCTGGCGATCAGTTTTTTTAGCGCCGGGATATCCAGTTCTTCATCCGGGCGGGTGGCCATTACGCTATTGATGGTATTCCACCCGGAAACAGCCACATTTGGTTTTCTGGAATCGATCCATTTCAATCCGATCTCAAATGCATCTTTGTTCTCACTGGCTACCCAGGCCACCGAATATTCACTGATCATGGGCCAGTCGGCGGCCTCTGCCCATGCCTGTAATTCTTTTTTATTCATTTTGGATCCATCCGCCATCAGGCCGGCCAGGTATTGTGCATCACCCACACCGGAATCAAAAAGCTCCAGGGCTACTTGCTGTTGATTCTCTTTGATTTTTTTCTGGATCTTTTTCAGGTCTTCCACTTTTACACCATAGAAGGGCTCTTTGGCGCCATGTTTCATATGTATCTTTTTAGTGGATTCATTTCCTGCTTTTTTAATTTCTTCCAGCACTTGTTTAGATGTCATATTTATAAGTTTTAATAGTAGAAAAGGTTATGCGCTGGCTACAGGCCTGCTTTTCCGCAGTGTTAGTGCAGAAATGATCGTTACCATCAATCCAATGATGAACACGGTGGCTGTCATGAGCAGGAATTGAAAGACCGGGTTACCGAATACTTCTTTTTCTTTGGCGATCCTGGCCAATTTTGCCTCCAGCTGATCGGCTGGCGTCGAGGCTTTTATTCTCTCCACATAACTAGTATAATAATCATTGAGCCAGCTGGGGTTGATCACTTCTGTATACAGCAGGTCAAAAAGCCCGAAGAAAACAGCAGGAATGAGTACGATCAATACCCCGATCTTCATGCCCTCACCAAATTTGAGGAAACCTTCGTTTAGCCGGTCCCGGTAGTAGCGGATACCCAGGAAAACAAAGATCATCGAAAGGATCATGGTGAGGTATCCTGCCAATTCGGCGGAAGAATAGGATAGCTTATCAAGCAGCAGGAAAAAATGGATAGCGCTCAGTACCAGGATGGCAAGAGTGGCTAAAAGGCCGTAACGGAAAACGACTTGTTTCATGTTTTTAATTTGATGCAAACTACACCCGCAAACCCCGAAAGGGCTCATACTAAAGTAGGAAAAGCTTCATTCTAAAGGAGGATTTAGGCCCAACTTTCTGTTTTAGCTAACGATCCGGAGTTGTTTGGCCACCTGGATGGCCTGGGTACGGCGCCTGGCATCCAGCTTGAACAGGATACTGGAAACGTGGGTTTTGATCGTACTTTCTGAAATAAAAAGTGCATTGGCGATCTCCTGGTTGCTCATCCCTTCTGCCATTTTTACCAGCACATCATGTTCCCGTTGGGTAAGGCCCAATTTTTTGATCTGTTCATAATCAATAATGCCAGGTGGGTTGGAGCTGACAGAGGCTTCGGCAACCGATTTTTTCTGCGAATGGTAATTAAAATAAAGCCCGATAAAAAAGAAGATAAGTGCAGCAATGGCCACGATCACTTCCAGTTTTACATTGCCTTTGATAAAATTAACCTCACCAATACGGAAAAGTATCAGCAGGCAAAGAATGAGTAATCCAAAACCAATGATGATCGGACGCATACCCGAAATTATAACAAAAACCCCTCCGGTGGGGAGGGGTTTGCTACGAAATTTAAAATGCTTTTTTCTTCCAGCTATTATTATCACGGTTCCAGTCCGGCAGTTTTTTATCGGGGTCGAGTATCACTTCTTTTATTTCACTGGTGCTGGGCACATCAAATGTCCATCGACTTCCCCGTTGCCATATTTCCACGGGCAGATCGAAACGATGTTCTTTGCCATTGCTTTCTTTTATCACTACGGTCACAGGCATCGGCATTTTCTCTTTATTCTCCAGTGTAACCTGTGAACCATTTTCCGGGTTGTCTTTTATATAAGATACACTTTCCACAGCCTGGTCCAGTTTCCAGGTATTTAATACCCATGCTCTCCAGAACCATCCCAGGTCCTCGCCTGATACATTTTCCATGGTGTGGAAGAAATCCCAGGGGGTGGGATGTTTAAAGGCCCATCGATTGACATACTCCCTGAAAGCAGCATCAAATCTTTCTTTACCGAGCACCAGGTCACGCAGCGCATTCAGCATTTGTGCGGGCTTACCATAAGCAGCAATCCCTAAATTGTCCTGGTCAATAACTTCAGGTATATTATAAAGGCCATCCATCTGGTCGCCAAAAATATATTTTACCATAAAGGGTGAATTGGGGTCGCCGAAGAAATTAGATTCGGCAAATTCGCCCTTATTGAATGATTCTGTTGACAGCCCATTGATGAATGTGTTGAACCCCTCATCCATCCAGGCATATTTTCTTTCGTTGCTGCCTACAATCATCGGGAACCAGGTATGACCAAATTCGTGGTCGGTTACACCCCATAACCCCGCACCGGAAGAACCGGAACTGCAGAAAACAATACCGGGATATTCCATGCCACCCACGATACCGGCTACATTGGTAGCGGCAGGGTAGGGATACTCATACCATTTGGAAGAATAATGTTCAATACTGGCTTTGGTAAATTCTGTAGAGCGTTGCCATCCGTTTTTCACAATACTCTCTACAGGATACACACTGATGGCCATTGATTTTTTTCCGCTGGGTAAATTGATCTTTGCTGCATCCTGCACAAATGCTTTGCTGGCGGCCCAGGCTACATCTCTTGTGTTGGTGATCCTGAACTTCCAGGTGCAATTGGCCGTTTTTGGACGGGAGGCCGGGTCCTTCACTTCTTTATCACTGCGGATGATTACGGTCTTATCGCTGGCTTTGGCAGCGGCCCATCTTTTCATTTGTTCTACGGTATAACATTCAGCCGGATTCAATAATTCACCGGAGCCAACAAGTATGAGATCGGCAGGGGCGGTAACGTTGAAATCAATATCGCCATATTCAAGATAAAATTCTCCGGCGCCTATATAAGGAAGCGTATTCCATCCCTGTATGTCATCATATACGGCCATGCGGGGAAACCACTGTGCCACTTCGTACACCCATCCGTTTTTTGTATTCAATCGTCCCATACGGTCAGTGCCATATTCGGGGATGATGAATTCAAAGTTGATGGACATTGTTACTTTTCCCCCAGCAGCTTTCAACGCCTCATTGAGCCAGACCTGCATACGGGTGTCGGTAATGGTGAACTTTGGCGTATACGTCTTACCATTATATTCAACCGAAATGGATTTGATCACATCCCCTTCGGTGAAACCGGAATTGGCCCATCTTCCACCTTGCTCAGTAGTGGTGGCAGAACCGCGGGAATCTTTCTTATAAATGTTCTGGTCCAGCTGCAGCCAGAGGAATTTCAGCTGATCGGGGCTGTTGTTGGTATAAGCGATCTCCACCTCACCACTTACTTTATGCAAGGCCGTGTCAAGAGTGCAATTGATCTTATAATCAGCACGGTTTTGCCAGTATTTGGGGCCGGGTTCGCCACTGGCGCTGCGATAATCATTTCCCGGATATGGATAGAATTGAGGGTTGAATGCTTCCCTGTGATCATAATTAGATTGGGCGTGTGTTCCGGTAATTATAAGAACTCCCAATAGAAAAAGAACTGCTCTCTTCATACATCCGTTTATTTAAAGGCTGAAAGATAATCCAAAAGGTTGCAAGTGAAGTACCGTCTGGCCGGTATTTGGGTTTCTTTATGGAAAAATTGACTCAGCTATAGCAACGGATTCCGGTTTGCCCACATCCACCAGCCTGTCACCGGTATGATCATATCCCATAATGACATGTTGAGCGGCGAGGGAAAGGTAAACGTCTATCAGGGAGAATTTGCCAGTGAAGGGGATAAGATCAAATATGTTGTATTCAAACACTACTACGCAACTATAAGCTTTTTGTACCAACACATCATTACTGCGGCTGATCCTTTCCTCTCCTGTCTTCACATTCCGCCAGCCGCAAAGACGGTCTTTTTCATCAAATAAAAGATATCGGGATGTTTTCCGGCTGGTAACACCAAAACTTATAAGAGATTGATGCTTTTCATGAAAAGTGATCAATTTTCGTATATCCAGGTCCGTTAATATGTCGGCATTGCAGGTAAGAAACCGCTTGCCGGGGTTAAAAAGACCCTTTGCTTTTACTAGCCCGCCGCCTGTTTCCAATACCTCATCCCGTTCATCACTGATAAGCACTTTGCTTCCCCATCCTTTATTTTTTTGGATGGCTTCTTCGATCTGGCTGGCAAAGTGATGTACATTCACAATGATATCGGTAATACCATTTTCCTGCAGGTATTCGATATTTCTTTGCAGCAGGGATTTTCCATTCACGACTGCCAGCGCTTTCGGGTGTTTATCGGTCCAGGGTTTGAAACGGGTACCCAGGCCGGCACAGAATATCATAGCCTGCATACCCGGGTTATTATCCTTTTTTGTCATCTGCCGTGCTTGTATTATTTGCTTTTGGAGGGAAGCGGGTTGACCCAGTTCTTTTCATCCTGCACCAAATGTTTCAATTCGATCCTCACTTTGAATTTATTTTTTAAATGCCGGGCCATGGCATCGGCGGCATATACGCTGCGGTGCTGCCCCCCGGTACATCCAAAGCTTACCATTAAACTTTCAAAACCGCGTTTGATATATTCCTCCACCGTGATATCCACAATATCAAATACACTGTTCAGGAATTCCGGCATCTTGGTCTGCTGTTCCAGGAAATCTTTTACCTCCTTATCACGACCGGTCTGTGTCTTCATGCTGTCTATCCGGCCGGGGTTTAAGATTCCGCGGCAGTCAAACATAAAACCACCACCGTTATCTGTTTGATCTTCGGGTATTTGTTGCCGGTAGGAAAAACTACAGATCTTAATAATAAGAGGGGTTTGCTCGGTAGCCTGTGTGGGAGTAAACTGCCGTATCACTTCATCGTCCACGCATATATCCAATACTTTCTTGAATTCAGGCACAGCAATACCCAGGCTTTGATTGTTGAAAAACTCCCGGAGATTTCTTAAGGCCAGCGGGATACTCGTCAGGAATTGCGCCTTTCTTTCAAATAATCCCCTGAAACCATAGGCGCCCAGTACCTGTAAAAGCCGGATCAATACATATCCATTGTACTGGCTTTGAAAAACGGTGCGGTCCACATTTTTACCAATTGTCTCCTCAAAAGAATCGATATAGTCCCGGAGCAGGTTATTTTTCCATTCGTCCGGCAAATTGGCGCGGGCCTGCCATAGCATGGAAGCCACATCATACTGTGGAGCGCCTTTCATACCACCCTGGTAATCGATGAAATGGACTTCTTCGTTTTGAATCATGATGTTCCGGCTCTGGAAATCACGGAACATAAAGTACTTGTATTCGGTATGTGTCAGGTAATTGCTCAGCGCTTCAAAATCGTCAATGAGTTTTTGTTTGTCGTAGGGTTTTCGCAATGCATCTAAAAAATAATATTTGAAATAAAGCAGGTCGGCCATAATGGCTTGTTTGCCAAATTCTTTATTGGTCAGACAGTTATTATAGTTTAAGCCATCATCCCCCTTTACCTGGAGCAGGGCAAGGGCTTGGAGGCTTTTCTTGAATAATGCATAAATGCTATCCGAGAAGCCTTCTGATTCCAACCGATTAAGTAGTGAGATATCTCCAAAATCCTGCTGCAGGTAAAACATACGGTCATCACTAAGCGCAAATATTTCCGGGACGGCCAGTTTCTTTTTTGTGAATTCTCGGGAAAAATAAATGAAAGTGTCGTTTTCCTTAATGTTGGCACCGTAAGTGCCAATAACCGGTCTATCAGCCCCATGCAACCGAAAATAGCGGCGCTCACTCCCGCTTTGCGGGATCACTTCCACTTTCAGGGAGTCGCTGCCTTTCCATTGTTTATACAGGGAGGAAATGGATTTTATCAGGTGCTGCATGCTACAAATGTAAATAACCGGCTGCAATTCCGGAGGTTAACCGGGGCTAACAGGCATTAGTATTTTGGATTAAATTTGCTGATCCTTCATTTATGAGCTATAACCCGACCAACAAAGTCCGCATTGTTACTGCTGCCAGCCTTTTTGACGGCCACGATGCTGCCATCAATATAATGCGCCGCATCCTGCAAAGCAAGGGCGCTGAGATCATTCACCTGGGCCATAACCGTTCTGTAAAAGAGATCGTTGAAACGGCCATTGAAGAAGATGTACAGGGTATTGCTATCACCAGCTACCAGGGCGGGCACGTGGAATTTTTTAAATACATGAAAGACCTGCTGGAAGAGAATGGTTGCGGTCATATCAAGATTTTTGGCGGCGGTGGTGGTACCATCCTGCCGGAAGAGATCGAGGAGTTGCATAAATATGGTATTACCAGAATATACAGCCCTGATGATGGGAGAAAACTGGGCCTGGAGGGGATGATTGATGATGTGATCAGGCAATGTGATATACAGTTGAATGGCAAAGCTGATTATAAAACGGCCTTGAAACTGGATGAAGCAAGAGATGTGAGGGTGATAGCCCGGCAGATCACCAATGCGGAAAATGGGACGGGTAATGGAATTAAGAAATCAACCCATACACAAATACCTGTATTGGGTATCACGGGCACAGGTGGTGCGGGTAAATCATCCGTAACAGATGAGATCGTAAGAAGATTCCTGAATAATTTTTCTGATAAAACGATCGCTGTTATCTCAGTTGATCCTTCAAAGAAAAAAACCGGTGGGGCTTTATTGGGAGACAGGATACGGATGAATGCTATTTCTCATCCCCGGGCATATATGAGAAGTTTGGCCACCCGTGATGATAATACAGCGCTGAGTGGTGCTGTACAGGAAGCGATCGATATCTGCAAGGCAGCGAATTTTGATTTTATCATTTTGGAATCAGCAGGGGTGGGCCAGAGTGATGCTTCTATTCTCGATTATTGTGACGTGAGCATGTATGTGATGACGCCTGAGTATGGTGCGGCATCACAATTGGAAAAGATCAACATGCTGGACTATGCCGATATTGTTTGTATCAATAAATTCGACAAAGCCGGAGCACTGGATGCGTTGGCGGATGTGCGGAAACAATATAAGCGCAATCACCAGTTGTTTTCAGCAAAGGATGCTGATCTGCCCATCATTGGTACCATGGCCAGTAAATTCAACGATGATGGTGTGAACCATCTGTTTGAATTGTTATTGAAAAAACTGGAAGCAAAAACCAAAACCAACTTTGGTGATTTTCATTTTGCAGAAACGGCTAAGGTTTCACAGGCCGTTATTCCGGCTAACCGTGTCCGTTATCTTTCAGAGATCACTGAGAATAACAGGAACTATGATCAATTGGTCATAGACCAGGCAGCAATCGCTTCCAAATTGTATCAATTACAGGGAGCTGCAGCGATTCTCCAGGGTCCGGATACTAAAACACCTCCCTTAGAGGGGTTGAGGGAGGCCATTCAAAAGCAAATCGATTTTTATAATGAACAGCTGACACCAGTAAGCAGGAAGCTGATCACTAACTGGCAGGAAAAGAAAGCTGAATACCAAAAGGACCATTATGAGTACACGGTAAGGGATAAAATGATCAAATTGCCGATGACGACAAAAAGCCTGAGTGGCACGCGGATACCTAAAGTGGTACTGCCCAAATACAAAGACTGGGGAGATATATTGAAATGGCAGGCACAGGAGAATGTACCGGGCCATTTTCCGTTCACTTCCGGCGTATTTCCGTTGAAAAGAGAAGGAGAAGATCCGACGAGGATGTTTGCCGGGGAAGGCGGGCCGGAAAGAACGAATAAACGCTTTCATTACGTAAGCCTCGATCAGCCGGCAAAAAGATTATCCACTGCATTTGACTCCGTGACCTTATATGGAGAAGATCCTGACCATCGCCCGGATATTTATGGTAAAGTGGGAAACAGTGGTGTGAGCATTGCCACGGTGGATGATGCCAAAAAACTGTATAGCGGTTTTGATCTGTGCGATCCCAAGACATCAGTATCCATGACCATCAATGGCCCTGCACCGATACTGCTGGCGTTTTTTATGAATGCAGCCATCGATCAGCAATGCGAGAAATATATTATAGAAAATGGGTTGAGTGAACAGGTCAATACGATCATTGAATCAAAGTATAAAGCGGGATCATTACCTTTTTATACGGGTACGGATGGAAAACCTGTTGTTCCTCAAAAAGGAGAACTGGCAGGAGCCCTGCCAGCCGGAAATAATGGGTTGGGACTGCGATTGCTTGGATTATCGGGAGCAGATGTATTACCCGCCGACGTATATGCGAAGATCAAAGCCGATGCATTGTCACAGGTAAGAGGTACTGTACAAGCTGATATTTTAAAAGAAGACCAGGCGCAGAATACCTGTATCTTCTCTACTGAATTTGCCCTGAAACTCATGGGGGATGTTCAGCAATATTTCATTGAGCAGAAAGTGAGAAATTTCTATTCGGTATCCATCAGTGGCTATCATATTGCTGAAGCAGGAGCCAACCCCATTACACAATTAGCATTTACATTGGCCAACGGGTTTACCTATGTGGAATATTACCTCAGCCGGGGTATGAGCATCGATGATTTTGCCCCCAACCTTTCTTTCTTCTTCAGTAATGGCATGGACCCGGAATACAGTGTGATCGGACGTGTGGCCCGGCGTATCTGGGCGAAAGCCATGAAATATAAATACAAGGCCAACAAGCGCAGCCAGATGCTGAAATATCATATCCAGACATCAGGCAGAAGTTTACATGCACAGGAGATCGACTTCAACGATATAAGAACAACCCTGCAGGCGCTGTATGCCATTTATGATAATTGTAATTCACTTCATACCAACGCATACGACGAAGCGATCACCACGCCCACCGAAGAAAGTGTGCGCAGGGCCATGGCCATTCAGCTGATCATTAACCGCGAATTAGGTACCGCCAAAACGGAGAATTTTATCCAGGGTTCTTTTGCCATTGAAGAATTAACAGACCTGGTGGAAGAAGCGGTTTTGACGGAGTTTGACCGGATCACTGAAAGAGGAGGTGTGCTGGGAGCGATGGAGAGAATGTACCAGCGGAATAAGATACAGGAAGAAAGCCTTTATTACGAGCATCAGAAACATACTGGTGAATTACCTTTGATAGGTGTGAATACTTTTCTCAATAAAAAAGGCTCACCCACTATCATACCTTCAGAAGTGATACGCAGCACTACGGAAGAAAAGGAGCAACAAATAAACAACCTGAAGTCTTTCTGGAAAAGAAATGAACAACATTCGGCTGCCAGGCTAAAGCAACTGAAATCTGTGGCGATCAATAATGGCAATCTCTTCGGGGAATTAATGGAAACGGTGAAATATTGCTCCCTGGGACAAATCACTCATGCGTTGTATGAAGTGGGAGGCCAGTACCGAAGAAATATGTAAAGGTTGATCAGGGTACCGTCACTCTTCATCCGCCAGTTTTTTCCCGGTTTTATCGATCACCACCCATTTTCCGTCTTTCATGGCCCGGGCCCGGCCCTGGTCAAAAGAGCCCGCAAACCCGAATTTGAATGGAATCACTTCTTTTCCATGCGTATCAATATATCCCCACCGGCCATCCCGGCTTACACCGGCCAATCCTTCTGAAAATTTAGTTGCATTATCAAACTGCATCTGAATAACGAGTTTGCCTGTTGTATCAATATAGCCATACAACCCATTGCTGACTACTGCCAGTGCATGGTGAAAGGACATGGCCTCGATATATACCGGTTCCACAAGCACTTTGCCGGTACTGTCCAGGTAGCCCCATTTACCATTTAGTTTTACAGCGGCATAACCTTCAGAAAATGTCAGGGCATCCTCATAGATAAGAGGGATGATGACCTTTCCTTCTTTTGAAACAAACCCATGTTTTCCTCCCTTACCTACCAGCGACAAACCGCAAACACAGTCGTCTACGTGATCATATTGTTTTGTCCAGGCCTGGCCGTTTACGGCAAATCCTGCTACGACCGCCATACTGAGTAATAGATTCTTTTTCATTTCTAACAGAGTTGGTGTGTAAAAAAATTACCAGGTCTAATTTACCATGTACAAAGCCCTGTAGTTATGAGTTTTGGCACCCTTTCGGATGATTATAGTTAATTTATATGCTGGGTAAATAGATTTGCGTTCATTTTCAGCTAACTTCGCTGACTTCTAAATACACAGCACATTGTTATTCACTTCATTTGGATTTCACTCACAACTTTTGGAAGGCATCGAGGCCTCCAATTATGAAACGGCCACCCCCGTACAGGAACTGGTTATTCCTCCTATTCTGGCAGGTAAAGATGTGATCGCCTCTGCTCAAACCGGTACCGGCAAAACGGCTGCATTTCTGCTGCCGGTCATGAATACACTACTTCACCATCATATTGATGGGGAAGTTGGCGCCCTGATCATTGTTCCCACCCGGGAATTAGCGATTCAAATTGCACAGCATGTGGAAGGGCTGTCCTACTTCACTCACCTGAGCTCCATTGCCATATACGGTGGTAACGATGCACAGAATTTTGTGGCAGAGAAAAAGGCCCTGCAAATGGGAGCTGATATTATTGTATGCACACCGGGCAGGATGATCGCCCACCTGAACATGGGATATGTGAATATGAAAAAACTCCGCTTCCTGGTACTGGATGAGGCAGACCGGATGCTGGATATGGGATTCCAGGACGATATTAACCGCATCATCAAAGCCTTGCCCGAGAAAAGACAAACCTTATTGTTTTCGGCAACGATGCCGGAAAAGATCCGGCAACTGGCCCGGAAAATTTTACACGACCCGGCAGAGATCAATATCGCTATTTCAAAGCCACCGGAAAAGATCGTACAAAAAGCATTCGTGGTATATGAGCCGCAAAAATTACCATTGATCAAAAAGCTGCTCAAAGAAACCCCCTATAAAAATGCTTTGGTGTTTTGCAGCCGCAAACAAACCGTGAAGCAACTGACGAGAGAATTAAAACAGGGCGGGTTTAAAATTGCTGAGATACACAGTGATCTTGAACAAGCCGAAAGGGAGAATGTACTGGGTGCATTTGCCGGCGGCAGGATCCCTTTATTAGTAGCCACCGATATATTAAGCCGTGGTATTGATATTGACACCATCGACCTGGTGATCAATTATGATGTTCCCGGTGACGGGGAAGATTATGTGCACCGGATCGGCAGAACAGCAAGAGCGGAAGCCGACGGTATCGCTTATACCCTGGTGGGTGAAAAAGAACAAAATAAATTTGCAGCTATAGAACGGTTACTGCAAAAAGAAGTGGAGAAAGGCCCTGTTCCGGCCGAATTAGGGAATGTTCCTGCGTATAATCCGCGTACACATAGAGGCGGAGGCGGCAAAAGACCGCAAAGAAAATTTTACCGGGGCGCCCCCAAACGGAAGTGATGTAATTCTTCACTACTTTGTGGTTTCACTGAATCTAAGGCCATGCAAAAAAGATTTTTAGCCATTGTATTTTCTGTATTCCTGGCAGGTGTATACAGCTGCACACAGGGAAAATATGCCGGCTCCAACAAATCGTATAAAAAACAAGCAAAAGAGTATGCAAAACTGCTGAGTGAGTACCCTGTAAAAGATTCAGCAGGTCTTTCTTATGCTGCAGATTGGGTGGGTACCACCAATTTCACCATGCGACGCCCCAATTTTGTGATCATTCACCATACAGCACAAAATAGTTGTGAGCAAACATTAAAAACATTCACTGTTGCCGGTTCAAGAGAAGTAAGTGCACATTATGTTATTTGCAAAGATGGCACGGTTTATCATATGCTCAATGACCTGCTGCGGGCACATCATGCAGGTGTGAGCAAATGGGGCAACACCACCGATCTGAATTCTTCTTCTGTCGGTATCGAACTGGACAATAACGGTTTTGAACCTTTTCCCGAAGCACAGATCAGCAGCCTCACCAGCTTGCTGGAGAGATTAAAAAAAGCTTACAGTATACCTGCTTCCAATTTTATCGGCCATGGAGATATTGCGCCCACAAGAAAAAACGATCCTAACTGGCGATTCCCCTGGAAGCAATTATCTGAAAAAGGGTTTGGCTATTGGTATGATGACCCTGTAAATGTTACACTACCCGTTGGATTCAATCATTTGCAGGCACTGCGTATTGTGGGTTTTGATACTAAGGATACGAATGCGGCTATCATCGGCTTTAAAAGACACTGGCTGCAGGATACCACCAAGGGGTTGAATGAAGCACAGCTAAAAGTGCTGTACCAGCTCAGTAAGAAATATCAATGAAGCTCACCTGCTGTTTCATGATCATCATATTGATCACGCAGCCGCAATAACTCCTGTTTTATTTCTGCCAGTATTTTTTGATGGGCTGCAGATCGAATTAGATTTCTTTGTTCCTGCGGGTCGGTTTTCAGATCATACAATTCCCATTCATTCACGGGATAAAAATAAATGAGTTTATACCGTTCTCCTCTTACGCCCAAATGTTGCAGTACCGTGTGATCTGCTTTGTATTCATAAAAATGATAGTAAAGGCTGTGACGGGGAATTGTTTTTTGTTTGCCCGTTACGGAAGGGACCAGGCTGATGCCCTGCATGAATTCCGGGACTTTGATACCGGCAGCATCCAGCATGGTGGGGGCATAGTCAATAGTCTGTGTCATATTATTATTCACCGATCCTGCTTTGATATGACCGGGCCATCGCATCAGCATCGGCGCCTGCATAGATACATCATACATCCAGCGTTTATCAAACCAGCCATTTTCGCCCAGGTACATACCCTGGTCGCCGGTGTAAATAACTAAAGTGTTATTCGTGAGATTGTTTTTATCTAAATAGTCTAACAGCCTGCCTATATTTTCATCAATAGAAGCCACGCAGGCCAAATAATCCTGCATATACCATTGATATTTGTATTTCAGCAATTCTTTTCCTTTGGGTTTTAATTTCTGCAACAACTTTCCCCTTTCTTCATATATCTTTTTGATTTTACCCCTGTCAGGTTCAGGAATACGGTTAAAAATAGCATTGTAATACACTATGTCCGTTGAATCGGGTTTCATGCCGGGAATATCCATTAAGTATTTAGGTTCCACTTTCAGGTCGCTGCATAATTTCATGTTATGCAGTATACTCATCGTCTGCAAATGCCAGGCCGTGCCGTGGCCTGCTGTATCAACATACAGGGTGGAAGGTTCCAGGAATGTTTTACTGTGGTATTGCTCAATATATTTTAAAGGAGCTAAAAAATACCGGTGTGGCGCTTTGTGATGAACATGCAGCATAAAAGGCTTATTCATATCCCGGCTGTTCAGCCAGCTGATCGCATCATCTGTGATCACATCGGTGGCATAACCGTGATAAGTACTTGTATCTCCTTTCATGGAGATCATACGCGGCTCGAAATACAATCCCTGCCCGGGTAATATTTTCCAGAAGTCAAAACCAGTTGGATAGGATGACAGGTGCCATTTACCTACAATGGCCGTTTGATACCCATTTTGCTGAAATATTTTCGGGGAGGTTAGTTTGGAAGAATCAAAGCGGGTCCTGTTGTCTTTCATTCCATTTTTATGAGAGTGCTGCCCGGTGATAAGAGTGGCCCGCACCGGCCCGCAAATAGAATTGTTGACAAAGTTTCGCTTAAACAATACGCCTTCTTTGGCGAGGCGGTCAATATTTGGCGTGTGGATGAGTTTTTTATTATAGGCGCTGATCGCATCGGCATCATGGTCATCGCTCATAATATAAATAATGTTGGGCCGTTGTTGTGCTAAACAACCCAATGAGAACAGCAGGAAACAAATAAGCAATCGCATAATAGCAGTTTATTAACCTAAGATATTTGATTTCGTGTAGATTTGGATCATAAATCACAAGTATGGAGTTTGGTAGGGTGCCCGAAGCGGAACTGGACAGCGTTGATTTTAACTTGCCGGCTGATCCTGCTTTTAATAAACAGTTTTTAAAGGGAAAGCCTTCCCCAAAGGCCAAAGTATATATCGGCTGTGCCAAATGGGGGCGCCCGGAATGGGTGGGAAAGATCTACCCGCCGAAGACAAAAGAGAAAGATTTTCTACAGCATTATGTCAATCATTACAATTGCATCGAGCTGAATGCTACGCATTATAAAGTGTATGGAGAACTCGGCACAAAAAAATGGGCAGAGAAGGCAACCGGAAAGGATTTTTTGTTTTGCCCAAAGATGTACAAAGGCGTTACTCACTTCGGCAGCCTGAAAGGAAAAGATTTTATTACCAATGAATTTTTAAGGGGCATTATGGGTTTTGGAGAACATCTCGGACCCATCTTTGTGCAGGTGAGCGACACTTTCTCTCCCAAACGAAAAGAAGAGTTGTTCCATTTCATGAAGTCGCTGCCCACCGATCTGCAGTTTTTCCTCGAAGTGCGCCACCCGGATTGGTTTGCCAATGCAAAAGAACGGGACGATATGTTCAACTTCCTGCAGGAAAATAATATCGGGGCTGTTATAACGGATACTGCGGGGAGAAGAGACTGTGCACACATGTATTTGACATTGCCCAAAACATTTATCCGGTATGTAGGGAATAGTTTGCATAAAACGGATTACACCCGAATAGACGCCTGGGTGGAGCGCATAAAATACTGGATGGATAAGGGCATGGAAGAGCTTTATTTTTTTATGCACATGCACGATGAAGCCACTTCGCCCGAGTTGACTGTTTACCTGGTGGACAAAATGAACGACCGCCTGAAACTGGATCTTATCAAACCCACATTTGTGGAAGCAGGTTCAATGCCGCCGCCGAAGAAAAAACAAAAAGGATTGTTTGATTAGCGGACCTCGTATAATTCATCCCACCGGGTGGTATACCTGGGACTGCGTAGCTCCTGCCGCATCTTCCAGTCTCTCGTTGTTCCGCTGGTGGCAAATTTGAGTACATCATCCCGCTGGCTGAAGTTTACGTTGTCGATCATATCCATCAGCTTTCGTTCGCAGTTTTTTGTTTCGGGAAAAAACAGGTTCCCCTGGATGGAAGTATCCGGAACGATCCCGCTCAGCATCACGCCTGCTTTTTTATAAAACTTTCCTTTTTCAAATAATTTGTCCACCAGGCCCACTGCTGGTTTTATCAATTCATTGGTAAAAGAAGTGGCGGAAGGCAGCGTGATGGAATCGCCATGCGTTGCTCCTCTGAAATTCACATTGTGATCTTCTCCTTTGGCTACCACGAATACACTGATCACTTTGGCAGCGCTGTGTTGCCGTCTTAGTTTTTCTGCCGCCCGGGAGGTGTAAGTGGCAACGGCTTCCCTGATATCATTGATGTCAGTGACCGGGCTGCCAAACATTCTTGTTGTGGCGATCATCTTTTTTGTTACCAGCTCTTCTTCCATGTCTTTGGAAACTTCGCCACGCAATTCTTTTACGAGCCTTACACCCACCACACCACCAAGATGGGTACGGGCAAATTCTTCGCTTACATTCCGGAGTTGCAGGGCATCATAAATACTCCAGTCTTCTTTTAGCTTTTGTGCATAACGTCCACCCACACCCCAAATATCTCCGACGGGAGTGGCACGCAAGGCTTCAATGATCTTGTCATCTGTATCCAGCACTGTTACGCAGCCGGTCCGTCCCTTGTTTTTTTTCGCCAGCCGGTTGGCCAGCTTTGCTAATACCTTAGTGGGGGCAACACCCACTGAAACTTTGATACCCGTCCATTCTTCCACTTTCATTCTTATCTGCATGGCAATAGCAGGTATTTCTTCCGGGGAAAAGATGCTGAGATCAAGGAAGGCTTCATCCACTGAATAGACTTCCACATTTTTTTTACCTACCAGTATGCGTAATGTTTCCATCACCCGCCAGCTCAGATCGCCATATAAATTGTAGTTAGAAGAAAAAACGGCTACATCATGTTTTTCGATGAGAGGCTTGGCCATGAAATACGGGCCGGCCATTTGCACACCCAATTGTTTGGCTTCATCGCTGCGGGAAACGATACAGCCGTCATTGTTACTCAAGACCACGACAGGCTTCCTGTCGAGAGCGGGTTTGAATAGTCTCTCGCAGGAGCAGTAGAAATTATTACAATCGACAATAGCTTTCAAATTTGTTCGGTTGCCCGGACGGCGGTCTTGACCCCGTCCGCGGAGTTATGAATAAGTAATTCTTTTTGGTGTGATTTTTTGTGTGCAGCTTCAAATTTTTTGATGTCGCCAAACCGCTTTATTACTTTATCAACAGCAAGGAAACTGCTTTCGTTATTTAAAATAGAGTCATACGAAGAAAACTCCCAGTCTTTCAGGTCTTTCACAAATCCATGGTGAACAGCATTTCTATGACAATAAAGAATTAAAGAAGTGAGGTAATTTTCTTCAGCTACCAGTTTTCTTTCAAACGGAGATTCAAATAACGGACCTGTGCGGTTATTTTCTTTGTTGATCGATTGGGCATAGGAATTAAAAAAATGGCCCAGCTGCTTTGAAGCATTTAACCGGAATATGCCTTTCCCATCTCTACAGGGTACCTGAACATCTTTTTTTACATATACAAGCAGGTGAAAATGATTTTTCAGCAGACAGTAGGCAAGGGTCTCTAATATCTCAGAACAATAGAATTTGTATCGTTCAAGAAAGTAATAATAGTTGTCTTTTTTCTTAAAAATGGTTTCCCCATTTACTCCCCTGTTATAAATGTGAAAATATTGTCCTTCGATGATAGGTTGGATATACATAATATTCAAGTTTAACAATAAAGCCGCCGTCAAGGTCTTTGACCATTGACGGGGCCTTTAACTTACCCTAACGGATGAATAGAGTAAACAACTACTCCCCACACCGAAAAGTTGCTGAACTCGGCCAGGTTGATATTTTTATAACGGTTATTCTCCGGTATTAAAAAAGCGGAAGAGAAATTTTTATGAAACCGCCGTACCAGTAGTTCGCCATTTAAAATGGCAATGATCACTTTTCCGTTCACGGGTTTAACAGAGCGGTCAACGATCAGGATGTCGCCGTCAAAGATCCCCGCATCCCGCATCGCATCGCCTTTCATGCGAAAAAAGAAAGTAGCAGGTTTGTTTTTGATCAGTTGTTCGTTCAGATCAATGCCGCGTTCCATATAGTCATCGGCGGCGGCGCCAAACCCGGTGGCATTAGCCGTTTTTACCTCCTGTTGCGTGAACTGTTTCGAGCCTTTATAGGCCGCCCCATAAAATTCTTCCCCATCCATAACATGTAGTTTGTCCCGCATCCCTCCGGAGAAGGCAGGAGCTGTTAACAATTAAATTTTGGATAAAGGTGAAAAAAATATTTGAAAAACTAAAATTTTTAGTAAATTAGTACTAAGAAAATGGGTAAGTACGTTAACTTCAAAAAATGGAGGGGTTATGGAAACAATCAATACGATCCCGGGCTACCGGGTATATGAGTATTTATTGGTGCTGAGTCCGCACCCGGAATTATGGAACAAGATCATGAAAGTGAAAGAGGAGTTTGCAGGGCAATACAAATCTGATCATGCCCGCTGGGGTAAGCCGCACATCACACTGGTAAATTTTGTTCAGTATGCGATGATGGAAGATCGAATAGTGAACCGGTTAAAAACCGTGGCCATGGGCATGCCGGCATTCAAAGTGGAACTGAAAGATTTTGGCAGCTTTCCTTCTCACACCATTTATATTAATGTAACCAGCAAAGTGCCGGTGCAGAATCTGGTGAGGGCCGTGCGGACAGAAACGCAGCGCCTCATGAAACTGAATGACGATAATAAACCGCATTTTATCATGGAGCCGCACCTTACAATTGCAAGGAAGCTGCAACCCTGGCAATATGAAAAAGGGTGGCTGGAGTACAGTCACAAACATTTCACGGGCCGTTTTATTGCAGAAGGGATGACCTTGTTAAGAAGGCCCGTGGGAGAATTAAAATATCAAATAGCGTATCGGTTCGAATTTCAAAATCTGCCTGTGATAACCAAACAGGGAGAACTATTTTAGCCACGAAAGCATGCAGCGCAACAATGATGTGTTGACGGCGAAGTGGGTAAATGAATTGATGCATTAGCGTCTTTCGTGGCTAAACCAACTTGAGCAACAGCTCAGCAATGTGCGGGATGGGTTAACGTGAGTGAAGGAGAATAAAGAGTAAGGTATTGTGCGGATAGATAATGAAGAGACACTCTTTGTTCTCCTTTTTGCGTATAATAACCTTCCCTGGAATAATCAAATCCAAAAAACCAAAACAGGGAGTGTATGTCAGAAAAATTGCAGCAGGACCATTTTAAAGTAGCTCCGAAAAATAAGGATGGTTCAGAAGCCTCCCCCGAAGGGGGAGGCTTGGAGGGAGCTTATCTTACAGGCCGTGGCGCCCAGTTCAATACGAAGAACCGGTTTTTGAAAAATGAAAGCACTCGGGAGCATATCGAAGGCATTGATGACTGGGAAGATACCAACGTTCCAACAAGTTATTTGGAACAGGAATCAAAAACCATCGTCAACAAGGTGGAAAGCCCCGATGTGGGCATGATGTACAGCATGAACCCTTATGCGGGTTGCGAACATGGCTGCATCTATTGCTATGCCCGCAATGTGCATGAATACTGGGGTTATAGCGCCGGGCTGGATTTTGAACGAAAGATTATTGTCAAGAAGAATGCTCCGAAACTGCTTCGCAAATTCCTGATGCACCCTAAATGGGATGCCACACCCATCATGCTCAGTGGTAATACGGATTGTTACCAGCCAGCAGAGCAAAGGTACCGGCTCACAAGAGGATTGCTGGAAGTATGTAATGAATTCAATCAGCCGGTCGGGATTCTCACCAAAAACTCCTGGATATTGAAAGATAAAGATGTGTTGCAGGAAATGGGGAGAAAGAAAATCGTTTCGGCGATGGTGTCCATCACTTCTTTTAATGAAGACCTGCGAAGAGTGATGGAACCACGTACTACTACTGCCAAGCAAAAACTGAAAGTGATCAATGAGCTAAGTTCCGCAGGGGTGCGCATGGGCATCATGATGGGCCCGATGATACCGGGATTGAATGAACACGAGATGCAACGGATCATGAAAGCGGCGAGAGACAATGGCGCTACGTTCACCGCCTACACTTTTATCCGGTTAAATGGCGCCATCAAGTTTTTGTTTCACGACTGGCTGTATAAAAATTTTCCCGACCGCGCCGATAAGGTTTGGCACCTGGTGGAGCAAAGTCATGATGGAAAAGTAAATGATACAAGATGGGGCGTGCGGATGAGAGGGGAAGGAAATATTGCACAAATGGTGGCACAGCAATACAAAAAATATGGAAAGCTGTATGGCATGAATGCGGAAGAGTGGAGTTTGGACAGGAGTATTTTTAGAAGGCCGGGAGAGCAGGGGAAGTTGTTTTGAAAATATTTTTAAAATTTCTTTCCAAAAATTTGGCACGAACAAAAAAATAGTTCAATCTTTGCATCGCAAAACAAAAAAATGTCACGCATACAACTACATATTGAAACGGCGAACGGTTTTAGTCCGAAAGGATATGACAGTTGCGGGGCATGTATGATTGCGAATTAAGTTGAAATAACTAACTCGGTGAAATACAAGCCCTGGCAACAAGCCGGGGCTTTTCTTTTGCACCTTGGCAAAGTGAAAATGAAATAAATGTTTCAATGAGTTGTGTAAAACAAAATGAATTGAATCTAAAGCAAACAATAACAATCATGCAAGATCAATTACGACATAACCTGATTTTTATAAAGGTGCTGAATGACGTGTCATCCTTCAGAAGTTATTGGTGTGCACTGCCATATAAGGGCATGGCTACCACAGGTAATGAAAATGATAACGATCATCCGCGACCGGATGCTGTTCATACGTGAGCATACTATGCTTGTACGAAAGGAGGCCCGGTCGAAAAACGACCGGGTTTTTTTATGTACCTGCCGAAGCCAGGGCTTCGGCAGGTGAAAAGGAGATTTATCATGATAACGATATTAAAAATATATGATTGCATTGAAGTAATCGCACAAACGATAATCATCATTTTGATCATGAGAAATGACAGGGTCAGGATAAGGAGATAAATATGAAATTTTTACTCGTGGTATTGGCTATTCACCTGGTAGGTGAGCTGATCAGCAATAAAAGAAAAGATAACAAGAACGATGAGGTAAAAGGTACGAACAATGTTCGTCACCCTGCTGAATTCGAGCTGAGATAACAGATTAGGTGCAGAAGGAGGATAAGCGTTCCCCGCAAGTGATGCAGCGGGGGCGCTTTTAAAAAATTGAGTGCAACAGATAGCAGCATTCCAATGGTTGGATACTCCGCCAGGAACGGAGAGGATGCTGGTTCGAGCCCGGCCTGCTATACCAACAAGGTCTGTTCGTCTAATGGCCCAGGATATCAAGCTTTCTACTTGATGATGCCGGGTCGCATCCGGTACGGACTACAGATGGCCCGCTGGTGGAGCAGCTCGTGTAACAGGTTTGATTGCTGTACAACCAGGAATGTTGGGTGGTGCAATGGCTAGCATTTCAGAATTTGACTCTGAAGATGTTGGTTCGAGTCCAGCCCCAACAACAAATGTTGGCTTTAGCTTAATTGGTAAAGCGTCCGTCTGTGCAACGGAGGATCAGGGCCTGCCTGCCGGCAGGCAGGTTCGAATCCCGGAGTCAACCATGTAGTTGAATTGGCTTATAGTTCAATGGATTAGAATACTTCACTACGAATGAAGAGATGCAGGTTCGAGTCTTGCTAAGCTGACGAAACTGGCTTGTAACTCAACTGGAAGATGTACCCGGCTTTTAACCGGGGAGTTGAAGGTTCGAATCCTTCCAGGCCAACAAAAGGATGAGTAGCTCAATGGGAGAGCGGCGGCTTGTTAAGCCGAAGGGTGAAAGTTCGAGTCTTTCCTTATCCGCAAAAATGTGAGTGCGGCGAAGTTGGAGAGTCGCAGCAGTCTGTAACACTGCTGCCTTCGGGCTTAGTTGGTTCGACCCCAACCACTCACACACGGAGAGTTGGCTGAGCGGTAATGCACTGGCTTGCTAAGTCAAGGTTGGGGTAACACCCAGGTAAGTTCGATCCTTACACTCTCCGCTTTAATGGCGAGAAACACCAATTGATTGAAAAGATAGTTTGTTTGAGATGAGTATAATTCGGAAATGAGGAGATAGAGATCAGCCAATATTCATGGCAAACAAAAGGACAAATAGCTCCAATGGCAGAGCGCCGGTTTGAAACACCGGGGGTGCAGGTTCGAATCCGGCTTTGTCCGCAGTAATTATTAAAGTGAAGAAACAATGGAACAGGAACAACAGCAATGGAGAAAATTGACAGGCGAACGGATCAGTATTCCGATCGCTGAAGAAGTGATCCGTATATTGACAAGGGAAAGAGAAGCAGGACATGAATTGAAAGTCTGCATCGGTACCGACAGCCAGGTAAAAGGCCGGGTAACCGAATTTGCCACGGTAATCGTTTTTATCCGGAAAGGCAAAGGAGGTTTTATGTACATACACAATGAAGTGACCCGGCAAAAAATGAGTATCAAACAGCGAATGCTGATGGAAGTGAATAAGAGTATTGAACTGGCGTATGCTTTGTGTAATGTCTTTTCACGATTTAGTGTGGATTTGGAAGTGCATGCGGACATCAACACTAACCCCAACTTCAAAAGCAATGATGCTTTAAAAGAAGCCATGGGCTATATCGTGGGGATGGGTTTTGCTTTTAAAGCCAAACCGGAAGCCTTCGCCAGCTCAAATTGTGCGAATAAAGTGGTGCAATAAATATGGCCTTGTTGCGCCTTGCAACAGGGTCATTAAAAAATAGTAATTCGAAAGGGTTTATTAATAAAAATAAGAAATGGAAAATTTATACAACCAAAAAGTGATTAACACCAACAATGTATTTGGTGATTCATTCCTGGATTCAAAGATGTTATACTTGTATTGCTTTAACGTGCTGCCCAGTATCAATTTTATCGGGCAGATTGAGGGGGAAAAGGCATTTAATGTGATCAGGGAAAAATATTCAACAAGGATCAGCAAGATTTATCAAACAAGATGGTATAAGAAAAAGAAAAAGAGATTTGAATTCGACAAAACGCTCATCATACTGGATAATAACTGTGTATTGGAAATAGATGATAATTACTGTGAAATATTGCATGATGGCCTGCAGGATGAGTTTGTTCAGGAAATTTCAGGTATCGCTATTCAGTTCAAAGAGCGGCAGCGGAGGCAGCCGTTGGAGATCAACCTGATTGTTCAGTCAAGGAATCGCCTGGACCTGAAAGCTATGGAGATCAGGAGGACTAAACTGGATCTTGGGTTATTTTATGAGGATGATTTCATGGAAACAGATGAAGTGATCAGGAAAAGGCTGACAAAGAAAAATGACAAGGGAATTGTATTGCTCCACGGCTTGCCCGGCACAGGAAAAACAACTTACCTGCGTTGGCTCGTGGGAAAGATTAAAAAAAGAGTACTGTTCCTTTCGCCATCTGTTGCGGGCAACCTGATGAATCCGGAGTTCATTGAACTGCTGATCGATAACCCGAATACAGTGCTGATTATCGAGGATGCAGAAAATATCATCATGGACAGGAGAAATAACAGTAGCTCTTCCGTATCCAACTTGCTGAATATTTCAGATGGATTACTTGCCGACTTCCTGAATGTGCAGTTGATATGTACGTTCAACAGCCCGGTAGCGATGGTCGATAGCGCCCTGATGCGAAAAGGAAGACTGATCGCCAAGTATGAGTTTGGGAAATTAAGCGTGCATAAAGCGCAACGGTTAAGCGATCATTTCGGCTTTGATAAAAAGATCGAAGTGCCCATGACAATTGCGGAGATAGCAAACCCGAACGAGAGGGGGCATGCTGAATCCAGGATAGAAGTAGTCGGATTTAGGTGGGGTGCAGAATTGGTGAATTAATGAATCGAAAATATTGTTGAGGATAAATCAACGGAAGAGTTCCGCCAACGCGGAAACGATATATGCCTGCCTTTAAACAAACCAGGTACATGCTTCAAAGAAGCATGACAGTGCAGACGCCATAGCTATCTGTATGCTTTTGTTTTCTGTAGCACATATATCGCCAAGCCGCTGATGTCATGGGTTCGATTCCCATTCCCGGAGGGATAGCTCAGAGGTAGAGCACAGCACAGGGCGCAGGTTCGATTCCTGCTCTCACCCTGGTGGTGGGATAGCTCAGATGGTAGAGCACTACACTGATAATGTAGAGAAATGAAGTCCATCGCTTCTATAAAAATGATGACCATAAGTTAAAGCCAGTGTTGTTTGCTGCCGGCACAAGCCTATGACTCATTGTCTGATGCTGAGATGCATTAAACAGTGACTTGAACAAACGAGTACCTTGACCGGAAAGTTTGGAAGTGCCGGAATTCTGTAAACACCTGCGGGCAGTTCAAACAATGGTATAATCTGTTTCACTTTGACGATCGGAGACTATTGAACCTGTTCGATAGTTGATGGCCGGGAAACTGTTACAAAAAAATGTCATGACGATCCTGCTTCCGTGAATACAGGATGGTGAGCGATACTGGCTTTATTAAAACAAATTGAGAACTTTTAAAATAGAAGAAAAATGAAACGTGTAAAAGTAAACGACTACCAGGTAGCGTTGGTATTCAAAAATGGAGCTTATCAGTGTGTATTGCTGACCGGTACCTATTGGTTCTGGAAGAATGAGGATATATATGTTTATGATGTGACCAAACAATTCATCGCACCGGTCGAACTGAATATCGTGTTGAAGGATGAATTACTGGCTGGCATACTGCATGTGATCGAAGTAAAAGATAATGAGATCGTGTTGCAATACGAGAATGGATTGCTGAAACAGGTGTTGACTGCAGGTCGTTACACTTTCTGGAAGTCTGTGGTGCAATATAATTTTGTTCGTGCAGATATTAGCCAGGTTGAAATCGCTGAAACTATCGACCGGGCATTGCTGAGCAAACCGCCTTTGAACGCCTGGGTGCGTAACGCAGAAGTACAAAGCTTTGAAAAAGCGGTATTATTTGTGGATGGTAAATTTGTGAAAGTGCTGGAACCCGGTACATACTACTGGTGGAAAAACAGCATCAGTGTACAGGTGGGTCGTGTGGATATGCGCCAGCAACAGTTGGAAGTAAACGGACAGGAAATACTGACTAAGGATAAAGCTGCTTTACGCATCAATGCATGGGCACAATACAAAGTTGCCAATATCGAAAAAGCATTGATCAGCAATAAAGAGTATGATAAGCAACTGTATGTGGCTTTTCAACTGGCATTGCGTGATTACGTCACCGGGTTTGGATTCGATGAATTGCTGGAGAAGAAAGATTCCATCGGTCCATTCGTTTTGCAGAAGGTTCAGAAGAATGCTGAAGTATTGGGGGTGGAAGTAATGGAATTTGGTATCCGTGATATCATTTTGCCCGGGGATGTGAAAGAGATCATGAGCCAGGTATTGATCGCTGAAAAGAAGGCACAGGCCAATACCATTATGCGTCGTGAAGAAACTGCGAGCACCCGCAGCTTGTTGAACACTGCAAAACTGATGGAAGAGAATGCGATGTTGTGGAAATTGAAGGAAATGGAATACGTGGAAAAGATCGCAGAAAAGATCAGCAGCATCAGTGTAAACGGTAACGGAATGCTCATCGAGCAACTGAAACAGATCTTTGTGACACAGAAGTAATAAAGCCCGGCTGTAGAAATATAGCCGGACTTTTAAATAATTTATTATGTCGAAATTAAAATTAACAGGAAAAGAAATTCGTGCTATCGGCTACCCGGAAGGACCGGTGATCAGCGTAGCGATGAATGTGATGCAAAAAAATTATAAGCATCGGGAGAAAGAGGAAGTGATGGAACTATTGAAGAAAATATTGGAAGCACCGGTGGAATATGAAAACGATGCCGTATTAGGGCTGATTGCAAAATTACTGCTTCCTAAAGCCCCTCCTTTGGAGGGGTTGGGGGAGGCTGTATCCCTCAATCAAACCGGCATCCAGTTCAATGTGTTCGGACAGGAGCATATTGAAGAAGGGGCGATGCACCAGATGTACCAGGCGGCTAAATTGCCCATCAGCGTGGCAGGAGCTTTGATGCCCGACGCTCATAGCGGTTATGGATTACCGATAGGTGGCGTACTGGCAACAGAAAATGCAGTGATACCTTATGGGGTGGGAGTGGATATCGGCTGCCGGATGTGTTTAAGCGTTTTTGATATTCATCCCAAAGACCTGGTTGATAAAG
>CAZSGD010000011.1:0-74238 GCA_964606155.1 uncultured Chitinophaga sp. | reverse complement strand
TGCCGGATGTGTTTAAGCGTTTTTGATATTCATCCCAAAGACCTGGTTGATAAAGAATCATTTTTTGTAAGGGAAATTGGCGAAGCCACTTTGTTCGGCAGCGGTGCCCAGTTTGACCAGGCAGCCAATCACGAAGTGATGGAGAATGAATTGTTTTACCAGTTGCCCTTGCTGAAGAACCTACACGGCAGGGCCTGGAAACAATTAGGTTCATCCGGTTCGGGAAATCATTTTGCCGAGTTTGGCATTATCGAGATTGCAGAACAAGATCCCGTATTGGGAATAGAAGCAGGAAACTATGTTGGCTTTTTAACACACTCCGGCTCAAGGGCCCTGGGTGCCAATATTGCGAACCATTATACAAAGATCGCCATCAGCAAACGCAGGTTGCCGCAGGATGCGAAAAACCTGGCCTGGCTGTCGATGGATGAAGAAGACGGTATCGAATACTGGAATGCGATGAACCTGGCAGGTGATTATGCTTCTGCCTGTCACCATGTGATACATGCCAAAATCGCAAAGCAATTAGGGCGCCGGCCCATGAAAATGGTGGAGAATCACCACAACTTTGCCTGGAAAGAAAAATGGGAAGGAAAGGAGGTGATCGTTCATCGCAAGGGCGCTACCCCGGCAGGAAAAGATGTACTGGGCATCATTCCCGGATCGATGACAGCCGATGGCTTCATCGTAAAAGGGAAAGGTGAATCGGCGGCCGTAAACTCTGCTTCGCATGGAGCAGGAAGAAAGATGAGCCGTACCAGGGCGATAGCTTCTGTTACGGATCAGCAGTTCAAAGACGAGCTGAAAAAATTTGGTGTAAAACTGTTGGGTGGTGGACTGGATGAATCACCGTTTGCTTACAAAGACGTCCATGTGGTGATGCAATCGCAAAAAGCACTGGTGGATGTGGTGGGACGGTTCACTCCCAAGATTGTGAAAATGGATGGAGCTAAACATAAATCATGGGGAAAGAAAGGGCGTGATGAAGTGGCAGGTGAGTAAGTATATAGAATATAAAAGTATATAAAGTACTTTCCATAGATACTTTATATACTTTTACTCCCTTTCCATAGCAAATTCAAGTACCAGACTTTTGTCATGATACATCAATAATGATTTGTTCCTGATCTTATACGTTGTCACTTTCTCCAGTTGCCTGAAAAATGAATTCTCGGTGCCCTGCACAGCCTCACAATACATTTTTGTTGAAAACACATTCGAAAAATTTATTTTCTTGTCATCGACAGAAAAATTGCTGCCAAAGCTATTGCAGCTGCCATTACCACCGGCGCTGTTCTTTTCTTTATTGAACTTGATGAACGCTTTTGTAGAAACCTCCTGTGCTCCTGCGGCAGAATATATTTTCTTTAACGACCATTTAACGTCATAGAGAGTGTTGCTTTGTTTTTTCATATTAAAAGCCGAGAATAATACAAATATCCCTGCGGTAATAAGAGTGATCATTTTCATTTCTTGTAAGCTTTAGATAGTTTCAGGATGCGGGCTAACATCGTTTTGCATACGGAAAAATTGTTTTATGCAATTCTTTAACAAAATGCATCTCGTGGTTAAATCACTGCTTATGCGCAAGTTAATCGCCGCACTCCTTTTTACAATTTTTGTAAGTGTTTCTGTAGTTGCACAGCAATGGGACAGGCACATGCAGGTCCGCAAAATGGATATACAAGTCAAAGCCGGTCCTTTTACAGCCACTACATTTATCGAAATGGAATTTTACAATCCCACTGATACGGAAATGGAAGGTTTGTATACCTTTTATTTGGAACCTAACCAGGCCATCACCGCCTTCCAGTTAGACCTGTTTGGAAAATTTCGTGATGGCTCTATTGAAGAAAGATGGAAGGCGAGTAATGCCTATAATACCATAGTGGGAAAACGAGTGGACCCCGCACTCCTGCAAATGGATCACCTGGGGCGGTACAGTCTGCGCATTTATCCTGTGCCGGCCAAAAGCAGCCGCAGCATCACAATGACGATCGAGCAATTGCTGACGTATAAAAACGACTCCCTGTTCTACCGTCTGCCACTTGCTATAAAAGATACTATTGAAAGATTTAAGACAACTATTAACGTTGCCAGGTACGGGAATATGCCCGTAACAGGGAATGGCCTGCTGAAGAATTATTCTTTTACAGATACAGGGAATTCTTATAGCTTGTCGGCTGAAAAGATAGATACGAAAGCAGATCAACCCATTAATTTTTCCACCGTATTACCAGCCAGTGAACCTGTTGTATGCACGAAAAGAGTGAATGAAAAAACCTATTTCGCCGTTCGGTTCAAACCGGGCTTACAAAAGGAGTATAACATTCATCCCGGGAAGATCACCGTGTTTTGGGATGTATCTGCCAGCGGTGCTACAAGAGATATTGCAAAGGAGATCAGCTTCCTGGAAAACTATATTACTTTTCACAAGATCAGCCGGTTAACGATCATAACGTTTAATCATAAACTAAAAGATACATTGGTGTTCAACCCGGGCAATCCGGATGAAAATAGCTGGAGTGGTTACCTGCGCTCTGTCGAATATGAGGGGGGTAAACAACTGGGTTGTCTAAATTTTAGCAACATACCGGCTGATGCCATCCTGGTATTCAGCAACGGGTTCAATAGTTTTGGGAGTAGCGTTCCGGTGCCGGGTTATACGCATGTCTATTGCCTCAATTCATCTTCTTATCATGATAGTAAGCGTTTGTCAGAAGTCGTGGGGCAATCTGGCGGACGTGTAATTGATCTTTACCGGGTAAGTATTGAAGAGGCCATTCAAAAAGCATCATATGCAAGGAATATATTATTTGCAGTTACTGCATCATACGGCAAGGTGCATATTGATCAGCGGCTGGGAGAGCTGGAAGGAAATGTGCTCACAGTCACTGGTTATATCGACTCTTACAGTGACGATGTTAGTTTTCATTTTGGGAACAGGAACCGGAAAATGCTGAGTAAAAAAGTGTCGCTTGATGAAGGACGAAGTGGCGGGTGTGAAATGACCAATATCGGGCGGATCGCCATGCTGGAGGCCTTCCCGGCTGTCAACAGAAAGTATAACTGGTATGAACTGCTGGAATTTGGAAAGAAAGAGAAAGTGGTTACGTTAAATACATCCTATATCGTGCTGGAAAAACTGGAAGACTATATCAAGTTCAATATCACACCACCAAAAGAGCTCGAATCGCAATGTGATATGAACCTGTTTGTGGATGCAGCTGAAAAAAGAAAGAAAGCGTATAAGATACAAACAGAGTTTGATATTCTTTCTGCGGTGGTAAGTACATATAACGAGAGAATAAAGTGGTGGGGAAATGCAGAACCTCCGTTGGTGTTCACGAAAGAAAAGTTTGAAGAAAGGGAGATAGCCAAAGCCAATTCTTTGAATAAGGAGGCTAATGTTAACCAGGGCGGGAACACAAATGCAGGTACGACTGATTTTCCGGCAGGTGCGAAAGTGGTAATGGGTACTGAGGTGGTGGTAACAGCATTGGGTCAAACACGGCAGTCAAAAGAGCTGACCTACTCGGTGGCGAAAGTGCGGTATGCTGAATTAACACAGGCCAAACCGGTGAACCTGCAGAATGGACTGACAGGCAAAGTGTCCGGTTTGCAGGTGCAATCTGTAAATACGAGTGTATTTGCCGATACAAGAATAACCTTGAGAGGAATTCGTTCCTTAACCGGCGATAATCAACCCATGCTGGTATTGGATGGATTGCCATTGCCGCTGGGGCATATTAATCGGATCAATCCGAATGATGTGGTGGATGTAACGATACTGAAAAGTGCATCTTCAACTGCCATTTATGGCCCCGACGGTGCCAATGGCGCTATTATTGTCAACACAAAAAGAGGCAACAGGTGGCGTAACCCTTTGCTGGAGTACAGAGGCCTTTATAAACTTAAGGAATGTGAGGATGTGGAATACCTGGAAAGAATCAAAGAGGCAACATTTAAAGATAAAATACCTGTTTATAAAAAGCTGAAAGAAGAAAACAGGAGTAGTACCCTATTTTATATCGATATGGCGGAATATTTACTCCGATCCGGTTATGAGAAAGAAGCTTTGTCGATTATTTATTCTGCGGCAGATGTGAGCCATGGTGATAGCCGGGTATTAAAATCGATGGGGTATGTGCTGGAGGCAGCCAAAAAATTTGAGGAAGCACTCAAAGTATATCAATACGTACTTGCTGCTGACAGCAATGATATTCATGCCTACCGTGATCTTGCTTTAGTTTATTACCAGCAAAAAGATTACCAGCGGTCAATTGAAATCTATTACCAGGGATTGACGAGAAATTTTGAAGAAAGAGAAGCAGGCGGGCGGATCATGAAAGCCGCCATGTTGCAGGAGATGAGCGCTATCATCAGTATTCACAAGAGCAGCGTTAACCTTTCTGAGATCAATATGCAGATCGTTAAACCGTTGCCGGTGGACCTGCGTATCACACTCGACTGTAATGTGGGTGACCTGTATGGTAATATGTCTGTCATGGAGCCGGGCGGTGCTGTTTGTTCTTACTATGATTGCGTGACAAAGAATGGTGGACGGATTTCCACTGATGATATTTTACGCAACATTAATATTTCCTCCGAGGAATACCAGGTGAAAAAAGCGAAGGAAGGTAAGTACAGGATCAGGCTGAATTATGTGGACTCCTGGTATGGAAGCAGCTCTTACCCTGCCATGATCAAGATCGTGGTATTTAAGAACCTGGGAAAAGCGAACCAGTCCGTTACGGTGGAAAATGCCATCATGAACAACCAGTTTGGCCTCGTGGAAATTGGAGAAGTGAAATGGTGATCAGACTTTTACATAGATCTTCTTCTTGTCCATCCACCAGCAAATAAACCACATGAGTGTAATGACCCATAACGCAAAAAGGAGGGAACCTAATTTGGGATCGCCGGGAATATTGACCAGCACTTTTTGATACAGCCAGTTCCAGGGATTGGTATAAACCATCACTCCTTTTTCGTTCAGGTGATCGGGGATCCGGATCAAAGCAAGTCCCTTCGGTAAAAAAGAGCTGAGTGCAAAAACAAATAATGCATTTTTACCAAATACATCAAAGAAACGGGCAAGACCACCCTTGATATTTTTAAATTCGATCAGGTAGATCATGGTGGCGATAGTGATCATGGCAAGCCCGGTGGTGTAGACCGTATAGGAGCTGGTCCATATTTTTTTGTTGATCGGGAAAAGCATATCCCAGCAAAAGCCGGTAAGCAGGAATGCAACACCTGCAACGAAGAGACCGGACAGCATTTCAAAATTCTTTCCCTTCTTTTGAATGTAATCACCCACGAGGTATCCAAAAATTACCTGTACAATAGCGCTCATGGTGCTCATAATACCTTCGGGGTCGAATAAATATGGCCGTCCGTTCACTCTTTCTCCCCGGTAAATATGTGGTTCATGAAGTATTGCAAGGTCCACTTTGTTACCAAACCAGCCTGTTATGCTATATGGATCTGTTTTGTCGCCAAGCAAATAACATAGCGCCCAATATAATAACAGCAATAGCGCCCCGGCATAAAAGGCCCATCTTGCTTTACCATAATAAATAATGACAGAGGCAAAGAAATAGCAGATCGCAATCCTTGCCAGCACGCCCAAAATCCGGACTCCTGAATGTGGGTTTTTAGGATCCACCCAATGCCGGAAAACAAGATGATCATTTTCCCACCTGCAAAAAGGCCACCAGGTAAGAAACAGGCCGATCGCAAAAATGAGAATACTTCTTTTCAGTACTTTTTTCCAGAACATAGCATCGCCACCTGCTTCCAGCCTGGGCATCACAAATGCCATGGCATTACCCACTGCAAATAAAAAAAAGGGAAACACCAGGTCGGTAGGGGTAAGGCCATGCCAGGGAGCGTGTTTTAGGGGGGCATACATATGGCTCCAGCTTCCCGGGTTATTGACTAAAATCATCAGGCAAACTGTGGCCCCGCGAAACACATCCAGAGAATAAAAACGTTCTTTCACCCGTTATTGCAATTAAACTTTTGAAGATAGGAGAAACGTAAACATCAGCAATTAACACGAGAATAAAAACCGGCCCTATATGTTGCAGGTATTATTGTCATTACTAATAACTGCGGGAGATAAGCTAATAAATACTTACTGTTTTTATGCCAAATAGTTATCAACCTGTGGGGGTAAATCCCTCAAAATCTGGCGATTTTATTCTCTTTCCACTCACATCTTCACCTATATTTGCAGCCAAATTGGGATTCCTTTCGGGGAAAGAGCCAAACTACGTATAAATAATTAATAATCAATCACATAAATACAAAAAATGTGATTGAGGTGGCGAAGCCATGCTAAAAACCTGTTGAATTGAGTCGAAAATGGTTAGCCGTGTATACACGGCCCAGGTGGGAGAAAAAAGTCAATCAACTTTTGATCGAAAAGGGATTGGAGAGCTATTGCCCCCTGAATAAGGTGAGAAGAAAATGGAGCGACCGGGTAAAGGTTGTGGAAGAGCCTTTGTTCAAATCCTATGTTTTTGTCAAAGTCTGCGAGGAAGATAAGGCGGCTGTTAGGATGACAAATGGCGCTATCAATTTTGTATATTGGAATGGCAAACCTGCTGTTATCAGGGAAAAAGAGATCACGGCAATCAGGCGGTTTTTGAATGAATATGAAAATGTGGAAGCCAGACCGGTAGACATAAAAGTGGACCAGCGGGTAAGAATTACCAATGGAACACTGATGGATCATGAAGGAAAAGTGCTGGATGTACGTCACAAAATTGCCAAAGTTGCTATTGACAGTCTGGGGTACATTTTGATAGCCTATATTGAAAGAAGTAAATTAACTTCGGCGCTGTCAAAATGAAAACGCCGGCCCCGAACCCTGAAAATTTAATTATCTAATGAAAATATCTATGAAGTTCATCAGGTTGATCTTGATTTTTGCACTTCCGCTATATTTATTTTCCTGCAAACCACAACAAAAGCTACCCCAATACCTTGAGAACTTAACGGATAGTACGGCCACTGTTCCGGTGCAAACACCTGAACTGATCATTCAGAAAAGCGACCTGCTATCAATTGCGGTATATAGCTCCAGTACAGACCCCCGTTCAGATGCTCCTTACAATCTTCCTGACAAAAGCTCTGAAGCAGGTTTCCTGGTAGACGCCTCAGGGAATATTCAATATCCTCAATTGGGAATTATTCATGCAGAGGGACTTACAAAAACACAATTGGCTGCTGAGATCAGGAAAAAACTAACTGAGCCTGTAGAGCTGCTCAAGGATCCAACCGTGATCATACGATTCATGAATTTTAAAGTCACCATTCTTGGTGAAGTGGGAAGAGAAGGTCAATTGACAGTTCCGGGTGAAAGACTGACGATCCTTGAAGCCGTGGGACTTGCAGGGGGGATCCCGATAACTGGAAAAAAGCAAAATGTAAAAGTGGTAAGAGAGACCAATGGAAAACGTGAAACAGGGATTCTTGACCTTTCATCTAAAGA
Source organism: uncultured Chitinophaga sp. (assembly GCA_964606155.1). Taxonomy (GTDB): domain Bacteria; phylum Bacteroidota; class Bacteroidia; order Chitinophagales; family Chitinophagaceae; genus JJ008. The sequence continues at coordinate 66,734 of CAZSGD010000011.1, read as the reverse complement.
TGTTTTTGAGTCACCATTTTTCAACCTTGTACAAAATGATCTTATCATCGTGGAGCCAACCAAACAAAAGGCGAAGGATAGTGATCAGGCAAGAGTGGCACAAAAAATAGCCTTTGCATTTACATTAGTTACAGCAGCTGCCACGTTGGCAAATATCTTTATCCGGAATTAAACCAACTTAACACCTTACCCAGCAAATGTCAGAATCTCCAACTGTAAACAGTACCATAAACGCTAATAAGAGTGAACTCTGGAACCTGAGTTTCAGGGACCTCTTTTTTAAGTATGTAAGATTCCTGCCCCTGTTTATATTATCTGTGGCATTCTGTCTTTTTGGGGCCTATCTCTATCTCCGCTATACCATCCCCGTTTATAGCGTAGGGGGTACCATGCTTATTAAAAGCGAGCAAAGCGGTGGTCGCGGTGATAAGTTTGAAGAAATGTTTGTGAACAACAGGGCCCAGAATATTCAGAGTGAAATGGAAATTCTCCGCTCAAGACCATTGATGCAAAGGGTGGTGGAAAGTTTGGGCCTTCAGTTTTCCTATTATGCCAAGGGTAAGATTAAGACAGTAAATATCTATAAACAGTCCCCCTTCCTTATTAAAGCACTGGCTATTGCAGATTCTGCCAGTACATTTACTTTCAAGGTCAAATTCCTTTCACAGCAGGAGTTCCGTATCAATGATGAGAAGCAGGTATATAAGTTCGGGCAGGAGATCAGGAACAACTATGGGTTATTTGTTTTTTACAAAACAAGCATCCCGGTCTCTACGAATGACTATATTATTTACTGGAAACCAGCTGTGGTGGGTAGTGGTGAATATGCAGGCGGTATTACTGTATTTCCAAAAATTCCGGGTACTGGTATCCTTTCTGTATTAATGCGTACCACCAACTCGCAAATGGGAGCTGATATTGTTAACAGGCTGATGGAACTATATGGTGATTACAGTATTGAACAGAAGAAGCTGTCATCGGACAATATGCTGACATTTATTGATGATCGTTTGCGTGAATATGGCGTCAAGCTGGATAGTGTGCAGCGGTTGTACCTGGATTACCAGACAAGACATAACCTGATCGATGCCGAAGCACAATCAGGAAACTACTTTTCAATAATAGGAGAATCAGATAAAGCCACAAATGACCAGTCCATCAAACTAAACCTTGCTGGTGATATTGATGATTACCTGGCCGATAAGAAAAATGAGTACAGGGAAATACCTGTTGTTCCTTCATCATTGGGCCTGGATGATGCCACATTAAATGACCTGGTAAGCGCCTATAATAAGGCACAGGAAGAAAGACAACTATTAGTGAACTCCAATATTCCGGTCGGAAATCCAATAGTGATGAAAGCCACCGGGGAGATCGAAAGACTCAGGGTAAGTATCAGGGAAAACCTGAAAAACATTAAATCTTCCATCAATGATGTGATCGGAAGATACCGTAGCAGAAGTAACACCAGTGAGTCGCAGCTAAAAGCTATGCCGGAGAAAATAAATGAACTGGCCGAGATAAAAAGACAGGTGGAGATATCCGAAGGCCTTTACAAGTTTTTACAGGAAAAAAGAGAAGAAACGGCTATCACCAGGGCTTCCACCATTTCCAATTCCAGCATTATCGATAAAGCCTTTGCCACCACCGTGCCGGTGAAGCCCAATAAAAGGGCCATCCAGGCAATGGCTATCCTGATCGGTCTTGGTTTGCCGGCTTTATTCATTTTTATTGGGGAAGTTTTAAATGATAAAGTAAGTACCAGGTTTGATGTAGAGAAACTTACAGCAGCTCCTATTTTGGGAGAAATCGGTCACTCCTACTCCGATGATGTATTGGTGGTTAGTAAGACGACCAGGAGTATGGTGGCAGAACAGTTCCGTATCATCCGGGCTAACCTGCAATATTTTATCAATAAACAGGAAAAAGCAGTTTTACTGGTTACTTCTTCATTCAGTGGTGAAGGGAAATCTTATGTATCCACCAATATGGGAGCTGTACTGGCCCTGGCGGGTAAAAGAACGATCATACTGGAATTTGATATTCGAAAACCAAAAATATTATCCGGTTTAGGTATCTCAAAAGGTCCGGGCATTACCAACTACCTGGTGGGCAAGTCTAATAATCTTGAAGAATTGATAAGACCGGTCCCTGACCAGGAAAATTTATTTGTATTGGGTTGTGGCCCTGTACCGCCCAATCCTTCAGAATTGTTATTAGACAGCAGGCTGGATGATATGTTTGACTGGTTGAAGTCGAATTTCGATATTGTGCTGGTAGATACAGCCCCGGTAGGTATGGTAAGTGATGCCATGACACTGAGCAAGTTTGCTGATTGTACTTTATACCTGGTAAGACAGGGCCACACATTCAAAAAACAAATTGCACTCATCGACGAGTTTTATCAATCCAGTAAGCTGCCAAGGGTGTCTATCGTGATCAATGACGTGAAAGTGAAGCCGGGATACGGATATTATGGATATGGTCGTTATGGTTACGGTTATGGGTATGGCTATGGAAGTTATTACGAAGAAGAAGTGCCTCCAAAGAACATGTTTGAAAAATTCCTGACCAGGTTCAGTATAAAGAAACTGCTCCGGGTTGGCAAGAGAAGATAAAACATTACCTCATCCATGCGAATACTAGTTACCGGCGGAGCCGGTTTTATTGGCTCCAACCTTGTGGAAACACTGTTACAGGACCCAAAGATTACCCTTGTCAGGGTTCTCGATAACCTGGCAACAGGATCACTTGAAAATGTCCATGAATTCAAAAATCATCCTAAATATGAATTCATGGAAGGTGATATCAGGGATTATGAAACCTGCCTCACTGCCTGTACGGATATTGATCTGATCAGCCACCAGGCAGCATTAGGGTCTGTGCCACGTTCCATCAACGACCCAATTACTTCCAACAACGTCAATATCACCGGCACACTAAATATTTTCACAGCTGCCAAAACAAAGAATATAAAAAGAGTGGTGTATGCGGCCAGCTCTTCCACCTATGGTGACCATCCCGGTCTCCCCAAAGTGGAAGACCAGATCGGTAACCCTCTTTCTCCCTACGCCGTTACCAAACTGGTGAATGAGTTATATGCCCGTGTATTTGCCAGCTTGTATGGTACTGAATTCATCGGGCTTCGTTATTTCAATATTTTCGGTCCCCGTCAAAATCCTAACGGACCCTATGCCGCTGTTATTCCCTTATTTGCGGAAGCACTGTTAAAAAATGCTCCGCCCACGATTAACGGGGACGGAAATCATAGCCGCGATTTTACCTTTGTGAGTAATGCTGTGCAGGCAAATATTCTGTCGCTTTTTACACAGGACAAAAATGCCGTCAACCAGGTATATAATATTGCCTGTGGCCACCAGACATCTCTGAACGAATTGTTCCAGTTTCTCAAAGAAGAGGCAGGTGGCCAGTTGAGTCCTGTTTATGGGCCGGAAAGATTGGGTGATGTAAAACATAGCCTGGCAGATATTTCAAAAGCTACCCGACTACTGGGATATAAACCTGCTGTATCCGTGAGGGAAGGATTGAAACAAACCTTTCAATGGTACAAAAAGCCGAAAAGCTGAGCATGGACAAAACAATTATTATCACAGGAGGGGCCGGGTTTATCGGCTCACATGTGGTAAGATTATTTGTTACAAAGTACCCCGGATACAAGATCGTCAACCTCGATGCGCTTACCTATGCAGGTAACTTAGAGAACCTGCGTGATATTGAGCATTCTCCCAATTATTATTTTGAAAAAGTCAATATACTTGATACAGATGCGCTGGAACGGGTGTTTCACCTTCACCAGCCTGACGGCGTGATCCACCTGGCGGCAGAAAGCCATGTGGACCGTTCCATACTCTCCCCCCTTGATTTTGTTTATACCAATGTGATCGGTACCGTCAATCTTTTAAATACCGCCAAACATTTCTGGAAAGATGATTACAGGGATAAAAGATTTTATCATGTTTCCACCGATGAAGTGTTTGGTGCATTAGGCGAAACCGGCTTCTTTACTGAAACAACAGCCTATGACCCGCATTCTCCTTACAGTGCTTCCAAAGCCGCCAGCGACCATTTTGTAAGGGCCTATCATGATACCTATGGGCTGCCGGCAGTGCTAAGTAACTGCTCCAATAATTACGGGCCCTATCATTTTCCGGAAAAACTGATCCCGCTTTTTATCAATAATATTATGCAGAAGAAACCTTTGCCGGTTTATGGCGACGGGTTGTACACAAGGGATTGGTTATTTGTTAAAGACCATGCGATGGCTATCGACCTTGTATTTCATAAAGGGAAAACAGGCGATACTTATAACATCGGGGGATGTAACGAATGGAAGAATATAGACCTGGTAAAATTATTATGCCGGCTGATGGATGAAAAATCAGGTCAGCCTGACGGTACCAGCGAAAAACTGATCACCTATGTAAAAGACAGGCCGGGGCACGACAGAAGATATGCGATTGATGCGTCGAAGATCAACAAAGAACTGGGATGGAAACCTTCTGTAACATTTGAAGAAGGGTTATCGCAAACCATCGATTGGTACCTGGAAAATACGGAATGGCTAAAACATGTTACCTCTGGAGCGTACATGCATTATTACGAAGAACAGTATCATCAACGATAAATTATGAAAGGAATCATTTTGGCAGGAGGCAGCGGTACCAGGTTATATCCTATTACCAAAGCTATTTCCAAACAATTGATGCCGATTTATGACAAGCCGATGATCTATTACCCGCTTTCAACACTAATGATCGCCGGTATCAGGGAAATACTGATCATTACCACACCGGAGGACCATGCTTCCTTTAAAAGATTGTTGGGAGATGGCAAACAAGTAGGTTGTCATTTTGAATACGCAATACAGGAAGTCCCTAACGGGCTGGCACAGGCCTTCGTTATTGGCGAATCCTTTATTGGGAAGGATAAAGTAGCACTGATATTAGGGGATAATATTTTTTACGGTTCGGGTCTTGGAGCAAAACTCAGGCAGCTGACAGAATTAGACGGGGGCTATGTATTCGCTTACCAGGTCCGCGATCCGGAACGTTACGGTGTGGTGGAATTTGATAAAAACATGAACGCTGTTTCCATTGAAGAGAAACCGGCCAAACCTAAATCCAGCTTTGCTGTACCGGGGTTATACTTTTACGATAATGAAGTGGTGAAGATCGCTAAAGAACTTCAGCCCTCTGCCCGGGGTGAATACGAGATTACCGACGTGAACAAGACCTACCTGGAAAAAGGCAAACTGAAAGTAGCCGTAATGGACAGGGGCACCGCCTGGCTGGATACCGGAACATTTGATTCATTGAATGATGCCAGCGAATTTGTGCGGGTGATCGAAAAAAGACAGGCTACCAAGATCGGGTGTATTGAAGAAGTAGCCTACCGGTTAGGTTTTATCAGCCGTGATCAGTTGTCAGCATTGGCCGATCAGCTGATCAAAAGCGGCTATGGCGAATACCTGAAAACAATAATCAACCAATAAACCTTATATGTCCAAAAAAGCGATCATTACCGGAATCACAGGGCAGGACGGAGCCTACCTGGCTGAACTGTTGCTCGAGAAAGGATATGAAGTGCATGGTATCAAAAGAAGGTCCTCTCTCTTCAATACAGACCGGATCGACCATCTGTACCAGGACCCGCATCATAAAAACAGGAAATTTGTACTGCATTACGGCGACCTGACCGACAGCACAAACCTTATACGTATTATACAGGACGTGCAACCCGATGAGATCTATAATCTCGGTGCCATGAGCCATGTAAAAGTAAGTTTTGATACACCCGAGTATACGGGTAATGCAGACGGGCTGGGCACATTACGTGTGTTAGAAGCCGTTAGATTGTTGGGATTGACGAAAAAAACCAAAGTATACCAGGCCTCCACTTCTGAACTGTATGGGTTGGTGCAGGAAGTACCGCAAAGTGAAAAAACGCCGTTCTATCCAAGAAGCCCTTATGGGGTGGCCAAATTATATGGCTACTGGATCACGGTTAATTACCGCGAAGCCTATGGTATGTTTGCCTGCAATGGTATCTTATTCAACCATGAAAGCCCTTTACGTGGAGAAACCTTTGTAACCCGGAAGATCACCCGGGCCGTGGCGCAAATGGCGCTCGGTTTACAGGATAAATTGTTTATGGGTAACCTGGATGCCAAACGGGACTGGGGCCATGCTAAAGATTATGTGGAAGCCATGTGGCTGATACTCCAGCAGGAAACACCCGATGATTTTGTGATCGCAACCGGTGTTACCACCTCCGTACGGGATTTTATCCGTATGGCGTTTGCAGAAGTGGGAGTGGAACTGGAATTTACCGGCACTGCAGATAATGAGAAGGGGATCGTCAAAAAAACAAAAGACGAAAAGAATTTGCCGGTGGGTAAAGAAGTGGTGAGTGTGGACCCTAACTACTACAGGCCAACGGAAGTAGACCTGTTGATCGGTGATCCAACCAAGGCTAATACAAAACTGGGCTGGAAGCCTAAATACACATTGGCAGAAATGGTGAAGGAAATGGTAGCTTCTGATCTGCAGATATTCAAAAAAAATAAACTTCTCAAGGAAGCGGGCTTTAACATACTGCATCAGCATGAATAAACATTGAACATGGAAAAGAACAGTAAGATTTATATAGCCGGGCATCGCGGTATGGTGGGCAGTGCTATTCATCGGCGCCTGCTCAAAGAGGGGTATAATAATATTATTGCACGCACGTCGAAGGAACTGGACCTTCGTGACCAGCAACAGGTGACATCTTTTATGCAGGCCGAAAAGCCCGAATATGTTTTCTTAGCGGCTGCAAAAGTGGGCGGTATCATTGCTAACAATACTTATCGCGGCGAATTCCTGTACGACAACCTGATGATACAGTCCAACCTGATTCACCAGTCATATATTACAGGTGTCAAAAAATTACTATTTCTCGGATCATCCTGTATCTATCCCAAGCTGGCGCCACAACCCCTGAAAGAGGATTGCTTACTGACAGGTCCGCTGGAACCTACCAATGAACCGTATGCCATCGCGAAGATCGCCGGATTGAAAATGTGTGAGGCGTACCGGTCTCAGTATGGATGCAACTTCATTACGGTTATGCCGACCAATCTGTATGGCCCTAATGACAATTATGATCTGCAGAACTCACATGTTCTGCCCGCCCTGCTTAGAAAATTTCATGAAGCGCGGGAAAAGGGAGACACAGTTGTAACATTATGGGGAACCGGCTCACCCCGCCGTGAATTCTTACATGCCGACGACCTCGCAGATGCCTGCTATTTCATCATGCAACAATATAATAATGCAGAGCCCCTGAATATCGGGGTGGGCGAAGATGTTACGATAAAAGAACTGGCAGAGATCATCCGGGATATAACAGGTTTTGCCGGTAAGATAGAATGGGATACCAGCAAACCGGATGGAACACCCCGTAAACTGATGGATGTATCCCGGCTTACGGCTGCAGGATGGAAGGCTTCAACAGGCCTTGTCGAAGGCATTCGTGCTGTGTACAAAGAGGCTTTCAGTAAAGCGGCGATCAGCTAATATATCACCCCGGTCCAACTGTCTTATTTAATCTTTTAAACTAATTCCACTTGTCATCATCCAATTACTTTGCTCATCCATCTGCCATCATCGATGAAGGATGCCAGATCGGAGATGGAACTAAGATATGGCACTTTAGTCATGTGATGCCCGGCTGTGTCATCGGTAATAATTGTAATATCGGTCAGAATGTAGTGGTATCGCCTAAAGTGACGCTGGGCAATAACGTGAGGGTTCAGAATAATGTATCGATATACGAAGGGGTGATATGCGAAGACGATGTTTTCCTGGGCCCTTCCATGGTGTTTACAAATGTAATCAATCCCCGCAGTGCAGTAAGCCGCAAGCATGAATATATGAAAACGCTGGTGCGTAAAGGCGCCAGTATTGGGGCCAACGCCACGATAGTTTGCGGAAATGAGATCGGTGCCTTTGCATTTATTGGGGCCGGAGCGGTGGTTACCAAACCAGTACCCGCTTATGCATTGGTGGTGGGAAACCCAGCCCGTCAAAAAGGGTGGATGAGTGAATTTGGTCATCGCCTTGAATTTGATGAGCATGGAATGGCCAGCTGTGAGGAGAGCGGACAAAAATATAAACTGGCGAATAATGCTGTAACGAAGATCACCTGAAGCTTATAATTGCCATACATGCAACCGGATACTTATTATTTATATAAAGACTAATGTTTAATGAAAAACTTTGTTTTGATCGGCGCCGGAGGTTATATTGCCCCGCGGCACATGAAAGCCATAAAAGATACCGGCAATAAACTGCTTGCGGCATTGGATAAGCATGATTCCGTAGGTATCCTTGACTCTTACTTTCCCGAAGCTGACTTTTTCACCGAGTTTGAAAGATTTGACAGGCATGTTGAAAAATTGAAAAGACAGGGCACGCATACCGATTTTGTTTCAGTTTGTTCTCCCAACTACCTGCACGACGCACATATTCGTTTTGGTCTTCGTATTGGGGCAGATGTGATCTGTGAAAAGCCAGTGGTGCTGAATCCCTGGAATATTGATGCGCTGATGGAGATCGAAAAAGAAACGGGTAAAAATGTTTACACCATACTTCAGCTTCGCCTGCATCCTGCCATTATTGCCCTCCGGGAAAAAATTAAAAATGGCCCTGCAGGTAAAGTTTATGATATAAAACTCCGTTATATCACATCAAGAGGCCATTGGTACCATGCCAGTTGGAAAGGCGATATGCAGAAGAGCGGAGGTATTGCCACAAATATCGGAGTTCATTTTTTTGATATGCTGCTTTGGATATTTGGAGATGCTAAAGAGAGTATCGTTACTCAATTTACAGAGGATACGGCGGCTGGAAACCTGAAACTGGAAAACGCCAATGTGGAGTGGTTCCTCAGTATTGATGCCAATACCCTGCCGGAGGATGTGAAAAAGGAAGGTAAAAGAACTTTCAGAACCCTCACGATTGATGGGGATGCATTTGAGTTTAGTGAAGGTTTCACTGAATTGCATACACGGTCTTACGAGGAGATTATAGCTGGCAGGGGATTCCCGATCAGTGAAACAAGAAAAGCTATCGAAGTTGTAAGCGGGATACGGAATAAAAAGGTATAGTTTGCCAGTTCAATTTCCGTAACCCTTTAATCCTATGAAGTCATGATTTTATTTCTTTACACTCACAGTGTCAATCGTGCACGAACATCCGGGATGTTTTATGAGACACTGATTCCCCAGGCCGATCCGAATAAGGTGCTGATCGTTGACGTTTCACGCAATAGTATGCCGGCCATTAGTAATTATATTGAGAAGGCTGAAATACTGGTTTTCGACAATTCTATCATCCTTTCCATGGGTAAAAAAGCGATCCTGGAAAGGAATTTTTATGTCAGTCAAAACAGAACCAAAGGCTTTTACCAGGATGTGTGGAATATGATCGCCAGTTCCGGTAAACCTATTTTCCTGCTGCATCCTTCCTCAGATCTTCATGCGGTTAATTTTGGCCTGGAGAGGGACCAATATCTTTCCATAATAAAATCACTTACAGGTATTTTCTGGCCCTATTATATTTGCCCGCTGGAAAGGGGTGAAGAAGGCAACAGGTATCCTTTTACATCACTGGAAAGACATAAACTCTCAAAAGCAGATGTGATCGGTATATGGGATGAAATAAAGGCCTTAGTCCCTATTAGTATTGACTTTCCGCATTGCCTGGGAGAAAGTGAGCTGCTTCAGAAATCCAGGAAAAAGATTTGGGACGCCATTGTTCCCGGCGTTTCTTATGAAACAAGAAAAATGGCACAGAAGAGTGTGGAAGAAACCGGTTTATTCCTGGCGCCTTATTTAGGGTTTTCCCGCTGGTTGGTGATGGCCCCTTACTTGTTGTATGATAAGCTGATGAAGAAAAAGCACAGCACACCGGCCTATCAAAATAAATCGTACAAGCTTTACCAGCAGATGATATCCATGTCGCGGGTATCTTTTACCTGTGGTAGCGAACTGCGCTTTTTTGTCAGGAAGTTTATAGAGGTGCCGGCTTTCCGTTCAGCAATGATCGCATACCCTTCCCTCAACTTCAGGGAGTATGGATTTGAGGACGGTGTACACTACCTGCACAGCTACCCCGAGGAAGCAGGCGAGAAAGCACAATACCTTATTAAAAATCCCGGTGTGGCAGAAAAGCTTATACAAAATGCATGGGAACTGGTACGTCGGGAGCATGTGGCACAAGCCAGGGTGAATCAAACACTCAACTGCCTCGAATATTTCAGGCAGGGGAAATTAAAAAGTGCCGGGTATTTCAATGGCAGGTTTGAAATGATTGGCTGATTTTCTAAAAAAGTCACATCCCTGCTAAACAGGAAAAATTCTGATACATGTTGCTGAGAAAAATTAAATCTGTAATTAAGTATTTCATAGTATTCAAAACGGTGAATGATATAAGACGATTTAGAAGTTTGTTCCATAAAACAGATAGCCATAAAAAAGAGCTTGTTTCACTGCGGGTAAGACAAACTAAAAATCATGAACTTTTTTGCCGGCCCAACACCACAGACCACCAGGTGTTATGGGATACATTCCATGATAAATATCATTTACCACCTAGTAAGCTGAATACTGAGACACCTGTTATTGTGGACCTGGGATCTAATGCGGGATACACCATGGCCCATTTTGCTTATTTATTTCCCGGTTCCAAAGTGTATGGCGTTGAAATGGATGCTGGAAATTATGCACTCGCAAAGCAAAACCTTTCGGCAATAAGCGATCAGTGCAGCATTATGCAGGCGGCGGTATGGACCGAGGATGGACAAATATTCTATGATCAGAATGAGGAATGGGCGTTTCGTATTAATACTGAGAAAGCTCACCATCAGAATGCCGTAAGCGCCCCTGCCAAAACATTAAATACAATATTTAATGAGTTTGGAATTAATGAAATCGATTATCTCAAAATGGATATCGAAGGGGCCGAAAAAAATATTCTGGAAAATCCCTCTCCCTGGATAGGTAAAGTAAAAACCATTAAAATTGAAGTGCACCTTCCTTTTACAATTTCAGCCTGTATGCAGATACTTGAAAAACATGGCTTCGATGCGATGAAAGACCCTCATCATCCTTATGGCGTGTCCGGAGTAAGGAAATCTATTCAAAAGGGAAAAGTATGATTCTCTTTTTATATGCAGATAGCCTGAATTACTCCATGACCCCAAGAGTGGTTCATGATGAGTTGCTGCAAAGGAGCAATGATGAACTTAACGTAGTGGACATCGGGCGAAGCGATGCTAAATTTATAGCAGATTGTATTGCAAAGGCAGATTTAATTGTTTTCGACAATTCTATCATCCTGGCAATGAATTCTTCTTTGCTCCCCTCCATAAATTTTTATTTATTATCCTCCCGGCCCGCAGATTTTTACCGGGAAGTTTGGCAACTTGTCGATAATTCGGATAAACCGGTTTTTCTTTTCTCCCCGATGTCGGATCTGCACGTTATTAACTTTGGATTGGAAAGAACTTTATACCTGGATATGTTAAAAAGGTTTTCAGGTATATTCTGGCAGTTCTACAAATGCCCCGTTCAAACGGGTTCCGGAGTTGACAGGTACCCATATAAAACCCTGGAAAAATTTAATCTTACCAAGCAGGATGTTGTCAATGCTTATAATGAGATAACTTCAGGAATATCCATCAATATTGATTTGCCCAACAGTATTTCACCTAAAGAGCTGATCCAACAGAGTAGACCCAAAAAGTGGGATATCATTGTGCCCGGGGCCGGGTATATAACGAGAAAGATGGCTCAGGAATCTGTTAAAAATAATAACCTGAAACTGGCCCCTTATAAAAAATATTACAGGTTGTATATCAATATACCCTTTCATTTTTACAGAAGAGTGACCAGTAAAGAAAAAACCTCACGGATATACCAGGAAAACTCACTCAGATTGTATAAGCGATTAATTAATCAATCCCGTTCAGCATTTGTTTGTGGCAGTGAATTACGGTACAATGTTCGAAAATACTGGGAAGTACCAGCCTGGCGAACTACCATGCTGGCTTACCCCACACTTTCCCTGCAGGATTACGGCTTTTTAGAAAATGTGCATTACCTGCAAACATTTCCGGAGGAAGCGGGCGAGAAAGCCGCGTATCTTGCCCGAAACCCGAACTTTGCAGATAAATTAGCCGATGCTGCTTTTCAATTAGTCAAAACTGAACATTGTGTCAGCAACAGGGTGGATCAGGTAATAGCGTGTCTGAATAGTTTTTTACGCGGAAAACTGAGATCAGCTTGCTATGTGGAAGGCAAATTTGAAATAATCTCTTGAGAAGAAAATGAGCAGCAAAGCAAATAAAGTACTTGTTTTTTCTTTCTCACAGGTAGTTAGTTTACTTATTAATTTTTTTGTATCTCCCTACTTGTCCAGAGCGCTGCCTAAGCCGGATTATGCCGCATTCAACCAGGTAATTATTTTAATCAGTTTAACATCCGTATTGTTTTCCCTGGGTTTACAAGCAGTCGTTTACTATTTTTTCTCCCAAAGAGGCGAGTACCAGCATCGCATCGTTAGCAGCCTTCAGTTTTTGATTCTCCTGGTAGCTGCTCTTTCTTTTATCTGCCTCCTGACCGGCTCTTTTTTGCCTCCCTCTCTTTTTAATACCCCGGAAATACTTTACTATCTCAGGTTTTGCTCATTGGCAGTCGGCATCACTTTTCTGAATAATTACCTGATAAGCATACTGGTATTCAACGACCGTACTAAAATTGTAGCGGCTGTAGTTGTTCTCACTTCCATCATTTCGGTGACCTTTATTTATATTTCCCTGAATATATGGAATTCGATCAGGTATGCATTGGTTTTTTCCCAGGTTATAGCGCCACTTACCGGCTTATTGATCAATTCCTGGTTTGCCAGGAAGTATATCAGTTGGAGCATTACACCGGACAAAAGCTCCTGTAAGAAAATATTAAAGGTTTCATTACCTCTGTATGTTACAAGCCTGCTGGGTTCATCTTATCTGTATATCTCTTCTTTTTTTGTAATTTTTATTCTGGGTAATGTGGAGTATGCCAATTACAGGAACGGGGCAGTAGAAATTCCATTTATCAGTACAATCGCATTTTCGGTGAGTGCCGTATTGCTTCCTGACCTGAACAAATATTTCCAGCAGAACAAGCAGGCGGCGCTGGACCTGAAAATTAAAATTATCAACCAGTGCATCTTCCTGCTTTACCCGGTTATTGTATTCTTTATTGTTTACCATCGTGAGTTTATCGTAAGTTATTTTTCCGAAAAATATGCCGAAAGCGCCATCGTTTTTGCTATTTACTCCTGTACCTGCTTTGTGCGAATTAATGATTACCAGGATGTGTTGATTACGGCCGGGAAATCATCCTATATTCTGCGGGCAAATATTTATTATTTTTTGATCAATATCACAATGGTGGTGGTGTTGGGGCTGCTGTTTGGAATAACAGGCGTAGCTGTTGCAGCCAGCTTATCCGTATTTGCACTGGCTTTTATACTGTTACGAAAGGATGCTGATATATTTGGTATCAGCATAAAGGATTTTTTCCAGGTTCATCAGATTGCTCTATTGTTAACCATTTCTTTTGCAGTTTCATTGGTGCTTAAATATTTGCTGGAGTACTTTTTTAGATTGGATTATGTAACTACTTTTATTATAGCAGCAGCATTTTATTTTCCTGTTGTTTACATTTTTCTTTTCAGAAAGGGATTCATTATTCCGGCGGTAACACAAATGTTGAGACGAAAGATTCCCGGAGCATCTTACATTTTGCCAAAACAATAACCCATGCTTGGCCTTTATTTTTTGTTTGCGAGATTATTTATATTCAAAAAGCAACCTTATTTAAAAATAGCAGGGGCAGGTTTACTTTTCACCAACTGGTGGCACCAGCGTGTTTTGAAAGTAAATTATGATGTGCCGTTTATAGTTCATTTCACTTCTAAACTTACCGGGTATAAGAATCTGAAAATTGTGGGGAACCCGGAAAAAGTACTGACTAGCTTTGCAGTAAGCGGAGGGTGTTATTATGCTATCAGCAATAATGCAACAGTTGAGATCGGTGAGGGAACGATTTGGGCATATAACCTGAATATGCAGACATCCAACCATAACCCTGATAATTTTGATGTTGCCATCGAAAAAAGTATTAAGATAGGTAAGAATTGCTGGATCGGGGGAAACGTCAGCATACTGGCAGGTGTGGAGCTTGGTGATAATGTAATTGTAGGGGCCAATTCTGTTGTTACCAAATCGTTTCCTGGTAATGTTGTAATTGGCGGGTGCCCGGCAAGGATTATCAAATCGCTGGAACCCCATAATATGAAATAGCAGATAACAGTTCTTACATGAAAATTCTTGTTTTACCATTTGATATAGCATCTAAGGGGCCTTTAACGCTTGACGCTTTGAATAAAATTGAAGGCATTGAAGCAAAAGGGATATTTGTAAATGGATTTGACAACAGAAGATCCAAAAGCCAGCATGCTCATCACCTGGAGCAGGTGTCTTTTAAAACTAACCCGATTGGATGGACAACAAATTATTTTCGCAAGTCTAACCAAATCCAAAAGCTGATTAAATGGGCCGATGTTTTACATTGGATATGGGACAGTGCATTTGCAGGAGGATGGGACCTTCGGCTTGCATCTGTGTTAAAAAAGCCGGGTATAATTGAATGGTCAGGCAGTGATATAAGATACCCTGAAAAAAACTTTGAGATCAATCCTTATGCAGAATTATTGTATACCCGGGATTATGAATTCAAAGACATTGAAACCCGGGAAATATCGTTCCGACGGCAGGAGAAATTCAGTAAATTAGGCTTTACACCCCTCGTTACACCAGAAATGGATTTGTATATCAGGAAGGACCTGTTTCCTAAAACATTTCTTACCCTTCACAGGCTGAATGTCAGGGATTTCAAGGTTACAGCCCTGAATAACCCCAGGCCGGTGGTAGTACACTCCCCCACAAGGCGTTTTGCAAAAGGAACAAAGTATGTTCTGGAAGCGGTGGAAGCCCTCAAAAAGGACTTCGATTTTGAATTTATATTATTGGAAAGAGTAGCCCGCCAAAAAGCCCTGGAAGTGGTACAGCACTGCGATATTTTTATAGATCAATTATTGCTGGGATCTAATGGCATGGCAAGCTGTGAGGCGATGAGTATGGGCAAATCTGTATTGTGTCATATGATGCAACCAGTATATGATAATGGATTACCAGCTGAGTGTCCTGTTATATCCACCAACCCGGACAATATTAAACAGAACCTGGCAACCCTGCTGGCTGACCCGGATTTACGAAGAGTAAAGGGGGCAGCAGGAAGGGCCTATGCAGAGAAATACCTGGATGTGGATAAAACAGCACTGGAACTTGTAAAGTATTACCAGGAAGTGCTCGAAAAAAGAAAAACTTCACAAAAAGACTATTCTAATTAATATTTATGTGCGGTATAGCAGGAATCATCACTACCTCCGGCAAGGAACAAAGTATTGAACGGCTGAAAAAAATGACGGATGCCATCGCTCACCGCGGCCCTGATGGCGAAGGTCAGTGGATCAGCAATGATTCAACAACAGGGCTGGCCCACAGACGATTGTCTATTATTGATTTGTCTGAGGCAGGGAAGCAGCCTATGCATTACATGGACAGATATACCATTACTTTTAATGGTGAGATATACAATTATGTAGAACTAAAAGAAATGTGCCTGAAGCAGGGGTATAAATTTGCCACACAAACGGATACAGAAGTAATAATGGCACTGTACGACTGGAAGAAGGAAGACTGCCTTCACTATTTCGATGGCATGTTTTCATTTGCTATATATGATGCAAGTGAAAAAAAAGTATTCGCTGCCAGGGACCGTTTCGGGGAAAAACCACTGTACTACTATAGTATTCCGGGACAGTTTTTTGCCTTTGCCAGCGAGATGAAGGCCCTATGGGCCGGGGGTGTGAAGAGAGAGATCAATTCGAGAATGCTATACAATTACCTGGCATTTAAGTATGTTGATAACCCCTCAGATTACAGTGAAACTTTTTATAACGAAATAAAAAGACTACCTCATTCCTGTTATATTATTATTGATACACAGGCATTGAGTTTTACCATCAAAAGATATTGGGATATTGATTACAGGAATATCGACTATTCCATTACTACCGACCAGGCAAAGAAAAGATTTAAAGACTTGTTTTACACCTCTGTCAGCCGGCGGTTGAGAAGTGATGTGCCGGTAGGGAGCAGCCTGAGCGGGGGTCTGGACAGCAGTGCTGTTGTTACAGTTATTGACGATCTGAATAAGGATAAATCCATCAGGCAAAGTACTTTTTCTGCGATCTTCCCCGGGTTTGAAAAAGATGAAAGCAAATACATCAACCTTTTGCTGAAAAACCTGAACCTGGATCCTCATTTTACCCAACCAGACGGGGATACGATGCTGAAAGAACTACAGAAGTGTTTTTACCACCAGGAGGAACCTTTTGGATCTGCCAGCATTCTGGCACAATATGAAGTAATGAAACTGGCCAGGGAGAATAATGTAACAGTTTTACTCGACGGACAGGGTGCGGATGAGTTATTGGCAGGATATCATCCTTTTTATGGTTTCTTTTTTAAGGAAATAAAAAGGCGCAACAGGCAATTATACAGTAAAGAGCGGGAGGCTTACCGGGCCCTTCACGGAGACAGTGCCATTAACCCTCTTCCGGTCAAAGACCTCAGGCATTATGCCAGGAAGTGGAGCGGACCTGCTAAAGACAGGCTGAAAAAAATGCATGGACAGTACAGACAATGGACAAACCCTTATTTTACCGGGGATTTCTACCAGGCTCATAAAAATGATCAGTTCCTGTTTCCCAATCAGGCCGATACATTGAACGGAGCATTATACAACAGCGTGAACCAGGGTATGACACAACTACTCCGGTATGCTGACAGGAACAGCATGGCACATAGCCGGGAAGTACGCCTGCCGTTTTTGTATCATGAATTGGTCGAATTTATTTTCTCTTTGCCGCCCGAACTAAAGATTCATGACGGCTGGACAAAGTATATTCAGCGCATCACCTTCGAAGATGTGCTACCCAAAGAAATTACATGGCGGAAAGATAAGATCGGGTATGAGCCACCACAAAAAAAATGGATGCAAAACCCTCTCATCAAAGAATCCATACTGCATATCCGGAGCGTCCTGGTTAAAGAAAAAATACTCCACCCTAAGGCATTAAATATGTCAGTTGAAGGTGAATCGGCACATAACGGCACTAATTTCAGCTGGACCCACCTGATGGTAGCTCACCTTTTCAATGAAAAATAACCTTCGAAATAATTCTTACCCGACAGGAACATGAGTTCGAAAAAGAAAAAGATCCTTTATATCAGCAACGTGAATATAGAAGGTGACTTTTTACCCGGGGTGGTGTTGAAGATAAAGGGACAGCTCAAAGCCTTTGAGACAAATGGATTTGATACCGATATTCTCTACTCCGGTAATCGGGGTGACCTCTGGTTACTACAAAGTAACAGGGAAAAACTCCGGTTTACCGGTTCAAGGGAAGTAAGGAACAGCAACATCCTGGTCAAATTATTCAGTCACCTGGGCATGGCCTGGTACGGAAGCATAGATTTCCGGGAATGTTTCAATAAAATTGTGAAGAATGAGTATGATGTTATCTACCTCCGTTTCTATATTCCTGGCAAAGGACTAATTAGTTTCCTCGGGAAATACAAAAAAGCTAATCCCCGAATACAAATATTACTGGAGTATCCCACGCTTAATGCGGCCACAGAATTTAAGAAAAGAGACCTGGTAACCCGTGTATATTATTACCTCAATCACCGTAGGATCGAAAAGCTGCACCTGCTTACTGATGGTATCATTACGTTAACAAAAGATAAAACGCTTTTTGGCAAACCAGCCATCTTCATGGGCAATGGTATTGACATGAGCGGTATTGAACCAGTGCCCGTACCGGGTGTGCAGGATACGATAACCATACTGGGGGTGGCATCTGACTGTACCTTTTACCATGGATTTGATAAAATGCTGAAAGGACTTGCCGCGTATGAGGCCACGAGGGGAAAAAAGATCAAAGTGGCCTTCCGGCTGATAACCAACCCCATGGGGCGTAATGTAGATAACCTGAAAGCCATGGCCCAGGAGCTCGGAATTAATGATATCGTAAGTTTTGAAATACCTCTGTCGAGGGAAGAATTGGCAAAGGAATACCGGAATGTACACCTGGGGCTCGGTACACTGGCTATGCATCGGATCGGCATGAAAGATAATTATTCTTTGAAGCACCGTGAATATGCTGCATTTGGCCTTCCGTTTATTATGAGCCATGGAGATGAAAATTTCGAAAATACACCATTCGTCATGGCGGTTGAGCAAAATGATGATCCACTGGATATCGGAAAGATCGTTGAGTTTTATATGGACCTGCGAAAGCAATATCCCGCTTTTCCGGCCGATTTTCGCCGGTTTGTAGAAGACAGGATTACATGGAATGCTCAGATGAAAAACGTTTTTGAAATAATAAACAGGGCATAACAGGACCGGTCTGTGAAAGTATTGCAGGTTTTATATAGCGGTTTAGGTGGTCATGGCAGCGTGGCTACTTCCTTAATAGAGGCAGATGCAACAGGAAAATGGAAACATGCCTTATTGTTTTATGGGATAGAAGAGTTGTTACCTGCTTACAAAGAGTTTTGTGAAAGAACGGTGACACCTTATTCGTATGTACAAAAAAAAAGAGGGCTGTTCAATAATTCCGGGAAAGCTATAAAAGCGGCTATTCTTTCGCATAACCCGGACGTGATTATTATTCATAGCCCCCACCTGGTCTTCGCCTTAAGCGGGTTTTGCAAAAAGTATAAGAAGAAATTATTGGTGGTGGAGCATACTTCCAACGATGTAAAACGTTGGCCAGAGCTGCTGGCCGGTATATTCTCCCTCTTATCTGCCCATAAAGTGATCTACCTGTCTCTTGCTTACCAGCAACAGATGAAAAAAAAATGCTGGTTTATACCCGTTGAAAAAAGATCTGTGGTAATACAAAATGGGATCGACCTGCAAAAGTTTAAACCGGAGGTAAAGCAGCAGGATATATTACATACAGGAATGATTGGAAGGTTCATACATCCCAAAAACCAGAAGATGATTGTGGAAGCCCTGGAAAAAGGGATTCAATCCGGCTTACTGACTAAAAGAATGATCATTCATTTTGCCGGTAACGGCAACACATTGGCAGCATTGCAAAGTGAAGTAAAGAAAAAAAATATGGATGAGTTGGTTCGCTTTCACGGTCTGCTGGATGAAAAGGAAATTATTGAATTTTTGGGACAACTAGGATTTTATGTACATGCCAGTTATGCCGAAACGATGTGTACTGCAGTAATGCAGGCTATGGCATGCGGCCTCCCTGTTGTGGCAAGTAATATTCCCGGTATCAATAATATTGTAGAGGAAAATGAAAATGCCATCCTGTTTAATAACGATGATATAAATACACTGGTTAAAGGAATGGCTGTTATGCAGGACGATGTAAAAAGGAAGGAAATGGGCAACCATGCGAGAGCATATTCGCTGACACACTTTTCATCTGCAGACACCTTTAATGGCTATAATGAACTTATACATGCAGTTTAAACAATGAGAGAACCTATGAAGATACTGTTTGTACAAAAAATGGCGGCTATTTCAGGATCAGAATTATACCTCATGCACATGTTGCCTGAATTAAAAAAAAGGGGATATGAAGTGCAGGTGCTGATCATCTTTCCCCAGGTGCCGGAGAAAACCAAACCGTTTATCGATCATTTTAAAAGTCATGGAATTAAAACACATGAAATATATGGACACTCAGCACTTTCGCCCATTTTAATTGCCAAACTCAGGAGATTGCTGAAAAAGGAACAATTTGATATAGTTCAGCCAAACCTGGTGCATGCCGACCTCTGGCTGGCTATTCAAAAGGCTTTGTTCTTCCGTAAAATGAAACTGGTAAGCGTAAAACATGGATTTGATGAGGCCTATTCTGCAAAGCATGGTAATAATCCCAAATATTTGAAGCGGACATTGTTCTACTGGGTGCAAAAAATCTCAGGATGGTTTATCAACTATAATGTTACCATCTCCAAAGGGCTTTACAACATGTATGTGGATGGAAAAATGGTTTCGCCAGGTAAAATCAGGAATATTTATTACGGTCTCGATCTTAAGGATAAAGAGAAACTGGTAACAGAAAATCAGCCCGCAGAAAAATATGCACTCATCCTGGGCAGGCTGGTAAAGTATAAAGGACATGAACTGCTTATGCAGGCTTGGAAAAAAGTGGCGGCACAAAACAAAGGCTGGAAACTGTATATCATAGGAGGAGGTGCTTATGAAAAGGAGCTGCATGAGCTACACAACAAATTGGAGTTAGGTGAATCGGTTAAATTCTGCGGGTACCAGCCCAACCCGCACCAGGCCATTAAAGACTCTCAGTTTATGATCGTAACTTCCATTTGGGAGGGCTTCGGACTTATTATGCTGGAGAGCTGGGCCCATAAAAAACCCATCGTTGCATTTAATGTACCAGCTATGAACGAGGCCATTGAAGACAATAAAACGGGTCAGTTAGCGGCTGCATTTGACACGGACGAACTTGCCGGTAAGATCATCCATTATTTTCAAAACCCTGATATTGTACAGGAGCATGGAAAAAATGGATATAACAGGCTGAACTCTTACTTCACAGTGCCACGGATGGCTGATGAAATGTGCGAAGTATACCAAATGGTTATTAACAGTAAATAAGAGAATAAAAAGCAGGAGAAATGATAGAGGACGAGTATAGTAGTTATACGCTCTTAAGAATATATGATTTTTTTTGGGTACCACTTTGCTTTCTTGTATTGTATATAATTGTATACAATAAGAGGAAGAAATATAAGGGAACCGAGATATACAGGTATTATATGCCTGCTTTCTTATGGAGAATTTTCTTTGCTGTTGTTTATACAATGGTAAGCGAATATTACTTCATTTTTGCTGATACTAACCATTATTTCCAGGCTGTTTTAGATATGCATCGGGCCGTGACCGATGATCTGGGGTATCTCACTAACATTTACTCAAAGCTGAAACTGAAGAACAATAACCCGATCATCAGTTATTTTCTTTATGACAGGCTGGGTATCACCCATTTTTACATGTATGATGTAAAAAACTATTTTGTTCCCCGATTTGCACTTCCGTTTTCATTATTGTTTGGGAAAAGTTATATGGCTATCAGCTTTTGTATGAGCTTTTTTGCATTCGGAGGATGCTGGCGCTTGTTCAAAATGTTCTATAACTTGTATCCTCATCTGCATAAGAAACTGGCAATAGCCATCCTTTTTATGCCTTCCGTATTATTCTGGGGAGTAGGTCTGATGAAGGATACTATTTGTATCGGGGCACTGGGTTTTTTACTGTATGGTTTATATAATGTATTTGTAAGAAAATATAAGCGGGGAATTTCTACTGTATTATTCATTGCCGCCGGATACCTGATCTTTTATGTAAAGCCATATATCCTGATATGCGTAATGCCCGCATTTTTACTATGGCTCTTTCTTCAATGGAGGGTACTGATCCAGGATAAAACATTACGGCAGATTTCCACGGTAATGTTTGCCGGAGTTTCAATAGTCGCTGCTTTCTTCCTGGTACAAAGCATCACTTCATCAGAAATTGCATCACAGTATTCCACGGAAAAATTAGTTAATACCGTTCAAAATCAGCAGGCCATCTTTCAGCGAAACGAAACGGAAGGCGGAGGCTCTAATTTTTCTGTAACCACGGTGGAAAACGCACCAGGAGGACTACTAACTCTTTTTCCCATTGGAATAGTAAACACATTTTTCAGGCCATTCCCCTGGGATGTCCGCTCGCCATTTATGGCATTTTCTTTCCTTGAATCCATGTCGTTTATTGTACTTACTTATCAATGTTTCCGGCGCATCGGGTTCAAAAAAACATTCAACTATATTGGTTCTGACCCCGCCCTGATATTTTGCTTTGTATATGCCCTGATGTTTGGAGGATTGATTGGGTTGAGTACCACCAACTTCGGGGCCCTTGTTCGATACAAAATCCCCTGTCTTGCATTTTATGCTATTACCTTCTTTGTTGTGCAGGATAAATCGGGCAAATTCTCACCTAATTATATCTTCAGCAAAAAGTTGTTTTAGAAAATGTGCGGTCTAGCAGGCTCTGTTAATTTTCCCTTGAATATTTCCCGTCTCACAAAGGACCTCTGGCACAGGGGCCCCGATGAGCAAAGCACCTTTTCCGAAGGTAACCTGGTATTACATCATCATCGCCTTTCAATTCTTGATGTGACCGGAGGTAAACAACCCATGCACTATGAACACCTGACCATCATATTTAACGGGGAAATATACAATCACCTGGAGGTAAGGGAAAAGCTGAAGCTGAATTGTAAAACAAGTTCAGATACAGAAACCATTCTGCAATCCTATTATAAGCTGCAGGAAAAATGCCTGGATGAATTTGATGGCATGTTTGCTTTTGTGATCTATGATCGTGTAAAGAATTCACTTTTTATAGCAAGGGACAGGGCAGGAAAAAAACCTTTCTATTATTATTCCAATAAAGAACAATTTGTTTTTACCAGCGAGCTCAATGCGCTGAAAAACCAGGTGAATCTCCAGGTGGATAAGAATAATATTGGCCAATTTCTCCGGTATGGTGCTTTTCACCACACTGCTACACCTTATCAGCAAGTTCAGGAATTGCCGCCGGCACATTATGCTTATGTCCATCTTCCTACCGGGAAAGTGGAGACCTCCCGGTGGTGGTCAATCCGAAATTTTTATGAAAAGGAGCAACAGGCGGATAAAGAAGCAGCCCTGAATCGCGTGGACCAGCTTTTGCACAAAGCGGTCAGGCGCAGAATTGAATCATCAGACCTGGAAGTGGGCTCCTTTCTCAGCGGGGGTATCGATAGTGGCCTCGTAACGGCTATCGCGTCTGAATATAATTCAAAGCTGAAAACATTTACAGTTTCCTTTACCGGCTCTTATGATGAAGCCCCATTGGCCAGGCTGGTAGCACAGAAGTACAAAACTGATCATACAGAGATCAGGATAAATTTCGATGCTCTCCAAACGGATATTGAGGGCATACTGGCCAATTACGGAGAACCATTCTACGATGATTCTGCCATACCGAGTTATTACGTGAGCAAGGAAGCCAGGAAACACCTTACCGTTATATTAAACGGAGATGGATCAGATGAACTCTTTGGAGGCTACCGCCGCTATGTGCCTTTTGCCCGCTATGACTTTTTTAATAAATCCGGCCTGGTTACAGCCCTTGCCCGGGCTGCCAAAGCCATTTTACCCATTACCCATAATAAACAATCCAAACTCAACTACCTGTACAGGCTGGCAGACCTTGCTTCACAAAAAGGAACGGACGTTTATCTTTCTTCTACTACAGATATTTTTAGCGGGTTTTATCACCACTTGATGCCAACCGATCAGGATGTGTTGTTTTATTTAAGCCAGGAACTGGAATTGTTAAAGCAAGGATCATTTTCCGGCTTACAGAAAATAATGCAGATGGATTTCAATGCCATTTTACCGGATATACTATTGGTAAAAATGGATATCGCCACCATGGCCAGTTCTCTCGAAGGCCGTAGCCCTTTTCTGTCGAAGGAAATGATGGAGTATGCAGCAACGATGGGGGATCGCCTGAAGATCAGCGGATCCACCACTAAATATTTACTGCGTCAGCTGGCTGTGAAGTATTTGCCGGATGAATTGGTAAATCAACCCAAAAGGGGATTTGAAGTACCGCTGAAGCAATGGGTGGACAATGAATTAAAAGAAATAATTTTTTCTTACCTGGAGCCTTCCGGCTCCTACTCCAATAATTTTGTGGATAGAAAATTCATCCGTGAGCTGCTGGAAAGAAAAATAAAAGTGTCGGATGAAAAAAGAGCAAAGATGCTTTACACGCTTTTTGCCCTGAATGTATGGTATGCAAAATGTGCCACCCATGGGAATTGAAAAAAAACAGGACTTCGATAGCGGAAGATTTGTGATCTCCCTGGATTTTGAATTATTCTGGGGCGTGAGGGATAAACGCACCATCGAAAACTATGGGCCGAATATCCTCGGCGTGCAGCAGGCTATCCCTGCCATGCTCAGGACATTCGACAATTCCGGTGTTAAAGCCACCTTCTCCACTGTTGGCTTTTTGTTCGCCGCCAATAAGGAAGAATTGAAAAAATTCATCCCCCCGGTGTTGCCTGATTATACAGATACAAACCTTTCTCCTTATCCCCACCTGGAAAAAATTGGAAATAACGAGAAGGAAGATCCCTATCATTTTGGCTATTCATTACTTAAAATGATTGGGCAAAATAAGAATCATGAGATCGGTACACATACTTTTTGCCACTACTACTGCCTTGAACCCGGTCAAACTATAGAAGCGTTTTGCCAGGATTTGCAGGCTGCCAAAAAAATAGGCGAGAAAGAAAACATCCGCATAAGAAGCCTTGTTTTCCCCAGGAACCAATTCAACGGCACCTATCTTTCTGCCTGTAAAGAAGCCGGATTGGATTCTTACCGTGGCAACCCGGTTTCCTGGCTCTACGAACCCCGGAATAAAAATGATGAAAGCCTGGTTCGTCGTTCACTCCGGTTTATCGATGCTTATGTCAACATCACAGGACATCACTGTCATTCAAAAGAGTATATCACTTCCTTTCCGTTGGTCAATGTGGCCGCTTCGAGGTTTTTACGGCCCTATAGTAAAAAAATTTCCTTCCTGGAGCCGCTTCGGCTCAGGAGGATCCGGAAAGCCATGCAATACGCGGCCAAAAATAATAAACTCTTTCACCTCTGGTGGCACCCGCACAATTTTGGTGCAAATACAGCAGAGAATATTCATTTCCTGGAACAAATATTAACAGAGTTCCGGAACCTGGAGCAGCAGTATGGATTTCAAAGCAAAACCATGTCAGAGATCACAGATGAATTGAAAACCGGGGCACATGGCTAAAAAGATCGTCATGCTTTGTTCGGAATGTTTTTCCACCACGGTGATCTATAATCATATCCATCCATTGCATCCCATAGATGCCATCGTTACAGAAAACCCCATGCGGGGGTTGGCCCTGGCGAAAAGAAGGATCAGGAAACTCGGTTTTTTCAGAGTGGCGGGGCAGGTGGCTTTTTCGGCTTTCATAGTGCCTCTTTTATCTGCTTCCAGTAAAAAAAGAATTGCAGCCATAAAAAGGCAATACCCGTTTGATGAAACCGAACTGCCCGCAGATAAGATCAGCCATTTTAGCTCCGTGAATGATGAAGCATGCATAACCAGGCTGGAAGAACTGAAACCGGATATCGTGCTCGTAAATGGTACAAGAATATTGTCATCCGGGTTATTGAATCGCGTACAAGCTGTCTTTATCAATATGCATGCAGGGATCACTCCGCAATACAGGGGTGTGCACGGGGCCTACTGGGCATTGGCACAAAACGACCCCGAACATTGCGGCGTTACAGTACACCTGGTAGATAAGGGGATTGATACAGGCGGGATATTATTTCAGGCTCGCATACAGGTTACCGGTAGCGATAATTTTGTTACCTATCCCTATCTCCAGTTTGGCGAAGGACTTACTTTGATAAGGAAGGCCATTGAGGCGGCAAAGGAAAACAGCCTGCATCCGCTGCCACATAGTTCCAAAGGAAAATTATGGTATCACCCTACTATCTGGTACTATCTTATACAGCGGGTGTTCAGGGGAAAAAAATAATTACTGTAAGGAGTTAAGGTTTTTGATACATGGGAAAACGAAAAGTTGCTTTAATTGAAAATCATGAACTCGGTATTTATTCTATCCGGCATGACCTGGTGGCGGCTATTGCAGAAAAGTATGACCTGACCGTATTGACAGAACTGGACGACTCCTTTAAACATGGAGATCTTGAAGATATCGTTCACTTTGTGGATGTGGGTAAAAGCGTACTGAACCCTGCTACTGCCGCCAAATACAATTCAAAATTGTACAAAGCATTAAAATCAGTAAAACCCGACGTTTGCCTGACCTTCACCATTCGCCCCGCTATTTATGGCAATATGGTGACCTCGAAGCTGAAGATACCCACCATTTCCACAATTACGGGTACCGGTCCTTTGTTTGAAAGCCGGAGTCTTTCTTATACCATAGCCCGTCAATTATATAAGTGGGTACTTAAAAAAACAAAATTTGTTTTTTTTCCGAACTATGATGATCTGAATGCGTTTGTAGATCGGCGTTATATCACTGCCGAACAGGCCAAAAGGGTCCCGGGCTCGGGGGTGAATAATGAAAAATTTGCGCCACAACCTTCTACAAGGGGAAATGATGGAAAATTTATTTTCCTCTATGTCAGCAGGTTACTCAAGGACAAGGGGATCATGGAATTTGTGGAGGCGGCAGCTGCTGTCAGGGCACATCATCCGCAGGCCGAATTTCATGTCGTGGGCCCTTTATGGGGAGGCAATAAAAAATCATTGACGGTAACGGAGGCAGAATTGAAAGAATGGATAGAGAAGAAATGGATCGTGTACCACGATAAGCAAACCGATATCAGGCCCTTTATGGCCAATGCCGATTGTGTGGTGATGCCTTCCTACCGGGAAGGGATGAGCAATGTGTTACTCGAAGGGGCCAGCATGGCAAGACCACTGATCGCCACCAATGTAACCGGCTGCCGTGATATTGTGGAGGATGGCGTAAATGGATTATTATGTGAAGTAAAAAGCGGAAAAGACCTGGCAGAAAAAATGAAAAAAATGATGAGCTTTTCTGTGGAAGAGCGGAACGAAATGGGAAGGAAAGGGAGAGAGAAGATGATAAAGGAATTTGATAAAAAGATCGTAATAGCATCTTACCTGCAGGCTATCGGGGCAATTATCCATGGAAAATAAGCAACATTCATTTACGCTTTCAATAGATTGGGAGGACTTTGGCCAATTGCTTGGAAGAGATGGTTCAGGTGTGCTCACGCCTCCTTTGCCTGTAACCATTGACAGGCAAACGGATATAATGCTGCAATTATTAAACGATACGGGTAAGAAAGCTACTTTCTTTATTCTGGGAATGTTGGCAGAGCACCGGCCAGACCTGGTAAAAAAGATAGCAGCTGAAGGTCATGAAATAGGGCTGCACGGGTATTATCATATTAATATGAGGACCCTTACTCCTGCCCAGGCCTTTAAGGACCTGGACGATTCAAAAAAACTGGTAACAGACATTATTGGCGGTCCTGTTTATGGATTCAGGGCACCGTATTTCTCCATTGACGAGTCCAATCTTTATGTGTTGGATATGCTGGCGGAATTGGGTTTGGTATATGACAGCAGCATTTTCCCTATCAAACTAAAGCGATACGGAATTGCAGGATTTAACCAGGCAGATACATTATATAAATTGCCCGGTGGCGGGGAGATCGTTGAACTGCCGCTGACCGTAGCTCAATTATATGGAAGAAATATACCGGTGGCGGGTGGTGGGTATATGCGGGCCTTTCCGGGTTTTTTCCTCAACAGTATGTTCAAAAAGTTGGATAACCGGGGGCTGGATGTGATGTTATACATGCATCCCTATGAGTTTGACACCAAATGGATCGACTGTTCTACTAATTATCCACCGGGGCAATCGCACCCGGGGGCAAAAACATTTTTAATTAATTTGCGCTGGAATTTGTTCCGGGGAACCATTTATAATAAGTTAAAATCAATATTAAAAAAATACGAGTTTACCACTTGTTTAAAAAAGGCAGAGTATGTCAAAAACCATTCACACAGCCCAGCAGTACTGGGACGTTCGTAGCGACCTTTTCGCTAATTATTACAAAAAGCCATCCATGTTCGATAAGCTTTTCAGGAAGGCCGTGTATACCCGTACCGCCGTGGCACTACAAACCATAAAAGAGTACGGAAAGTGTACCGTGCTTGATATCGGGTCTGGCCCGGGTGTTAACAGTGTAACCTGGCTTAAAAATTCAGAAGCATCTTTCCTGTTAGGAATTGATTTTGCAGAAAACATGAATGACTATGCCAGGAAGAATGCAGATGCGGAAGGAGTAGGTAACCGCTGCAAATTTGTACAGGGAGATTTTCTGACCTATGATTTTAAAGGAGAGAAATATGATGTGGCCGTAGCGGCAGGCGTAACAGATTATGTAAAAGAAATTGAAGCACTGGTAAAAAGAATGGATGCTGTAACCAACAAAGCATTTGTGGCTTCATGGCCGCTCAATGGGTTAAGGATGGCATTGCGTCGTTACCGCTATACATGCCCGGTATATCATTACAATGAAGCAGATGTTCGCCGCCTGCATGAAGGATGCAATATCAAGAGTCTTGAGATCATCCCGATGCAGGGTGGTATGGTGAGTGTGGCCCGCAAATAAACACTACAACAGACATAAGACATTCATACATAGTCCCGTAAGGGACTTTTTCATTTTAATCTGTAACCTGCTGGAAATAAATCGCTTAAGCGTCACTGTTAGACTCATGAAATAAGGTATCGGAAAAATACGACAAGGGGCGGCGTACTACTACCTGATTTTTCGGAATAGGGCTATGCATTGCTTTGGAAAGGCCGGACCGCTTTCTATTTTTAAGGCGTCCTAAAATCCAAATCAATGAAAACCACATTGAAAAAACCTGTGGCTATTGTCGGCTACTCCGGTCACGCTTACGTCATCATCGACATCCTGTTGAGCGCCGGAAGGTTGGTAACTGCTTACTGCGACCAGGAAGAGAAATCTTTCAACCCCTATCACCTTACTTATCTTGGAAAAGAGAGCGATGTAATTAACAAACTGAAAAAGTTCGATTTCTTCGCTTGCGTGGGCCATAACGGCATTCGCGAAAAGATACATACCCATCTCAGCAAACTGTTGGGAGATCCCATCAACGCCATACACCCCAGCGCTGTTATTTCTGCTTCTGTAAAAATGCAGGAAGGCATTATGATCGCTGCCAA
The DNA here is from genome assembly GCA_964606155.1 of uncultured Chitinophaga sp. Classification (GTDB taxonomy): domain Bacteria; phylum Bacteroidota; class Bacteroidia; order Chitinophagales; family Chitinophagaceae; genus JJ008. The sequence continues at coordinate 37,590 of CAZSGD010000011.1, read as the reverse complement.
TGCCACACTGAATCCATTAGTTCAGTTAGGCAAGGGTGTTATTTGCAATACTTCTGTGAGTATCGATCATGAATGTATCATCGGCGATTTTTGCCATATAGCACCCAGTGCTGTACTCTGCGGAAACGTGGAAGTAGGCAAAGGAACATTCATCGGTGCCAATGCGGTCATTCGCCAGGGTATCAAGATCGGCAACAACGTTATTATCGGTGCCGGCTCTGTAGTGGTAAAAGATGTACCGGATGGAGCTACCGTGATTGGTAACCCTGCCCGCAACCTGGTTAAAAAACCAGCCCGCAAACTGGTGGCCGCTTAATTCAATTAACTGATCGTGTAACAATAGAAACCCGGTGCCGCACATCGGGTTTTTTTTAATCCTAACCCCCTGAAAATTATTAGTTTAATAGCGGCGGTTTGCTGCTCACATATAGTTAATTATCAATACCTTTGCAGCTTTCAAAAGGAGTCTAATTAACAACGAGTGAAAGCAACGGAACCGAAAGACCTGGAAGTTTTATTTCTGAGCAAAAAGGATAACGAATATGCTCACCGGGCTGCAGCCTTTATCGAAAAGAACTTTCCAAATCATTTGATCTTTGAAGGCGGAAGAAAAGATAAACTGCCACCAGAAGTGCTGAACTGGAAGGGCGACCTGATGATCTCTTTTATCTCGTCCTGGATCTATCCCTCCTCACTTTTAACCAACGCGTCCCTGGCAGCTATTAATTTTCATCCCGGCAGCCCTGAGTATCCCGGAACAGGGTGTACCAATTTTGCCATTTATAACGGGGAGAAAGAATATGGCATCACCTGTCATCACATGCAGGCCGGGGTCGATTCGGGCAGCATCATCATGGTAAAACGTTTTCCTGTGAAAGAAGAAGATACCGTATTCCAGGTAACGCAGCAATGCTATAAACTTATCGAAGAAAGTTTCTATGAGCTGATGCAGATTGTACTGAAAGGAGAAAAACTTCCGGTTACTAACGAGCGGTGGAAAAGAAAACCCTTTACAAGAAAACAATTGGATGAGCTTTGCACCATCACACAGGAAATGACAGAAGAAGAGATAGAAAAAAGGATCAGGGCAACGACGTATAAAACACCCTGGGCCTTTACTAAAATAGGAAATCATATTTTTAAACTTCAAGCATAATATCCGGAATGACCACCGATACCATCAATAAGATCTCGAAAAGCCCTGTTACGGGTATTGAGTATGAAATACCGGCCTTACTGGATGATAAAAAAGGAATTGATGCATTTATTGAACTGCATCCGGGCAAAAAAGTAGTGGTGGTGCAGGGACTTGGTTTTGTTGGCTCTGTGATGGGCCTGGTGGTGGCCAACGCATTAACAGAAGAATATGCCGTTATTGGTATTGATCTGCCCACACCCTCTTCCTACTGGAAAATAAGGTCCATCAACGAAGGAATATTCCCCGTTATCGCCAGCGACCCCAAGATCGAACTGTATTACAAAAATGCCTTACAAAAAAAGAACTACTATGCCACTTACGATAGCTATGCTTACAGCAAAGCCAATGTGGTGGTGGTGGATATCAACCTCGATGTAAAAAAACAATCTACCGTAGAAAAAGACCTGGAAGATTACAGCGTGGACCTCACCCCTTTCAGGAAAGCTATTGAAGCAATAGGTACTTATTGTAAGGAAGATGTACTGGTACTGGTGGAAACAACGGTCCCTCCGGGCACATCTCAGAAAATAGTAAAACCTATACTGGAAGAATCCCTGCAAAAAAGAGGGATCCCGGCTGATAAGCTGAAAGTGGGCCACTCTTACGAAAGAGTGATGCCGGGCCCGAAATACATCGACTCCATCCAGAACTTCTACAGGGTATTTGCCGGAACTGATGAAAAAAGTGCTGATGCAGTGGAGCAGTTCTTAAGAACAGTGATCAAAACAGACGAATATCCATTAACAAGATTAGGTAACACCAATGCCACCGAAATGGCAAAAGTGCTGGAGAACTCATTTCGGGCCATGAACATCGCTTTTATGGTGGAATGGAGCCGGTTTGCAGAAGAAGCGGGTGTGGATATTTATGAAGTGGTCAATGCTATCCGTATGAGGCCAACACATAAAAATATCATGCTCCCGGGCCTGGGTGTTGGCGGCTATTGCCTGACAAAAGACCCATTACTGGCCAGCTGGGCCAGGATGAATTTATTTGGCAGTGAGGAGAAATTAGGCCAAAGCGAAAAAGGTGTTCATATCAATGATAAAATGCCCTTGTATGCTTTCGAATATCTTCAGTCGCAATACAAAGGCTCTTTAGAAGGAAAGAAGGTCCTCTTATTGGGGGTAAGCTATCTCAATGATGTGGGAGATACCCGCTATACACCGGTGGAAGGATTTTTTGATCAGCTGGAGATAGAAGGCTGTGATATTACCCTGCACGATCCGCATGTAAAATACTGGGAAGAAAAGGACCTGTGGATCAACCAGGAACTCGATGATTTGCTGAAACAAAACTATGACATGGTCATCATCACCACCGGACATAAGGATTACAGGAATAACCCTGCGTTGATCAATAGTATCAAACAACAGCCTTCCTGCCTGGTGTATGACACCATCGGAGTGTTAACAAATGAAGAAATAAAATCCTTATCGGAGAAACATATTGTAAAAGTCATCGGAAGAGGTGATCTGTAAATAAAAGCATATTAATTCCATGAGCAAAAAAGTTTTATTACTGGGCGGGGCCGGGTTCATCGGCTTCAATATCACAAAATACCTCGCAGAGAACCGGGATTATCAATTGACCATCGCCGACAATTTTGCCCGTGGCAAACAGGACGATCATTTTACGGACCTGGTCAGTAAACACGAAATCAAAGTGGTGGCGGGTGATTTCACCGATCCCTCCACTTTTGATGAACTGGATCAGTCATACGACCAGGTGTATATGCTGGCTTCTGTGGTGGGCGTTGATAATGCCAATTCCATCCCGCATGAGATCATCCGTATCAATACTGCTTTAATTTATAACACCCTGGAGTGGGTGCGAAGATCCAAAATTGGCAAAGTATTATTTACGTCTACCAGTGAGTGTTATGCCGGTACCATTGAGGCATTCGGCTATACCACCCCCACACCGGAAGAAGTGCCGCTTTGCATCCAGGAGATCGGTCATCCCCGGTTCACTTATGCTGTGACCAAAATGCTGGGTGAATCCGGTTTCCTGAACTATGCCAGGATATTGGGTTTTGAAACCACTATCGTACGCTATCATAATGTGTATGGTCCGAGAATGGGATTCAAGCATGTCATCCCTCACCTGGTGGTTCGTTACAGGAAGAACGAGGAACCCTTTAAAGTATATGGCCACGACCAGACCAGGGCATTCTGCTACATTACCGATGCCGTGGAAGGTACAGTACTGGCGATGGAACGCCCCAATACCAATGGCCAGATCTATCATATCGGCACACAGGAGGAGATCACCATTGGTGAGTTGATCCATTATGCCGGCGACCTGATGCAATTCAAAGGCACGTATGAAAATGCACCTACCTACCCCGGCTCTGTATCACGACGCTGCCCGGATATCCGGAAAGCAAAAATTCAATTAGGGTTTGAACCTAAAGTGGGATGGAAAGAAGGATTAAAAAAGACCATTGAATGGTATAACCAATATCTTGAATCCGGAAAACTTGTTTATGAGTAATGAAAAATTTATTCCGCTGAGCGTACCCAATATAGCCGGCAATGAATGGAAATATGTAAAAGAATGTTTGGACACGGGCTGGATTTCCTCCGTCGGCGCCTATGTTACCCAGTTTGAACAAATGGTGGCTTCCTTTGCAGGCGCTAAATATGGTGTGGCTGCGGTAAATGGTACGGCTGCATTGCATATTTCATTATTGTTAAGCGGGGTCAAACAAAATGATTATGTTATTCTTTCCAATCTCACTTTTGTTGCTTCTGCGAATGCTATTAAATATGCCGGCGCTGATCCCATCCTGATCGATGCAGATCCCAACCTGTGGCAAATGGACCTGGATTTGCTGGAAGAGTTCCTGGAAAATGAAACCGATGAAAAGAATGGTGAACTGATCTATATACAGGACGGGCGCAGGATCTCGGCGATCATGCCGGTACATATCCTGGGCAATATGTGCGATATGGACCGTTTCCTGTCTATCATAAAAAATTACCCGATCGCAATAGTTGAAGATGCTACCGAGGCCTTAGGTACAACATACAAAGGAAAAAGCGCTGGTACTTTCAGCCCCCTGGCTTGTTTCAGTTTCAATGGAAATAAGATCATCTCTACCGGTGGTGGCGGCGTGATTGTTACAGATGATGAAGAATTGGCCAGGCATGCCAAACACCTGACCACGACAGCCAAAGCAAGCGCCGATGAGTATTATCATGACGAAGTAGGCTATAATTACCGCCTTGTAAATGTACTGGCGGCCATCGGGGTGGGACAAATGGAACTGTTACCCTCTTTTATCAAAAGGAAAAAAGAATGTGTGGCTTTTTATAAGGACCAACTGGCAGGAGTAGCCGATATTCGCTTTCAGCAGGAGCTGCCGGTGGTGGAAACCAACGGATGGCTGTTTACCATTCAAACGGACAAACAACTGCAATTGCTCAATCACCTGAATGCAAATAAGATATTGAGCCGGCGGTTTTGGATGCCCATGAATATGCTGCCGATGTACAAGGATTGTGTGTATGTGCAGAAAAAAGATAATTCAGCCTATATTTATAACACCTGTCTCAGCATTCCTTGTTCCACCAGCATCACCAACGAGGAATTAGCGATCGTGGTTAAAGAAATTAAAGAAGCCATCGGTTAAGCATCATGTATAAGATCATCAAGCGATTTTTTGATATAGTTTTCTCCCTGGTAGCCATTATCATCCTGCTGCCCATTTTTATTCCTGTCACTATTCTGCTGTTACTCACAGGCGAGCATGAAGTATTTTTCCGCCAGGACAGGGTGGGGTACAGGAACAAGATCTTCCGGATCTGGAAATTTGCCACCATGCTTAAGAACAGCCCGAATATGGGACATGGCGATGTGACGGTGCGCAAAGACCCGCGCATTACACCTGTTGGAAGATTTCTGCGCCAGAGTAAGTTCAATGAATTGCCGCAGGTGATCAATATCCTTACGGGCGATATGTCATTTGTAGGCCCAAGGCCCCTGATGAAAGTGGGTTTTGACCGCTATTCGGATGAGATGAAATCAAAAGTATACAATGCGCAACCCGGGCTGACAGGCATTGGCTCCATCGTGTTCAGGGATGAGGAATTGATCATCACACAAAGCAAGCTGCCTCCGCATGAGTGCTACCGGGATGTGATCCTCCCTTATAAAGGTGCATTGGAAGTGTGGTACCAGCAGCATCAGAGCTTTTATACGGATTTCATGATCATGTTTCTCACCGCATGGTATGTACTGTTTCCCAACAGTAATCTGGTGTTTAAAGTATTTCCCTCCCTGCCCCGGAGGGGTTTCTAATATTTGCTTAAAACTTTTCACACGAGCATATTAATAAGTAATTTCGGTCTGCATGTTCAAGCTATTCTCCAGGTCATCTTCCAAACTCGCCGATCTCAGTATGCTGGGTGCGGATATGCATTCTCACCTGCTTCCGGGTATTGATGATGGATCGCCGGATATAGAGACCTCCCTGCGGCTGATACGGGGCATGATGGACCTGGGCTTTACAAAGTTTATCACCACCCCGCATATCATGTGGGATATGTACAAGAACACGAATGAGATCATCCAGTCCAAACTGGAAGAGTTACGGCAAGCCGCTACGGCCGGGGGGATCCATGTACCGATACACGCGGCAGCTGAATATTTTCTGGATGAACATGTGGAGCAATTGTTAAAACAGGGTAAACCGCTGCTTACTGTAAGCGGCAATATGGTGCTTACAGAGTTTTCGCTGGCATATCCCCCCCAGGGCCTGAAAGATATTTTATTTGAAATGCAGATGCAGGGTTACCACCCCATTATCGCACACCCGGAAAGATATATCTACCTGGAAAAGATGAAGGATTTTTATGAAGACCTGAAAGATATCGGTTGTTCATTCCAGTTAAATGTATTGTCATTAGCAAATTATTATGGAAAAGCAGCCAATGACCTGGCCCAATACCTGATCAAAAAAGGGTTTTATGATATGATCGGCACCGATCTTCACGGGTTCAGGCACCTGGAGGCATTGAATAACCCAACCCTGGTGAACCAGGTTAAAAAATTGATGGATACAGGCAAGATTAAAAACCCCGGGCTGTAAGCGGGTACAAATATTTTACAGAAAAGTTTGGCCAGCCGGCCAAACTTTTTTCATGTTGGGTTGTAAATATGTTGTATGAACGCATTTACCATAAAAGATCTCGAAAACTTATCTGGTATTAAAGCCCATACCATCCGCATTTGGGAGCAGCGGTATAAATTCTTAAAACCCCAGCGTACCCATACCAATATCCGCTACTACAGTAATGATGAACTGAAAACAGTACTCAATATAGCATTACTCAATAAGTACGGTTACAAAATCTCGCATATCGACCGGATGCAGCCGCAGGAAATAAAAGAACGCATTCTTTCCCTGGGAGATGCAAGGGCCCTGCAGGAGCGCATCGTCAACGAACTTGTTCAGGAGATGGTGGACCTGGATATGCTGCGCTTCGAAAAGATCCTGAATAATTACATTGCATCAAAAGGTATTGAAAGAACGGTGATACAGATCATTTTTCCTTTTCTTGAAAAGATCGGTATCCTCTGGCAAACAGGGCATATCAACCCGGCACAGGAACATCTTGTCACGAATGTTATTCGTCAGAAACTGATCGTGGCCATCGAAACAACAGTATCGCATATCAGGATCGATAAAACATTCCTGCTTTTTTTACCGGAAGGGGAACATCATGAGCTGGGCCTGTTATTTATGTATTATTTACTCAAAAGCAGAGGTGCCGGTACTATCTACCTGGGCACTAATGTACCTATGAAAGATGTGGAGTATGTAGTAAAGCTTAAAAAACCACAGGTGATATTCATCCACATGACGGGAACAGCCCCCTCATTCAATTTTGAGAAATTCCTCACTTCTGTTGAACAAAAACTGCATGGGACCACAGCTGTCATCTCAGGTCAGCTTACCCAGCAATACCGCAAGCGGGTGCCACCCAATATTCAGTTCAAAAAATCACTGGCGGAAGTAATGGAATACCTTTCATCCCTGGGAGGATAACCCTTTCTGAAACTAAAAGATTGTCTTTCAATTGTTTAATATTTTTATAAAAATGTTAAACAAATTTATTTGGTAAATTGCTGATAATGTGTTTAACTTTACCTTATAGATGATTAAACACTTAATTATGTCTAACAAAGAGTTCAACACATTACTATTGGATAATGCAGAATTTTTAAGGCCTTTTGCAATTAACCTGACGAGGGACTCTGAAGCCGCGAATGATCTCTACCAGGAAACAGTATACAAAGCATTGGCCAACCAGGAGAAATATAGTGTGGGGACCAATATAAAGGCCTGGTTATTTACCATTATGCGGAATATTTTTATTAACAACTACCGCAGAAAAGCTAAACAAAAAACGATCTTCGACAATACCCCTAATGACTTTTTGATCAATCAAAAACAGGTTAGCATCAGCAATACTGCAGAAAGCAGCCTTCGTACAAAGGAGATACATACGGCCATACAACAGCTTCCCGAAATATTCAGGACTCCTTTTTTATTGTACTTTGATGGATACAAGTACAATGAAATAGCTGATGCACTACACGAACCGCTCGGTACCATTAAGAGCAGGATACACTTTGCAAGAAAATTGCTGAAAGAGCAGATCAGCCGTTTCTAAAAAAATTCTTTTGTGGCAACTAAAAAGCTGGTCATTATTGGTAGTGGCTTTGCCGGTTTATCCGCTGCTTCCTTTATGGCAAAGGAAGGGTGGCAGGTGACGGTCATCGAAAAACTTAATACACCTGGCGGACGGGCCCGACAGCTTCTGCTCAATGGGTTCACATTTGACATGGGCCCCAGTTTTTATTGGATGCCCGATGTGTTTGAAAGATATTTTGCACAGTTTGGCAAAAAAGTTTCCGACTATTACTCACTTCAAAGGTTGGATCCTTCTTACAGAATTTACTGGAATGAAGGATTTACAGATATACCAGCCAGCCTGGATGCATTGAAAAGTGTTTTTGAATCGATAGAGCCCGGCAGCGCAAGGATGCTCGATAAATATTTGAAAGAAGCCGCTTATAAATATGAGGCCGGTATGAAAAGGCTCGTATATAAGCCTGGGCGCTCTCTTACTGAATTTATGGACTGGCAAACGATCAGTGGTTTTTTAAAACTGGATGTATTCACTTCCATCAAAAAACATATCCGCAAATATTTTCGTCATCCCCAATTGCAACAGTTGATGGAATTCCCGGTACTCTTTCTCGGGGCACTTCCCCAAAATACCCCCGCTTTATACAGCCTGATGAACTATGCCGATATACAGGGTGGAACGTGGTATCCGCAGGGGGGTATGTATGCCGTGGTCAATGGAATGTATGAACTGGCCAGGGAATTGGGTGTTACCTTTAATTTTTCTGAAGAAGTGAGGGAAATAGTTGTCGGGAACGGAACAGCAAAAAAAGTAGTGACCGATAAAGGAACCTATGCCGCTGATGCAGTTATTAGTGGCGCCGACTATCATTTTACAGAAAAAAATTTATTACCGGCTTCGTACCGTACTTATACAGATTTGTATTGGGAAAAAAGAGTAATGGCCCCTTCCTGTTTAATGTATTACGTTGGATTAAATAAGAAACTTAAACAGCCCATTCATCATTCATTATTCTTTGATGTGCCATTTGAAAAACACGGAAAAGAAATTTATACAAATCCACAATGGCCATCTGAACCTTTATTTTATGTAAGTGTTTCTTCTGTTAGTGATGTATCAGTGGCCCCGGCAGGTTGTGAGAATATTGTTTTTTTAGTTCCTGTTGCCGCAGGCCTGGAAGGGGATACGGAAGAGCTGAGAGAAGAATATTTCAATCGCATCGCCGGCCGCATGGAAAAACACACGGGTGAAAATATCATGGACTCGATCATTTGTAAGAAAACCTATTCAGTCAGCGATTTCGTACATGACTATAACTCATACCGGGGTAATGCGTATGGCTTAGCTAATACACTGAGGCAAACAGCTATTTTCAGGCCATCGTGCCAGAGTAAAAAGGTAAGGAACCTGTTTTTTACAGGGCAACTAACCGTACCGGGCCCCGGGGTGCCACCCAGCCTCATCAGCGGGGAAGTGGTGGCTAAACAACTCATAAAAGTGATGCGATAATTTCTTTAATTTACATACAATGGTCCAACTGTTTCATACAACCAGTGAAATGTGCAGCCGGCTTGTAACAGAGAATTACAGCACCTCTTTTTCTTCAGCTATCCGGATGTTGCATAAAGACCTGCGCACACCCATTTTCAATATCTACGGATTTGTTCGTTTTGCAGACGAGATCGTGGATACTTTCCATGAGCATGATAAAAAACAATTGCTCGACCAGTTCCGGACAGAAACTTTTGAGGCTATTGAAAGAGGGATCAGTCTGAACCCTGTCCTGAACAGTTTTCAACGAACCGTCAACGAATACGAGATCGACCATGACCTGATCAAAGCTTTCTTTCATAGTATGGAAATGGACCTGGAGAAAAAGGCATACGATTGCCAGTCTTATAAGGAATATATCTACGGCTCAGCTGAGGTGGTGGGCTTAATGTGCCTGCAGGTTTTTTGTGAGAAGAAAAAGGAAGTCTATGAGCAATTAAAAGGGCCAGCCCGTTCGCTGGGCGCCGCCTTTCAAAAAGTAAATTTTTTACGCGACATAAAAGCGGATTATAACGGCATGTCGCGGGTTTATTTTCCCGGCTGCGATTTCAATAATTTTAATTGTAAAGACAAAAGAGAGATTGAAGAAGATATTTATAATGATTTCAATAAAGCCTATAACGGTATTGCCAATCTGCCACTAAAAGCCAGGTTTGGTGTATATGTGGCCTATAAATATTACCTGTCATTATTCAGGAAGATCAGGAAAATGGAACCGGAGAAAGTATTGAAAAAAAGAGTAAGGATACCCAACTATTACAAAGCCATGATCATTTTCAGGGCAGGAATAGCAAACCAACTAAGACTGATATAGAATGGATGCAAGCAAGGTGATACTGGTGGATGAGCAAGATAACCCTGTGGGAGCCGAAGAAAAAATAAAAGCGCACCGGGAAGGTCTGTTGCACCGGGCGTTCAGTATTTTTATTTTCAATAAAAAAGGGGAAATGCTGCTGCAACAAAGGGCGAAAGATAAATACCATAGTGGCGGATTATGGACCAATGCCTGCTGCAGCCATCCCGTACCTGGTGAAAAGACAGCCGATGCGGCAGCCAGGAGATTAAAGGAAGAACTGGGATTCACCACGCCGCTGAAAAAGGAATTTGATTTTGTGTATAAAACAGATTTTGACAACGGGCTTACTGAATATGAATTTGATCATGTATTTACAGGAATTTTTGAAGGCCAGGTGCGATACAACAAGGAGGAAGTAATGGATATTTGCTACAAAACTGTTCCGGACATCAGCGCTGCCCTGCAATCACATCCGCAGGAGTATACTGCATGGTTCCGGCTGGCTTTTCCAAGGGTTAAAACATGGTGGGAAAAAGAATTCAAACAGTAACGAAGTGGAAATAATATTATATATACTGGTACTGATCGTCACTTTCCTTTTAATGGAAGGGGTGACCTGGTGTACTCACAAGTTTGTGATGCACGGCTTTTTATGGTACCTGCACAGGGACCATCACCAGGTGGAGCCTGGATTTTTTGAAAAGAACGATGCATTCTTTGTCATCTTTGCCATACCCAGTATGTTGTTGATCTATTTCGGAACTTTTGATCACATCTGGTGGATGCAGGCAATCGGCTTCGGCATTATGGCCTATGGATTTGCTTATTTCATGGTGCATGATGTTATCATCCATCAGCGTTTTAAATGGTTTACCCGTAGCAATAACTCGTATGTAAGGGCCATTCGCTGGGCCCACAAAATGCATCACCGCCACCTGGAACGGCATAACGGGGAGAGTTTCGGCATGTTGTATGTACATAAAAAATACAGGGAAAAGATCCGCCGTGACAAAAAGCTGATGGCAGGAAATCAAAAAGTCGGATATGCTCCTGCCCGGGATTAAGATACCGACTTACTATCTTTAGCCGACATTTCTCCGTTGCAAAAACTACACACATACGATTACATTATTTGCGGGGCCGGATGCGCTGGTCTCAGCCTGCTCATGCGTATGCTTCACAACGGTAAACTGAAGGATAAAAAGATATTACTTATTGAAAAAGAAGCAAAGATTAATAACGACCGCACCTGGTGCTTCTGGGAACAGGGACAGGGTTTTTTTGAAAATTTAGTATACAAAAAATGGGATCGGCTCATATTCAATAGCAAAGACTATAACTCTGCTTTGAATATTTCTCCCTATCAGTATAAAATGATCAGGGGGATCGATTTGTATCAATATTGTTTTAAAGAAATAGCCCTTCACTCAAATGTTGACATCGTTTATGGTGAATTGACGGATTGGAAAACAGATGGAAATGAAATTGTCCTGATGATAGATAACCAGGAATGGAGACACCCGCCCGTGCCTGTTTTTAATTCTCTTTATAAATCCCGGCCATCATCATCAAAAACCATCAGGCTGCTCCAGCATTTTAAAGGGTGGAAGATCCAAACCGATAGGCCCGCATTTGACCCGGCAGTTGCGACCATTATGGATTTCAGGGTATCACAGCATAGGGGAACAACCTTTACCTATGTGCTGCCTTTTAGTGAAACGGAGGCGCTGATTGAATACACCTTGTTTACTAAAGAAATTTTAACTGAACAGGAGTATGAAGAAGAATTAAAAAAGTACATCACTCAGTTTTTATCGGTTACCGGGTATGCAGTAACAGAAAAGGAATTTGGGGTGATACCCATGAGTAATGAGTCTTTCCGGTTTTATAGAGATGGGTTTTATTATATAGGCACAGCAGGCGGACAAACCAAGGCTTCCAGCGGGTACACGTTCCAGTTTATTCAAAAACAAAGTCAGCATATCGTTGATCAGATCATTACAGGAAGGCCCTTGGCTGATATCCCCCAAACACCCAGGCGTTTCAGGTTTTATGACAATACCTTACTGGATATCCTGTATCATCATAAATTGCCCGGAGATATGATCTTTACTAAGCTTTTCAAAAAAAATGAACCCCGGCAGGTGCTGCGATTCCTGGATAATGAGAGCACTTTGAAAGAAGAATTAAAGATCATTTCATCATTGCCCACCTGGCCTTTTTTAAAAGCTGCCTTGAAACAGTTATGATCACTGGTCCGGGTCCATTTGCATGAACTCTCTTTTTACAGCCTTTAGCATGCTGAATAACTGAGCCACCTGAATCAGGAGTAAAACAAATAAAGCCAATATTACATACCAGGGAAGTGTAATTGTTTTCACCCCCTCCATTTTTTGAAACTGGGTAATATGCCAGCCGTTTAAGGCAGACCCAAACGCCATTCCCACAAGCAAAAATGAAAGCAGGGAATAAACCACTTTCATGAACATGATACGCATGGTGGAATAACCCACTTTAAAATTCTCCAGGATGGCAGCCGGGATGATCAGCACCAGGGCGATCCAGCTCCAGTTCTTGCTGAACCAGGCATTATTTAAGGTGAGGTTGAGCAATAGAACTAATACGATGGATAATAATCCCCATGGAAAAATTAGAAAGGTCGAAGGCTTGCGTGATGGTGTGGCCATTTTTTTGTCAATTTTGTATAATGAAAGATAGAGCATTTTTATCTTTCCTGTAACCGAAACAACTATAAATTTGTAAAATGGTAAACGCCTTGTTGCCAGGATAAAACCCTGTATTAAATGGGAGAACTCACAAATAACCAGCTGCTTGAAATAGGTATAGCCATCGCGAGCAGTATTGTTTTGGGCTGGATCATTAAGAAAATGATTTTTCCTTTATTGTTCAGGTTAACCAGGAAAACAAAATGGAAAAGTGATGACCTTGTCGTGGAAAGTGTGGCGCAATGGGTCATTTTTTGGTTCTTTCTGGGAGCATGCCTCTATGTATTGCCTATTTTCTCAGGCACATTTACATTTGTGGCAAGAAATGAAACCACCTTTCATCATGTCATTGGAGCGCTTTATATTTTTTCCCTGACCTGGGTGACAGCAAGAATTGTGGCAGGTATGCTGGAGATCCGGTCGAAAAAAGACGGCAGGGAATTCGCCTCCACTTCCATTTTGGGAAATATTGCCAGGGCCATCATTTATTGCATTGGTCTTATCCTGATTTTACAAACCTTTGGTGTGGCCATCGCACCGCTGCTCACGGCATTAGGTGTGGGAGGCATTGCGGTAGCTTTGGCCCTGCAACCGACACTGTCCAATTTATTTTCAGGATTACAACTGATCGCCTCCGGAAAGATCAATATTGGCGACCTTGTTCAGCTGGAAAGCGGGCAACGGGGTATCATCCGGGATATTACCTGGAGGAATACTACTATCGAAACAGGGCAAAATAATATTGTAGTTGTGCCCAATAGCAAAATGGCCGATTCAATCATTGAGAATTATTACCTGTTCGACAGGGAAATATTGTTTAATATAGTGGTAGGGGTGGGCTACGAAAGCGACCTGGAAAAGGTGGAAAGAGTATCGGTAGAAGTGGCAAAATCCATATTGGCGCAACATGATGGCGGTGTGAAGGGATTTGTACCTTTTGTTTTATTCTTCAATTTTGGCGAAAGCAGGATCGATCTCCGGGTGTATTTAAAAGTAAATGAGTTTGCCAATCAGGCACTGATCACTTCCGATTTTATCAAAGCACTGCACAAAAGATATGCCCTGGAGGCTATTACCATTCCCTTCCCGGCCCGGAATGTATTTGTTCAGCAGAAATAAAAAGCGACCGCCACACCAGGAAAACCCGGTATGGCAGTCGCCGGTAAACAACACTGTCAATTCCTGCACAAGCTCACTGAATGACAGAGGTGTTCAGATATTTCCTTTTAGCAAGGAATGAAATATTATAAGAACCGGATGTAATTGATATTCTGACCGCCGGTTACATTGAACAGCCTCATAACTTTTGTTCCGCCGGAAAGATAAACGTTAGGAACAGTTACGGTGGTCCATTTTTGACCGCCGCCTGTATTCGGTATGGATACTGTTGCAATGGTTGTTCCATCGATCTCAATCCTTACAGATTTTCCTGCTGCACCGGCTGCAACCCGCAATTCAAGTGTATAGTTTCTGCTGGCGGTAATATTCACAGTGTATTTCAACCACTCATTAGCCTGTGTCCAGCCAAGATAGTAGCTGCTCTCTTTGGACGAGTTGCCAATATCTGCTGCTTCTGTTAACCGGTACTTTAATCCGGCATTACCAATCGTCCTGTCGTAATAGGCTATATTCTGACCGCCATTATCGAAATCTTCTGCCTGGATAGTACCCGGAATGGCACGTGCTGTTCCTCCATACGGTGTATTACCGGCAGGGGGTGGATTGGTGGTGCCGATTGTATAGGTGTACACTCTTCCGTTTGTTTTGGGATTGCTGTTATCTGAAGCCGAGAAGTATATATAAGTTGTGGTACCATCACTCCAGTGGCTGAAGCGACCGGCGCCATAGTTGGCAATATCACTATGCCCGGAATGTGGTGGTTTCAGTTCCACACCATTTTCATAAAGGCGCAAGGTGGATAGGGTGGGGTTGGATGCATTATCCGGTAATGTGCCAAAATCCTGCACAAGGTAATACCTGTATCCCACATCATAGATGGCCTGAAATACATTGACGGCATTTGCTGGCCCTGCCGCCGCGGCGGTCACCGTAACATTCACCTCATCCGTACCCGTAAGACCTCCATTATCTGTTACCGTTAACCGGAATACATAAGTGCCCGCAATTAATCCTGTGGCGGTCAGTACGGTAGTTGTATTTCCGGAAAGTACCGGCACGTTGGGACCACTAACTCTTATCCATGAGTAAGATGCGATAGAACCATCAGGGTCTGTTCCACTGCCCGTCAAAGTAACAAGGCTGGTGGGCAGCGAGATACTTTTATCTGCCCCGGCATTGGCAGTAGGCGCCTGGTTAGAAGGTGTGGCAACAGATACCACTACATTCACATCATCATAGCCGGTTGCACCTGCGTTGTCGGTTACCGTTAGCCTGAACACATAAGTACCGGCTATCAACCCGGTTACTGAAAGAGTGGTGGTGGATGCGCCAGACAGTGTGGGTGTATTAGGACCGCTTACTCTTGTCCAGGAGTAGCCAGTGATCGATCCGTCAGGATCATTACCACTACCGGTGAGGGACACATTGGTGGCTGGTAAGGTGACGGATTTGTCAGCACCTGCATTGGCAACAGGGGCCTGGTTACCCGGGTTACTTACAACACCAGTTTCACAAGCGCCTCGGTCAGGGGCATTACCTGCAAAAGGAAGGCCCACATTCATCCCCGCATCGATCAGGTCACTGCTGGTATTCAGTTTCATGAAATTGATGTTGGGTAAACTTCCGTCTGCCTGGCGTGAACCGCTTACTCCTGTGGTATCTGTACTCAGAAAGTCGGCAGCAGATACATTACTGGTCCAGGCAAGACCTGCACCCGGGCCGCAGATGGCATTGGAGCTTGCTCCAAGACCATAGGAGTTGTTGCTCACCACACTTTCGCCGCTCACATATGCCTGGCAACCTATGTTGTCAAATGAAACGTTATTTCTCCATTCGTGGGCCTGGTTGTTTTCAGAGAAATTGATACCTGTTACCGCATTTTTATAAGCGATACAATTGAGTACTTTCACTTTTGCAGAAAGATTGTTCTGGTTAAATCCATCATGCTTATTGTAAAAGGCCATACAATTCTGATAGATCCTTCTGAAAGAGCCAGACTGGCTGGCGCCACCGCCACCTGCTTTGAAACCTTCTCCGTTACCGGCAGGTGTAAATGTACCGAACCGGTAGCCATTATTCCATGACCAGCAGCTGTCCCAGAGGGTCAGGTCATTACCCTGACCACCTTGCCATCCGTCAAAGCCATCATCACCATTCCACCAGGAACGGCAACCACGGAAAACGTTAGGGTTGGCAGGATCATAGGCTGTAATATAATTAGCTCCAAAACCATCGGCATTACCACCACCCGTCAGGGTATCATAGTTATACCAGGAGTCACAGTTCTTCACCAGGTTGCCCTTGCTGTTACCTTCGATCTTACAGCCATTACCATTGGCAATGAAATTACATTGTTCGATGATATTGAAGTTTCCATCGTTCACGAACAGGCCCATCCAGGTGTGCACTGCATCGTTATAGTTGAAACGATAGAAGCTGATACCTTTAAAATAGATATAATCTCCATCCAGGTAGCAGCCACCCCGCCAGTGATACTGGTTGTTCGTGTAGCCATTGCCTTTAGTAAGGATGGGTTTTTCACCGGGGTAGTTGAATACAAAGATCATATTCGATGCAGTTCCGCTCTTCCCGGTCATATACCCTTGTTGCTGAGAGGTATACACATAGGTGCCTCCACGCAGATACAGGAGATCTCCGGGCTGCAGGGTTTGCCAGGCACGATACAGGGAGAACCAGGGGGAAGAGATAGTTCCGGCATTATTATCATTGCCGGAAGGAGAGAGGTAATAAGTATTACCGGTAGGCAAAGGCATGGCAGATGCGGCAACACTTTCTCTTGCCATCGTCTCATCAGGGTTTACGCCTTCTGCCATGACATCTTTTTCTTTCCGGCAGGAGGCAATAAAAAAAAGAGCTGCCAATAACAATGCAGCAGTCAACGGTTTTTTTCCGGGTAAATGTTCAATGGTCTGAACAGGGCCGGACACAACGGGGTTTTTCATTTTTTGCTCGTGTTTTTTAGTGTTTACAGAAATTGATTCGACGCAGACAGGATATTGGTTCAACAGTAATGGTAATGGGAAAAAGGGAGCATTACGCACAGTGAACCCTCACCGGCGCTATGCGGTTGTTAGCATTGATCTTTAGTTCGTAGTAATAGGAAAAATGAAAGGATGGTTCATTTTCCGGTTGCAGGGGATTGGCTTTGCATGGATACTATGTCATCAAATTACACTGTTTTCACTGTTACGAATAATATCTTCTTCCAAATTGATCCGTCAAAATATCGACTGCCTATTTAAACCAATTCAGTGCCAAAATATTTTTGAAGCGGAAAACTATTTATCAACATTATTGATTTCAGTAAAGAAATTAATCAGTAAACGTTGACGCACCTGGTTACGACCACCTGCAAATGATTTGTATCAATTTTTTTATCACCGGTGAAAAGTTTAACGGTAATAAGTAAACGAAAATTTATCCTGTGGCTTTACAGCTACAGACAGTCGGGGGGGGGTGGCCCATAAATACTTACCTGTTTCTTGCAGGATACTTTTCTTTTGGAGGCCCTTTGGGGGTATAAGAAGCAGCAGGGTCCATTGTGGGCGCTAAAATATCCGTAATTATTCATTGCCTGACCTCCCTAATTTTTGTAGGGAGTATCCCTAAAAAATATTAAATTGAAACATGGCATTATACAGGCAAGCTTTGATATTGGATGATCATCAGCTTTTTGCTGCTGCTTTTGCCGAGTTATTACGCAAAACGGAGAAGTTTGAAGCGGTCCATTGTTCTAATAGTTTATTTGATACAACGCAGGTGCTTGCTTCCAATAAAGTAGATCATTTCTTTACCGATTATATTATGCCTGGAATTAATACGCTATCGGAGATCAAAGCGCTAAGAACCAAATACCCGGGACTACTGATCATTGTAGTGAGTACGGTTACAAACGGAAGCCTTGTTTTTCAAATGCAGAAAGCCGGTGCCAATGGGTTTATTTCAAAAAATGCTAATGTGCAGGAGATTGAAGAGTGCCTGGAGATCACTCAAACAGGTAAATTTTTCGTGAGTTATAATGTGCGGGGAGAAATGCAAAAATTAGTTTCAGCCGGCAAGGATGATTTTTTTACACCGAGGGAGCATGAAATATTACAGCATATTGCCGCCGGCTCCACCATAGAAGACACGGCCGCTAAATTACACCTGAGCAGGCACACAGTCGTGGCTCACCGGAGAAATATGATGGAGAAGATGGAGGTCAATTCTGTTTCTTCTTTACTCAAAAAAGCCATGGATCTTGGCATGCTTTAATATCATTCATCACCGGCTATAAAATCACGCTGCAGCCGGAACGGTAACGGTGATCTCGGTACCAGTATGTGAAGAGTTAACAGCTACCGTAGCGTTTATCGAAGCGGCCCTTTCCCTGATAGACTTTAACCCCAGGCCGGCTTTACTGGATTGGGGATTAAATCCTTTGCCATTATCTGTGATCTGTAAAATAATACCCGGAAGATCTTCATAAATAAGAATACTAATCTTATTGGCTTCTGCATGCTTAATGATATTGGTCAGGGCTTCCCGGATGATATATAATAGTTCAATACGCTTATCAAGATCTAAAATATTGATCGCATTTCTATCCACCATTACCTCATTCTCAAACTTCCCATGTGGCAAACCATTTTCGAGTAAAACCTTTAGCTTATCACTAAATGTTGGGGACTGCTCATTGGTCATTTTATACAAAGAATGGCTTTTATCCCTGGTTATTTCATAGGCAATATTGATCAGCTGGTTGATAGAAGCTAGTCGTTGACGTAAAAATTCATTATCAGACTGTTGTATTTCAGCTTCCATTCTTGCCTTTACACCGGCCAGGTTACCGGCCAGTTCATCATGCAACTCCCTTCCCAGTTTTTTTTGTTCAGCTTCTAACGCCTCCCGGCTTCGTTCTTCCATTTCTACGATCTGGATCTGGAAAGCATTGTTCAGCATATCAATCTTGGTTTTTGCAATATGGCTCCTTCTTTTTAGTAAGGAGTACAGCAAGATAGCGGATAGTAGAAGAAGGAAGGCCCCGATAATAAGTAGTGTATTTCGCCTGCTCTTTTCTTCATTAAGTGTAATTATATTTTCCTGGGCATCGCCGAGTTCTGCCTGGGCATACATGTAATCTGATATTTCACCCAGGCGTCTGTCATTTATTGAGTCCGAAATAGATACAACTTCTAACAGGGTATTATATGCTGTTTTGTAATCATTTTTAAGTCCTGATAATTGCGCGGAGTATTTCAGGTAACGAATATTGTTGAAAACAGGATTATTTTTTAATTCAGACTCTACGTTATTTAAGATACTAAGGTACTTTGAAGCACTATCCTCATTTTTAACTGAAAGATATAAATGTGTTATATCATGCAACATCAGTTTTTTGCATTCTTCCAGTAGCTCCCGGTTTCCCGCTGACGATTGTAATAATTCTGAATTGAGTGAATATGCGGTTTTAATTATTTTTTCGGCCTCTTCATTTCTGCCCCAAAACAACTCTTTTTTAAACCTTGTAATATGCATAAGTAACTCTGCAATGATATATTCGCTCTGGTATTTGTCTTTTCTGTCGTATAAATTTTGGTATATCTGCTCAGATAGCTTTGTCAATTGGTTGGTATTTACGGAATCATTTACTGCAATATAATTTGATATTATTTGAGATATAATAGCAGCGAGGGTATAACCAACTCCCTGGGAGCTTTCCCCCTTTTTTATGTTATCTGTCAATGTTTCTGCGTAGTCACGGATAGACTCGAATATTTCAATCGCCTTTTTGTTGTTAAGACTGCCTGCAAGTGAATGAAGTTTTGATATAGCTATTGAATATTTCGTTTTTACACTGTCGGTAACTCCCAGTTCTTTTAAGCGCTTTTTTTGATAGAAGGCCGAGAGACCTTGTTTTTCGGTGTATTGTCCGTTTAGCTCTAAGTACCAATAATATTGCTGGCGTCTCCACTTATGCTGCTTATGTTTCCAGATTATACTTTTATATGTTTCAAGCCGTTCCTTTAAATCTGTCAGATACACACTGCTAAATGCAAGAGTGTCTATTTTGTCAAGATACTGAACGACTGTTATTTGCCCGTTTTTATAGTCAGACAGTAGTTTTTCCCATGATGTGGTTCCCGGATCAGTTTGCTGAGAATAACAGGCTGGTGAGAAATGGACGAAAATGGCAATAGCTAGAATGGGTTTGTAAATGCTGCAGTGGAAGAGCCTTTTCATGGAGGTTATTTTAACAGTTAAAAATATCTGACAGGACTGCTGTTGAGTCATTCCGGGCTACTAATGAGTGGTGGTAGCTTCTTCATGTTAAATATAGGAATATTAATAGCACAAGACTACCCCGGAAAATTTAAAGAATCTGGTACAGCTAAGTCATTCCGGAACAATATTATAATGGTAGTAAAACATTGAGAGAACATCCCTTGGAAGGGACACTGGTAATCTTTAGCACCCCGCGAAACAATTTTACTGTTTTTGCAATATTCAGCAAGCCAACGCCTGCATGTTGCCGCGAAGTGTCGAAGCCGATGCCATCGTCTTTTATGGATAAGGCAATCAGTTTTTTTGAGAGGGAAAGTGTAACGAAAACATTTTTAGCCTTACTATACTTTAAAGTATTATTCAATTGTTCCTGGATGATCCTGTATAATGCCACTTTTTGATCCTCCTCTATTTTAGCTATACAGGTTTTATTTTTCATTTGCAGTAAAATCTTAAAACGGTCCAGCTTATTGATCCTTTCAACCAGCCTGGGTACCAAATCCACAAGGCTGCTGTTAGGGCGCTGCGATATTTCAAGTTCGGCTGCTATATACCTGATATTTTCAATGGCCAACAAAAGCACATCCCGGGCTTCATTCTTGAATTGAATATCACTCTCAGATTCCGGCTTCATAGAATCCAGGAAAAGCTTTGCTATACAGAGAAGAGGATTGACAGAGTCGTGTAGTTCTTCTCCGATCTTTACTCTTTCCTCCTCACGGAGCTTAAGTATTACTTCTGGCAACGGGATGACAGAATAGGAAGGCGCTTTTTCGCTGTGAGTGTCAGGCTTTTCGTACTTTTTAGTTCCGGGATCATCTGTATGATTCAGGTAAGCCAGGAGGCCGGATTTGGGTTGGGGAGGCAAACTTTGAGGTAAAATGGAATAGTTCATAGTTGTTATGTTGGTTGTTTTTACATAAGTATTTGATTTGAAGGGTACGGATTAAAAACGGACTTAATTTTCAATGGGCATGGTGTTTCAATCGATAAAGCTCCTTTTTTGTTTAGGCAATAGGACTAAGAATAGGGCTTAAATAATAGGTGACTTATTAATGATTATTTCCGGTCTAATTTTATATTTTTCTGTGAGCTCCAAAGATCTACTCAAATGTACATGGCGTAATTAGGGATTTCCATAGCAAGTTTTTGCTATTTTAAATTGGGGGTGGTTCAAAAAATTAAAACCCCCGGTGGAAACCGGGGGTTTTCTCTAACTGTTACGTGTCCCTGTACTACGAAGTTTTGAGAATTTTATTTCATTGGATAGGATAGGTTTTCATATTAATGGGATCTTTTTATAAGATATTGGCGTTTCGTAATGCAATGATAGGGTAAGGTAAAGGCAAACCAAATAGCAAGTTTTTGCTATTTTTTTAACTCGTATTTGAGGTCAGAAAAATTGAAACATGTGCGTGTTAATGTTGAGTATAAATTTGTATCTCTTTATTTCTAATCCAATAAAATCAAGTAAAACTCTCACCTTCTCACAACAATAAATGTAACTATACCGCCAAGGTATTGTTTGAGAGGAGTTATTGGAACGACAAATTTTAGCTATTTACCATCCTAGTTTTTTGGGGCAAACAAAGCCGGGTCTTTAGGGACAGAGTGATTATATATAATAGGATCCCTTCAGGATGCATTGGTTTAAACAGGCCATTAGTCTACGTTATTGCATACTTTGAAATTTGTTGCTAAAACGACAACTATTTGGCATGCCAGGCAAACCGCGTCAATTATAACTTCGCCACTTCATTTTTTAAAATACACATGCCGGGATGTAGTGCTGGGATTGAAATAGAGAATACAGGTTTAGTGAAATGAAAAGGATGGCGTCCTCATAGTTAGCAAATAATTTAATAAGAAGATATATAATCTTAAGAAAAGAAAACTGACAAAATATGAAAGTAAAGGTTTACAAAAGAGGCTTTAAAGTATTTCTAATAGGAGTATTCAGTTATGTAATGGCAATGAAGACACAGGCGCAGACTGCTCCGGGTGGAGTAAATACCGGGTTACGTGCGTGGTATAAGGCGAATGCAATTGCGCCGGTTCTCAATGGCACAGATATTTTTTTATGGACTGATCAGGCATCAGAAGATGGAGTACAAAATGCTGTGCAAAATAGCCTGAACACTACTGCAAATTTAGGTAACAGGTCGCCACAGTATCGTACGGCATCAAGCCGGTACAATTTTAATCCGTACCTGGATTTTTCAAAAGCATACTCCTCGCTAATGGCTTACCAGGCTCATAGCAATATAGGCGATCAATCTTTCAATTTTACCGAGGGGGCTACTCTCTACCAGGTAGGTGATCTGTCGAATGTTCAGGGATGGTATTATGGCACAGGATTGGGCGCATCCACTACCCTGGACAACGGATATCATTATGAATGGGGTTATCCCTGGTTGGGCGTTAACGCAGAATATTATACAACAGCCTATGGGTTTTACTGGGGCACGGGTAATGATTGGTGGTATAACAATACTAGAAAAGAGAGAAAAGTTGTCAACAACACCCCATGGATCAATACAATATTGTATGACAAATATGGAACAAATAATGGCGTTTATTTAGCTGGCTCAGATGCACAAACAGCATTACAAACAAGAAAAGATGGCGACAGGTGGAGCTGGGGTTATTCTTTCACGCCAGCGGGACCATCGTTGTATATAGGTAACGAATTGACCAATTATAACGCAGGACGTTGGTGGAAAGGGTGCATACCGGAAGTAATTCTTTACAATAGAAAGCTCTCAACACAAATGGGGGGTGAAGCTGACAGGGTAGATTCTTATCTCGCCTTAAAATACGGGATTACATTGAGTCATAATTATTTTATAAGTGACGGAACAAAAGCCTGGGATACTGCCATTAACTCTTTATTCAATAACCAGATAGCAGGGTTGGCGAGAGATAATGCCTCTGCATTGAATCAAAAGCAATCCAGGAGTATATATAATACCCCCATTGTTACAATGTCTGCAGGTGATATGGCAGAAAATGATAATTCATTTAACACAGGTGTATTGGCGGATAAGCAAACGCTCATATGGGGTACTGATAAAACATCCGGCAATTTAATAAATGGAGGGCCTTTTCCCGGTGGGTTTGAAAATTTTCAAACAGCCGTCGGAGGACCAGTTGCTGGCATAAACATAAGCTCAATAGCATATACCAAAAAGAAATGGTTGGTACAGGAACAAACCGGAAAAGATGCAGGAGTAGTAAAAGTATATATCGAAAGTAAAGATGTTCGGGCGATTGATTGGTCTTTAAATACTTATATCATGGTAGGAAGTGATGCCAATTTTAGTAACCCGCGTTTTTATCCTTTTACATTGGCAGCATCAACAACAAGCAGCACCACAGATTATGTAGCGGATGTAAATTTTTGCGAAGGGGCTCCTAATCCAAGCACTATAAAAGGAGGCATAAAGGCCCAGTATTTTGCTATTGCAGGAGCCAAAAAAATCTTTTTACCAGGCGGTGTTAATGATTATACTGTGTGGTGCAGAGCGGATTTTGGCGTTTATTCCGATTCATTAACACAAACAGAGGCAGCACCTGGAGATAAAGTAATGCAATGGGTGAACTTCGCCAGTACTCATGACGCATATTCGGGTGATTCGGCTAATACAGCACCACCATTATTCAAAGCAGCAAGTGTGTATGATAATTTTAATCCCATGGTGGACTTTTCTGCTTCAACAGCAAACAAAGGAGTAGGCATGTATTTGTTAGATGTTAATAAGTACACAGGAACTACATCCTGGAATAGTAGTAACCCGGTCAGGTATAACACGTTTTATGGATTTAGTAGTAACAGGGCCGTTACGGGTGGCAGACAAGTGGCAGGAACTATCTCAGCAACTAATTACGGAAGCCCCGCCATATTTCCACAATCTGCAAATAATGCAACAGGATCTGGTAATTACGCTAATTATGGATATAACGCAGATGCAGGTTACTCATTGGGTCGGGCACCCTTCAGGAAAAACGAGAATATTATTGCTTCCTCTTATGTTGATACAACAGACACTTATTACGAAAACGGCAGCACCTGGGCGCCTAATATTAACCAGTCGAACTGGAGAAACGGAAGGGATAGTGCTACTTTATCAGGAGCTGCTCTGGCTTCGTTTACTGCCCCGGCAAACCAGGCAACGCCTAATCAAAACCAATATGTTTGTGCGCCGTTGGAAAGCTGGTATGATTATCTCGGCGGTTTAGGGTTCAGGCCCGAGCATGCGGTAATAGGTGACTACAGGGGATTTAAAAGTGGGGCCAGGGATAATTATGGTAATACCCCGTTTAACTGGACAAGCTCCCCTTCCTATCCAACTGATCCTGATATAGCACAAAATACAGGAACTTATATACAGGAAGTCATCTCTTTTCAGAGAAAACTAACCCGGAATGAGCGTGAAAGGGTCCAGACTTATTTGGGTATCAGGAATGGTAGTACCATATATCATAACTACCTGGCTACAAACAGTACCGTGATCTTTGACACGGCCTACACTGACGCAGCACCCAACGGTGGCGCCCCCAATAATCGGTATACTTACAGCATCACAGGAATTGGAAGAGACGATATTGAATCGCTTGATCAGAGAGTGAGCAGGAACTGCCTTGACACACTGGTTACCATTGCTCTTGGTGCGATACCTTCTGATCAGAATAATAAGTCAGTAGATGTAAGCTTTGAAAATGACAAAGAGTATATTATCTGGGGCAGCAACGGGGGCAACCAGAATATAAGAGCTACAACCGACCTGCCATTACTGAGCGGCTGCCTTGATAGCCGTTTGAACAGGGAATACCATATTCACCTCACAGGCAGCAATACAGGGAATTATGCAACACAAGTACGATGGCAGTTAGATAATAATATACTGGATGCTGTATCAGTATCAGGTATACAATTGCTGATCGATGATAATGGTGACGGCAATTTTCAAACAGGTGCGGTAAGGGCCATAAGTGCTACAAGTTATGATGCGGCAACCCGAACGCTCATCTTCGATGATGTTAGCTGGACAACAACTGGCGATGTTAGCCTGAATGATGCGGTTATGACGATTGGCTGGAACTCCGGGATTAAAGGAGCGGCACTTTACGGACGTTCAGGAGCGGGTAATGAGGGTGGCGGTTGTAATTCTTGTGATGATCCCGATTACTCAGCTGGCCTATTATGTACCACATATGCAGGGACATCTTTATACGGAAACAACACTACCGGGAAAGTTTACTTAGGTGTAGACTGGCGTACGAATACCTCTAATTGTTCTAATGCGGGCGTAACAATAAGATCTAACACAGCTAATGCGGCAAGGCGTAAGACTAAATTGGGTGTAATGATCGGTGGCAGTAAGATCGATAGTGCAGCCGTAATGAGTGCAAGACTGCATCAAATAATCAAAAATGCAAGTTGTACGATCGATCAGCCCGTAAAAGCGAGAGTTTATTTTGATCCTCTGGAAGTGAGCACTGATAGTGCCTGGTTGAATGGTGGTGGTAATGTTAATCAACCATTGATAACGGATTCCACAGGTTTACAGTGGTTTATTTATAACGGAGATATGAATAGTGCGGTAAATAATTTTAGTGCCAGTGGCTTCTCATCCGGGCAATTACCTGGACAGGCGCTTTTAATAGCACCTGATTTTGTAGGAATGGAGAACGGAATCATGTTTGCCGAGTTCAATGACCTGGCACTTAATGCTACAACCACCATAGGCTGGTTACAGAGAAGAGTGGGGATGAGTAATTTACCTTTCTTCAAATCAAAGGTCTTATTGCAAGGGGCCATGCAGGGCACAACAATGCGGGATGATCTGCGTAAAGGGTTTTCAGGTACAGGAAGAGTGATACCAGTAGTACAACCATATAATGTACCGGCATTCGGAAATTATGCTGGAAACGATAGTGTACCCCAGGCAAACATAATAACCCGCTTTGCAGACCTGGGTAACAATAGTGTTGTGGATTGGGTGTTGCTTGAATTCAGAGATAAAGCTAATCCAACGACTATAATTAGTAAAAAAGCATACCTGGTTCAGAGGGATGGGGATATTATTGATCCTGCAACCGGCAGTGACACCCTTTATATCGGGCAAGCAGGTATCAGTTTGGACAATTATTATGTAAGTGTACGCCACCGGAACCACCTGGGAGTGATGCTTGCTAATACTATAGATTTTACTGCACCATTCGGGGCGCTGGTTGACTTTACCGATATCAGCAAGGACTTGTACAACAGTACGGTTCTTTATAATGGTAAAGAGGCAGCGCAGATAGGGGGTAAATGGGCCCTGTGGGCCGGTGATGCCAATAGTAATGGTAATGTAAAGATGTCATTGATCGGTAATGACCAGGTATTCATCAGTAATTCATTGATGAATCATCCGGCTAATGCAACGCATGATCCTTTATTCACCGTGAACGGATATTTTAATGCAGATATAAACATGAATGGCCAGTTAAAGAGATCGTTGATCGGTAATGATCAGGTGGCACTGACCAACTTTGTGTTGTTGAACACGTTGAACGCGGGAAGTGACCGCTTGTTTGTCTTATTGCAGCAACTTCCGTAAAGTATAAAAAATATTGTTTAATAAGAATATCATTTAACGAGATAAAAACGTATGATCATGGAAAAAGTAATAAAAAAAATATTTACAATGACAGCTGCAGCCGCAATATCATTAACCGGTTACAGCCAGCCATGTGCACAAATGGCGAAATTGGGAATAGGTTCGGTAACAAAGGTGAACGGTACACAGGTGGATGTGGAAATCTGCTTATATCCCCAGCAAGCCAATACAAACCAGGAACTGGGAGTAGGTGGGTATGTGGATGTGTTAGTACCGGCAGGGATGGGAACAACAGCTACCATGACAACCAATAACAGCAGCGGGAGTGTATATGGAATTGATCCTGTTAACTCCAATAGTACACATGTTGCAGTGAGACTGGAAGATGATGGCCCGTTTACAACATGGAACCCTGCATTAGGGTCTAAAAACGTGCAGTTTGTGCTTCGCCTTACAATACCTGCCGGACAGTGTAATGGTTCACCGCTGGAAGTGCAAACAACCTATGATCGTTATGGAACACTGGGTATACCAGAGGTGATCGATAATACAGGATTGTGCAGTTTAACCTGGGGGTTAACGCCCAATTCTGGCCCGGTGGATATCTGCCCGATGCTAGCATTGCCGGTGAAGCTCACGACATTCAATGCAGTAGCGAAGCCGAATTGCGAGAACTGGATCGAGTGGAAAAGTGCGTCGGAGCAGGAGTTTAAGAAATATGACGTGGAGCACAGTAGTAATGGGACGAATTTTACAATCATAGCTGAAAGAACAGGCGCAGGAGATAATAGTGAGTATAGTTTTAACCATGCAGCTCCGGCTGGCAATGCATATTATCGTTTGAAGATGGTGGATATAGATGGAGGGGTAGAATACAGTAATGTGTTGCTGGTGCGTAGTAATTGTGATGGTAAGATGCCGGTGGTGTTGTATCCGAACCCTGCCATGTCGGGGAGCACATTGGGCAACCTGGGAGCAGGAGAGAAGCGGATTACATTGTTTGATGCGACAGGCAAGCTGTTGCTGAAAAACACAACAACGAACAGTCAGTACCTTATTGACCTTACAAGGTATGCCAGGGGGATGTATATGGTGAAGTTGTCCAGGGAAGGTGAGGCAGACCAGGTGTTCAGGCTGGTAAAACAGTAAAAATTAGAAGAAGAGTCTTTAGGTTTTATATTTCAGGCAGAAAGCCCCCACTCCCCGTCATGGGGAGTGTTTCTTTTTATAAAAGGACAATTACGAAACAACGAGAGAAAGAGATGAAAACCTCCTGGGTACTACAAAAAATTGCCGTATAACTAGCAAATATTTGCTATATGCAACCCGGGGGTCAAAATATAGTTTTGTTTTCTTAAAATAACGAGGGTAAGAAGAATGAACCCCTGAAATGTATGACGTAGTAAATAAGGAAAGAGGAATTGTACAGGTTATTATGAGCAGGTTTCTAAAAAAAGAAGTGATCCGTAACTATAAAATCAAGGAATTATGAAATGTAAACTCTACAAATTTATTTTTAAAGCTATTTTAATGGTAATCATGCTTGTCATCAGCATGCTACCCTCTTATAGCCAGACGGCACCAGGCGGTGTCAGTAGCGGGCTTCGTACATGGTACAAGGCTGATGCCATTACACCTGTGCCCACTGGTACAGATATATCATCATGGGATGACCAGGCAACAGCAGATGGGATACAGAATGCCACGCAAAGTAGTGCAAATGTTAGTACAGTTTTTGGTAATAGAAAACCCCAGTACCGGACGGCTGCAGCAAAGTACAATTTTAACCCTTACCTGGATTTTAATAAATCTTACTCCTCTTTAAGGGCTTACAAGGCTCATAGCAACACAGGTGATTATACTTTTAGCTATACAAAAGGAGCTACCCTGTACCAGGTAGGTGATTTGACAAATACAAATAATGAGCATGTTGGAACATCATTGGGTTCATCGGGTGCAATTAGCGGCGGCGTTCGTTATGAATATGGCTATGGGATCTATCCGGCAAATTATCATTACAATGGGATAGCTGTAGGATATTACCAAAATACTGTAAATGATTATTCCTATAATAGTAGTAATCCAGCGAGAAAAATAAACAAAGATGTGCCCTGGATCAATGCTGTGTCTTACGACAAATACGGAACCAATAATGGGGTGTATCAAACTACACTAGATTCAAAAACTGCGATACAAACCCGAAAGGATGGAAGTAAATGGTCATGGGGTTATAACTATACGCCTGCCGGCCCTTCTTTATATATAGGCAATGAGCTGACCAATTATAATGCAGGCCGCTGGTGGAAAGGTAATATACCGGAAGTGATTCTATATGATAGAAAATTAACAACAAACGAAGGAGGCGAGGCCGATAGAGTAGATACTTATCTGGCTTTGAAATACGGTATTACCCTGAAGCATAACTATTACATCAGCAATGGTACTAAAGTATGGGATACTGTTTGCAACAAAACATTTAATGAACAAATTGCTGGTCTGGCCAGAGATAATGCTTCTGGGTTGCATCAAAAACAATCAAAAAGCATATACAACTCCTCGATTGTTACCATGTCAGCTGGTAATGTAGTGGAATATGACAATTCTCTTAACACTAGTGTCATACCGGAAAAGTACACTCTGATGTGGGGTTCTAATAAAGTAACAGGTGATTTTATCAATGGTGGTACCATTCCGGGAGGCTACTCCAATTTCGTTACAGCCGTTGGCGGCGTAGGACCAGGAATTAATGCAAACAATGTTTGTTATACAATGAAAAAATGGCTGGTTCAGGAGCAGGCTGGTAAAGATGCAGGAACGGTGAAGGTATATATTGAAAGCAGAGATATAGCGGCTATTGATTGGACACTCAGTACGTGGATCATGGTGGGTACTGATGCAAGTTTCTCAAATCCCCGGTTTTATCCCCTGGCATTGGCTAATGCAACAGCAGGTAGCCCTACAGATTATATGGCAGACATAAATTTCTGCGAAGGAGCGCCAAACGCAAGCTCCGTATTAGGTGGGATAAAGTATCAGTATTTTGCGATAGTGGGAGTGAAAAGACCCTTTTTGCCTGGTGGTGTGGATGGGTTCACTGTATGGTGTCGTGCAGACTTTGGAGTGTATTCTGATTCACTCCTTGACGAGGATGCAGAAGCAGCTAATAAGGTACAGGAGTGGGTGAATTTAGCGGGGACCCGGAATGCCTTCTCTGATGAATCCTCTACAGTAACTTCTCCATTGTTCAGGGCAGCAACAGTATATGACAACTTTAACCCGATGGTGGATTTTTCTGCTTCCCTCTTTCCTGGAAAAGGAGTAGGTATGTATTTGCTGGATGTAAACAAATATACAGGTACCACCCCGGCCACATTAAAGTATAACACATTTTATGGATTCAGTAGTAACAGGGCTGTCAATGGAGGTCAGCAGGTAATAAGTACTATATCAGCCACCAACTATAACAGCCCGGGTGTGTACCCCCAGCTGGCTAATAATGCCACCGGATCAGGCAATTATTTGAACAATGGATTTACCAGCGACGGTGGGTATTCTTTGGGGAGAGCTAGTTTCAAAAAAAATGAGAATATCATCGCCACTTCTTATGCTGATACAACCGGTACATATATAGGCGGGGTGCCTTATATTAACCAGTCTAACTGGAGAAATGGTCGTGACAGCGCCACTTTATCATCCGCTGCAATTACTTCAAATAACGCACCCGCCACACAATCGGTATCTAATCAAAATCAGTATTTCACAGCGGCATTGGGTAGCTATTACGATTATACACCTGGTCTCGGATTCAGACCAGAACATACCACAATAGGGTATTACAGGGGTAATAAATCTGGTGCCAGGGATAATTATGGGGCTACACCTTATAATTGGTGTTATTCAGCTACTTATCCAGTAGCTACAGTGCTTCAGCAGGATACGGGCACCTATATACATGAAGTAATTTCCTATCAGCGGAAATTGACGAAAAACGAAAGAGAAAGAGTAGAAACATACCTGGGGATCAGAAACGGATCTACTGTGTATCACAATTATCTTG
Source organism: uncultured Chitinophaga sp. (assembly GCA_964606155.1). GTDB lineage: Bacteria > Bacteroidota > Bacteroidia > Chitinophagales > Chitinophagaceae > JJ008. The sequence goes on along the minus strand of CAZSGD010000011.1, from coordinate 6,591 downwards.
CAACGAACAGTGCTGTGATCTTCGATACTTCGTATACCGACGCAACACCCAATGGTGGAGCGCCAAATAACCGTTACACGTACAGTATCACTGGAATTGGCAGGGACGATACGGAGAAACTTTATCAAAAAGTAAGCCGTAACTGTCTTGATACGTTATTAACCATTTCATTGGGCTTCATACCTGCGGATGGAAATAATAAATCAGTTGATGCCTATTTTAAAACTGACCGTGAATACATCATCTGGGGTAGCAATGGAGGCAACCAAAATGTAAGAAGTACAAGTGATATCCCCGTGGCTGCCGGCTGCCTGGATAGCCGGTTAAATAGGGAGTATCGTATTCAGCTGACAGGTGACAGCACCGGGACTTATGGCACCCAGGTTCGTTGGCAATTAGATAATAATATCCTGGATACTGTTGCCCTTTCCACACTGCAATTAATAATTGATGAGGATGGGGACGGCAATTTTCAAACCGGGCCTGCAAGGTTCATTGCTGCTGCCAATTATAATGCCACAACAAATACTGTCATTTTTGATAATGTCAGCTGGAGCTCTTCTGGCGATCCACAAGCTGCTAATGCTGCTATGACAATTGGCTGGAACTCTGCTGTTAAATCAGCAGCCTTATATGGAGCGCCCGGCGCAGGCAATGAAGGAGGTGGGTGTACAAGTTGTGATGATCCGGATTATAATGCCGCTTTAATATGTACCTCCTTAACAGGGAATTCTTTGTACGGTAATACTCTGACAAAGAAAATATATGCAACGATTAATTGGGGGGCCAATACATCTAATTGTCCCACCGCAACCGTAGTCATCAAATCTAATACAGCCAACGCAAGCAGGCGTATATCTTCTCTTAACACAGGTATTGGCGGAAGTAATATCGATAGCGCCGCTGTATTAAGTGCAAGGCTGTACCAGGTAACAAAAAATGCCAGTTGCACCATATCACAGCCGATCAGGGTGAGGATATATTATGATTCTGTGGAAATTGTAACTGACAGCGCCTGGTTGAACGGCGGCGGCGCCAATCTTAATGAACCTATAACTACAGACTCTTCAGGATTAGTGTGGTTTGCCTATGATGGAAATATTAATGACGTACTGAGCAGTTTTACTGCGAGTGGCCTGCCTGTTGGAGATGCTCCGGGTAAGGCGCTGGCACTAACCCCCGATAAGATTGGTGTGGAAGATGGGATAAAGTATGTAGAATTTGTAATTGAAAAACCTAGTGTTACAATTGGCTGGATGCAACGCAAAACTAAGATCAGCAATTTCCCATTCTTCAAAGCCAAAGTATTGTTACAAGGGGCCTTACCAGGTTCGGCAGGATCGGTAATGAATGATGATCTGCGTATAGGGTTTGCAAACTCCGGAATCGTTATTCCCCGAGCTCAGCCCTATAATGTACCTGCTTTTGGAAATTATGCGGGTGTGGATAGTGTTGCAGCTGCAGATAGTGCCGCAAGATTCGCTAACATGAATAATAATAGTGTAGTGGATTGGATATTGCTTGAATTCAGGGATCAGAACAACCCTGCCGACATTTTAAGCCGCAGAGCATTACTGGTACAGCGGGATGGGGATATAATAGATCCTGAAACAGGAAGTGACAGCATTTACATTGGGGAAACTGGTATCAGCCTGGATAATTATTATGTAAGTGTGCGTCACCGGAATCACCTGGGAGTAATGTTTGCCAATAGTATCGATTTTAAAGCAGCGGCAGGCGCCATGCTTGACTTTACGGATCTAAGTAAAGATCTGTACAACAAAACACCGGAATATGATGGGTACGAAGCGGCACAAATTTCAGGTAAATGGGTATTGTGGGGAGGAGATGCTAATTCAGATGGAAAGGTGAAAATGTCATTGTTCAATAATGACCAGGCTATTATCAATAACTCCGTAGTAAATCATGTGTTGAATCCGGCACATGCCTCAACATTTACTTCGAATGGTTATTACGATACTGATGTGAACATGAACGGGCAGATAAAAGTCTCGCTGTTAGGTAATGATCAGGCAACACTTACTAATTATATTTTGTTCAATGTGCGAAACCCTGGCCATGACCCATTATTTATCCTGGTGCAACAGCTTCCATAATTCGAACTGAAACAAAAACAAAAACAGAAAGTGTTTATGCAAAAAATAATAGTTCTTGCTTTGCTATGCATGGTTTTGAGATCAAGCTGCCTTGGTCAGCAATGCTCTCAAAGAGCAAAACTGGGCATAGGTTCAGTTACCAAAGTCAGCGGTACACAAGTGAATGTGGAGATCTGTCTTTTCCCTGAACAAGCGAATACCAGCATGTGGCTGGGTGTGGGCGGATATATTGATGTACTGGTGCCTGCTGGCATGGGAACAACAGCCACCATCGTTTCCAATAACAATAGCGGAAGTGTATATGCTATTGATGCTGTTAACTCCAGCAGTACCCATGTGGCCGTACGTTTGGAGGATGGGTTAATTGAAACCACCTGGAACAGTGCATCAGCCTCTAAGAATGTGCAATTTATATTGCAACTAACCATACCCTCCGGTCAGTGTGATGGTTCCAGTACCCTGCAAGTGCAAACGACCTACGACAGGTATGGCACTTTGGGAATACCTGAAGTGATTGATATTTCTGCTTCTTGCAGTTTAACGCAAAATTTACCAGTAAACTCAGCTCCTGTGGATATCTGTCCTATGCTGACGCTTCCGGTTCAGCTGGCATCATTTAATGTGGTGGCAATGGCAGACTGCCAGAATAAGATAGAGTGGTTGAGCGCATCAGAGAAGGATTTTTCAAAATATGAAGTGGAGTATAGCAGCAACGGAGCCCAGTTTGTGAAAATTGGTGAGGTAGCAGGCTTGGGAAATAATATGTCCTACACCTATATGCATAGTGCGGGGAAGGGAAATTCATTCTATCGTTTGAAAATGATGGATATGGATGGCAAAGTGGAGTATAGTAATGTGGTCTTGGTACGTAATAGTTGTGATGGCAGAACTCTGGCGGTGCTGTACCCAAACCCGGCTCAATCAGCAACTATGCTGGGCAACCTGGGAACAGGGGAAAAGAGGATCACGCTGTATGACGCATCAGGTAAACTGCTCTTGAGCCAGTCAACGACCAGCAGCCAGTACCTTATTGACCTGGGAAGATATACCAGGGGAGTCTATATGTTAAAGCTAGATAAAGAGGAAGAATCCACCCAGGTATTTAAACTGATAAAGGAGTAGATAACAAACAAACGTTTTAGGGTTTATATTTCATATAAGAGAAACACTCTCCTGAAAAGGAGAGTGTTTCTTTTGCAAGGGGATCAAATAATTTTTCGTAAAATTACTGGAGGGCGCCAGGTATTCTGAGATTCAGAAACCCGTAATGAGTAAACCATAATATTATCATTAATATTTATGACCTTCGAAAAATAAATTAGCATAGTTTGTTTTCATAAGCATATTTTACCACCTCAATGGCAGACCGGAGTCCGAGTTTCTGCATGATGTTTCTTCTATGACCAATCACAGTATGTACACTTAGATGCATAATGGCTGCTGTTTCAGCTATCGTGTGTCCTTTTGCAACAAGCAACACCACTTCAATTTCTTTTTTTGTAAGGTTTTTATGCGAATTGGCCTTATCAGCTGATATGATTTTGCCTGAAATGTTGGGACTTAGATACTTTTCTCCGCTCCAGGTTGCTTCAATGGCTGCCTGAATTTCATAGCTGCCCGATAATTTAGATAAGAAAGCATCAAGGCCTTTGTTGAAGAGATCTTTAATAATAAAAGGATCAGTGGTTGAGCTTACGGCAATAATAATCAGGTTTTCATATAATTTATTGCACTCGGAGATGAAAGCAGTTGTGTCATTTCCCGGCATCATCAAATCAATAAAGAGGTAATTGAAATGTGACTGTTCAAGTTTTTTCCTTGCCGAGTCTATATTGAAACAAATTTCGGGTTGATGAAATGTGTTTAGCCTCTTGAGTACTTCGGTAAAGCTTTCTGCAAATAACCTGTGATCATCAACAACCATGGCCGATAGTAAAGAAGACATAGGGAGCTAAGTTTTAGCCACAATTACGGCATAAAATTCAAGGTATTTTATAGCAAAAATTTGCTATAAAACAAGAAAGATATTGCTATTTCTTGATACTGAGATCTTTTAGAATGAAGCATTGGGACAAGAGGAGATATGTTTGTACACGGCGATAATAGGGGCTATAAAATTAGGGAATAAAATAGCAAATAATAGCTATGGTGGATGAAGGAGATAGAGGATATTTTAGCCTTGGTTAAGGATTTTTTATAAACATCAGGGGCATCAATTAGCCATTTTTTTGGCAAATTAAATCCAATATCCTTTGATGCCTTTTGAAATTTCTATTTATTACCTCAAAGCCCACAAAAAGAATAGCTGGCATGCTATGAACTGGTAGCCCCACGTAGTTAATAAGCTATTTGAATTTTGTTTTTTGAATGAGAGTTCAGAAGTCTAGGTAATAAAAACGAATTAAAATGGAAATTCAACTTCCGGCAACCCCTGGGGTTAGAAAACCTGGGAATGTCGCTAATCGGGAGGCTTCAATCCGAAAAAAGGTCAGTCTGCTTACGTCAGAGGGCATAAAGCTATGCAGTTGGTTAATGTGTGAAAGGCAGGAGATCGTTCTTTCGAGACAAGTGCTGAAATGTTTGTCTTTTGTAAACCAGTTGGCCGAAATGACTTCCAAAACGGAGGAGAAATATTTTCTTTCTGGATATAATAAAGTTCAGAATGAAGTAAAAACTGTTGAATTCTGGCTGAAACATATTCAGAATATGCCATACCTCTCGCCAGAGGAGTATAGAAGTGTTTCTAAAAAAGTATATGAAATGATTTCAATAGCTGCGTCGGTAAGTAGGGTAAAGATAGAGGAATATCTGATCAGGAAAGCAGCCCCAGGCGATAAAGTGGCCGGGATGGAAAGGCCGGGAGAAATATTTTCTGTAATAGTAAATCGAAAGAAAACTGCAAAAAAAGCGAACGGAGAAGAGATCAGGGTGTCTGGTCACAAGAATAAAAAACGAATTTATCCCGGACAAAGTATTTAAAGGCTGAAGATAAATGGAAGAAGTGTTGATCGATATAAAGCCTGATGTCAGATAAATGGAATAGGGGATAGTGGACATGTTTAATGGCTAAGAAAACCGATAATAAGTGTAACGTAATTTCTTTTCATGATTTGGAGTTTAGCGCGGGTTAATCCTATACTTAATGATAAACCGATTCTTTTACTCCTGCCCACTTGGGCAGGAGTAAAGAGAATAATCCGGAAATTAATGATTGAGTCCGCAGGAATAAAATGAATCAACCAGGATAGAAGTGGCATTGTTAGGGTTTGTTTAATGAAATCAATTTTATGTCTTTTGACGTACAGGGGGCTGCACGAAAATATATAAGCCAGGAGCTGTTGTATAAGTTGAGTGTGTATTTGGATGAGAACGAGGGTAGCATACATGCTGCTTACTCAAGAGTTTTGCCTATTTATTTGCAGAGCATCATGTTAGAACCGGGGTCAATTGGTTTTGGAAGAAAAGAAGTATACACGATTATCAGTGATTATAACAATTTTAAAATGCTGGATTCTTTTAATACAATTTTTCGGGATGGGGGCAGGATCTTAAGAGAAGGAGTAAGCCAATCCAGGAAGTTGTTGGGTGATAATCTGAGAAAATTGGTCAGCTCTATTGCTGTTCTGGATGGACTGAGGGAGGAAACGATCTTAATATTATTTGGCATCACATCTTCTGTGGTGACAGGTATATTAAGTAAGGGAATTACCTGTTATAGCCTCTGTGAGAAAGAGTTTTGGATTATTCTCAATAGCCAGAAAAAGCAAATTGCCAGTATTGAATCTCCGGGAACAAAACTCATTTTAGGTGCAATAGAAAGAAGTTGTACAGGTGGATGGCCCCTTTTGAGTGAGTACTGTGCTAATTGATCAATAATAAAGCAATAGCAGGGCAAAGGAATTTGATTTGACTTAGAAATGTGACACTTAATTGCAGAACTGTCTGGGTCCGGTTACAAGTTATGCTGCTCTGAGGTTTCGCAGGTAACAGGCAAAGGACAGTTTCTGCAGTGTCATGAAAATTATTCACTATGAAAACCGTTAAGTAGTGGTGCCGCCCGGAAGGCCGGCACCATGTTCTTACCGGCAGGATGATACTATAAATTTTGTGGCTGAAAGGTAGGGACGGGCGCCACTTTTATTCAGTATTTTCTTTTTGAATGCCTGATTTTTTCATAGAAAACACTATTCTTCTCATATAGGGAATTCCCGGGAAGTTTTCGAAATTTGTATTGAATCGAATATAAAAACTATGTTTTATTCTCTGTAGTCTTTTTAAGTCTCTCAGTGTAACCGTTCCAGAAGTCGAACCTTTAAACTTTTAATATTGACTATCAGTCTATTCAAAATTATAAACGAAAAGTGTAAGCGAAACTGTAAACACATGCAATAAAGACAACCGTCTTTACCCCTTATTAATGAAAAAAGCGACTCGTAAGTCGCTTAGTATCAAACATATTTTTCAGCTTGTAGCC
>CAZSGD010000010.1:113091-121552 GCA_964606155.1 uncultured Chitinophaga sp. | reverse complement strand
TACCTCATTCACTTTAACAATTTAGGGCAATTTGGTTTTTTGCTGCTTTATTATACGGCAGATTCATTTTTCCTGCCCTTTTCCTGGCTGCCCTTCGCCATTGCATGGATAATTTTGCATTTCATTTTCGCAGAAATAATCAAAAAAAGTTAAATCAGTACCTTCAAACTATAATCGGATCTATGGACGTAAAGATCGAACCTTCCTGGAAAGAAGCATTGAAGCCGGAGTTCAACAAACCCTATTTTGAACAGATCGCCACACATATCAAAACAGAAAAAGCACAGGGTAAGATCATCTACCCGCCGGGCAGTCTTTTCTTTAATGCATTTAATACCACCCCCCTGGATAAAATAAAAGTGGTGATACTGGGACAGGACCCCTATCACGGTCCGGGCCAGGCACACGGGCTTTGTTTCTCCGTTCAAAACGGCATAGCCCCTCCACCTTCACTGATTAATATCTATAAAGAATTGCAGGATGATATCGGCATATCGATCCCTGATCATGGCAACCTCACCCATTGGGCACAGCAGGGAGTATTCTTATTGAATGCCTCTCTTTCTGTTCGTGCCGGCGAACCGATGAGCCATTCCAAAATTGGCTGGGCCGCATTTACCGATAACGTGATCAAAACCATTTCTGCTAAAAAAGAACACGTGGTCTTTATGCTCTGGGGCAAATTTGCACAGGAAAAAAGAACATTGATCGACGAAACCAAACACCTGGTGTTAAAGGCCGCTCACCCCTCACCACTGTCGGCCCATGCCGGTTTTTTTGGATGCAAACATTTTTCAAAAGCCAATACTTATCTTGTCAGCCACGGTATTGATCCCGTGGACTGGAAATTATAATATGCAGATCATAAAAAATATAGCGGGAAGAATAATGGCACTCTGGGCCATCATTACTTTTATTCTCACATTCCTCGTCATTTTTATCCCGTCCATGCTTTGCTGGCTGGTTCCCGATCCTGCCGGACAAAAAATATTCATTGGTATAGCCCGGTGGTGGATGCGGGTATGGCTGCCCCTGGTAGGTTGCCGCTTCATCATCCGCGGCAAGGAACATTTTGCCAACCAGGAAACTTTTATCGTGGCCTGCAATCATAATTCCATGATGGATATCCCGCTTTCTTCAGCCTTCATCCCGGGAGCTAATAAAACGATCGCCAAATCAACCTTCACCAAAGTGCCGCTTTTTGGCTGGTATTATACCAAAGGATCTGTGCTGGTGGACCGCAAGAGCGAACAAAGCCGTAAACAGAGTTATGATAAAATGAAAGCCGTACTGGCCAAAGGCATTCACATGTGCATCTATCCTGAAGGTACCCGCAACCGCAGTGCTGAACCTTTAAAGAAATTCCACGACGGCGCTTTCCGTTTATCAGTGGAAAGCGGCAACGCCATTATGCCCACCATTATTTTGAATACCAAAAAGGTATTACCCATCAACAAACCCTTTTTTTTATGGCCGGGAAAATTGGAAATGCATTTCCTGGCCCCCATCTCTCCTGCTGGTATGGATGCTGAACAATTAAAACAAAAAGTATTTGAAGTGATGAAGGAGTACTACGTTCAGCACCAGCATTAATAACTGGTGAAATATCTTGAACGGTTGATCTTGAGGTCTTGCAGAATAGCTGATTTGGGACTGATGCTGAAATTAAAAGAACGGTATAGTCCCACCGGCGTTACATTAATGGCTATCTGCCAGCAATGCATATCCCGGTTGATAGACATCTGGAAGGTCTGCAGCTTCTTTGTATCAAAATCATAATAGCCATTGGCGGTAAACTTCCATTTGGGCGAAAGGTTAAATCCACCGGTGAAGCTCACGTTGGATGAAATATTTTTATCATACCCGCTATAATCCGACCGCAGTTGGGTGGAATAGGTGAGCGAATAACTCAGGGTAAGGTCCCAGGGTACATTAAAATCAACAAATTCGGAAGAGTTTCGCTGCATATAATCCATTAATCTTTGCTGATCACCCACCAGGTTGGGATCATTGAGCCTTTCTTTAAGCTGTTCTTTTCGTTCTTTCTCCTTTCCTTCATCCTTGGGCTTGCTGCGGAAACTGGAGCTTACGGAAACGATGGCATAGGTCAGCCTGCCGATATTAAATTTTCCTCCCTCCCATACATATTCATCGATCTCTCTTCCTTTGTCATTGGTCTTATAGGGATTGAGGGTACCGCTGGCGGTGATACTGATCTTTTCGAATAAAGTGGTCCTTAAATACAAACTGATCATATCGAGTTTCATGGAATCACGCAGGAAATTATAACCTGTACTGAAACCATACCCGTCGATGATCTTGATGCGTTTGATGGCATTCTCGCCGGTATCCTTGCGGGAACGCCATTTCATTTCCAGGTTATTGTCCAGCTGGAAACCGATACCTCCTGTTCTGCCTTCGGAAAAACCGGGATAAAGAGCGCCTTCAAATTCAGAGAAGCGGAATACATCTCCTTGTGCGTTCACCGTATCGGAATAAAAATGTTTGCGGGAGAGATCAGGTTTATAATTGGCGCTCAATATGGGGCGGATTACATGGCGGATGGCCATGATCCTGCCTTTTTTGAATTGATAGGTACCATACAATGCCGTGCTGAATCCCAAAGAGAAGCTCACGGTGTGGTCGGTAAAAAAACCCTTGGTGATCACCGTATCCAGTTTCTGATTGGCCGTATTCCACTGCCGCCTGAATTTCTGTGCGATCCATACCTGTGAATAGGTGATGCCCGGTGATACAAGAATGGCGCCATTGAGAATAGGTGGCAATGACATGTTGATAGGAAAATTATGCGAAGCTCCCCATTGTAAAGTGTCGATCAGGTTTTTTAGCTTAAAGGCAGTATCATAAAAAGAAACCTGGTTCCTGAAATTGCCATTGTATCCCACCCCGATCTTCTGGTACCACTTTAGTGTTCCCGTTGATTCTTTGGTCTGGAACGGATAGATGGTACTAACGGTAAAGCCCAGGTCGGGCAGGCTGATATTGATCAGCCTGGTCAGGTTATTCTGGTTATGATTGGCGGATACAGTAAGGTTATAGGGTTTACCCGCCCAGGATTTGGAATAAGCAATGGAAGATCCCAACTGGTTTTGAAAGTTAACCTGGTTGCTATTAGGCACCAGTTCATTGTATTTGGTGGAGCCGGCATTCACACTGGCCGAAAAGGAAGTTCCGGGCCTGGCCTTGCCATCCACACTATGGTTCCAGGTAACAAAATAACTCCTGTTCTTCAGGTAATCCGGATCACCTTTAAAATTCAGTTTGGTGGTTTGCACGGATAAATTGAATGCCCCGTTATAACGGTAGCGCTTGCGGTAAGTGGGATTTACATTGGCCAGCCAGCCTCCGTAGGAATAAATGCTCCCATACACTTTCACGTCCCAGTAATCGCTGAGCACTTTGTAATACCCGAGCCCTTCCAGTCCTAATCCATATTGTTCGTTGGTGGTGAACTGGGGTGGTATCAATCCCGAGTGACGGCCCTGGCTGAGAGGGTAAAAGCCAAACGGCAGATATATAGGAATCGGCACACCTTCAAATTCCATGTGGGCAGGCCCGGACACAGCGAGCTTCTGGTTCACCACTTTCATTTTATTGGTCTTGATATCGAAGTGCGGTTCATCGAGCAAGCAGGGCGTAAAGCGGGCCCCCTTGATAAAAGTGGTGTTCTCATTCACTTTTTTTACAATCTCTCCGATCACGAGCAGTTCACCCTGCTGTGAATAAGTGTTTTTTGTAAGGCCCACCTGTGTTTTGAAATTATAACGGATAGTATCACTCGTAAATTCCTGGTCGCCGCTTTTAAAATGGGCTGTTTCCACCACATCACCGGTGCTGTCTTTCAGGTTCACCGCGGTTACCACCTGGGTGGCCTGGTCCACTTCCACTTTGGGCGCTTCCAGGGTAATGTCTTTGTATTCGGTCTTTGTTTTGCCATAGAGGATGATCTTTTTCTCCTGTATCAGCACCACGGCCGAATCTTCTGCAAAATATTTTAACGGGGCTTCCAGGGTGTCCTTTGACAACTTCAGGTTGAAAGTATCCGTCCTGGGTAGGGTGTCTGAAATAATTCCACGGACGGAGTCGTTAGACAGGAATGTTGTGGAATCGGGGCGTTTTGTGGAATCGGGCCCCGGAGTGATCTTAAGGATGCTGTCTTTTTTGGGAACGGGTACTGTGTCGCTGACGAATGTTAAAGGACTGCGAAAATAACGGGAACAGGTACCGGCCCTTGCTGTTTTCCACGTTTGTGCATAAAATATAGCAGCAGTCAGTATCCCGTATAGAAAATAAATTGGCCTAAATTTGTACAGTTGCTTCATCAGGTAGTGAGGCAAATGTAAATCTTTATCCATAGTGCACCTATGGGTGCGACCCAACAAAATGTGAAGATTCAGCTACCCTGTACTAAATGACTAAAGTTTGCCGGACAAAAATGAAAAACAAATGATCAAACGAACCCTTCTTTTTTTCCTTGCCGCTTCTCTCACTGTTACCATCTTTTCATTTTCTGAAGAAAAAAACAGCGGGACCCCCAGGCAAAAAGTGATTAAAACGATCGTTATCGATCCCGGGCATGGCGGAACAGATGCCGGGGCCCATGGCGTTTATTCCTATGAAAAAGATATTTGCCTGGATGTATCCCTGAAACTGGGCAAACTGATCGAAAAAGAGTTCCCCGAAATAAAATTATTATACACCCGCACCACCGATACCTACCCTGCCCTGCATGCCCGTGCCGATTATGCCAATGAAAATAAAGGCGACCTTTTCCTTTGTATTCACGTGAATTCGGCCCCCGGCAAAAGAATGTCGGAAGTGGTGGGCCATAAAACCGTTACCTATTACACCGGCAAAGGCAAAAACAGGAAGAAAAAAACAAAACAGGTGCCCCAGTACCGCTACTGGACAGCACCCAGCACCGCCAAAGGAACTGAAACTTATATCTGGGGCGCTCATAAAAGCGAGGACAAAGAAATTGCCGTTAGAGAGAACGCCTTTATGCTGAAAGAAGAGGATTACGAAAAGAATTATGGTAGCAATTTCGACCCCAACTCACCTGAGTTTGTGGCGGTGGCTTTGCTGAAAACAAAACAGTATTTCAAACGCAGCGCCACCCTGGCCGGGTTTGTGCAGGATGAATTTGCCAAAGTGGGCCGTGTGGACCGCGATGTGAAACAAAGAGGTGTGGGGATATGGGTGTTGCAGGCCACGGCCATGCCCAGTGTGCTGGTGGAAACCGGTTTTATCTCTAACCCCGAAGAAGAGAAATACCTGAACAGCCAGGAAGGACAGGATGAAATAGCGGATTGTATTGTGAAAGCGCTGAGAAAATATGTGGGCTGGCTGGAGAACAAACAGGAGGAAACGATCAGGGACGAACAGTCCATGAATAATAATACCCCGGCCCCGCAAAAGAAAATGTCGAAAGAATTCCTCGAAATGATCGATAAAAAGGAAAAAGCGGCAAGGGCAAAATAAGCTGCCCCTGCGGCGGGCCACGAATATCCTGACGATTGCAACGGGTACAAGCAAGTGTTAGTGCATTCGTGGTTTTTTATTTCCTGTCACTCAACCGTTTAAAAATAAATGGTTAATTTGGCACTCAGAAAATGCATTGACACAAACGCATCGCATGAAGATCAGCAATGAAACCAAAGTGGGCATACTTACTATCAGCGCACTTACTATTTTAATTCTCGGCTTCAACTTCCTGAAAGGAAAAGATATTTTCCAGAAAAAGAGGCTGATCTATGCCGTCTTTAATGACCTGGGCGGCCTTTCCAATTCCAACGAGGTAAAAGTAAATGGCTATGTGATCGGCAAAGTGTACAACCTGAATAAGAAAGACAAGAACCTGAGCGAGATAGTGGCCACCATCAACCTGACAGAAGAAGTGAACATTCCAAGGGATTCAAAAGCGATCATCACTTCTCCGCTGGTAGGCTCCTACTATATCAATATTGTAAAAGGCAAAACAACGGACTACCTCAAGCCGGGAGATACATTACAATCCAGTTTAGATATTGGTATCCTTGACGACGTGAAAGCCCAGCTCACTCCCACCCTTACCAAAGTACGCAGCACCCTGGATTCCCTGAATGCTGTTTTTGGATCGATCAATGGTGTACTGAACCGGGATACCCGTAATAACCTGGCACAAACCATGGCCAACCTGAACCAGGCCACCAGCGCCCTGAATGGTTTGCTGGATAATGAAACAGGTCCATTGGCCAGGACCCTGAATAATACCAGTGATCTTACCGAGGCGCTGAAAAAAAATACCAGCAGCATTGATACCACACTTAATAATGCCAGGATCGCTTCGGAAAAACTGGCAAGACTGGAGCTTCAGCCCACTATCGACTCCATTACCGCCATGGTCAGTGTGTTAAAACAAACAACTGCAAAACTCTCCAATCCCAATGGCACATTTGGTGCACTCATGAACGATAAAACTTTATATAACCGTCTTACCAGCGCCATCCTGAGCGCTGAAATACTCATTGATGATCTGAAAGCACATCCTAAACGCTACGTTAATTTGTCGATCTTTGGCAAAAAAGACAAAGGAGGCTATCTAAATTCGCCCCTTCCGAAAGATACCCTGCCGGACAACAAATAATGCGACAATTTATATTCATTTGCAGTCTTTTTATGATCGGGCTTTTAGCAGGCCCCTGTTTTACACATGCACAAGTGGTAACACCGGTGGAAACCGTAACTGCCCCCGCACAGGACAGCCTGGTGGATGTACAGATTCTGGGCTCACGGCATCTTACGATACAAAAAGTAAATGACAGTACCACTTTACAGATACTGGCCGGCAATGTGCGGCTGAAACAGGGCAATTCATTGTTCAATTGCGACAGCTGCGTGGTAAATAATAACACACATACATTCGAAGCATGGGGCCGTGTGCATATCAATGATTCGGATACGGCAAATATTTATGCCAATCACCTTATTTATCATATTGACCGGAGAATTGCTTACCTCGATGGTGGCGTTCGCCTTACCGATGGCAAGGGCACATTGACCACCCCCGACCTGGAGTATGATATGACCACCAATATCGGCATCTACAAACATGGCGGTAAAGTGATCAATAAAAAATCGGTGCTGACCAGCCAGGAAGGGTATTATTATGCAGATCTGCGGGATGTGTATTTTAAAAATAATGTGGAGTTAAAAGACCCTGCCTATTATATCAAAACAGATTCGCTGTTGTACAATACCAATTCGCAGACCACCCGGTTTATTTCGCAGACCTTTATCAGGGACAGCAGCGGACGAACGATAGAAACGAAGGAAGGGTATTATAATCTCTCTACCGGCAAAGCAGAATTCGGACAGCGGCCCATTATCCGAGATGGCAAAGTATTTATTACAGGCGATAAGATAGCTTTCAATGATAGTTTGGGCACCTCACAGGCGGCAGGCAATGTGATCATCATTGACTCTGTACAGGGCACCACCATCATTGCCGGTGAAGTATTCAGGGATAATAAAAATGACCGGATGCTGGCCACCCGAAAACCTTTGATGATCATAAAACAGGAAGAGGATTCTATTTATGTTACGGCCGATACCTTATTTTCAGCACGGCTTACTGATCTCTATGGCAATAAAGATTCCCTTACCGTTGATACGATCAAGGGCACCAAAGTTGTTTCGGTAGACAATAAGAAAGATAGCGCCAACCGCTATTTTGAAGCTTACCGGCATGTGCGCATTTTCTCCGATTCGCTGCAAAGCGTATGCGATAGTTTATTTTATTCGTTTAAAGACTCTGTATTCCGATTATACCAGGCACCTGTGGTATGGGCCAAGGAAAGCCAGATCACCGGCGATACGATCCTGCTTTATACCAAAAACAAGAAGGCCGACCTCATTAAAGTATTTGAAAACAGTTTCCTGGTGAACCGGATGGACCCGGAGATCTATAACCAGATCAAATCAACCCGGATGGATGGCTATTTCCGGGATGGGTCCATTGATTCTATCCGTGCATCGGGCAATGCAGAATGTATTTATTATATACAGGATGAGGACAGTGCTTACACCGGCGTTAACCAATCGGCATGCGACCTGATGGATATTTATTTTGCCAGGGAAGAATTACAGAAAGTTGTTTTCAGAAGCCAGGTATCGGGTACCATCTGGCCCATGAAACAAAAGACCCCGCAGGAAATGCGGTTGGAAAATTTCCGCTGGCTGGACGACCGGAGACCGAAGACGAAATATGAGTTATTTGAGTAATCAGTCGGGAGGCGTTAGTTGGGAGGCGGGAGCCTTCAGTCCTTACAGTTCATAATTTCATCTGTTCTCTTGTTCTTCTGTTCATCTGTTCTATTGTTCTTCCGTTCTAATGTTTTTCTGTTCCACGTCGGCTTCGACAAGCTCAGCCTGACAACAAGCAGTTGTTCCTTGTTCCTTG
>CAZSGD010000010.1:85725-112991 GCA_964606155.1 uncultured Chitinophaga sp. | reverse complement strand
CTTGTTCCTTGTTCTCTTGTTCCTTGTTCTCTTGTTCCTTGTTCCCTGTTCTCTCATCCCATCACTTTTTCCTGCAAAATATACACTGCTGCGCCGGCGAGGTAACCGAGCAGGGCCAGCCACCCGATCTTTTTGAGATACCACATAAAGTTGATCTTTTCAATGCCCATGGCCGCCACGCCAGCAGCAGAACCAATGATGAGCACACTGCCGCCGGTGCCGGTACAATAAGCCAGGAACTCCCAGAAATAATGATCTGTGGGGTAAACATCCAGGCTGTACATGCCTTGTGTGGCCGCCACCAGCGGTACATTGTCTACTATAGAGGATAATAAGCCAATACTGATGCCGATCACATTTTGATCTTTTAAAGTACCATCCATCCAGGCCGATACTTTTTCCAGCTGATGGGTGGATTCCAGGGCAGAAATGGCAAGCAATATTCCCAGGAAAAATAATATGCTGCTGGTATCGATCTTACGCAGTGCATAGGCCACCGAAAAATTCTTCCGGTCTTCTTCATCTTTTCCACTGTGTATGGTTTCGGTGATCATCCACATGAGCCCCAGTGCCAGCATGATGCCCATAAAGGGAGGCAGGTGTGTGAGGGTTTTGAAAACAGGTACCAGTAATAAAAAAGTTATCCCTGCTATAAAAACAACACTTCTTTCCCTTGCTGTGCTTCGGGTGGTGCCTCCATATCCAAAGCGTTGGGACGGCGCTGTTATATTGCCTTTGAAATAGAACCGCATGATCAGCAAAGGCACAAACAAACAAACCAGGCTGGGAATAATAAGTTTCATGATGATATTGAGCGGGGTTATCTGGTTGCCGATCCATAGCATGGTGGTGGTCACATCACCAATAGGCGACCAGGCGCCCCCGGCGTTGGATGCAATCACGATCAGGCCGGCCAGCATCCACCTGTCTTTTTCATCAGCCACGAGTTTACGGATCAGGGATACCATGACGATGGTGGTGGTCAGATTATCCAAAATAGCTGAAAGGAAAAAAGATAAGAGTCCCACGATCCAGATGATCTTCCCTTTTTTGGTAGTCTTTATCCTGCGGGTGATAATTTCAAATCCATCATGTGCATCGATGAGTTCCACGATGGCCATGGCACCCATCAGGAAAAATAAGATCTGTGACACATTGCCGAGATGGTCTGCCAGCTGAACGGTCACTAATTCCTTGTTCACAGCCGACAGTATATAAACCGTCCAGCACAATACACCGGTTACAAGGGCTGTTGCTGATTTGTTAATTCGTATGCTGTGTTCAAAGGCTATACCCGCATAGCCCAGGATGAATATCATAATAATTACTAATGCCATAGTGGCTAAAATACTAAAAGATCGATGAAGTTGCAGGGATTATGCGGCAGAGACTTTTGCATTTCCTTTAGACTTGATTGGCACTATTTTTCGTTCAGTAGGTGTAAATTAAAAAAGCCATGAAAAGGATCCTCTTTATTTTGCTGCTGACCACCGGCATTGGTTCATTCACTGCAGTTCAGGCCCAGCATTACCGAACAGCATTGGGTGTCCGTCTCAGCAGTTCCAACGCTATGCAGAACAATTCCGTTACATTCAAACAATTCATTACCCAGAGTACGGCCATCGAAGCGCTGTTCACTTTTGGTGATCCGCTGGCCCTGGGTGCGCTGGTGGAGTTTCATAAACCCTTGTCGGCAGCCGGCCTCACCTACTTTTATGGGGCAGGTGGCTATGTGGGCTTTGTAAAAACGCTGAATGTAAATACACAGAAAACTTCCACCGATCCCAATTTTGGTGCACAGGGTATTATCGGGCTGGATTATAAATTCAATAATATTCCACTGAACATCTCGCTGGACTGGAAACCTGAATTAAATATTGTGAGTGATATCAACTTTGAACCTGCGGCAGTAGGGTTTACAGCAAGGTTCACTTTTGGAAAATAATAGTTCTTCGGATTTCGATCAATCAACTGGCCCCGCTTTTGGACGAGCGGGGCTTTCTTATTTATTATCAGGAGCTAAGAAAGAAATGACCGGCACTTTAAATGGCTTTAGTCCGGCTATCCTCACAGTATTCACATTCTGCAAATTTTTTCCGGTTTCTGCGTTTTTGTGCAGGAATTTACCTTATTTTAGTAGCACAAAACTAACTGATGTTAAAAAAGGAGCGTCAGGCTTACATTCTTCATCAAGTAAACCTGCATAATAAAGTCCTTTCATCTTCACTCTGTGCAGAAATAAATGTATCGGAGGATACTATCCGCCGGGACTTGCAGGAGCTGGCCGAAGAAGGAAAGATCATTAAAGTTCATGGCGGTGCCCTCTCCCATTCTTTCAACCAGGTGTATTTCCCCATGGATGGTGTTTATTCCCAAAATCAAAAACAAACCATCGCACAAAAAGCCATTGGGCTTATCAGCAATGGCATGTTTGTTCTCACCAGTGGTGGTACCACCATTATGGAAATGGCCCGCACCCTTCCCCCGCAATTAAAAGCCACCTTTATTTCGGGCAGCATCCCTGTCATCTTAGAATATATGCATCACCCGAATATTGAAGTAATACTCATTGGCGATAAGATATCAAAGAATTCCAAGATCACCGTTGGTTCGGAAGCTATTGCCAAGATCAAACAGATGAAACCCGATATCTGCTTCCTGGGCACTAACGCCATCGACCTGGAACACGGGGTAACGGACAATGACTGGGAAGTGGTGCAACTGAAAAAAGCGATGATTGAAGCATCCAAACAAGTGGTGCTCCTGAGCATATCTGAAAAAATTAACTCCGTACAACCTATCAAAGTTTGCGATCTGAAAGACATTGACATACTGATCACCGAGCTGGATGTGGACGACCCGATCATGAGACCTTATGCAGCCGCTGGTGTGAAAGTGGCATAATGCAGTATAACTGCACCTGAAAATTGGAACTGCTTATTTATTATACTATCTAAAAAAAACGGTTATGAGAAAAATTCTCCGATTGTTCTTTGTTTTATCGTTGGCTTTTCTGCTGCTGCCGCCGGCTGTTCAGGCGCAGGAGAGAACGGTCTCCGGTACTATTGTTTCAGAGGACAGTAAAACACCTCTCGCAGGTGTAACGATCCGGGTAAAGGGCACCCGTCGTATTGTTCAAACTGATGCCAATGGAAAATTCTCTATTAAACTAAACCCGGGCGAAACGCTGCAGATCACTTATGTGGGATTCCAGACACAGGAAGTAAAACCTGGTGAAGGTGATTCCATTGGTGTAAGCCTGAAAACCGCCGATAACACAATGGGTGAAGTAGTGGTGACAGCGATGGATATTAAAAGAAGTCCACGGTCACTGGGATACTCCACGCAGGGAGTGACAGGTAAAGACATTGCCGAAACACAAAGAGAGAATTTCCTGAACAGCTTACAAGGACGTGTGGCGGGGTTGACCATTACACCCACTACCGGCCAGGCCGGAGCTTCTTCATCCATCGTATTAAGAGGATATAACTCACTTACAGGTAATAACCAACCTTTATTCATTGTAGATGGTATCATCCTGGACAACTCCACCATTAATGAAACATCCAATGGTGGTTCAGGGCTGGGATTAGCCTCTGACAGGCCCAACCGTAACAATGATTATACAAACCGTATTGCCGACCTCAATCCGAATGACATTGAGTCGGTAACCGTGCTGAAAGGCCCTGAAGCCACTGCCCTCTATGGTAGCCAGGCCAGCGCCGGCGCTATTGTGATTACCACCAAGAAAGCCACTGCCGGTAAATTCAGTTTTACCTACGATAATAGTTTCCGTATACAGGAGATCGTTCGGTATGCCGACCTGAATAATACATATGGTCCCGGGGCAAATGGTATTGGCAGCAATAATTTCAGCGCCACCGCCTTCAGCTATTTTGGCCCCCGCTACCCCGAAGGGATCAAAAGGTATGATAATATCGATGCCTTCTTCCGTACCGGGTTTTCACAAACGCATAACCTGAGCGGCGATGTAGGCTTCAAGAATGTTGGTTTTAAGATCACCGGATCTTATTTTAATAATAAAGGCGTGATCCCCTCCAACGAGTATAAAAGATATAATATCAGGGTTACCAATTCCACCAAGATCAATAAATGGATCGATATAGCCCCGGCTTTCCAGTATATCAACTCCACCAACGATAAGCCCCTGAGAAGCGCCGGTGGTTATTTGCTGGGATTATATACCTGGCCGGATACGCGGGATGTAACGACTTATGAAGATGCCGATGGTAATAAACTAAGTGTGTTCTCCACCGACCCCACCGCCGAGATCGACAACCCGATGTATAATACATTGAGGAACCATAGCCGTGACAAGACCGAAAGGAAAATTTATACCGGCGCCATCAACCTCAACCCATTCAAATGGCTGAGTGTGGCCGGTCGTTTTGGATATGATACTTATGAAAGCCAGGGTTACACTTTCTATCACCCGCTTTCCAGTCTTACTTCCAGAACACAAAGAGGGGCCCTCGATAATTACTGGAGAAATTACAAAGGATATAACCATACCATTACCGCTACATTGAAAAGGGATTTTGGTAAATTCAATACCCGCCTGATGGTGGGAACCATGTGGCAGGATTATAAAACACAAATGTTCTCTATTTACGGAACAGGGTTAGTTGATTCTATCGGCGCCGGCGACGGAAGAATGTATATGACCATCAACCGGGCCACTGGACAAAGGCTTCCCTCCCCTGTTTTGGTTACTGATAAAACATTTGACCAGGTCGTTGGACAAAGAACAGACAGCAGTATTACTGCTGCCAACACAAGGGTGAGACTCTTAAGAAACAATTTCGGAGAGTATAACCGTTTTGTCTACCGCCAGGTGGCTTATTTCGGAGAAGCGGCTGTGAGTTACAATAATGTCATATTCCTGAGTTATACTCACCGCTTTGAAGAATCTTCCCTGTTTCCGAAAAAGAGCAGAAACTATGATTATCCCAGCTACAGCCTGAGCGTGATCTTATCCGATATTTTCCCTAAAATGAAAGGGAAACTGCTGAATTACTGGAAAATCAGGGCCTCCCGCGCCAGTACGGCCCGTGCCCCGGACCCTTACAAGAACCAGTCTGTATTTATAAATAATTTTACAAGCAGTAATGTAGGTCCGATTTACTCTTATGGGTTTGACAATAATAACCCCAACCTGAAACCAGAAAGACAGAAAACCTATGAAATGGGAACTGAACTGAGATTCTTTAACAGCAGGTTTTCTCTTGATTTCACCTATTATAATACACTTTGTACTGACCAGATCCAAAACCAATTCAGGGCGAGCTATGCTACAGGATATATCCTGAACACGCAGAATGCAGCCAGCTCACGCAACCAGGGTATTGAGATCGTAATGGATTTAAATCCTATTAAGCGCAAAGATTTTAACTGGAATATCCGGTTCAACTTCAATCATACCTGGAGCGAGATCTTAACACTTCCTGAGGCCATTGCCTATGAATCCTATATCGCAGATACATGGCTCTATGGTAATGCAAGGGGAGGTATGATCCGCGGAATGCCCGCTACCACTATCACCGGTTTCAATTACCTGAGAAATAATGCCGGTCAGATACTGATCAGCCCCACAACAGGCTTACCCGTAGTGAATGGTAACTTCCGCGTAATTGGTGACAGGATGCCTGACTTTACATTAGGAACCCTGAACTCTATTCGCTGGAAAAACTGGAACCTCAGCTTCCTGTGGGACCTGAAAGTGGGTGGCGATGTGTTCAATGCCACAGATATGTACCTGACACTGGCCGGAAAAAGCCAGCGCACGGCCGACAGGGAAACACCCCGGATCATCAATGGCGTATTACAGGATGGAAAAGAAAATACAGCTACCCCCACTGTAAATACCATCACCATTGTTCCCTACTATCAGCAGGCTTATTACACCGGTATGCCGGAAGAGGAGTTTGTACAGCATGATGTGAATTGGTTACGCCTGAGAGATATCACCCTGAACTATACTCTTCCCGAAAGAATGCTGAAAGGAATGAAGTTCTTTAAATCACTGGGTGTATTCATCACAGGCAATGACCTGATCCTGATGACCAATTACCGGGGTGCTGATCCCTCCACCAGCGGCAACACGGCATCTGCCAATGGTGTGGGTGGTATGGGCTTCGATTATGGCAACCTGCCCACTCCTTTATCACTGAACTTCGGAATCAAAGCAGTATTTAAATAACTGAAAAAGAAATTTGATATGAAACATAAGATAAAATATTACCTGTTATCGGTTCTGTTTGGAGGGGTATTGCTCAGTTCCTGCTCCAAAAAGATCGATGAGGCATACGCTAACCCAAATGCCTCCACAATACAGCCTATTGAGCAGATATTTCCCAGTTTGATTGGCAGCATAACGGGCAGTTCATCTGCTGCGGGCAGCGCTTATGGTTTGGCCGGCGATGCTTTACTTATTGGACGATATATCCAGTTCTGGGGTACCTACTCCACCACATCTTCTCCTGTTTCACAAACGGCAGCTAATGCTTCCAATTACGACCAGATGGGTGGCACTGTAGGCGCCAGCGATAACCTGGGTTCTATGTGGGCGGCTCACTACTATGGAATGGGTCAAAATCTCAACCGTATTATTGAGTGGGGAACAGAAGAAGAAAAATGGGATTTTGTAGGCGCTGCATGGGCACTACGTGCCTGGAGCCTTTTTGAATGCACCAATGAATATGGTGAAATGATTTTAAGACAGGCATTTAACACCAACCTGCAGCAATTCACCTACGAAAATCAATCTGAAGTGTATGATTCTGTAAGAGTGATCTGCCACAGAGCTTTATCTTACCTGAACATGACCGGTGGTAATATGAACCCCGCTAATTTCTCCGGCAGTGATTTTTACTTTAATGGCGGCGATCTTGGCAGGTGGAAGAAATTTGTATATGGTATTCTTGCCCGCTCTTATGCGTATATCAGCAATAAAACCGAATACAGTGCAGATTCGGTTATCAAATACGCTGATCTATCCTGTTCGTCCAATGCAGATAATATTACCTGTAAGTTCCAGAATACAGGTATCACAGGCACATCCAATTACTTTGGCCTGGTGAGGCAAAATGTAAATGCCTCCACCACGGGTATTCGCCAGGGTGCTTATATCACCACATTGATGAATGGAAATAATGCAGGTGCTTTTACTGGCGTACAGGACCCACGCCGCCCTTATATATTAAGGGAGGATTCAAATGGTTTGTACAATGGTATTACCCCCTGGTCAGGCAGCAGCGGACTGGGCGTTAGAAGCCAGCCCTTCAATTTCATGGGAACGGGTTATGGCGCTACAGGCTACCCGCTTACACAAGGAGGCCGGTATATTTTCAGGGATGAAGCGGAGTGGCCGGTGATGACGGCATCCGAAATATTATTCTTAAAAGCTGAAGCCTGTCTACGTAAAGGCGATAAAACAACGGCCCTGGCAGCTTATACGAATGCCATCAGCCTGAACTTTGATATGCTGACCAGCAAATACTCTACGCTGATACCGGTTGGTAGTGAGATCACACCTGCTAACAAAGCTGCTTACCTGGCAAGCCCGGCCATTGTACCGGCCACACCTGCTGGACTTACCAGAACAAGGATCATGCTGCAGAAATATATTGCACAGTATGCATGGGGCGTACATGTTACCTGGGCTGATATGCGCCGTTATCATTACATCGATATTGACCCCGAAACAAGCGCACAGGTTTATGCAGGCTTTACACCCCCGTCGGGCACAAGCCTGTTCTCACAAAACAAGGGCAAACTGGTATATCGTTGCAGGCCCAGGTACAATTCAGAATATTTGTACAATATTCCGTCGTTGACAGCCATTGGCGCCTACCCGGTAGGTAACGATTATCACACCATGGAAACATGGTTCTCCAAACCATAAATTGTTCAACAGAAAACTAATTACAAATGAAAGTAACAAATAAAATAAAAGCCGGTGTGGTGATGGTCGCTGTGGTTGCCCTGCTCATCTCCTGCAAAAAGCAGATCGACAAGGAGGTGGCGCTGGAGAATTATACGCTTAACGATAAGGCACAGATGCAGGTGTACAACGGCATTGTGAACAGCAACCGTAATTTCATATATGTAGATGCCAAGCCAGTAAATGGCGCCACGCATACTTACAATACTGTTTTTCCGGGTGCATCGGGCCCTACTTCTTTTGCTGTGGCCCCGGGGTTTCGCAATTTCCTGGTACGTGATACTTTGTTAACCTCCACCCAGCTCATGATGTCGTTTGGTGAAGATATCCAGGCAGGCAGGTATTATACTTTGTTCACGTATGATACAACCACAGCCCCCAAGAACAGGCTGGTGGCTAATAATATCGTAGTACCAGCAGATACTACGGCAAGACTTCGTTTTGCCAATTTAACTTACAACCCCAGTACACCATCTACCGGGATTGATGTCTTTTCTGTAAAAAGAAATGCTGTTATCTTCAGCAATGTGAGACAGTCAGAGGTAACGGAATTTATTCCGTATGCCGCTGCACAGACTGATACATTTTATGTAAGACTGAATGGAAACAGTGCCAATTTACAGAATATCGATACCACAGGGAAGCCGACTATTCTGAACATCATCACCACATTAAACCCAACCAGGAAGAGAAGCTATACCCTGGTGTTCAGGGGTAGTTACAGGGGTGTGAACAATAAAACCACTACCGGGGCAGCCATTGCCACCGCAAGAGGTCTGACCACCTTTGCTAACTATTGATATAACAGACTGATCAGTTTCAACAGGAATTCTACAAAAAAACCTGTCATGTTGTTTAAAACATGGCAGGTTTTTTATTTACATGATTTGAAGTGCAGCCGGTGAAGCTATTACGGGTTGTTTGTTAAGCTATCCAAAGAACAGATAGGCAAGGATGATAGATGTGATGATGCCTGCCAGGTCGGCCAGCAGCATGGCACCCACTGCATACCGCGTATTCCGGATACCAATTGATCCAAAATAAACTGCGATAACATAAAAAGTGGTATCTGAGGAGCCTTGCAGGATACAGGCCAGCCTGCCAGCAAATGAATCAGGACCGAATGTCTTCATGGTATCCACCATCATTCCCCTTGCCCCGCTTCCGCTCATCGGCTTGATCAGGGCCGTAGGTAACCCATCCACAAAACGGGTGTCCGTTCCCAGGGCAGCAAATAAAGATTTCATGCCGTTGATGATAACATCGAAAGTACCGCTGGTGCGAAGCATACTGATGGCTA
The DNA here is from genome assembly GCA_964606155.1 of uncultured Chitinophaga sp. Taxonomy (GTDB): domain Bacteria; phylum Bacteroidota; class Bacteroidia; order Chitinophagales; family Chitinophagaceae; genus JJ008. The sequence goes on along the minus strand of CAZSGD010000010.1, from coordinate 103,728 downwards.
CCAGCATCCCCACGATATAAGGAATGATCCTCACCCCTGTTTCGAAACCGCCCTTTGCTCCTTCCACGAATGCATCAAAAACATCAATCTTTTTATAAACACCTCCCAGCACGATCAAAATAAAAATGGTCAGTATAAGCCCGTTACTCATTACACCCGAAAACAATTGCGCCCCGGCCGAATCCAGGCTGGTGAAATACATCACCAACAGGGAGATCAGGATCGATATACCCCCGATCCAGGCGATCACCACCGGCTGAAACAAATTAATCCTTTGTTTGAATGACACAATAAACATGGCCGCCATGGTGGCCACAAAAGTGGCGATCATACAGGGGATGAAAATGTCGGTGGAATTGGCTGCTCCTAATCCTGAGCGAAAAGCGATGATCGTAACAGGGATCAGCGTAAGGCCCGAAGCATGCAAAGCCATGAACATGATCTGTGCATTGGAAGCAATGGCCTTATTGGGGTTCAGCTCCTGCAAACTTTCCATCGCCTTTAAACCAAATGGTGTGGCAGCATTATCGAGATTCAGCAAATTGGCCGAGAAATTCATCATCATGTGCCCCGTGGCCGGGTGCCCTTTGGGCACATCGGGAAATATTTTGGAGAAAAATGGCCAGATGATCTTTGATAATAAACGGACCCCGCCAGCTTTTTCAGCAATACTTAAAAACCCCATGAACAAGGCCAGCACACCTATGAGCGGGAAGATGATATCGATCACTGAATTTTTGGCGGTCTCAATGATCCCGTCCACTTTTCTCACCAGTTTTTTCTGAACACTTACATAACTGTATACTTTAATGGTCGGATGGGCCGCCGTTATCATACGCACGGAATCAGCCGCCAGGTTATCGGTCAGTAATATCGTTGCTTTGTGTACATCATCAACTTTTTTATACCCGTATTCTTTTAACAGGTCGGTATACTTTGGTGAAAGGTTCTGATTAAGAGGTGAACCAATACCGTAATAGTATACCGAATCATACTTATCAGACGATTTGCCCACCACCATGCGATTGAATATTTGCTTATCTCCCGAAAACATCCTGACACTTGCCACCACCACCGCCACAATGATGAATGCAGACCATATCCTGCTTAATACCATAGATATTAATTTGGTGGTGAATATAAACAAAATGCGCTGCATCCTTTCCCCGTATTATTCACCCACCTGCACTTCATCATGTAAAACAAACCTTTTATCAATTTAGCCCAGAGGGCATCCTTTATTCTGCATAAATTGACAGTATTAAACTATATCTATGCGCAGCTTTCTCACCGCACTGGCATTCGTGGTTACAACGGTTATCAGCGGCCAGCCATTCCAGTATGACAATGTAAAGTTTAAAACGGTTTTCCCGGAAGACCTTTGCAGGACATTGAAAGAAAACGCTGGTTATGTGCTGCTGGATGTGCGCAGCAAAGGAGAATATGCAGACACATCCTCACGGGGCCTCAATATCGGGCGTTTTAAAAATGCAAGGCATATCAGCGTTGGTGAACTGGCCAGCCGGTGGAGGGAACTGGAGGATGTAAAAGATAAACCCATTTTTATTTACTGCTCACACAGCCAGCGAAGCAGGAGAGCATCAAAGATGCTGGCCGACAGTGGTTTTACAAACGTATTTAATATTAATGGCGGCATGACCAACCTGCTCACCCTCCGCCATCAATTGGGCGACTGTTTTGAACAACACTATACAACAAACCTTTCGTACAAACAACTATCCGCAGCAGAAATCATGGACCGTACCCAAAAGAAAAATCCTTATTACATTATTGATCTTCGTGCTGATTCGGCCTTCAGGGGCATCAGCCCTTCCGAAAAAAGGAATACGATGGGTAAGTTTACGGAGGCTGTCAACATACCTTTTACGCAGCTCGGTGAAAGACTGTCCACCATTCCACCCAATAAAAACATTCTGCTGGTGGATGAATTTGGTGATGAAAGCGCTAAGGCCGCCGTCCTGCTTACCGGCAGCGGATACAAAGATGTAACCATTCTTTTTAACGGCCTCGATGGCTGGATGAGCGAAGTGATTACAAACGGCAACCGTTCATCGCTGGCATGGCAGCAAAAAAGTGCCTACAAAATAATCAGTGCCGATGAGTTTAATAATTTAGCTAAAGAAAATGATGTATTCCTGCTCGACATACGCAACAGCGATCAGTACACCAATACATCAAAGAATTACTGGGAAAATATCGGGCACATCCGCAATGCGGTAAATATTCCTTACCCCGATCTGGAGACTAAACTTAGCCAACTTCCTTCCAAAGACAAGCCGGTAATCATATATACATTCAGCGGGCAACCTGAATTGTATGAATGTGCCAAAAAACTGGCTGGTATGGGCTTTTCCCATGTACACGTACTTTATGGAGGTATCTGGAATCTCCGGTGGACCGCTCATAACATAAAGAACAAAGCCGGTCTTGGTAGTTGGATTATTGATATACCTGCTGATAACCGTTAGTCGCACTATACGGTACCACTTAGCAGCAAGCCTGGCTTCTCACAACGAAAAATAATATCCCCGAAGCGGTCAAATGAATTCAGCTGCTGAAGCCCTGCCCTTTTAATTCACTATCCGTTTCGCTACTTCCCCAATTCGGGTTATCTTTGCGCCCTGAAAAAAAGGCTTTCTTCCAAACATAATTTATGGCATTACAAGCAGGCATCGTAGGACTTCCCAATGTAGGAAAATCGACATTATTTAACGCGGTGAGTAACAGCGCCAAAGCACAGGCGAGCAATTATCGCTTCTGTACCATTGATCCCAATGTGGGCCTGGTGGACGTGCCCGATCCCCGGTTAAATAAACTGGCGGAATTGGTGGTCCCTAACCGGATCGTACCCACCCAGATCGAGATCGTGGATATAGCCGGGCTGGTGCGTGGCGCCAGCAAGGGCGAGGGATTGGGCAATAAATTCCTGGGCAATATCCGCGAAGTGGATGCCATCATTCATGTGATCCGTTGTTTTGAAGATGAAAATATTCTCCGCGATGAAGGCGCCATCAACCCCGTAAGTGATAAAGAGATCATCGATACAGAATTACAGCTGAAAGACCTGGAAAGTGTGGAAAAGAAGATCCAGCGTTCAGAAAAGCTGGCCAAATCCGATCCCAAATTAAAAGCAGAGCTGGAAGTGCTGGTGCGCTGTAAAGACCATTTGGAAAAAGGGAAAAGCATCCGTGAGCTCGATCTTTCCAAAGAAGAAAAAGCAGCGGTTGCCGATCTTTTTCTGCTCACAGATAAACCCGTATTGTATGTGGCGAATGTGGATGAACCTTCGATGCATACCGGCAATAAATATTCCGATGCCCTGAAAGAAGCCGTGAAAAATGAAAAAGCGGAAGTGATCATCATGAACAATAACATTGAAGCACAGATAGCAGAGATGGACAACCCGGATGACAAGCAGATGTTCATGGAAGAATACCACATGAAAGAACCTGCACTGGACCGCCTCATACATTCCGCATACAAACTGCTGAATTTATATACTTATTTCACGGCCGGTGTACAGGAAGTAAGAGCATGGACCATTCATGAAGGATGGAAAGCCCCGCAGGCGGCCGGCGTTATTCATACCGATTTTGAAAAAGGTTTTATCAAAGCGGAAGTGATCGGCTATGATGATTTTATACAATACGGTTCTGAATCTGCCTGCCGTGAAGTGGGTAAATTAAGAATTGAAGGAAAAGAATACATCGTCAAAGACGGGGATGTGATGCATTTCAGGTTTAATGTGTAGCCCCCTGGCCCCCAAAGGGGGTAAGGAAAAAAATAACGGGAATCTAAAGTCCCCCTTGGGGGATTTAGGGGGCCCGGTTCTAAAACAACGCCGTAATCGACGCCCTTCCAATATGTACCGTCTTCACATTACCGGCCTTTCTTCCATCATACTGAAAATTCAGCTCCAGGTTATTCAATAATCTTTTGGATAATCCTAATGACCATAAATAGTTCTTGCCGGGTAATAAACCTTCCAGCATAATATAACTAACGGTGGTATTAGCCGCATTCCCGGTGGCCAGGTCAGTATAATCAATGTTATTGAAAGTAAATCGCCCGTTTATCGAGCTGTTCTGAAGTATATTGTACTTTGTTTCCAGGTTGATAGAATGGGAAATGGATGCCTGGTCTCCGTAGGCAGGCAGATTATGTTTATTATCATACCGGTAGCTGGCCACCAGCCTGAAAGAAGTTTTAACAATATAGGTCAGGAAGGGCTCCACACTGTAAATATCCAGTTGATAATTCCGGTTGGCAAACTGTGGCGTGTATAAGGCATTGAATCCTTTTCGTCCGTTCATGGTCAATGAAACACTGCGGCTGATATTCCATCTCCACTTCAGTATCCAGTCATTTTGTTTGCGGCTTTCGTAGCCATAGGTCAGCAACGCTTTGCCATTGATCCTTACATTGGTGAGGTCTACCCCCCATTTGGAACTAAAGCGGTTAAATGAAACAGTGGTGGGTATGCGGGTATCCAGGGTAATCAGATTATTATCATTAACCCCATACTTAAAAGGATTGAATTCAAAATTTCCTTTGGCCACCGACTTTTTGCTGGTTTGAAAAGTGGTGGAGATATTGATACGGGATAATAATTTTTTAAACCCTTTCAGGTCTGACTGGTTCAGTATTGCCCGGGGGCTGATGTTCAGGCTGTAATTAAACGTGATGTAATTGGCCTTGATAAAATCATTGGTGGGAGTGAGTATCCGGATGAATTTGGCCTGGTCAATGAATGCGGCGATTTCAAACTCGTTCAGTTGCTGCACTCCGTCATTGTTATAATCTATCCAGGCATACACTCCTGTACCCGCCGGCACTTCCAGGTATGCAAAATCCCTACGCTGCTCCTGCCCCGCTCCCACTTCATATAAAATATTTCCTGTCAGCAATCCTTTCCATTCATTCATCACATATTCAGCCCTTCCCAAAATTGTTTCATCTTCTTTTTGCCGCGAAACCGTGGTATCATACACTTTCAGCTTGCGGAATGTGGTATTGAAAAAGAATCTTCTTTTCGGGTTTTTAATCAGGTCGGCCTGCAGGTTCAGGTTCAGGCTCCTGTCCCCACGCACAAACCCCTTACCTGCCGGGTACTCGTCTGACCGGGTAAAGAAAGTAATGCTGTACCGGTTCCGGTCCTCGCGGGATTCATCCGACTTCAGGTACACGGTATAGGTATCAAAGGAAAAAGCAAGAGGCACCAGGGTATCCGTTGCTTTATGACGGGCGATATTCCTCTCCAGGGTATAGCGTGCCCCCAATCGCCAATTATCCATTTTTTTCAGTTGTTTGCTCAGGTCCAACACCGGGCGGAAGAATACACCATTGTCGCTGGAAGAATTAAAATTGGTGATCACAAACTGGTTATTGAATTGCCATCCGCCAAAACCTATTTGGTGAGTGAGTGCATTTTGAAAACCATTGTAATCGTCGCTCCGGTGATAATTGGTAAACTGGTAGAGCAGGGAATGACTGGATTTATCTTTCAGTCCCGCTGTGAACCGTATAATATTTTCATCTACCGGGGTGGGTATCGACTGGACCTGCAATCCCCAATCACGGGTAAACTCCACCGAACGTAACCGCTCCAATGGCCTGAATTTCCGCTGTACATATTCATAATCCAGTGCAGTACCTAACTGCAACTCCTTCCGTGTATGAAAACTCTTTTGGTTGCTGAGTTGAAATTTTGCGGCCCATCCTCTGTCATCGCCATTATCCTTTTCAGAAAAAGTGTTTACATCATTATTACTGGTGGCCAGTTCTGCTTTCAGCAGTGTATTATTCCCGATCTTATAATCGAGTCCCAGGTCCAGCAATTGCTGTCGTTTTGGGGTTACTAATATTTGTACAGGCTCATATTGTCCCTGCTTTACCCCTGCAATGGGCGCCACATATTTATACACTTTGCCATTGGCCCCATTAAAGTCAGGTACATAATCCCCATTGCCCGGTTTTACGTCCACAAACGAAAGATTATACCGGGCCAGTGCCGGATCAGTGGAATAACGATAAAAAGAATCCACACCCGGTGTTACGATCACTTTTTCATACAGGATCTTTCCGGCAGCAAATGTGTCAATGGCAGCAGTGGGATAATAAGCCCGCTGAATGCTGTCGCCCAGGTTGGCGAGGAATTGTTTCTGGTTTTGGTCCAGCTCCTGGTTGATCTGTGAGTTCTTTGCATCGTTGTTATTGAATGCACTCAGCCTGAGTTTTAATTTTTTATTGATTTCAAATTCCTGCGACAGGTACAGGTTGGCATTGAGATAATTCCGGTCTGCATATTCAAACTCCACCTGTATCCGGCTATCTTTGGTGATCATGCGCTTTGGGGTAAACGTTATCTCCGCCGAGTTATAGTTGATCACATAATCCTGGTCTTCGCCCCGCTGCAACAGCTGACCATCATAGAATACCCGCTCCGTATTGGCCAGTACAATAAAGAAAAATTCATTGTTGGCCCCGGTGAGCCTATACGGCCCCTGGTTACCCTCGAGGGCCGTGATGACGTTGCGGGTAAATTTTCCTTTGGCAATAGAACCGCTGACCAGTGTTTTGGATTCGGTGGTCCGTGAAATGCGGTTGGTGGTTTGAAAAGATATCCCCTGGAGTCGTTTATAAAAATTCAGGAAATAGTTTTGGTTTTGACGTATGTCAATATCACCCAGGTTCAGTTGCCAGTTCTTTTTTTTGAATTGCAGGTACACCTGGTCAAATTCATTCAGTTGCTGTGTTGTTCCATCGGGCTGGATAGGGATATTGTTATCGGTAATAGCAGCCTGTATCTCGATACTGTCGCCCAGCATACCGCTCAGCTGCAGGTTAAGTGATGAATTGAGTACGGCGTCCTGGTTATTGCCAAAACCCACCTGCCGGCCAAAACTTCCTTCGGCTTTCATGGTACCAAAATCAAATATCCCTCTTTGCTGGTCGGTGAGCCCGTCGGTGACCAAAAAGGGTTTTACGTAGAATTTATTGACCACACTGTCGTAACTGAGCCGTTGCGCATAAGCATCCAGCCTGAATGGAAATACCCTATACTTCACCGTTATACTTTCCAGGGCCGGCTTTTGCCGCCAGTACAGCATGGCTTTTACCGGGTCCAGCCGGTAGGCGGAATCGGGCACTCCTTCGATCAAAAAACTGCTGGGAACGATGCTCAGGGTATCAATCCGGAGGCTGTCGGGGCCTGTTTTAAATACTTTTTGGCGAAGATTGGTCGCGGTGTTTGGGGCAAGGGGGATTTGGGCACTGCCACACAGGGATACCAGCACAATAGTAATAACACAGGATATTCTACCTAACAAACTCAAAAGCAGTGAGTTTAGCTAAAAATCGTAAAATTCACCCTTTTTATTGTGCTAAAGTTATACCACGCTGTTAATTCCCATAAAAAAGCAGCAATTTTGTGTGACAACTGTCTTTGTTTCAGGCCCGAACACAACCCTGTATTTGAAAAAACGCCATCTTATACTCTTGTGTTTATCAGTACTCAGTGTATTGATGTATTCGTCTGCCCCTGCACAACAAAATAATATCTGGTATTTCGGTGGTCGTTCAGGCCTTGATTTCAGCCCCGGGCCTGTCGTTCCCCGTCCGTTGAACAATAGTGCCATGGTGGCTAAAGAAGGAAGCAGCACGATCTGTGATGATGATGGAAATGTACTTTTTTATACCAATGGGGTTACTGTTTATAACAGGAATCACCTGGTGATGCTGAATGGTGACCAGATCGGCGGGCATACTTCAGCATTTCAGTCAAGTATTATCATCCCCCACCCCGGAGATAAGAACCTGTATTATATTTTTACAGCGGATGCAGTTGAAAATGGCTTTGCAAACGGTTACCGGTATTCGATAGTGGATATACGTGGTGATGGCGGCAATGGGGAAGTGGTAACCAAGAATTCACTTTTAGTAGCTCCGGGTACGGAAAGGCTGGCAGCAGTTCGCCATGCAAATGGTATCGACGTATGGCTGATCACCAATGATATCAACAGCAATATTTTCCGTTCCTGGCTCATCAATTGCAACGGTCTCCTGTTTTCGTCCACTGTTTCCGCAGTAGGCGATCCCATGGACAGCTATCCCACCATGAATGTGGGCGTGATGAAAGTGAGCCCCGATGGAAAAATGCTTTGTCATACACATTTCCCGGATGTTGACGTGGCAACCGGTTCCCCTTTCGATTATTTCCAGTTATTTGACTTTGACAATGCCACGGGAATTATTTCCAATCCAAGAAAGGTCCTGGTACCCACTGCCAAATATATCAGTGCCGATTTTTCTCCCAACTCTCAATATATCTATTTGCCCCGCAGGTTATTTACAGACCAGTTCAATGTAAAACTGCCCACTGTTACGGACATTGTCAATTCACGGGTATCCATGCCGGCTTCCGCCAATATCTGGGGTGTGCAGTTAGCCCCGGATGGAAAGATCTATCTTTCACCACAGGGAAACTTCCTGGATGTAATCAGTAACCCTGATAATCCCGGCCTTGCCTGTAACTATGAGATAAAAAAACTGGAGCTGCTGAATCCTGCTGATATTGGGTTGCCTGCTTATATCAATGATATTTCAGTAAGCCCTTATAACAATCTTTCCTATGACATACTGGACAGCTGTACCGGCAGGATACAGTTCTATGGTAATTCCAATTTAACCGGCACACTTTCCTGGAACTGGGATTTTGGCGACGGCAATACATCCACCTTACAAAACCCTGTACATACCTATGCCCTTCCTAAACAATCGTATTTAGTAAGGCTTACCATTACTTCCCTTACAGGGTGCGGCACAGTGATAAAATCAAAAACTATTTTCCCTTCGGGAGTTGCATTTACAAAACCCAATTTCAATTTCTTTGGAGGCTGTGATTCGGGTTATGTAAGATTTGAAATAGTGAACCCTGTTGAAACCAGTCCGAACCTGCAGTATATCTGGGATTTTGGTGATGGGAATACTTCCACCCAATTAGCTCCAAAACATGTATATGCCATGATGGGCGCTTATGATGTAAAATTAAAGATCAAAACAACCACCCCTTGCCTGGATGATTCCATTACGATAAGGGTTGATATGGGCGATCTTTCCGGTATTACATCCATTACCCCGGACCAGGTCATCTTCAATGGTCAATCGATCCGCTTATTTGCACAAGGCCCCGGTAATATCTATGAATGGACGCCCGCCACCGCACTCAGCAATCCTTCTGTTCAACGTCCCGTGGCTTCACCCACCAGTGACATAACCTATACCGTAAAGATCTCTAACATCATGGGCTGTTTTGTGGAAAGGTCTGTAAAAATAACCGTGGTGGACCTTGATAGTGTGTATGTGCCCACAGGTTTTACACCCAACAATGACGGCAGAAATGATCTGCTCCGTCCCATCTTTGGTACCAAATTCACCTTAAAACAATTCAGTGTTTATAACCGGTGGGGACAACAGGTTTACACCACTTCACAGGGCGGCGCCGGCTGGGATGGCAAACTACAGGGAATATTGCAGGAAACGGGTGTGTATGTATGGATACTCAAGATCACCAATGAAGCCGGCATACTTATCGAAAAGAAAGGTACTGCCATACTGATCCGATGAATATATCAAAAGTCCGGAAAGGAATGAAAAAAATCAGCACCCTGCTCCTGATCATATTTCTCGATTCTACATTGATGGCACAATTGCCAAAAGATAAGCAGCAAATTATTACTACAGGAAAAAAGAATAGCATTGCGGGTGGCCTGAATATTCCCCTGGGCATTTTTTCCCGGTCGCATGGGGTAGGTTTTGCCATTCAATACAGCCGCAGTGCCGGTCGCTTTGGTTTATTATCAAAGAAAACACAGAAAGCTATTGGTCTTACAGCCCATGCCGGGGCTGCTTATTATTTGGGTAAAAAAGAAGAGGTGGTAAGTTATTCTTATACCTATCCTGGCTATCTTTTTTTTCACATCGATGGCGGGGCCATTTATAATGTAGAAAAAAACGGGAACATCTCGCTCACAGCAGGGCCTGGGCTGAGTATATACAATAGCCTGGCACGTTTTAACCTCGTCTTCCGGCTTTCCGGTAATTATTATTTCAATGAAAAGTTTGGCATCAGTACTTCTTTTTCGGGCATGAAAGAAAAAATAAGCGACCCGCTTTGGGCCGGGTCGCTGAAATGGGTATATATTTTTTAGAGTACTGCTCAACTGGTAATGCCTTCCAGGGCGAGGATGAAAGCAAACTCTAATGCAGTTTCTTTCAACCGGTCGAAACGGCCCGATGTGCCCCCATGCCCTGCTTCCATATTTGTTTTCAGCAGCAATAAATTATTATCTGTTTTCATCGCTCTTAATCTTGCCACCCATTTTGCCGGTTCAAAATACTGCACCTGGCTGTCGTGGAGCCCTGTAGTCACCAGCATATTGGGATAATTCTGTTTCCGCACATTGTCATACGGTGAATAGGACTTCATATACATATATGCATCCTTGTTAGCCGGGTTACCCCACTCATCGTATTCATTTGTTGTGAGAGGAATAGTGGGATCCGACATCGTGGTGAGTACATCCACAAAGGGAACCTGTGCCACTACCCCATGCCAGAGATCAGGAGCCATATTGACCACCGCACCCATTAGCAACCCTCCCGCACTTCCACCCATAGCATACAAATGTCCTTTGGAAGTATATTTTTGACTAACCAGGTATTCACCACAATCGATGAAATCTGTAAAGGTATTTTCCTTTTTCATCAGCTTACCATCTTCATACCACTGGCGGCCCATCTCCTGTCCGCCCCGGATATGCGCAATGGCAAATACAAATCCACGGTTCAGCAGGCTCAGCCTGGCACTGTTGAAATTGGCATCCATACTGGCCCCATAAGAACCATATCCATATAACAATAAAGGCGAGCTGCCGTCTTTTTTCATTCCTTTTTTATACACCAGTGAAATGGGAACTTTGGTGGAATCTTTGGCCGTGGCATAGACCCGCTCCGTTACATAATCGTTCTTGTCAAAACCTCCCAATACCGGCTGTTCTTTCATTAATTTTTTCTCTTTTGTGGCCATGTTATAATCATACACGGAATTAGGCGTGGTGAGTGAGGTATAAGCATAGCGTAAAGTACCTGAATTAAACTCTGCATTACCGGTGGCATACGCTGCATAGGCCGGTTCTCCAAAATCAAGATAGTGTTCATTGCCGCTGGCCACTTCCCGTATCCGTAATTGCAGCAGGCCGTTCTTTCTTTCCGTGATCACCCAATGGTCCTTAAATACATCAATACCTTCCAGCAATACATCCGTACGATGAGGGATCACATCCTTCCAGTTGTCCACACCTGTTTTATCTACGGGCGTTTCCACCAGTTTAAAGTTCCTGGCGTCTTTATTGGTTACGATAAGAAATTTATCCCCCCAATGATCAAAGCTGTATAATACATCTTTCATTCGGGGCTGAAATACAGAGAAGGACCCATCGGGCTTATCGGCATCCAGTATCCTGTATTCGGCAGACAAGGTGGCAGCAGAATAAATACTGATGTATTTGTTGGATTTTGTTTTGAACACACCGATATAATTACTTTGATCTTTTTCGGTGTAAATAACAGGGTCAGCTGCTGCGTCGCTGCCCAATTTATGCTTCATGATCTTTTCTGAAAGCAATGTCACCGCGTTCTTGGACGTATAGAACAGGGTGGCATTATCATTGGCCCATACCGGGTCGGCCTGGGTATTTTTTATTTCGTCTTTCAGCATCTCCCCCGTTTCCAGGTTCTTGATATAAATGGTGTATTGCCTGCGGGATAGTTTGTCCACACCAAAAGCCAGCATTTTATTGTCGGGGCTCACGGCAAATCCGGTTGCAGAATAATAATTCGACCCTTCCGCCAGCTTATCCACATCGAGCAGTATTTCTTCGGGGGCATTCAGGTCTCCTTTTTTACGGCAATATTTATAGTATTGCTTGCCATCATCGGTGCGTGTATAATAATAATAGCCATTGCTGAGCATGGGCACCGATTCATCTTTTTCCTTGATGCGGCCTTTCATCTCCGTGAAGAGGTCATCCTGGAATTTCTTTGTACCTGCCATCATAGAGTCCAGGTATGTATTCTCTGCTTTTAGGTAATCCACCACCTTTGTACTGTCGGGCCCTTTTTTAAAATAATCGTTCATCCAGTAGTACTCATCCACCCGGGTATCACCGTGGGCCACCAGGTCTTTGTTCTTTTTTTCTGCCAATGGTGGTTTAAATCCTTCGGGCCACTTGAATGCTGCCGTTTCGTTAGAGGAATTTTTACATGAAATGATCATGGTAGATAGCGTCAATACCGCTGCAATGGTTTTTAAATGCATAATAATAAAGTTGTAAAAATGAATATACGAAACCGGGGTGTACCAAAAAAACCACCTGTCAAGAGGTGGTTTCGCCTATTCAATAACGTTAATATCTTATGGATAAACAGCGGTAAAAGTACCGGTATTGATGGATAGTACTGTTCCGGCACCATTTTTTACCGTACCGGTAAAGGTTCCTGTGATGGTTTTGGTAGTGGTATTATGAGAAGTCACTGAGAAGGTCACATTCGTTCCTGTTACGGTGGGGTCTGATGACCAGGTATCCCCGCCAGCTGTGGTAAATATGAATGCCCCGGAGTTATTGGTGGTGGAATTGGTATTATATTGTTCCGCACCGATACCGCCCACCAGGTCCACCAGTGAAAACACCAGTGTTTCACTTGCTGTATTGGTGCCGATATAACTGAAATTGGTGAATGCTCCCAAAACCTGGAGACTGACCGTAGTAGTGGTGCCGGAAAAAGTGGTGGTACCCTGCTTGAAACTCCAGTTCACCACCGGTGCTGCTGTACAGGTAACCGGAAATGTGCAGGAAGTGGTACCGGGTACTGGTATATTAAAGGTACCGGCTGCAGCAGGCGTGCCGGACCCAACGAGTTGAATATTGATAACCCCGGTTGTGGTAAAATTACCCGAGGCTGTAAAGGTCATTCCATTGGTGGCAGTGGTGCTGATATTATAAGGCCCTGTTGTAAGAACGTTTAGGTCTATATCCACTGTATTGGAACTACCTAATGCTACATTCGCCTGGTAAGTTCCATTTACCACAGCAGTGGCGCAATTGAAGGAGAAAGTAGCACCCGCTACCGTGGTTACCTGGAAACTGCAGGTAGATGAACCTGCCGTAACAGAAATGGTAACGGGGCCCGGAGTACCCGTTGGCGTACCCGATCCTGTCAATACCAGTGGTTGTACACCGGTGGTAGTGAAAACACCTGTTTTAGAAAAAGTCATTCCATTGGTGGCAGTGGTGGTAACGGTATAGGTGCCGATCGTGGTTACATTCACAGAGAGGGTTACGGTATTGGAACTATTCAACGCTGTGCCAATGATATAATTGCCGGCAGCTGTGGCACCTGAGCAATTGGCAGGGGTACCGCTGCTTTCAATGGTAAATTGGGCAGGTCCCCCGGCCCCGGAAGGAAGTACCGTGATCTGTATGTCACAAAGGGTTCCATTATAACTTACCACAAAATTGAAAGTACCTGCAGCAAAAGGAGTCCCGTTTCCCCGCAGCGTGATCGTGTTGGCGCCAGTGGAAGTAAAAGTGCCTGTGGCACGGAAATAAATTCCGTTCACGGTATCTGTGTTGACCAGGTAAGTACCTGTCTTTGTTACATCCACCGACACAGCGATGGTATGGGCAACAGTTAAAGCGGTCCCTGCTTCATAGGTGCCATTCACTGTCTTGGGTAAGCAATCCCCGGAAACATCACTTTGAAGGCTGCCTTCACTGGGCGCATTGCCCTGTTCAAAGCTTTTTTCTTTTTGACATCCTGCCAGGAACACCAGTGCCATGGCCATCATATAGAATACCTTATTTTTCATAAAAACCGTTTGCGATTAGCCATAACAGCAAAAATAATGCTATTCATTATCTACCCTGGCAAACTATTAAAAATTGTGTAGTGCTTCATCTTGAAAACAGTCCCCACGGATATCCGCAGTAATAGGGCCGCTCAGGGCATTTTCTCTGAGGTTCTCCAATTCTCAGCGTACCTCTGTGGCCAAATGGATCAGCACTAAAAATCCGGATTGTGACAACGCACAGAATTGCCGTTGCATACCTCCGATAATAAATTGTGGTATAAATAACTAACTCTTATTTTTGATAAGCTCCTAACGTTTTCACCCACACAATACATTATGAAAAGAAAGCAATTTCTGCAGGTATCCGCCACGGTGGCGGCCGGTACATTATTATCCCCGCCCCTGGTAGCATCAGACCTCAAAAAAAAGCCGCTCCGGCTGGCCCATCTCACCGATATTCATGTAAAACCAGGAATTGTGCCTGAAACAGGCATGGCCAAAGCCCTGCATCATGTACAGCAGCTCAGCCCCAAAGTTGATTTCATTATCAACGGTGGTGATGCCATTATGGATTCGCTGGAGGCAGACAAACAAAAGACAGAAGCCCAATGGGACCTCTTTAAAAATATACTGAAAAAAGAAAACAGCCTGCCTGTTTATCATACCATCGGTAACCATGATATATGGGGATGGTTCATCAAAGAGAATAAACCGGAAGCCGACCGGCTCTATGGAAAAGTATGGGCAGTAGAAACGCTGGAAATGAAAAAAAGATATTACAGTTTTTCACAACACAACTGGCATATCATTGTGCTCGACAGCACACAATTAAACCCGGCAGGAGGATATATAGGGAAACTGGACCCTGAGCAATACGAATGGCTGCAACAGGAATTAAAGTGGGTGGCCCCGGGAAAACATATTTGTATCGTATCTCATATCCCCATCCTTTCTATCTGTTCTGGTCTTTTCTTTAATAAAACGGAGGCTAATGGCGACCTGATGATCAAACGTAACCTGATGCACACCGATTTCCTGTCGTTGAAAAAATTATTTATGCAATATCCTGCTGTTAAAGTGTGTATCAGCGGGCATATACACTTACAAGACGAAGTGGATTACCTGGGTGTTAAATATTACTGCAATGGGGCTGTGTCCGGTAATTGGTGGGGCGGCGCTTTCCAGGAATTTGATCCTGCCTATGCCATCATAGAGTTATACGACGATGGCAGCACCAAAAGAACCATGGTAAAATATTGACCAAAACGGCTATTTTAGTAGCCATAACCACACTGATGAAAAAACATTTCCTGCTTTCCCCATTATTTTTATGCTCTCTTTTTTTTGCTGCTGCACAAAAACCTGCGGTAGAGATATTGACCACAGATACAAAAACAAGCATTCGCGGCCTGAGTGTGGTGAATGATAATGTGATCTGGGTAAGCGGCAGCCATGGTACCGTGGGCCGGTCCACCAACGGGGGCAAAACATGGAAATGGATGGTGGTAAAAGGTTTTGAGAAAAAAGAATTCAGGGATATTGAAGCTTTTGATGCTGCCACGGCTGTAATCATGGCCATTGAAGAACCGGCTTATATTCTTAAAACAACGGATGCCGGTGAATCCTGGAAGATCGTATATGAAAATAAGACAAAGGGCATGTTCCTCGATGCGATGGAATTCTGGAATGAGCAGGCGGGTATAGTGATCGGCGATCCGATAGGCGGGAAATTTTTTGTGGCCCGCAGTTTTGACGGGGGCTCCACCTGGCAGGATATTCCGGTGGACAAACGACCTGTGGCCGACAGTGGCGAAGCCTGTTTTGCTGCCAGTGGCACCAATATCCGTGCATTGGATATGGACGAAGCGGTCTTTATCAGTGGCGGGTTAAGGTCCAGGTTATTTATTCGTGATAAAACGATCGAGATGCCCATGATTCAGGGAAAAGAAACCACGGGGGCCAATTCTCTTACGGTATGGGACAGGTTCCGGCGAAAGGGGGGCAAAAGGATGATTGTGGTGGGTGGAGATTTTGCTGCTGACTCCTCCACCAAAAATAATTGCGCTATTACTTATGATGGGGGTAAAACCTGGCGGCAACCCAAAACACCGCCACATGGTTACAGAAGTTGTGTGGAATATGTGTCGGCAAAGGATGCTTTCAGTTGCGGGCTCAACGGGGTGGATTATTCAGCTGATGGCGGCAAGAACTGGCAATGGATCAGCAAGGAAGGCTTTCATGTTTGCCGTATCGCTAAACTGGGCACTTCTATTTTCCTGGCAGGTAATAATGGAAAGATCGGGAAGATTGTGTGGGATAGATGAGAATAGATAAAAGATAATAACTAATAGATAATAGTTGTTTATAGATTGGAGAGTAGGAAACTATGGCAATTGAGCTCAATATGATAATCAAAAATTGTTGAGGCCGCCTATACTTCCTCTGTTCTATTGTTCTTCTGTTCTATTGTTCTTCTGTTCTAATGCTCTTCTGTTCATCTGTTCTCTCCCTGCTTTGACAACTGCCAACCATAAACCAAAAACTAAAAACGATAAACTATTCTCCTTATAGGTTTTCTACAATTTCTTTCACGCTCGGCCGCTTTTTATAGTCCTGGTTAAAGAAGCGGTAGGTAACGGTGGATTCTTTGTCGATAATATAAACAGCCGGTACCGGCAGCCAGGTGCCATTTTTACCGTTGATCTCTGCCAGGTCGATACCCGTATTACGGTAACGGGTAACCGTATTTTCAGGTACTTCAAAATCCACATCGTAGGCTTTCATGATCTTGAGGCCTTCATCATGAAGAATAGAAAATTCCGCCTTTGTTTTTTCAATCGTTTTACTGATATTATCCGTTGTTTCCGGTGATATCGCGATCAGTGTGGCCCCTTTATCCAGTACCAGGCCGA
Organism: uncultured Chitinophaga sp.; assembly: GCA_964606155.1. GTDB lineage: Bacteria > Bacteroidota > Bacteroidia > Chitinophagales > Chitinophagaceae > JJ008. The sequence goes on along the minus strand of CAZSGD010000010.1, from coordinate 86,886 downwards.
TGGAGTCCTGGAAACGGGAAAGCTCCCGGTTGCAATGGGGGCACCAGTACCCACGGTAAAATACCAGCACCACTTTACCCTTCTTCAGCAGGTCTTTCAGGCGTATTTCATTGCCCCGCTGGTCAGTTGCCTTAAAATCAGCTGCTTTTGAACCGATAAAGAGACCCTCGGGTGCCTCCTGGGCAATTAGGGTAAGGCTACCCGTTAGAAACAATACGGCCGCCAGTATATTTTTCATATTCAATTAATTATACTACAAATGTAATTGACGCTTTTTTGACCCGGGCCGGTTGGCAGGTGATTAACATAAAATTATTTTTTTCTTAAATTTGCCGTTAATTAAGCCTTATATAAACCCAACGCCATGCCGCCAAATAACCACCGTGAAAAATACTTCGCTAAACTTTTTTCTGGGTTTATAGCTGTTACAGCCGGGATCTTTTCGATCGTTTATGCCTGTTTTGAAAAAACAAAGACCACCGACTGGTATTTCTGGGCGGGTATCGCATCCATTCTTATTTGCACCGGGTTGTACTTCCTGACCAGTGCCGTAGTTCATAAAGTTAAATCCGACCTGATCAGGCGGCAAAAAATGAAAGAGCAGCACAGAACATTTACTGCCGACTCCGTTTAGCATTCCGGACTTGCGACTCTATATCATCCAAATCGCTTGCTGAACATAAAATACACAGCCCCCAGCAGGAACATAAAGCTCACCAGGTACCGCCAGTGAAAAGGTTCTTTCAGGTACAGAATGGCAAAAACGGTAAATACCACCAGCGTGATCACTTCCTGTATCATCTTCAGCTGAAAACCCGACACACCTTTCGCATATCCATAACGGTTAGCAGGTACCATCAGCATGTATTCAAACAAGGCAATGAACCAGCTTATCAGAATGGCTTTCCACAAAGGCCACCCCTCCTGCTTTAAATGATAATACCAGGCAAAGGTCATGAATACGTTGGAGGCAATGAGTAATAAAATGGTGCGCATGATGGATATATTTTCAGGAACACAAAATACGGCGTAAAGTATTTTGTTTATGGTTTTGGGTTTATAGTTTATGGTTAGCAGTCATTGCAGTGGAAATGACTCTATGCTGCTGCGAGAAATATTCACCGCAGACCTGCCTGCCGGTAGGCGGGGAAAGGAGTACAC